>CAJUSO010000032.1 GCA_910588965.1 uncultured Lachnospiraceae bacterium | reverse complement strand
CCAAGGAGGCCAGGCTGTACATTATGGATGAGGTCATGTCCAAGGCCATCGCAGAGCCCAGGAAGGAAGTGGGCGAGTTTGCGCCTAAGATTGTACAGATCCAGATTGACCCGTCCAAAATCGGTGATGTGGTAGGCCAGAGGGGCAAGACCATCAATGCCATTATAGAGCAGACGGGGGTAAAGATTGATATCAGTGACGAGGGTGCAGTCTCTGTCTGCGGCACAGAGAAGGAAATGATGGATAAGGCTGTGGAACTGATTGAGATTATCACCACGGATTTTGAGGCTGGCCAGATGTTCGTTGGGAAGGTTGTCAGCATCAAGGAGTTTGGTGCATTCCTGGAGTTTGCGCCTGGCAAGGAAGGCATGGTGCATATTTCCAAGATTTCCAAGGAGCGCATTAACCGGGTGGAGGATGTCCTGACCTTGGGGGATATGGTGAAGGTAGTCTGCCTTGGGAAGGATAAAATGGGGAGGATTAGCTTCTCCATTAAGGATGTTGGGAGGTATGCATCCAAGTAATAGAGGGGGATGCCCGTCTGGGGAATGTACCCGCAGAAGGATTGGAACGGTATCGGCTGTCGCATGTAGAACGAAATTTGTTTTGTGCGGCAGCTTTTCCTATCCGGAAAAGAATCGCAGGGAATGCCGCCCGTCCTTCCTGCCAGGACTGCCGGTACATAACAGCCAGGGACATTCCAGGTGAAAGAGATTCCAATGGACAGAGTTAGGAGGGACTGCATGGAGAAACGCGTGATTTCCACCCAGGCGCAGGAGGAGGACCATCTGATAGAAACCAGCCTGCGCCCCCAAAAGCTGGAAGAATATATTGGCCAGGAAAAAGTAAAAAAAATGCTGAAGGTCTATATTGAGGCGGCAAAGCAGCGGATGGAGCCTTTAGACCATGTGCTGCTATATGGGCCGCCGGGGTTGGGGAAGACGACCTTGGCTGGGATTATCGCCAATGAGATGGGCGTGCATATGAAAATCACCTCCGGGCCTGCCATCGGCAAGCCCGGGGAAATGGCGGCAATCCTGAGCGGCCTGCAGGAAGGGGATATCCTGTTTGTGGATGAAATCCACCGGCTGAACCGCCAGGTGGAAGAAGTGCTTTATCCTGCCATGGAGGATTATGTGATAGACATTATGATTGGGAAGGGGGCGACGGCACGTTCCATCCGCTTGGACCTGCCCCATTTTACGCTGGTCGGGGCAACCACCAGGGCAGGGCTTTTGTCTGCGCCCTTAAGGGACCGCTTTGGCGTGGTAGACCATTTGGAGTTTTACAATCCCCAGGAATTGAAGACGATTATCCTCCATTCCGCCGCGAAGCTGGCAGTTGGGATTGACAGTGACGGCGCCTTTGAGCTGGCCAGGCGCTCCCGGGGGACGCCGAGGCTGGCAAACCGCCTGTTAAAGCGGGTGCGGGATTTTGCCCAGGTAAAATATGAGGGGAAGGTGACAAAGGAGATTGCCTCTTTTGCCCTGGATTTGCTGGAGGTGGATAAGATGGGGCTGGATCAGAATGACAGGAAGCTGCTGATGGCTATGATTGAGAAATTCCAAGGGGGGCCTGTGGGGCTGGATACTTTGGCGGCTTCTTTGGGGGAAGATGCCGGGACCATTGAAGATGTATATGAGCCCTACCTGGTACAGAACGGCTTTATGAACCGCACGCCGAAGGGAAGGGTTGTGACGGAATTTGCATACCGCCATTTTGGCGTCCAGGGAGCCTCGGATTTGGGCTGATCGCTGCGGCATGGTGAAAAAATTGTGCCTGCAATCGCAAGAATAGTATTGTTTTTCTGCCAAAAACAGTTATAATGAAGCTGTTGGAGTAACTTTGGGGGAGCTGCCATAGGGATTTGTATGGGTTATGGCGGTTCTTGGGCTGGAAAATGAGCACCTATGGGAGAGGAAAAGATATGTCAGTAAAGACCAGTGCAGATGTTTTGATTGACGGCAAGGTGTATACCCTAAGCGGCTATGAGAGCGAGGATTACCTGCAGAAAGTAGCGAGTTATATCAATGGGAAAATCGGTGAATTTGAAGCGATAGAGCAGGTAAAGCGCTTTCCCCTTGAAATGAAGCACACCTTGCTGGAACTGAATATCGCAGATGATTATTATAAAGCAAAAGAACGGGCAGAGAAGCTGGAAGAGGATATCCGGGAGAAAGATAAGGAAATCTATGACCTAAAGCATGAACTGATTTCTGCCCAGATTAAAGAAGAAAGCAGGGAGGGCGCAGCGGCGGAACTGGAGAAGGAGAACCGGGCGCTCCTCTTGGAGAAGGCAAGGCTGGAAGCGGCTTTGGCGGATGCCTTGGCCGTGGGCAGCAAAGGCGCAGCGCCAGGAGAGAAGGCAAAAGAGGGGCAGCAGGAGGAAGCTGGCGGGGACGGCCCGTCTGAATGGGGGAACTGGGTAGAGGAGCAAAGGGAAGAAGCAAAGGAACGCGGCATGGGGCAAAAGAGGGAGGGCAGGATTGAAAGGGGATAAGACAGAGCTTTTGGCCCCGGCAGGGTCATTGGAGGCATTGAAGGCAGTGGCACAGGCTGGCGCAGACGCGGTGTATGCGGGAGGGGAGAAGTTTGGCGCCAGGGCCTATGCGAAGAATTTTACGGAAGATGAGCTGATGGAAGGGCTGGATTACCTTCATATAAGAGGGAAGCGGCTTTACCTTACGGTCAATACGTTACTGAAGGAGCGGGAGATGGAAGGGCTTGGGGCCTATCTTACCCCCCTTTATGAGGCGGGGCTGGATGCTGTGATTGTGCAGGATATGGGGGTGCTGCATTTTGTAAAGCGGCATTTTAAAGGCCTGGCCATCCATGCCAGCACACAGATGGGGATAACAGGCGCATACGGGGCCAGGATGATGCTGGAAGCGGGATGCCATAGGATTGTGGCCGCCAGGGAGCTTTCCTTGGAGGAGATTGCAGATATTTACCAGAAGACAGGGGCGCAGATAGAATGCTTTGTGCATGGCAGCCTCTGTTATTGTTATTCTGGGCAATGCCTGATGAGCAGCATGATTGGGGGAAGGAGCGGGAACCGTGGGCGGTGCGCCCAGCCTTGCAGGCTTCCCTACCGGGTAGATGGAAGCAGGGAGGAAAGGTACTATTTAAGCCCGAAGGATTTGTGCGGCATTTCCAAGATCCCGGAATTAATCCGCGCTGGGGCATATTCTTTTAAAATTGAGGGGCGGATGAAGCAGGCAGGGTATGCGGCAGGCGTGACAAGGATTTACCGAAAGTATATTGACAGGTATGAGGAGAGCCAGAAGGGGAATGATAAAGAGGACAGAGAGGGGCGGGCAGGATACCTGGTTTCTAGGGAAGACCATAAAAGGCTGCTGGATTTGGGGAACCGCAGCGGGTTTACAGAGGGATATTTTGCCCAGCAGAACGGGAAAGGGATGATGGCCCTTACCAGCCCGTCCCATAAAAACGGGAAGGGGAAAGAAACAGCTGGTAAGGAGCGCCTTGATGGGGAGAAAGAAAAAATAAAGGGAATCTTAAGACTTTCCTGCGGATGTCCGGCAGCACTTATGTTAGAATATAAAGAGTTGCACATAGAGGTTTTGGGGGAGGTGGTACAGCCTTCCAGGAAACAGCCTTTGTCGGAACTTACCGTTTTGGAGAAAATGAAAAAAACAGGGGATACCCCATTTGTATTTTCAGAACTGAAGGTGGAGATGGAGGAAGGGGTATTTTTGGCCGTTGGGGCGTTAAACCAGCTCCGCAGGAAAGGCCTGGGGCTTTTGCAGGAGCGGATCTTGCATCCATACCGCAGGAAGCTTCCAGCGGGCGGAGGAAAGCCCCAAGAGGGCGTCCCGGCAGGGGAAGGAGGGGATGGGCCTTGCAGGGAATCCCTGGGGCAGGCAGGGGCGCAGCCAGGGCTGGAATCCCAAGACACGCCGCGTTGCCGGCAAAAGAGCCCATCAGCGGGCAGCCCGCCCCAGCTGCGGGTACTGACAGAGACGTTGGTGCAGTACCAGTTTGCCTTGAGGCAGCCGGAAGTGGGGCGCATTTATATCGAAGGGGCAGCCCTGTACGGGGAGGGGCAAAAAGGGCGGCATACCGGTTTTGGGAAACAGCTTTCCCATTGTGCGGCGCAGGCAAAGGAAGCGGGGAAAGAGTGCTATTTGGCGCTGCCCTATGTGTTCCGTAAAAAGACGGCAGAATGGTATGGGGAGCATTGGCAGGAGGTCTCCGGGGCAGGGCTGGATGGGTTCCTGGCACGGAATTATGAAGAGCTGCAGTTCCTAAAAGAAAAAGGGATAGGGCCTTCTGCGGTTCAGGGGGATTACCAGCTTTATGCCTATTCCAATGAGGCGCTGCGGGGGATGCGCAGTTTGCCCCTGGAGCAGTTTACCCTTCCAGTGGAATTGAATTTTAAGGAATTGTGCCGTCTGGACAGTACAAAAGGGGAAGCGGCCCTCTATGGTTACCAGCCCCTGATGGTAAGCGCCCAGTGCATACATAAGAACACTGTTTCCTGTGACAGGAAAGAGGGGATATCTTATCTGGAAGACCGGCTTGGGAATGTATTCCCTGTAAGGAACCAGTGTCGGGACTGTTATAATGTGGTTTATAATACCAGCCCCCTTTCTTTGTTGCACCATTACCAGGATATCTGCCGGCTGCAGCCTGCAGGGGCCCGGCTTTCCTTTACCATAGAAGGGGCTGGGGAAATGGAGCAGGTGTTTGGATGGTACCGCAAGGCTATCTTGGGAGGCATCCGCCAGGAGCAGTATGGGAGGGGCTTTACCAATGGGCATTGGAAACGAGGAGTTGAATGATTTATGGTGCATTTAATTACGGAATTATCAAAGTATACAATGATTATCCTGTTTGCCTTGTATACCTATCAATGCTTTTCTGCATTGAAGCGGAATGTGGATCCCGAAAAACAGGCAGGGAAATTCAAGAAGCAGGTCGTCTATCTGTACCTGTTCCATTTGAATGCTTATGGCGTGCTGCTTTTGGCCACCGAAAACCTGGGGCTGCTCAAGTTTTATTTGGCGCAGGTGGTGTTTTTCGCCGTGGTGCAGGGGTGCTATGCCCTGTTTTACCGCAGGGCTTCCAAGCTTGTGGTCAACAATATGTGCATGCTCATGTGCATTGGCTTTGTGATGCTGACGCGGCTGTCTTATGAGTCTGCGGTAAAGCAGTTTATGATTGCGGCAGCCTCCGTGGCTGTTACTATGCTGATTCCGTATTTTATCAGCCGATGGCGTTTTTTCCGCAGCCTGACCTGGGTGTATGCCTTGCTGGGCATTACGATGCTGGGGGTCGTGGCCGTGCTGGGGGCTGTTTCCCATGGGGCGAAGCTTTCGTTCAGCGTGGCGGGGGTTACGGTGCAGCCTTCGGAATTTATCAAGATTATCTTTGTGTTCTTTGTGGCGTCTATGTTCTACGAATCTACAGAGTTTATCCAGGTAGTGAAGGCGACGGTGGTAGCAGGGCTCCATGTGGTTATCCTGGTGCTTTCCAAGGACCTTGGTGCGGCGCTGATTTTCTTTATCGCCTATATGGTCATGCTGTATGTGGCCACCAGGAAGCTGTACTATTTTGCAGGCGGCCTAGCCTCGGGCGCATTGGCGTCGGTGGCAGCTTACTTCTTGTTTCACCATGTGCGGGTCCGGGTGGTGGCTTGGCAGGATCCTTTGGCGGTGTTTGAGCGGGAAGGCAACCAGGTGTCCAATTCCCTATTTGCCATCGGGACGGGGGGCTGGTTCGGCATGGGGCTGAACCAGGGGATGCCTTACAAGATTCCGGAGGTAAAGCAGGACTTTATCTTTTCTGCAATCTCAGAGGAACTGGGAGGGATTTTTGCCATCTGCCTGCTCCTGGTCTGCGGGAGCTGTTTTCTGATGTTTTTGAATATTGCCATGCAGATTAAGGATCTGTTCTATAAATTAGTGGCCCTGGGGCTCGGGACAATTTATGGGTTCCAGATTTTCCTGTCGGTGGGCGGGGATATTAAATGCATCCCTTCAACGGGGGTGACCCTGCCGTTGGTCAGCTATGGGGGCAGTTCGCTGCTAAGCACGTTAATCCTCTTTTCTATTATCCAGGGGCTATACCTGCTGCGGGAAAGGGGAGAGGAGGAAAAAGAGCCAGGCCAGGGCAGGAAGGCAAAGGCCCGGACGGGGCGAACGGGCAGGAAGGCAGCCCAGGCGGGGACAGGCGGCCAGGGCAAGGCAGGGCGGAAGCATATGGAGGCAGCCCAGCCAATACAGGATCCTGATTCCAGGGATGCGGGTCGGGTGCAGGGCTTTTCTGGCAGGGATGCGGGCCAGGTGCAAGCGTCCAATAGCCGCAGTTTAGGCTGGGAACGGCAGCAGGGGAGGCAGGAAGCGGATAGCCTAGAGCAGAGGCTTGTGCAGGAGGCTTTGCAGGAGGAAGAGCTCGGGCAGAGGTTCCTCCTGGAGAGCAATCTTAGGCAGGAACGGGCGCAGCATCTGGAGCGGAATCAAGGGCAGGATCGTATGCAGCATCTGGGACGGAACCCGGGTCAGGAGCATGCGCGGCTTTGGGAAACAGAATCCATAGGAGAGCCAGCCCGTAAGAAGGGGAGGAAGGGGAATCCGGGGTTGTGGCGTACAAGCAGGAAAGGAGGGGGGAAGCCTCATGAAGAAACCATCCATGGAACGAAAGTCCAGGACTTCGACGAACCGGGTTAAAAACCGGGAATTTGCTGTGATTACCTATCTGTTTGTGGGGCTGTTCCTTATTTTAATCGCTTATTTTGCTTATTTCCAGGTATATAAAAGCGAGGATTTTATTAACAGCCCCTATAACACCAGGCAGAATACCTTTGCAGAGCATGTGGTGCGGGGGGAGATCTTGTCTTCCGATGGGAAGGTGCTGGCACAGACCCTGGTGGGGGAGGACGGGAGCGAAACCCGTTATTATCCCTATGGCAGTATGTTTGCCCATGCCGTTGGCTATGACAGCAATGGCAGGTCTGGGATAGAGTCTTTTGGGAATTTTACGCTGCTGCGTTCCCATGCCTTTTTTTTGGAGCAGGTCATCAACGGCATCCAGGACAAGAAGAACCAGGGGGACAATATTGTCACCACCCTGGATTATAACCTGCAGGAGGCAGCTTACCAGGCATTGGGCAGCAACCGTGGGGCAGTGGTTGCCTTAGAGCCGGCAACCGGGAAAATCCTGGCGATGGTGTCCAAGCCGGATTTTGACCCGAATGCCATTGCCACAGAATGGGAGAGCATTATTTCCGATACGGAAGGGGAGAATTCCGTGCTGGTGAACCGGGCCGCACAGGGCCTGTACCCGCCGGGCTCTACCTTTAAGATACTGACCACGTTGGAATATTTACGGGAAAACCCGGATTACCAGGGATATTCTTATGATTGTACGGGAAGCATCCCGGTTGATAAAATGGAAATCCACTGTTATAAAAATGCTGTCCATGGGACGGAGAGCCTGGAGGATTCTTTTGCCAAATCCTGCAATACTTCTTATGCTAATATTGGGCTTGGCCTGGATAAGAAGGCCTTTGCCAGGCTTTGTGACGGCATGCTGTTTGGCAGAAAGCTCCCCATCCCTTACCCTTCCAGCCAAAGCAGTTTTGTGCTGGATGGGGAATCAGGCCCGGACGATGCGGCACAGACGGCGATTGGCCAGGGGGAGACATTGGTGACGCCCATGCATATGGCTATGGTCACAGCAGCCATTGCCAACCAGGGGATGCTGATGCGCCCCTATGTGATAGACCATACGGAAAATTATAAGGGGGTGGCCGTGCGGGAGTACCATGGCACGGAATATGGCGCATTGCTGCGTGCGGAGGAGGCTGCAAAGCTGCAGGAGTTTATGTCCTTAGTGGTAAGCAAGGGGACTGGCTCAGCCTTAAGCGGCCAGGCTTACCAGGCAGCCGGTAAGACCGGCTCTGCGGAATTCAGTAATGTGAAGGGGGAGAGCCACGCCTGGTTCACTGGGTATGCCTCTACGGAAGAGAAGGGTTCCATTGTAGTTACGGTGATTGTGGAAAATGGCGGGGCGGGGAGCACGGTAGCAGTACCGGTTGCCAAGCAGGTGTTTGACCGTTATTTTAATCAGTAGAAAGCAATGGAAATAAACCTTGCAAGATGTGGGAAAAAGAGTTATACTGATTGCAAAGTTCTATTTAAACCACATCAGGAGGTATTGCAATGATTGAGGCAACGAGTTGTGGTGGTGTGGTAATATTTCGCGGGAAAATTCTGCTCTTGTATAAGAATTACAAGAACAAGTATGAAGGCTGGGTGCTTCCCAAAGGGACTGTGGAGGCAGGGGAAGAATACAGGGATACTGCGGCGCGGGAAGTGCTGGAGGAAACTGGGGTGAATGCCATGATTATCAAGTATGTCGGGAAGAGCCAGTATTCTTTCAATATCCCTGACGATACCGTGGAGAAAGATGTGCACTGGTATCTTATGATGGCAGACAGTTATTACAGCAGACCACAACGGGAAGAATATTTTGTCGATTCAGGGTATTATAAGTTTCACGAGGCGTACCATTTACTCCGTTTTGCCAATGAGAAGCAGATATTGGAAAAGGCATATAATGAATACCTGGATTTGAAAAAAAGCAACCTATGGGGCAGCAGGAAATACTTCTGACGCCAAAGAGCCTGCCAGATGGTACAGGCATGTCTATGCAGGGTGCTTTTGCAAGGCTGTAACGGGCCCATTTCCAGAATGGGCCGTGTTGCACGGCACGGCCCTATGGGAGCCGGGCCGCACGTAAGAAAAGGTGCTCACGGCATGCGGGCGCCTTTTTATCATATGGGAAGATAGGTTCATAAAGTCAGCAGGATTCTTAGATAGGAGAAGGCGGATGGTTTGGGACAGGGAATTTTATGCAGGAGAAGGCATTGCCAGGAAGAAAAGAAGGATAAAATGGAAAATATGCCATAATGCAGGGCAGCTGGATATCTATGTAATTACCCTAAGCAGCAATCCCCAGAACCTGCTGGATATCATCCCATCCTGGGAGCTGATGCAAAAATATTACCCCAAAGAGGGGCTTGTGGTGGTGGGGGTTGAAAAAGGGTATGAAAATGCCATGGAACTGGCAGGGAGGATTGTCATGGATGTGTATGGTAAGACCGGAGGTTTCCATGTCAGGGATTATTTCTTGAAGAGGCAGGAAGGAAAACTTCCTAAGAAAGGTCCAAGATGGGAATCCTATTCCTGATTTTAAAAATCCTTGGCATCCTCTTGGCAGTTTTTCTGCTGCTTGCAGCAGCAGTGGTAGCAGTTCCGGTCCGCTACCGTATAAGCCTGGAGATACAAGAAAAGGCACAGGGGGAGGCAGTCTTCCACTGGCTGTTCCATGCCGTTTATATACGGCTTTGGTATGGCGAGGAAGGCTTTTTGTGGAAATGCCGCATCCTTGGGATTCCCATGTTCCCCAGAAAGCGGCAGGGAGGGGGAGGCCGTGGGAAGAGGAAGAAAAGGAAAGCGGGAACCATAAAAGGAGCGGCTCCCACAGAGGGGGCGTTATCTGGGGAAGAGGCGCCTTCTAAGAAGGGAGCAGAAACCAAAAAAGATGCATCTGCCTTAGGGCAGGCAAAAGCTATAAAAAAAGCAGCCGCTTTTGGCAAGGCAAAAACAGGGAAAGAGGAAGCCCTGAGGGGAGGAACAGCGTTAGGGAAGGCTTCCATGGAAGAAGCGGAAACAGGGAAAGAGGAAGCCCTGAGGGGAGGAACAGCGTTAGGGAAGGCTTCCATGGAAGAAGCAAAAACAGGGAAAGAGGAAGCCCTGAGGGGAGGAACAGAAACAGGGAAAGAGGCAGCCCCGAGGGAAGGAACAGAGGAAAATAAGGCTTCCATGGAAGAAGTAGAAACAGGGACAGAAACAGCCCTGGGGGAAGGAACAGAAACAGGGAAAGAGCCGGCCTTTATGGAAGAAGCAGAATCTTTGGAAGAGACAGGGGCTTTTGGGGGATTAATATCTTCAAAGGAGCAGGCGAAAAGGAGGGTTATTGCATCTATCCAGAAGCAAAAGGAAGAGTTAATGGAATTCCAAAGGGAGCAGCCATCCCTTATGAGGCTCAAGGAACAAGCTTCCTATCGTTCTATGGAAGGGGGGTTCCAGGAACAAGAAGGGGAAATCCTGCCGTCTGAAATAGAGGAACAATCTGCGGGACAGCATTCCGTAGAGGGAGAACAATGGAACAGGCGGCGTTCCAAGGATGTGGAAGAAGAGCCATCAAAGGGGCAGGGTTCCAAGGATGTGGAAGGAGAGCCATCAAAGGGGCAGGGTTCCAAGGATGTGGAAGGAGAGCCATCAGGGGGGCAGCATTCAGAGGATGGAGGCAGCAAGAGGAATCTCTTTGGGCGGTTAAAGCTGTTTTTCTTAAAAATACCTCAATGGTTCCAGGCGCTGCGGTCTTGGGCAGCAAATATGGGGCAGAAGATTGCATCCTTAAAGGTGCGTTTCAAAAACATAAAATCATTGGTTTTAGAGGAAACTAATCAAAAGGCGTTCCTCCATGTATTGCTGGAGGTAAAGACCCTGCTGAGGCATTATGCTCCCAGGCAAGCCGTTGGCAAGCTGGAATTTTGTATGGGAGACCCGGCACAGACAGGGGAAGTATTGGGCGCTGTCAGCCTTATCCCATTTTGGGCCAGGTATCAGGTCGCCGTTCTGCCGGATTTTATGGGGGAGTCCTTTTATATCAAGGGGACATTTTGCTGCAAAGGATATATCCGGGCTTGGCATTTCCTGCCGTCATTTGTCCGGTTGATGAAAGATAAAAATATACACAGGCTGGTTGCAGCCATACGAAAATAACAGGAGGTCACATTATGCAGGAAAATAATTTCAACACAACCGTACAGTCTTTGTTTAAAGGGATGGACAGTTTCATCAGCACAAAAACCGTGGTAGGGGATGCGGTGCATATTGGGGATACGATTATCCTGCCATTGGTAGAGGTTTCTTTTGGCGTAGCCGCAGGCGCATTCTGCCAGGAGAAGAAGAATAACGCTGCTGGAGGCTTAGGCGGGCGCATTGCCCCGAGCGCCGTTTTGGTTATCCAGGATGGGTGCACCAAGCTAGTCAACATCAAGAACCAGGACAGCATCACCAAGATTTTGGATATGGTGCCCGATTTTGTGAATAAGTTTGCCAACAAGAAATCCCAAAAGGAGGGTAGCCCAGATATGGCAGACGTTGATGCCAAAGAAGCAGCAGCGGAAGAACTGGCGCAGCAGCTGAATGTGGAGTAGGCAGGCGGATGGTGCGTATGCTGGCCGGAGGTTTGGGGAAATGCAGTTCCTCAGGCCTCTGGCTTTTTTGCCTGCGTGTTTAACCGCTGGAAGGGGATAGGGAATCATCCGCGAAATGAGAACAGGGTAATTTTAACCAAGGGGAAACATATACTATATTAATAGACGTTCCCCTTTGGTGATGCCATGAAAAGGCTGATTGGATTTATCTTTTTTTGGATAGCGGTAGGCATGGCAATCATGTTCTTCCTGCCGAATGAAGTGTTTGGGATTTTAATTATCTTTGTATTGCTGCTGTTGGGCTATAATTTATTCTGCTGTTAAAACATGGGGCCAGACCTATGTACGTTCAATTGTGCTTGTCCCTGCATTTGCCCGTAATGGATTCCACCGCTACTTTATAGACTGCTGTAACCGGCAAGGCGTTTTTATTGACGGTATGGCCGCCGTACCCGCAGTGGCTAAGGATGCGCCCTAAACCATGCAAAGCCTCATCCCCTTCCGCCAGGCTGCATTTCCCGTAAGCTATGATGCTCTCGTACAGGCAGGTGACGGAGGATTCGGTGTCCTTGAAGCGGTAGCAGATATCGCCTTCCACGCACACATGGGGGTTCTTGGCCAGCAGCCCGGCCTTTTTGCCTTCCTTGGCGCCATGGAAATAAAAGGCCAGCCTCCCGCCAGCGGAATCATACCCAAAGGAAACGGGGACTACATAGGGGTATTTCCCGTCATGGATGCCAATCCGGATGGTGTCCATATTTTGGATGATGTCAAGGATTTCATGGAAATCAGTGATTTCCCGTTTGGATTTTCTCATCTCTGCCTGCTCCTTACTGTGAAAACAAAATATTTTGGATGCTTCTGCCAGAGAGCCGTCCCGAAGCGCCCGCGCCATGAGAAAAAGGGCCGCCCATTGCCCAAAACAATGGAATGCCCCTTGTACCTGCTTCTGGAAAAAGAATGCTTAAGCCCTTTCAACTCTTCCGCTCTTCAAGCAAGAAGTACAAACATACATTTTCTTGGTGCCGCCATTCACCTTGCACCTTACGGATTTTACATTGGGTTTCCACATTTTGTTGGACCTTCTATGAGAATGGCTGACTTTGTTCCCAAAATGCACACCTTTTCCACAAATACTGCACTTTGCCATCACTGCACCTCCTTGCATATACTAAATCTGCCGTTTTGCAAATTCACAACACATGTATTCTATCAGAAACAAGGCCGTAATGCAAGAGAAAATTCATTTTTTTGTAAAAAAGAGAAAATAGATGTTTCATTTTTCAGCAAAAACGGGTATACTATAGGATAACGAGGAGAATGTCAAGCATTGACGCAGATGGAGGTTGCGGTATGAAAGGACAAGTGAACACGCAGTATGGGAAGGTGTTAATTAATACAGATGTGATTGCTATTTATGCGGGTTCTGTGGCAGTGGAGTGCTTTGGGATTGTGGGCATGGCTGCCGTGAACATGAAGGATGGCCTGGTAAGGCTCTTGAAGCGTGATTACCTGAACCACGGGATTAATGTCACCCTGCGGGATAATAAGATTACACTGGACTTCCATGTAATTGTATCTTATGGGGTAAGTATTTCCACTGTCTCTGATAACTTAATCAGTACGGTGAAATATCAGGTAGAGGAGTTTACCGGTATGGAAATCGAGAAAATCAACATCTTTGTAGAAGGTGTCAGAGTGATTGATTAAGGAGGAAATGGAAGTGGCGAAATCTACAATAAAAGCACCGATGCTTGCTAAGATGTTCCTGGCAGGCGCCAAGAACTTAGAAGCGAAAAAGGAATGGATTAATGAATTGAACGTATTTCCCGTGCCGGATGGGGACACAGGGACTAACATGACCATGACCATTATGGCGGCCGCCGCCGAGGTCCAGAAGTTAGGGGAAGAGCTGGATATGGCGTCCCTTGCCAAGGCCATCTCTTCAGGCTCCCTGCGGGGCGCAAGGGGGAATTCCGGCGTTATCCTCTCCCAGCTGTTCCGCGGCTTTACCAAGGGCATCAGCAAATATGAACTTTTGGACGCGGTCATCCTAAGCGATGCCTTCCAGAAGGCAGTGGAGACCGCCTATAAGGCCGTTATGAAGCCCAAGGAGGGCACCATCCTGACAGTAGCCAAGGGCGCTGCGGATAAAGCCCTGGAGCTTATCGGGGAGACGGATGATCTGGAAGTTTTCCTGGCGCAGGTTATCCAGCATGCAGAATATGTACTGAGCCAGACGCCGGAGATGCTGCCCGTGCTGAAGCAGGCAGGCGTTGTGGATTCTGGCGGACAGGGGCTGGTTACCGTCCTGCAGGGCGCTTATGACGCTTTGGTCGGCAAGGTGGCAGACTATACTTTGGAGGGTGTACAGGCAAGCGGCGGCGTAACCAGGATTTCCCAGCAGGCAGAGCAGGATATTAAGTTTGGGTATTGTACAGAATTTATCGTTGTGCTGGACCGTCCCTTGGGGGAAAAGGGCGAGATAGATTTTAAGGCCTATCTGGAATCCGTTGGGGATTCCATTGTGGTAGTTGCAGATGAAGAGATTACGAAGGTACATGTACATACCAATGACCCAGGATTGGTAATTCAGCGTGCATTGACCTACGGTTCCCTGAGTAAGATTAAAATTGACAATATGCGGGAAGAGCACCAGGAGAAGCTGATAAAAGATGCCCAGAAGGCCGCCAAAGAGCAGAAGCAGGCGGATGAGAAGAGGCGGCAGGAACGGGTGGCCTTAGAAGAAGAGGCGCATAGGGCGCCTAAGAAAGAAATGGGCTTTATTTCCGTTTCGATTGGAGAGGGGATTAATGAGATTTTCCAGGGCCTTGGCGTGGATTATATTATCGCTGGGGGGCAGACCATGAACCCCAGCACGGAGGACATGTTGAATGCCATTGAAGAAGTAAATGCAGACAATATTTTTATCCTGCCGAACAATAAGAATATTATATTGGCCGCAAACCAGGCGGCTTCCCTGATGGAGGAGAAGAACATCTATGTGGTTCCCACAAAGACCGTGCCCCAGGGGATTACAGCGCTGATTAATTATATGCCGGACAGCACGCCGGAGGAGAATGCGGCACGGATGGCAGAGGAGCTTTCCAGCGTTAAGACCGGGCAGGTGACTTATGCGGTGCGGGATACGCTTATTGACGATAAAGAGATTAAGCAAGGGGATTACATGGGGATGGGGGATAGTTCCATCCTGTCCGTCGGCGGGGACATGGAGCAGGTGACGAAGGACATGGTAGGGCAGCTGGTAGATGGGGATTCAGCGATTATCAGCATTTACTATGGCCAGGACGTGGAAGAGGGGACGGCACAGAAGCTAGGGGAAGAAATCGGGGAAACGTACCCAGGATGTGAAGTGGAGGTACATTATGGGGGGCAGCCGATTTATTATTATCTGATATCAGTGGAATAAAGAAGGATACCTGCAGGACGCTGCAGGATGGCAAGGATTGCGGGCAGGCTGCTGGAAATGGGGATGGATTCCTTTTCTGGCAGCCTGTTTTGCAGGCTGTGGGATGATTAGGAAAGGCAGGGACAGCCTTGCGGCAGATGGGGAAAAAGGGAACGAGGTTGAAAGCATGGGTTGCCTATGTTATACTAAATCAACTGGTCCAAGTGCCGTACATGCACGGATATAGGGATGATGATTTAGGGGAAGATATCAGATATCAATAGGACAGGTTTTTCGCCTGAAGGAAGGAGCGGGATATGGAACATACATCCGGGATTGGGGAATTAAAGGGCATTGGGGCAAAAACAGAACAGCTATTCCATAATCTGGGAGTATATACCGTAGGCGATATGCTCCTTCATTATCCTAGGGATTATGAAAGGCTGCCGCCCGTGGCGCATATTGCAGATTTACCAGGCATCTTAGGGGAAGAGGCGGGGCAGTCGGAAGGGGTTGCAGCAGGAGGGGGAACAAGAAGGGCAGGGCAGGCGGAAGGGGTTGCAGCAGGAGGGGGGGCAAGAAGGGCAGGGCAGGCAGTGGCAATAGCTTTGCGGGTAAGCCAGGCTCCTTTTGTGCGGGCGGGGCGGAATATGCAGGTGACCTCGCTTACCGTGCAGGAACAGGGGGTGAAGGCGGAATTTGTGTGGTTCCGGATGCCGTATCTGAAGAATACGCTGAAAATAGGGCAATGGTTTGTCTTAGTGGGGAAGGCTGCCCGCAAAGGGCAGGCATTCCATATGGAGCAGCCCCAGGTTTTCGCGCCGGAAAAATACCAGTCCATGCAGCAAAGCCTGTGGCCTTGCTATCCCCTGACGGCGGGATTGGGGAAAAATAAGGTTTCCCAGACGGTGAAAAAGGTGCTGGAGGAACTGGATTTATCCGTGGATTACCTGCCAGAGGAAGTACGGGGGCGCTGCCAGCTTGCAGAATATAACTTTGCAATAGAAAATATCCATTTCCCAGGCAGCGAAGAAGCGCTGGAACAGGCCAGGCGGCGGCTGGTTTTTGATGAGTTTTTCCAGTTTATCCTGTCTGCAGGCCTGCAGAAGGAGCAGATGGAGGAAGTCGTGAATGATTTTGCCTTCCTGCCCCTGGAAGGAAGCAGCAGCCTATGGGCAGACCAAGTAGCCGCAAAGCTGCCTTACCAGCTCACCAAGGCGCAGGAACGCACCTTGCTGGAAATACGCCGGGATTTGCGGGGGAAGAAGGTGATGCAGCGGCTGGTGCAGGGAGACGTGGGGTCTGGGAAAACTATCTTAGCATTCCTGTCGATGTTGGATGCCGCCCAGGCTGGTTACCAGTCTGCCCTGATGGCCCCTACCGAAGTGCTGGCGGTACAGCATTACCAGACTTTTACAAGTTTGTGCCAATCCAATGGGCTGCGGGTTCCTGTCATCCTGCTGACCGGCTCTCTGACGAAAAAGGAAAAACGGCAGGCTTATGAACGGATGCAGATTTACCCCAATGCCATGGTGATTGGGACCCATGCGCTTATCCAGGAGCAGGCGCTGTTTGATAACCTGGCGCTTGTGGTTACGGATGAGCAGCACCGCTTCGGGGTGAAACAGCGGGAATCCTTGTTCCAAAAAGGGGCGCAGCCCCATGTGCTGGTCATGAGCGCAACGCCGATTCCCCGGACGCTTGCCATTATCTTATATGGGGATTTGGACATATCTGTGGTGGACGAAGTCCCAGCCAAGCGGCTTCCAGTGAAAAGCTGCGTGGTTGGGAAAAAAGCAAGGCCTGCTTCCTACCGTTTTCTGGAAAAAGAACTTGCCAAGGGGCACCAAGCCTATGTGATTTGCCCGCTGGTGGAGGAAAGCGAAGGGCTGGATATGGAAAATGTGACAGATTATGCCCAGATGCTGCAGGGACAGATGCCCCAAGGCATTGTGGTGGAATGCCTTCATGGGAAGATGAAATCTGGCAGGAAGAACCTAATTATGGAGCAGTTTGCCAGGAATGAGATACAGGTGCTGGTGTCTACGACGGTAATCGAAGTGGGGGTGAATGTGCCCAATGCCACAGTGATGATGGTGGAGGATGCCCAGCGGTTTGGCCTGGCACAGCTCCATCAGCTCAGGGGGCGCGTGGGCAGGGGCAGCAGCCAGTCTTACTGTATTATGGTCCATACTACGGATTCCAAGAAGGCGCAGAAACGCTTAGAGATCCTGAACCAATCCAACGACGGGTTTTACATAGCAAGTGAAGACTTAAAGCTGCGGGGCCCGGGGGATTTCTTCGGAATCCGGCAAAGCGGGCTGTTGGAATTCCGTTTGGGGGATATCTACCAGAATGCGGATGTCCTAAAGCTGGCTTCGGAAGAAGCAAACCGGATTCTGGCGGAGGACAGGCAGCTGATGGCCCCAGAGCATAGGGAAATACGTGGGAGGATCCAGTCATACCTGGATAGGCAGGGGGAGATTGTGAACCTTTAGAAGGTTTTGGGAATGCCAGAATTTTGGAAATGCCAGAATCTTGCCAAGGCATGGGATTTTGCCTTGCAAAATTCTGGCATTTATGCCGGTGTTGCTATGTAATTATGTAATGACGATATCATGCAATGGATACAATTACGCTAATTTCAGCTTTATATCCTGGACTTCGGATTCTAATTGCCGTACTTTGATGGCCAGCATTTCAACCTCAGAATTGGGTTTCATTGCATCGTGCAGGATTCTGGACAGGTCAAGATGCCCTTCGGCTACACGCTGGATATTGACCCGGATTTCGTTTTCCAGTGTTAAATCCATTTTCGTAACCTTATCATTTAACCGCTGTATGTCGTCCTTCATGCCCAGCATATCGTCCTTCAAGCCCAGCATGTCGTCCTTCATATCTAGCATGTCGTCCTTCAGGTTCTGTATGTCGCCCTTCATGCCTAGCATATCGTCTTTCAAGACCTGTATGTCGCCCTTCATGCCCAGCATGTCGTCCTTCAAGACCTGTATGTCGCCCTTCATGCCCAGCATGTCGTCCTTCAAGACCTGTATGTTGCCCTTCATGCCCAGCATATCGTCTTTCAAGCCCTGTATGTCGCCCTTCATGCCTAGCATATCGTCCTTCAAGCCCTGTATGTCGCCCTTCATGCCCAGCATGTCGTCCTTCAAGCCCTGTATATCGCCCTTCATGCCTTGCATGTCATGTTTCATATCCAGCATATCGGATTTCATGCCTTGTATTTCCGTTTCTAAGCTGCCCATTTTGCTTAAAATTAGATCCAGTTTTTCTTCCATAACCCATCTCCTCCTTTTCCCTGCATGCCAAGACCTTTTCCATATGCTTTGCCAGAAGGCATATTCCCATTGTAGCAGATAAAACGCCTGGTAGCAAGTATTAGGTTTCTGTTTTTTCTACCGGCATTCCCCAGGCGGAATACCCCAGCTGGAATTTTGTCTGGCTGTGGGCAGTGATAGAAGGGGCTTTGTTTCCGTATGGAAGCTTGTCCCGCCGCCCAGTTTTTGGTACAATTAGCTGGTACAGCAAGGAATGCAAAAGGGCGTTGGTTAGAAGGGAGGTATTTATGCAAAGGGTTCCAAAGGATCCAAGGGGGAAGGGGACACGATCCCCCCTGTTCCTGCTGCAGATGATATGCTGCGGGATATTTTGCCTGTGGGCGGTACTGGGAAGCCTGCCTACGGGATGGATGTATGATATTGGGGTAGGGGAAGGGACAGGGCAGGGGCAATGGCCTGGCAGCGCCGCCAGCCGGATTACCCGGCAAGAGGAGGTGGAAGGCCATTACCGCCGTCAGTCCCCGGCCACTGTCAGAGGCGGCTGCCTCGTGGGATGCCCCTTGCTGCGCCTGCGGGATGTGGAATGGAAGGGGGAGCATCAGACCAGGGCCCGGAGGGTAAGGAGGACGGTCCATATAGCGGAATACCAGGTTCTATCCAGCCCGCCTGCATGGTGGCAGGGGCTGTTAAGGGTATTTGCCACAGGCGGCGCATATAACCGCTATTTCCTTATGGGGCTTCCCGACGGATCCTATGTGTGCGTATATTTTGACGATTATATTTTATTGAAAAACAGGTTGCAAAAGGAGGGCATTTACCCGACGGGCTACGTCCGCCAAGCGACAGCCCAGGAACGCCAGATGCTAGAAGGGATGGCGCAGGAGTATGAGGTGGATCCTGGCTATGTGCTGGATATGTACCGCCACGGGAAGATGTCTGGGAATATAGATTTGCTTGTGCGTTTTGTGTTTGCGTTTCTTGGGGCGTGCGTCCTCTGTTTTGCAGCGGGGTTTTTGCGTTCTTGGCTCATGGGCTTAAAGCAGCCGCAGTAAATAGCATTTTTTAACAAAAGCGGAAAGAACTGCATGTCTATTCCGGTTTTCTTTGCATATAATATCTGTGTAGCAAATGAGGCAATGCAAATGTGCCGATGCCTTTCTGGCAGCGGGCATAAGTTTTGCCCAATCTGTTACAGCCATAACAAAAGACGACAGGAGGTAACGATATGTCTAATTCATCAAACAGAGCAGTAGTACCAGAAGCCAAAAGCGCACTTGATAAGTTCAAATTTGAGGTTGCAAATGAAATCGGCGTGCCCTTAAAGGATGGGTACAATGGGGAATTAACCTCTAGGCAGAATGGTTCTGTCGGCGGCTATATGGTGAAGAAAATGATCGAAGCCCAGGAAAGACAGATGTCCGGGAAGTAACAGAAGAGATTGCCTGGATAGAAAACAGTAAACAGAGGCTCTTGGCGTGTAATATGCCAAGAGCCCTTGTTTACTTTCCTTCCTGTGCAGAATGTGCCTTCGCGTCTGCGTCTGCACGCTCTATACGGCCGGCTAGGCCGTCTTTGTAGATGTCTTGGGATAAAATCTCCAGGACGTCGATGCTTTTGTTTCTGGGAGATCCGTCTTCTGGGAGCGGTTCCTCCAGGTGGAATTCCATGGCATGGAACGGGACGCCCGCATCATCCATCTGCCGGCGGATTTCCAGGATGGCTTCTGCTGCTTTTTCGGCAGTGATGGTATTGCTTTCCACATAAATAACCAAATGGCCAGCCTGCGCCCCAAGCTTTTGGATGTCGTAGAGCTTATCTTCTACCAATTCCTCCTGTACCAGCGCATAACCTGGGATATCGTTTTCCCCTGCATCCAGGAGATCTGCTTTGGGGTAAATTTCCAAATGCCCATACATAATATCACTGTGGTAGGGGAAGAAAGGGCTTGTAAAGACCTTATCCGTCAATTCCCGGTATTCCTGATCCAGGCGTAAGGCGGTGTTGGATTTATCTTCCACATTTCCATAGGTATCCCAAAGGTACTGCCCAGCCATATCCAGGTAAATAGAGAAATAGCGGTCCATGCTGCCAGAGGATTTGATGGAAGCGCGGTAGGAGCCGGTTTTGAAATCATAATGTATCCCTTCCAGGTAAAAATCCGTGCCGGGAAACCTTTTGGACAAATAGCCTCGGGCAGATTCCGAAGCCAGGGATTTGGAGATGGGGTTGCCTACCAGGCCATTTGCCATCCACCCAAGCCCCAAGGCCAGGACAAGCGCCCAAGCGAGAGCAAGCGGCTTTAAGGCTTTCCCCTTCTGGAAGGCAAAGTGCACAAGCCCGGCAATTACAGTCCCGGCCAATGCAAAGATGCTGTAAATCCCGGTAAAGGCGGCGATGGAGAGGAAATCCAGCGGCTCCCCTTCCAGGAACACGGCAGCCAGGTTTGCGATGGGATGGAGGAGGAGCAGCAGGAGGGGGATGGCATACAAGGCCCGCCAACGGAACAGGCAGTATCCAAGTATCCCAATCACCGGCATAAGCAGCGTATTGTAGAACATGCCGCTGTTGCCTGTCAGGCCCAGCCCCAAAAACATGCCGCACATTAATGCCATAACAGCAAGTAGCTGTAGCCTGCGTTTGATCTGCCCCAGGGTTTTCTGCCACAGGGCGTCCTGGCTGCCGGAAGCCGGCGGTTCCCCTTGGAACAGGGCCCGGCAGGCAGGGCAGCTTTCCGTATGGCGGCGCAGGGCTTGGCAGCTGTCATCGCTTGCAATCCCGTCTTGGACTAGGGGCATCAGATCCGTGCATATTTGGCAGGTAATATCAGTCATAGTCAAATCCCTCCTTTTCCAGTTGTCTGCGGATTTTCGCCTTGGCCCGGAAATCTATGACCCGGGCAGAGTTTTCCGAGATGCCGTGGGCTTTTCCGATTTCATAAAAGGAATAGCCCTCCAGACGCATCCGGACAATGCTTTGGGTGCGTTTGGGCTCAGCCTCCAGAAGCTGGTAAACCTTCTGTGCCAAAAGCTGGCAGTAACAGGCGTCCTCCAGCGGCTGATTCGGGGATGGCAGGAAATCCGTCAGCAGTTCGGTGTCTGCCTGGCGGCATTTTTTCCTTAAATGGCGGTACCATTTGCGGCGGGCAATGGAGAAGAGCCAGGTCTTGATATCAGATTCCCCACGGAAGGAGCCAATGGATTTTACGGTTTCCAAAAACACCTCGGAGGCCAGGTCCTCTGCCAAGGCGGCGTTGCGGCTTAGGCTGTATAAATAGGAATAGACGGGCTTGTAATATTGTGCGAACAGTTCTTCTAAAAGCCGCTTCATGGTATCCCTCCTTCCCCATCCGTTTGCAGTTTCACAGTATTAGTGCCAGATTTGGAGGGAATGTTACACCAAAACAAAAATTTTTTGGCGGGATTGCCAGATTAGGGTTCCGCCAATGGAATCGCCGAGATATCCGGAGAGGCCACCAGGGAATAATTGGTATAGTAGACCACAAACCCAGGCTTGCTCCCGTTGGGCTTTTTCACATGCTTCCGTTCCAGGTAGTCAATCTCCACCTTTTCATTTTCCCGCCCCTTGGAATAAAAGGCGGCCAGCTGCCCAGCTTCCTCAAAGGTACGGTCGGGCAGTTCTTCCCCATTGGTTTTTACCACCACATGGGAACCGGGGATGCCCTTTGCGTGGAACCACCAGTCATTCCCAGAGGCGAATTTGAAGGTCAGCTCCTCATTCTGGAAATTATTTTTCCCCACATACATGTGGAAGCCATCCGAGGAAATATAGTGGAAAGGCTTGCTTTTTATTTTTTCCTTCTTGCCGGCGTGCTTCTTTTTGATATAGCCAAAGCGTACCAGTTCCTCCTTAATCTGCCCCAGGTCGGCTTCAGACACGGCAATATCCAGGGAAGTGGAAATGGATTCTAAGTGGAGGATTTCTTCCTTGGTCTCTTCTATCAGCCCGGTCAGCGCCTCGTAGGTCCGTTTCAGCTTGCCGTAGCGGCTAAAATATTTCTTGGCGTTTTCCTGGGGCGTAAGCTGTGGGTCTAAGGGGACGGAGACCATTTTGCCGGTGTAGTAATCCAAGGCCTCCAAGGTCTTGGAGCCTTCTGGCAGCCCATAGCCGTAGGTATGGATCAATTCCCCGTATACCTTGTACTTTTCGCGCTTTTCTGTGTCCTTGAGCTGTTTTTGCTGCAGGTCGTATTTTTTCCGGCTGCGGTCTAGGACCGTGGATACAATCTTACGCAGGTCGGCAGATTTCTGGCGGATCCTGGTATAGCTGCTCCTGGCGGCAAAAAAGGTTTCTAAGACAGTGGAAATGGAGGGGTAGGAATCCGTTTCATAATCTGCATACTGTTTCAGTTCCAAGGCAGAAAATTCAACCGGTTCTTTCTGGCGGCGTATGATACTGGGCGTAAACTGCCCTTTTTGCACATCCTCCATCATCCAGGCAAAATGGTGGTAAAGGTGCAGCCGTTCGTCTTCGGACAACGCCGCAATGGGGCGTTCCCCATCTACAGAAGCCCGGAAACAGATTTCCGAGGCAATGGTGGGGCTGATGCCAGTGAAGGCGGAATAAATAGCCTTGGCGGCAGGCAGGGGCTTTTCGCATACGGTTTCCAGGAAGGAAGCCTGGCCTGCTTCTAAGGGGTTGGATTTGTGCTGGGTCTTGGGGATGAAGTATTCCCGGCCCGGCAGTACCTCCCGCACGGAACTGACCTGGGCGGAAATGTGCTTGATGCTGTCGATGATTTTCCCTCCTTCGTCGCAGAAAATGATATTGCTGTGCTTGCCCATGATTTCCACAATAAGCTGCTTGTGCCTAAGGTCGCCCAAATCGTCCAGGTGCTCAATCTCAAACTGGATGATACGCTCCATCTGGGGCTGGGAAATCCGGGTGATTTTCCCATTTGCAATGTGCTTGCGCAGCAGCATGCAGAAATTTGGGGCGGTCATGGGGCTGGGTTTGTTTTTATCTGTTAAGTATACCAACGGGAGGGAGGCGCTTGCAGACAGTACAAGGCGGGCCTGCCCCTTTGCGCCTTTTATGGTCAGGAGCAGTTCGTCCTTTTCCGGCTGGGCGATTTTACTAATCCTGCCGTTTTGTATAGTTTCATTGAATTCTTTTACTAAGCTTGCGATAACAATTCCGTCAAATGCCATAGCTTGTCCTCCTTTTTCTATGTGAAACGGGATGGTTCCTACATAGTATACACTAAGTCTTAGGAAAATGGAATATGCATTCGGGATGCCTAAACATCCGATTCCATCTGGCCGATAATAACAGGGAAGGCAATCATAAAGCGCCCGGGAAGCCTTGTAGGCAAACCGTAACAGGAAAAGGACGGCTTTGGTTTTCAGAAAAAATGGAGGAGAAAATTATGGACACGAATGCAATCACAAATGCTTACACTGCCCAAGCCCAGTCGGCAGCAGAATCCGCATCTGCCTCTAAGGCCAAGAACACCAGCAAGGTGGCAAAGCCCGCAGGACAGAAGGAAGTAGGGAAACCCCAGTTAAGTGAGAAGGCGCAGAAGTACTACAACCAGCTGCGCAAGAAATTTTCCCATATGGATTTTATCCTGGTCAGCTCTGATAAGAAGGAGGAGGTACAGGCGAATGCCAGCAAATATGCAGGCAATAGCAGCCTGGTAGTCTTGATTGACGAGGATAAAATAGAGAAGATGGCCGAGGACGAGGCATACCGTGAAAAATACGAAGGCATCCTGCGCGGGGCCGCTACCCAAATGAACCAGATGAAGCAAAGCCTGGGCAAGAATGCAGACAGCGTCAAGACCATCGGCATGAGTTTTGACGAAAAAGGCACGGCTTCTTTCTTTGCCGTAGTGGATAAATCCTTGGCCAGCCAGAAAAAGCGGATTGAGAAAAAGGCGGAACAGCGGGCAGAGGAGAAGAAAAAGGCCCAGCGCAAGGCGGAGCAGAAGAGGGCAGAGGAACGGCGCCAGGAAGGCGCGGGCAAGCCAGGGGAAGGTTCTGGGGACACGGTTACCGTAACGGCTTCTTCCTGGGATGAGCTCCTAAAGAAAATTAATGACACCATCGCCATGGCAAGGGCGGATTCCATCCGCTCAGAACGGGAGACATGGGTTGGCCAGAGGTTTGATTCAGCCATTTAACAGCATTTCTTCCGATGGGCGCAGCGCCGCCGCTTGGCATGCGTGGAAGGGATGGCAGAACATGCAGATATGCTAAAATCCAGCAGGCAAACCCATAGGGAATGTGTTTGCCTGCTGGGAAAGGGGACGGCCTGCGCTCCGCTTAAGGAGCCAGGTCTTTTTTTGCCTGCCTGCCAGAGCTAAGCATGTCCACCTCTAAGGGGCTTGGCTTGGCAAAAGCACATTGGGGGAGGAAATTGTAGACGTCCAGGTAGGAGTCCAGTTCCGCGCTGTTTTGGGGCGGCCTGGGCATAGCCCCGGTACAGTCTGTGGCAGAGCTTGCTTTCAGGTAATCATAGCTGTCCGTCAAATCAGGTACTGGATGGCTTTCTTTTTTTGTATCCGTTCTATCCATAAAATACCTTCTTTCTGTTGGGAGTTTGCCCTGGAATGAGGCGAAGGCTCCCGCCCAGGGCAATTTGTAGTGTTTTTTGCCAGTAGCAAGGATAGTATGGCATAGAAGGGTTATTTTTATGCATGTTTGACTCTTGCATAAAAGGGTTATTTTTATGCATGTTTGACTTTTGCGCGGTAAATTATTATAATAGAACCGTATTTTGGGGCATAGAGCCAGGGAAAGGAACGGTAAAAAATCATGAAAATTTCAGAAGTATTGCGGGCAAGGGAAGTGACCATAAGCTGCGAGCTTTTTCCGCCGAAAAAAGGCTCTGAGCTAAAAAAAGCCCATGACCTGGTGCGGGAAATGGCCAAAATCCATCCTGCATTTATCAGCGTGACCTATGGGGCGACAGGCGGGATTAGCGAACATACGGTAAATTTGGCAAATGAAGCCCAGAATGTGAACGGGGTGCCGGCTTTGGCGCATCTGACCTGCGCCTCCTCCCACCGGGATAAAATCCAGGAGGTGTTAGGGGAGCTGAAAGCGCATAACATAGAGAATATCCTGGCGCTGCGGGGGGATATCCCGGAGGATGCGGATTTTCCCCTGCCGGACCAGTACCACCATGCCAGTGAGCTGATAGAAGAGATAAAGGCATACGGGGATTTTTGCATCGGGGGCGCATGCTACCCAGAGGGGCATCCGGAGGCAGAGTCTGTGGAGGCGGATATTGACAACCTGAAGCGCAAAGTGGAGGCAGGCTGTGAGTTTTTGACGACCCAGATGTTTTTTGATAATAACATCCTCTACAGCTTCCTCTATAAGGCGCTGAAAAAGGGAATCCAGGTGCCGGTAGTCGCGGGGATTATGCCGGTGACGAACGTAAGCCAGATGAAACGGATTGGGGCGTTGTCAGGGTCTGTGCTGCCCCAGAGGTTCCGGATGATGGTGGAGCGGTTTGCAGACGACCCAAACGCATTGAAGCAGGCGGGGATTGCCTATGCCACAGAGCAGATTATTGACCTGGTTGCCAACGGGGTGGGGCATGTGCATATCTATACCATGAATAAGCCGGATGTGGCGGGTGCGATTATGGGGAACCTTTCGGAGATTTATAAGGTTCCGGAAAGGGTAAGGTAGGCATGGAGGTTGACAGGAAGGAAGCCCTGCGGTATCTGGGATATGGCAGGCAGGAAGCGGATGGGCAGACCCTGCAGCTTTTGGAAGAAGTGGCCGCGGAGCTGGAGCGCAGCAGCAGCCCCAAAAGCATATACCAGGAATATGCCTGTAAGGTACAGGGGGACCGGGTCGAAGTTGGGGCGTTATCCGTCACAAGTTCCAGCCTGGCAAGAAACCTGGAGGGATGCGTACGCGCCGTCGTGTTAGCGGCTACCATTGGGCGGGCGGCAGATCTGATGATAAAAAGGTATTCCGTCTCGAATCTTGCAAAAGCAGCCATTGCCCAGGCAGCGGGAGCGGCCTATATCGAGAGCTATGTGGATGAGGCGGAGGATGAGATCCGGACGGGCGCCCATGGGCGTGGGTTGTACCTGCGGCCAAGGTTCAGCCCTGGCTATGGGGATTTCCCCCTGGAGTGCCAGAAGGATATTTTCGCCATGCTGGAATGCAGCAAACGGATTGGGGTTACCCTAACGGAAGGCAACCTTATGATGCCGTCAAAATCCGTGACAGCCCTGATAGGCCTTGCCCCGCAGGAGCCGGAAGGCTGCCCTTTGCATGCCTGCAGCCAATGTGCGCATACAGGCTGCGGGTTCCGGCGGGAAGAAGGGTAAGGCGTTTGCCTGTGTTAGGCGCCTGTGCAAATAGAAGGAAAGACAGACCCATTGGGAGGTAATCATGAATTTTAAAGAACAATTAGGAAAAAAGCTGCTGTTTTTTGATGGGGCGATGGGCACGTTGCTCCAAAAGCAAGGCCTCAAGCCTGGCGAACTGCCAGAAATCTGGAACATTACGAAGGAAGAAATCATTTTAAATATCCATAAGCGTTACCTGGAGGCCGGCGCCGATATCATAAAAGCCAATACCTTTGGTATTAATCCTTTCAAAATGGAAGGCACAGGGTATACCTGCGAAGAATTAACCAAAAAGGGGATTGGCCTGGTAAAGCGCGCCATTGCCGAAACAGGCAAGGAGGCCTATACTGCCCTGGATATCGGCTCTTTGGGGAAGCTCCTGGAGCCTTTGGGCGATTTGCCCTTTGAAAAGGCCTACGAAGCCTTCTGCCCGATGTGCATAGCAGGGGAACAGGCTGGGGCAGACCTGTGCCTGATTGAAACCATGAACGACACTTATGAGATGAAAGCTGCCGTCCTGGCTGCCAAGGAACATACAAGCCTCCCGGTGGTGGCCACTATGGTGTTTGATGAAAGCGGGAAGCTCCTGACCGGCGCGGATATGGAAGCGGCAGTCGCTATGTTGGAAGGGCTCCGTGTGGACGCGATTGGCTTAAACTGCGGGTTTGGGCCGGATGTGATGAAGGGCTTCCTTCCCAAGCTGCGCGAAATCTGCTCCCTTCCCCTTGTGCTGAACCCCAATGCAGGGCTTCCGGTGGTGGTAGATGGGAAGGCCTGCTTCCAGGTGGAGCCAGGGGTGTTTGCCATTGTGATGAAAGAGATTGCCCAGGAAGGCGTGTCTGTCCTAGGCGGCTGCTGCGGCACGACCCCAAGCCATATCCAGGCGCTAGTGGAAGCCTGCAAGGGCATGGAGCCTCTTGCGGTTACGGACAAAAACCGTTCCGTTGTATCCTCCTATACCCATGCGGTGGCCTTTGGGGACCGCCCGCGTATTATTGGGGAGCGGATTAATCCCACAGGGAAGCCGCGCTTCAAACAGGCCCTCCGTGAAAAAGACATGGAATATATCTACAGAGAAGCCCTTGCCCAGCAGGACAGGGGCGCCCATATCCTGGATGTCAACGTAGGCCTGCCTGAAATTGACGAGGTGGGAATGATGCGGGAAGCCGTGGCAGGGCTCCAAGGGATTACAGGCCTGCCGCTGCAGATTGATACTTCAGACGGCGCGGCTATGGAGGCTGCTATGCGCCTTTACAATGGGAAGCCCTTGGTTAACTCTGTGAACGGCAAGCAGGAATCCATGGATACCGTGTTCCCGCTGGTGGCAAAATATGGCGGCATGGTGGTGTGCCTTACCCTGGATGAGGGCGGGATCCCAAGCACGGCTGAGGGGCGTATCAAGATTGCAGAAAAAATCATTGCCGAGGCTGCAAAGTATGGCATTGGGAAAAAGGATTTATTGATAGATACGCTGGCCATGACAATCAGCACAGGCCAGGAAAACGCACAGGCTACCCTGGATGCCCTGGAGTATGTGCGCCGTAAGCTTGGGATCCATACGGTCCTGGGCGTGTCGAATATTTCCTTTGGGCTTCCACAGCGGGAGAAAATCAATACGGCATTCTTTACCATTGCCTTGTCAAAAGGGCTGAGCGCCGGCATTGTCAATCCAGGCAGCGACGCCATGATGGCTGCCTATTATGCTTCCTGTGCCTTAAACGGCAGCGACAGCCAATGCGCCGGTTATATCCGCCGCTATTCCGAACAGGAAGGGCAGCCCCAGCCTCTTCCTGCTGGGACAGGGGAACTTACCCTCTATGAAGCCGTGGTAAAGGGCTTGTCTGAAAGCGCCGGCCAGGCAGCCAAGAAGGAACTGCAGGGCAAGGATGCGCTGTCTGTGATTGACGGCAGCCTAATCCCGGCATTGGATGATGTTGGGCAGGGCTTTGAGAAGAAAACGGTTTTCCTTCCCCAGCTTCTGATGAGCGCGGAAGCGGCTAAGGCTGGTTTTGACGCCATCAAGGAGCATCTGAAAGCCAAGGGCGGCGCTTCCGCTTCGAAAGGCACGGTTGTAATTGCCACAGTAAAAGGCGATATCCATGATATCGGCAAAAATATTGTAAAGGTCTTGCTGGAAAATTATGGGTTCCAGGTCATTGATTTAGGGAAAGACGTGCCGCCGGAGGCAGTCCTGGAGGCAGCCAAAGAGCATCAGGCCAGGCTTGTGGGCTTAAGCGCTTTGATGACTACGACCGTTGCGAATATGGAAGCGACCATACGGCTTCTGAAAAAAGAATTGCCAGGCTGCAAGGTTATGGTAGGCGGGGCAGTCCTGACCCAGACTTATGCCGACATGATAGGCGCAGACTTTTACTCCAAGGATGCCATGGGTTCTGTCCGTTATGCGAATACCCTTTTTGCCGGTGCGCCTGCTTAAGCTGGGGCTGCCGCAAAATCATCTGATTTGATGGTTTTGCGGCAGCCTCTTTTCTGTTCTTTGGCATAAAATTGGAGCCATTGCCCAATGAATGGTTACCCATCTTTTTTGCAGCAGCCTAAGCTGCTTTGCGGCGGCCTCTGTCTCCTTTTCCGCCTAAAACCTTCTATAAGATTTGTCAATCCTATCCTTTTCTGAATATATTATTAAAAAAGAAAAGGAATAACCTATCTATGCATAGCAATGATTTCTCATACAGTATCTTAACCATCCTGATAACCTTGGCGTTGGTCCTTATCTTCCTTTTTGTCCATTACCGGAGCCATTGCCGCAGGGAAGCCAGGATCCAGGTAAAGAGGCGTCCTGACCAAGAGAAGCTCCAAGACATCAACCAGGCCTTGGCCCCGTTCGGCTTTGCCTACAGCCTTACCCAGGACATCTTCTATTCCAAACAGGATGCCTGGCAAAAAGATTTCGGCTACAGCAAACTATATGATGAAATGGCCCCGGTTATGAATATGATTATCGACTGTGAGCCCATCTATTTTGAATATAACGGGAAAAAATGGCTGATTGAGTTATGGAAAGGCCAATATGGCATTATGACAGGCGCGGAAGTAGGGATTTATTACCATATGGGCCCTGCGCCAGGCGATGCCCCGGAAAGCCTCTTTTATACTGCAGCCTCCCCCAAGGAGCAGCTTCCCATCACCATGTCCTTGTACAAAAACGGCAAGCCCTTGTTCCGAAGGGGGGAGAACCATTGGTGGCTCACAGGCTTTGTGCTGGGCGAGTTTTCCTATCCCGGGGAACTGATGCTCCACGTTTCCTTGTCCTTTGAGGACTACGGGATGATGGAGGCTTTTATCAAGGGATGCCTCCAGGCAGGCTACCGCCAGGAAGACCTGCATGTCCAGTGCGGCACAGTTTCCCTCTGCCTGTACCAGCCTAAGCATTCCACGGCCAACGGCTGCTGCAGGCTTTACCGGGAATGGGTCCAATGGCAGAACCATTTCAACTGCAGGATTTTTGCCCATGTAACCAAAGGCTTTGACAGGACCATAGACCGCTTGGATTACCTCATGTTGGCCTACCCTGGGATTTTCAGGCTTCTGACCAAAACAGGGAGGTTTGCCTGGGAAAGGAAGCGCCGGTAAAGGCAGGAGGGAAAAATGAGACGGACCCAAAGGAAGCTGGACCATGCCTATGAGAATGCCTTATGCCTTACCATCCATATGGGCAGCCGGATTGTGATGATGAGCGACTGCCACCGCGGCATCGGGAACTGGGGCGACAATTTCCAGGCCAACCAGAACCTGTTTTTTGCCGCCCTGCAGTACTATAACCAAAGGAAATTTGTCTATATTGAGCTGGGCGACGGGGATGAGCTCTGGGAGAACCGGGACCTGCGCGAGATTGTGCGCATACACAGCAACCAATTTTGGATGATGGAGCAATTTTACCGCGACGGGAGGCTGCATATGCTCTATGGGAACCATGACCGTAAGAAAGCCCAAGGGAAATATTTCCAGAACGCCTGCCGTATGGGCGCCTGCAGCGCCCAAGGGGATGCTGGCTTTTTCCACGGCATGAAGGTGGAGGAAGCCATCCGCCTGAAAGACAGCTGCAGCGGCCTGGAACTTCTGCTTGTGCACGGCCACCAGGGCGATTTCTGGAATGATACCCTCTGGAAAGTCACGCGGTTCCTTGTACGTTACCTCTGGCGCCCCTTGGAGCTGGCGGGCTGCAACGACCCTACCAGCGCAGCCAAGAATTACCAGAAGAAGGAAAGGGTAGAGCAGCGGCTGTCTGCATGGGCCAACCGCCATAAATCCATACTGATAGCCGGCCATACCCATAGGCCAGCTTTCCCCAAGCCTGGGGACGGCTATTACTTCAACGATGGGAGCTGCGTCCATCCCAGATGCATCACAGCCCTTGAAATCGAGCGGGGCAGCATCTCCCTGGTGAAATGGAGCGTAAAGGTACGTGAGGATAATATGATGTACATTGGGAGGGACGTGCTGGAAGGGCCTGTGCCCTTAAAGGAATTTGCAGGGATTACGAAATCTGTTTGAAACATTTTGGGTGTTTTCTGCATCTAATAGATAGAAGGCACGTCCATAGGCGTCCAAAAGCCCGAGAGGATAGAGGCTGCACATCCCCCGCAGCGGGAGGCTTTTTCCCCTAGATGGATAGAAAGCCGCCGCTGCGCACGTATCAAATGGTAGAGGCATGTGTAAGCCCCCTGTAGGGCTTTTACAAAAAATATAAGAAAAAATTAAGATTTATTGATAGAAAAAATGAATTAATTCATGGTAACCTTACTACATAATAAAATCATTACGGCAGCCACGGATGTCTGCCCCTTGTTCGCAGGAATGGAAGGATAACTGGCAATAGATAAGGAAGGACAGGTGTTTTATATGAGGATTGGGAGAGAGAATTTTGTCACACAATTGCAGTTCCATAACGAGAAGGCATTGGAATTTCTGATTATGGAGCATGGGGAGCGTCTGATTTCCATTATAAGGAAGCATTTGTTCACCCTGCCGCACCTGCAGCAGGAGTGCCTGGCAGATACCATTGTGGCAATCTGGAACCATGTAGAGAGCTTCGATGATGACAATGAGATTGAGAATTGGATTGGCTCCGTAGCAAGGTACCGCTGCCTGGAATTCCTGCGGGCATACCAGAAGGAAGCGACGATTGCCTGGCTGATTGAGAAGGAGATTGCAGAAGAAAAGGAAATGATGGTGAGCTGCCTAGACCCCTTAGAGCAGGAACTGTTTTACCGTTTCTATGTAGGGGAAGAGCTGGGGAAATCCGCCCCCAAGGAATATGCCTTGCCCTACTACAACATGTATGACCTTTTGAACCGTATAGACACGGATATTTTTGAATACGAAAAGGAAAAATTGCCTGCGGAAGAAAAGGAGCAGCTCCACAAGCAGGTTTTAGCCAAGCTCAATGTGAAGCGCCGCAGGTTTTCCTTCCGGAGGTATGTAGAAAATTCCATCCATAAGACGGTACCCATGAGCTGCTGAGGCATGAAGCTACAAGGCATAAAAGCAGCGTACCGCTACTGCCGCCTAGGATGGCTAACCCCCTGCAGCCGTAGGTTTTCCAAGAGGGATCCCCCTTGCCAGGCGCCTGGCAAGGGGGATTTTTTGTCTTTTAGGAAAGACCGTGTTGCAGTAATGCATGAAAGGATGCGCACCTGCACAATAGGCAAAAGATTGCCCCGCAATTGCGCCTGGCGCGTTTAAGCGTGCCGCCCGCCGCCCTGCCGCGTTGTTGGCTTAATTCCCTTCTGCCTGCAGCGGTGTCTGGGCATTGGACGCCTCCATCCTCTCTGTTATGTATGATTTCAGCACTTCCGCCGTCCGTTCAACCCCTAACGGGCTGCTGTTAATACACAGATCATAAAACCTGGAATCCCCCCATTTGTAATCTGAGTGCCTGTTATGGTACATCTTCCTCTTCTTGTCATGCCGCAGCATCTTTGCAATTGCCTCCGGCTCGCTCAGTTGGTACTTCTCCTTCACCCGCGCTAATTTGTGTTCCTTGTCCCCATTGATAAAAATAGAAATCAGGCATTCATAATTCTTAAGCACGGTCTCGGAACACCGCCCGACAATCACAAAGGATTCCCCAGACGCCGCCTTATCCCGGATAAAGTCAAACTGGTATTCCGCCAGGATTTCCGCCATGGAATTTGTGTGGCTGCCTACACGCCGGGTCATCAGGAAATTCCTGGGCGCCTCGTCATATTTTTCTAAGACCTCCACCTTCACATTCAGCTTGTTGGCAATTTCATCCAGCATGCTCCTGTCATAGAATTTCAGCCCCATATCCCGGGCAATAATCTCAGCAATCTCGTGCCCGGCGCTGCCAAACTCACGGCTAATGGAAATAATGGTCTGTTTTGCCATAACAATCCCTCCTCCAATCTCAAGATAGCGCTAAATTAACAGTAACGAACGAAAATAAATACCATAGATACCAGGATTACAATAACTGTGGCAGGCGCAGCGGATTTGCAGTATTTGCCCCAGCCAATAAGATATCCGTTCTTCGTAGCCACGGATGTGCCTACGACGTTTGCGGATGCCCCAATGGGGGTTGCGCTGCCGCCGATATCCGTGCCCATGGAAAGCGCCCATGCCAGGGTGGCCAGATCCACGCCTTGGGTAGCTGCCAGGCTCTTAATCACAGGGATCATAGTGGCTGCAAAGGGGATATTGTCCACAAATGCGCTGGCGATGGCAGATACCCAGATAATGATGGCTACCATCAGCTTTAAGTTGCCATGGCTTACATTGCCGATAAAGCCTGCAATGACTTCCAGGATGCCGGTCTGCTCTAGCCCCCCCACGACCATAAAAAGGCCGATAAAGAAAACAAGGGTTTTGTAATCCACTTTTTTCAGGAGTTCCAGCGCCTGTTTTCCTGCTACTACAAGGGTAACAAGGGCAATCGCCGCCCCGATAAAGGCTACGGTTAAGCCTGTCTGCGCATGGGTCACTAACAGGACTACGGCGCATAAGAAAATCAGTGTGCTGATAGCAAAGGCGCTTTTGTTGGTAATGGCCTCTTTGGGCTCCGGCATGGCGGCCACATCTGCCGGGGATAATTTTTCCCCTGCAAGCTGCTTGCGGAATACAAAGAAATAGTAAACCACCACCAGGACTAGGCTGATAGCAGCCATCATGCCCGTGTTGGTAATAAAGTCCGCAAAGGAATAGCCCAGGGACGTGCCGATGATGATGTTGGGCGGATCCCCGCACATGGTAGCGGACCCGCCTAGGTTTGCACAGAAAATTTCCGACAGGATCATAGGCACAGGGTCAAATTTCAAGAGCTTTGCCAGCTCAATCGTGACAGCCGCCAAGAACAGGATGACAGTAATGCTGTCGATAAACATTGCCAGGAATGCGGACATCAGCATAAAGGTCACGAACAAAGGGATGGGCTTATAATGCACCAGCTTTGCCAGCTTCATGCACAGCCAGCGGAAAAAGCCGGAAGCTGCCATGCCTTCCACCATAACCATCATGCCTGCGATGAAGATTATAGTGGCCCAGTTAATGCCGGCGGTGCTTTCCTCTGCGCTGCCTGCCGCATACCAGAAGCCTACGGTGAAGATGCTTTTGATGTTCAGGGTCTCCAGGATTGCCTCCGTGCTGCGCATGGCAATGCCGAAAACCCCGATAATTGTCAAGACGCCGCATGCCATTGTTACATAATGCCGTTCAATTTTATCCATCACAATTAAGATGAACATGGCAATAAATAAGATGAGTGCCAAAACTTGCTCTAAATTCATGTTCTTACCTCCTTTATATCATACATCCATCCCATTTTTTATCCCAACGAATTATAACTCTGTATTGGAAAAAATACAATGTGAAAAATATCCAATGAATATAGAAAAAAAAGGGGTTTTTTTGTGGAAAATTCAGGTAACTGCATGAAAGGAGGTTTTATTGCCTTGGCAGGTAGGCCATGGCCTGGTCAATGGGTCTTGCGGTTGATAAATTCTGTCTTATACTTGGAATAAATAATCTTCTGGCTGTGGTACAGCCCATAGTAGCCTGAAAGCATATACCCCAGGGAGACGGACAGCAGGAAATAGGGCATTCCGCCAAACCCAAACATTTCGAAGCAAATCAGCAGCGAAGTGATGGGGCAGTTGGTCACGCCGCAGAATACGGCCCCCATGCCTGCCGCGGTACAAAGGGACGGGGAAAACCCGGCCAGGTTCCCAAACAGGCAGCCAAAGGTAGCTCCGATAAAAAAAGAGGGTACAATCTCCCCGCCCTTATACCCTGCGCTTAAGGTGACGGCAGTGAACAGGATTTTCAAAAGAAAGGCATAGGGCACGTACTGGTTCTCAAAGCAGCGGGCAATCACAGGCATCCCAGCGCCGTTATAATCCTGGTTCCCGACGATTAGGGTAAGGACCATCAGGAAGGCGCCGCCAGAGAAAATGCGGACATAAGGGTTAGGGAAATATTTCTTATAAAGCCGTTCCCCGGTATGGAGCGTCATGCAGAACAAAGTGCTGATGCCGGCGCATAGGATAGCCAGGATGGAAACCGTGACGGCAGGGCCGATGGAAAATTCTGGGATCCCGGCCAGCAGGAAGCGTTCCGGCTCTATCTGGAAATATCCTGCGATGCCCCGGGCTACCAGGGAGGAAAGCACGCAGGGCACCAAAGCTGCATAATGCATAATACCGACGCTTACCACTTCCATGGAGAAGATGGCAGCCGCCATGGGCGTGCCGAACAGGGCGGAGAATGCCGCGCTCATGCCGCACATAATCATGATATGCTGGTCCTTTTCGTCAAACCCAAACAGCCTGCCTAGGGTATTCCCCATGCTGCCCCCTAATTGCAGCGCCGCCCCTTCCCTCCCGGCGGACCCGCCAAACAGATGGGTCATAATGGTGGAAATGAAAATCAAAGGGGCCATTTTTATAGGGATGTGCTCCCGTGACTGGATGGCTGAGAGCACCAGGTTTGTCCCCGTGTCCTTTTCATCATGCAGCAAGTGGTAGGCGCCCACAATCACAAGGCCTGATGCAGGAAGCAGAAACACCAGCCCAGGATACTGCGCCCTTGCCCCGTTCGCGGCTGCCATGCAGTAATGGAACGCAGCGCTTACAGCGCCCACCAGGATGCCGGAAAGGATAGAGAAAACCAGCCATCTGAGGAATGTAAAAAAGCGCTTGGCAAGATGCCGCATATAATGGTTAAATCCTTCCGTTGTCATAGAGGCCTTCCTTTCACAGTATAGGGATTAAATCCCGGTCGTTATGTTTATCTTACCATTTGCAGCTTTCCCTGGCAACCGGAAATTTCCCTGTTTGCATCCTGTAATATGCAATACGCGTTTTATGGATTGCGAAAATAGTATTTTACATGCAAAAGTATTTTTCTTTTTCTATGATTTATCCATTATGAGCCAGATTAATTCCTCTTGGGGGATGAAGGAATCAGAAGGGGGATGGTTTTCCAAAATTTAACAGAAAAGGGAGGCGCTATGGCATACTATACAGTGGGCGACATGTTAAGGGACGTCAGGGAGAGGCAGAAATACTCGCAGGAAGAGTTAAGCTACGGGATTTGCACGCCATCCACCTTATCCAGGATAGAGAATGGGCTGCAGGTCCCAGGGAAAAAGATTTTAGAGGGCCTGATGCAGCGTTTGGGGATTGGGGATGGGATGAATCATGCTTACCTGAGCAAAGAAGAGATGGAACGCTATGAATTGGAACGGCGGCTGGTGCGCTGCTTGGGGAGGGAAGAATATGGGGAAGCAGGGCGCTTAGCCAGCCAGATGGAGGAAAAGCTAGAAAGGGCTGCCAGGAAGGATTATGGCATGAAAATGGTAGATCAATATGTGCGTTTTGCCCAGGTAATGGTCAGGAAAAGCCAGGGGGAAGATGCGGAATGTGTGTTCCAGATGCTGTTGGACATAATACGGATTACAATCCCGGATTTTGACGGCATCCATATCAGGGACAGGCTGCTGACATTCCATGAGATTTCCATTTTAAATAATATTGGGTGCGCTTATCATGACAAGGGGGAGCTGTGGAATGGGGTCCGCCTTCTGTTCGAATTAAAGGAATACATTGAAGGGCATACGCCGGGCGGGGAGGAAATGTCTGTAAAATACCCCATGATCCTGCAGAACCTCTCTTCCTGGATGGGGCAGGAAAGGATGTATTCAGACGCCCTTGCGCTCTGCCAGACAGGCATTGACTATTGTATTGAGCATGGGAAACTGCATGTATTCCCGATGCTTCTATGTAACAAGGCCTGTGCCCTGGCAGAGTTAGGGCAATATGATTTATCCAGACAGTGCTTTGGTCAGGCGGTTGCCATCCTACAAGCGATGAATCAGCAGGAGCGTGCTGAGCAGACGAGAAAATATGCCGAGCTGCATTACGGCATCAAAAGCTGACGGTTAGTAAGTTTCGATTACATCACCTAAGAAGAATCCCACGATTGCAGGCTCTTCTGGCTGGGAAATTTGGGACGCGGCATACGTGATGGACAATAAAATGCCGCAGGCCAGGATAAGGAATAAGATTTTTTTAGATTTACCCATGAATCACACCTCCCCTCTTGAATAGAAGTATAGGGGGGAGGGGTTTTTTCTGCCATTCCATTTCTGGAAAAGATATATTTGTTCCATATCGCATGGCGCCAAAGGGGCAGCAGCAGTATAATAATTAGGGTTTGCCTGCTGCCCCTGCAATTGCGTACAGCAAAGCAAAACTTGTAAAGTACAGGATAGGTTACAGCCCCATGCCGCAGCGGGCATGGGGTGGCATGCTTAATCCAGGTTTACCCTGCGCCGCACCAGCAGCAGGCAGGCAATATAAAGCAGGATCCCCAGGATAAGCTGGGCGATGATGGACCAATAGAGGAGATTCCTATAATAGTATAAGGTAAAATCCCCATAAGCCCCCGGAGAGCCGGAAAGGGCCGTCATGGTACTGGGGAGGAATACGGATAGGGAGGTTGCCACCTGGCTTACCAGGTAAATGGCGATAAAAAAACCTACGGATGCCCCTAGCTTGTATTTTTCCATCAGCTGCCCCAGCAAGATGCTGACGTATCCAATCAGGAGGGAAGTCAGGCAGCCTGTTAGCATTGTCCCAAAGAAGGGGGGCAGGAATTCCCAAGGGGAGGCGCCTAAGGTAGACTGCAGCAAGGCCTTCCATTCTGTGCGGGTATTTACCTGGTGGAACAGGCCGGATGCCCAGCCCAGGGCTATCAGGGCTGCAAGTTCCAGGACAGTGTGCAGCGCAAGCCAGAAATAGCCGACCAGGAGCTTGGAGTGGAAGAGCTGCAAGGGGGTAACTGGCAGCGTATGCATCAGATAGCCCTCAGCGCTGAACAGATTCTTGTAAAACCGTATATAGACGTAGATATAGGTTACCATACTGAAGGCGGACAGGGATAGGGAATAAAATACGACCGAGGTAAAAAGCCGGAAAATGGTATCTTTGTCCGATGCAGCGGGCATCCCCAGGATCAGGCACCCAAGTAAAGTGGCAAGCGCCAATACAAGGTTGACGGCCGACGGGATCTTATAAGTGGATTTCCATTCATATCTCATTAATTTTCCTAACATCTGAACACCTCCCGGAAAATAGCGTCAATGGATTTGCGGTTCTTCTGGCGCAGGCTGTCCACAGGGCTGTGGACGCGCAGGGTCCCGTTCTGGATGAAAACAACCTCGTCCAGGATATTCTCAATATCTGCAATCAGATGGGTAGAAATCAGGATAGAGGCGTTTTCATTATAATTGGAAATAATCGTGCGCAGGATATAATCCCTGGCAGCAGGATCCACGCCCGCAATGGGCTCGTCTAGGAGGTACAGGCTGGCATTGCGGCTCATGGCCAGGAGAAGCTGCACCTTTTCCCTGGTGCCCCTAGAGAGGGACTTCAGCCTGCTGGCAGGGTCAATTCCGAGCTTTTCCAGCATGCCGTAGGCACATTGGGAGGAAAAGTCCCTATAAAAGTCTTCAAAAAAACCGATGGCGTCCCGTACCCGCATACGGCCGCTTAAACATGTGTGGTCCGGCAGGTACGATACCAGGCTTTTGCTGGCGGTGCCCACAGGCTGCCCTTTGACCAAAACCGTCCCCTCTGTAGGGGACAAAAGCCCGGCAATCAGTTTTATCAGCGTAGTCTTGCCGCTGCCGTTGGGCCCTAGCAATCCAGTGATATGCCCAGCCCCAATCTGGAGATTGAAATGGGAAAGGGCGGTGTGGGCGCCATATTTCTTGGTTAGGTCATTGCATTCTAATAATGTCATGGTGTCCTCCAAAATCTATCTGCTGTTCCAATGGTTACGGATGGCTATGTGGCCGGCCCTGCGGGCGCTTCCTGTTCCAGGAGCTGGCCAAGCAGGGAAAGGATGTCGTCTTTTTGGAAGCCCAGCTTCTGCATAGTCCCTAAAAAATGAAGGGCAATTTCCTGGGCTTGCTGCTCTTTCAATAAACATATCATATCGGTGTCCTCCGTAATGAACCTCCCGCTGGTCCGCTGGGAATAGACAAGCCCGGTCCGTTCCAGTTCAGAGAGGGCTTTCTGCATGGTGTTAGGGTTTACGGAAGCTTCCTGCGCCAGTTCCCGGACAGAAGGAAGCTTATCCCCGGGCTGGTAGAGGCCTGATATGATATCCATTTGGATTTTATCAATAATTTGGATAAAAATTGGGCGGTCGGAATCTAAGTTCCATGGCATTCAATCACCTCATTTCCTTTCAGGGTTTATTCTTGTGTATGACTGTACTATCTTAATAATACAATAGTCCATCTATAGGGAAAAGTCAAGGGTGGGCAGGGCGGTAACTTTTACAAAAATATAAAAGAAATGTAAAATCCTTCCAGCCATAATATTAAGAAAATATGAATTAAAGCCCAAATTCTTGCAGAAGGCGTTTTTCTGTCGTATAATGGCAAGGTAGGTCTTGGGCTATCCGGGGAAAGCTTTTGGCGCCCTGCCCTTTCGGGGCAGTTCCCGTCAATTTCCGCCCCAGTGCGGCAATTGTTTTTTGTCTTATAGGGAATCTGAAGGAACTTCCCATAAGATAAAAAAATGGCTTCCATAATGCGTTTATGGAAACCAAGGCGTGGGATGCCCTTAAAGAATTAAGGAAAAATAAAAAAATCGGGGTAACAGGATTCGAACCTGCGACCTCACGGCCCCCAG
>CAJUSO010000031.1 GCA_910588965.1 uncultured Lachnospiraceae bacterium | reverse complement strand
GACGATACGGTGTATATCGACTATATTTTAGATTGCCGGAAGGATTATAGCTGGCTCATCCGATAACAGCAAATTAACTTTCAGAAACCGTCACCGTGCATAACATAAATATCCGCCATATCTGAATTCTGATATGGCGGATACCTGTAACCCTATGATAAATTTTCTGCTGCCTATCTTATTATTTCTTGATATTAATCTTTACCTTTACGCTTTTGCCCGTGCCATCGGTGGACTGGATGGTAATGGTCACTTTCCCGGCCTTGCCCTTCTTGGTGGTGACAACGCCGTTCTTTACGGTTGCCAGCTTCCCATTGGAAGATGTGTATGCCAATGCTTTGTTGGCATTCTTGCCATTTGCCGTCACAACAGGCTTGATGGTAACCTTGCCCCCAGCCTTTACCGTATAGGATTTCTTCTTCACGGTAACCTTCGTCACGGCATGCTTCATAATCTTAATCTTGATGGTTGCAGACTTGCCGCTTCCGTCAGCCGCCTTGGCACGGACGGATATGGTCTTGCCCACCCCTTTTTTCTTGGCGGACACTACGCCGGACTTGATGGAAGCATAATTTTTATACTTCTTATCTATGGAATAGGTGAGCTTTTTGCTGTCTGCATCCTTGGGAAGGACGGTAAATACCTTCTTTAAATCCAGCTTTTTGCCTGCTGCAATTTTATAGGACTTGGCTGCCGGCTGGACGGATTTTACCTTTACCAGCTTCACCAGCTTGCTTACTGCATCCTGCAAGGCCTTTCGGGCTTGGTCCACTTCTGCCTGGGTGGCATTGGGGCTGCCCGCAACCTTATTGGCGGCAGCCAGCTTTTCCTGCATCTTCTGGTAGCCCGCAGCCTTATAATCTGCTTTTTTCTTGGCTTTTGCAGCTGCAATTGCCTGGTTTAACGCCTTCTTATCCACTGCCTTCACCCTCAATGGGATGCCTGCCTTCTTCTCTGCGTCTTCTACCTGGGCTTTGGTTGCATCCGGGTTTGTTAGGACTGCTTCTGCCTCCTTTAACGCGCCCTGCACCTCATCCCAATTCGCAAAGTTCTCTTTCTGCCCTTCTTTGTCTGCCAGTTCTGCCTTGCGGCTGCTAACCGCCTCCTTCAAAGCCTTGATGCTGACCAAATCCCCTTCTGCCTGATCCAAATCCTGTACGGCTTTGTCAATCTCCTCCTGGCTTACAGAAGCGCCTGCACTTACTTGCTTTGCCTGATCCAATACGGCTTTCCATCCCTTCCAGCTTCCGGCTGTGTAGTCCTCTTCCTTCCGGCTTCCTGCACTCTGGATTTTACCGTCCAGGATGGTTTTGTCCGCTGCCTTCACTGCATCATAGTATGCACGGTATGTAACGGTCTTGCCCTCTTCTGCTGTCACGGAAGCTACCTTGCCGTCCCCGACGTACCATCCGGATTTTTCTGTATTTAACAGGTAACGCTGGCCGTCCTTTTCCACCTCATCAGCCGGCTGTTCCGTCACGGGCCCTGGAAGCTCTTTTGTAACGGTATCCTCTGCTTCCTTGGCATAACCTGCAGCGCCCTGCGCTTTTAAGTAGGTCTCTACTTTCTTGGTGGCATAACCTGAAATCCAGCTGATTTTGTGGTTCTTTACCTGGTAGCTGCCGCGGACTGCCGCAAAATTCTTGACAATGCCATCCTTGGGGTAAATACGGAACCCATTGCCGCCTGGCTGTGTAACTTCATGCTCAATCCCTTCCGGGTCTGTAATGTATACCTTATAATTCCCTTTTGTCTTATTTGTGGCAGTATCCATGATTGTACGCACATGGTAGGTGCTTACCTCATCATAGGACAGCGCATTGACAGGATTGCCATTCGCCAGCGCCTCGTTTAACTCTTCGTTTGTAGGATAGTATTTTGCGTTGCCTACTACCTGCCCGTCACCATTCTGGGTCTGGAAATAGGTAACTTCATTATAGCCAAATTTGAACTGGAGCCTTGCCCCGGTATCCCAGCAATTCTCCGCATGCAGCTCCGAACCGTCGCTCATGGCTGCCGGGAGGTAAATCACTGCCCGGTCATGGGTAGACTTTGAGTCCGGCACAATATCATACTCTGCCACAAACAGGCCTTTATATCCCTTCAATGGGTGGATTGCGTCTTTCTTCTCCTGTGCCGTACCCTCGCTCCTGCCCATTGCGCTCACATTGGGCAGCGCTTCATCGCAAGGCAGCACATTGACGGTAACGGTAATCTGTGTCCCGCCTGCTGTCCCTGTCACTTTATGCTCCCCAACTCCTGCGTTTTTGTCCCATTCAGCCCACTGAATCCCTACAGGGTCCGTGGCGCCATCCAATAATACTTTTTTGGGGAATACGGGCACATTGCCTTGTATTACCGTGTATTCCTTGCCTGTTATGGCTGCAATGCCCAAGGCGGAAACTGCCCTGCTGCCTTCCTGTTGGCTTGCAGAAACCGCTGTGCTGCCTGCTGCAGCCGCTGACGCTAACGGTGCAGGCATCAATGTCACTGCCATGGCAGTGGCCAGTAAAAGTGAATTTGCCCTTTTCAAAAATCTCTTTTCCATTTCCTCTTCGTCCCTCCTGGATATTTTTCTGCATCTACATGCAGCCGCTTCTTGCCGCATCATAGATATCCTGCCCTTAAATTATAGCATACCGAACAGCCCTAATACAAGAAAAAAGCAGTGAACGAACCTGAAAAACCACGCATTCAGTTACTGTCTCCCTTTTTCTTATATTTTCTTTCGATTACAAGCGTATAAACCGCCATTGCGGCAATGCTTTCTGCCATAACCCCTACAACCAAAAGCATTGCCCATGCAGAGTTTTGCCCTGCAAGCAGAGGGATTCCAAGGACAATGAGCACGATGCCAAAAACACAGAATAGCTTCGAGACCGCACGGTTATATTTTTTGGTATCCGATACTTCAAATACTTCTGCATTTGCCCAAAACCCCATGGGTTTCGGTTTCTTTGAGAACCAGGCATATACGCCCCAGCCGATGAACATCATCCCCAACACGCACACCATTGCAAAACCGATTACATTACCTTCCATCTGAACACCTCCATACAAAGTTATGTTGTTAGCTGCCTTTATTATACAGCAAAGGCCAATCCAAAACAATAGAAAACATCAATAGATATCTGACATAAGACGGATGGCTATTTCCTTCGCCAATGTGCTGGACACATCCCGATTGTCCGTCCTGCCAAGATATACGCAAAAATACCGTTTGCCTTCTGGGCTCTCTGCAAATCCCGTAAACCATGCGTCCACAACAATTCCCTCTGTTTTTCCCATCCCGGTCTTCCCATAAATGGAGATATCTGCACCGTCTTGCCCCTGCACCAGCATCACTTGCCTCAATTCCTCCAGCGTCCCTTGGGAATAAGCCGCATCATCCCCAAAAATGCGTTCCATTACCTCTGTTTGCTCTTTGGGGGAAATCAGCAAGGAGGATTCCAGCCAAAAACCGGTCAATGCCCGGTTATTATTATTTGTATTCTGGCGCCCTTCCCAATCAGAAATATCACAATTCCCATACTGGAGCCCATCCAGCCCCTCCTGCATCCTTTCCTTCCCAATCTCATCGATTACTTCCCTGAAATACCACACGCAAGATTCCTGGAATGCCTCCTGGAAATCAATGTCTTTGTTCCAGTTTTCATTCCAGAATATCTCATTGCCCCAAGCACGTACAGAATCCTCTGGCTCTATCACCCCATACTCCATGCCAAGCAGGGAAGAAACTATTTTAAATGTGGAACACGGCGGCCTCCTGGCTAATGCAAGCTCACGGTTGTATAGCATATATTGGCTGTCCGAGGCATTATATACGACTGCTGCCCCATTCAGCCCTTCAAAATAACTTGACCAGTCTTTGTCTACCATTTCTGGTCCTGCCGCCGGTTCTTGGGATACAATATCCCCATCTTCCGAAACCCCTTTGCTTCCTTCCTGCCCTGGTTCCTTATCTAAGGGAGAAACCCCTTGCTTTCCTTCCCGCCCTGGTTCCTTATCCTTAGGAGAAGCCCCATGTCCCCTTTCCCCTATGGAAGCTTCCTGTTCTGCAGAAATTCCATGCTCCGCAAGGGTCCCATCCCTCCCCGGCTCTCTTGCAGCTTTTCCCTGCCCGCCAGAGCAGCCTGCCAACATTAATGCCCATGTAAGCGCCCAACATGCTATTTTGTGGTTATTTGCTTTCTTCTTCATGTTTGCCTAACCTTTCCCTTTCTAAAACGGAACCCCGCAACCCTTGTGGTAAAGGATTCCCTTCCATGTGCGCCCTCCCCGGCTCTCTTGGGATTATACCTGGTCTGCTTCCCTTTCTCAACCCTTTCTGCAGCGCAAAAATTAATTTCCCCTTTACAGAAAATTAATTTTATGTTAAAATAATATAAATTTTTTATAAATTCCCAAAAGAATATTGTGCCATGATAGCTTCGCAGGTGAGGTTGCCCCTACATCCTGCGTTTTTTCATTTGCAAGCCCTATTCTTTTTCATGGGAAAAGCACATATAATCAAAAGAGGAGGACATGTACCATGCTAGATTTTATCACAAACCTTAACAACGCTGCCAACAACATCGTCTGGGGCTGGCCTGCGCTCATCCTGCTGGCTTTTTCCGGCGTGCTGATGACCTGCCTGACCAAGTGTTTCCAATTGACGCACATCCGTCATTGGTTCCAGATGACCCTGGGCGCCATGTTCAAAGACAGGCACGTGGTAGGCCATACGAAAGACCGCTCCATTTCCCAGTTCCAATCCCTATGTACGGCGCTGGCAGCCACAGTAGGGACTGGGAATATCGTAGGCGTGGCCGGCGCCATTATGGTGGGCGGCCCTGGGGCGGTATTCTGGATGTGGCTGATTGCCTTCTTCGGCATGATGACCAATTATTCCGAAAACGTGCTGGGCATCTATTTCCGGCGGAAAAACAGCGCCGGGGAATGGTCCGGCGGCGCCATGTACTATCTGCGGGACGGCCTGGGCGCGAAGCCCGGCTGCAAGGCCATCGGCAGCGCCCTGGCAGTCCTGTTTGCCGTCTTCTGCTTCTTGGCGTCCTTTGGGATTGGGAATATGACCCAGGTAAATTCCATTTCCGGAAATATGGAATCCGTATTTGGCGTGCCCACCTGGGTGACCGGCATCGTAGTGCTTGCTGCCGGGGGGCTGGTCATTGTGGGCGGCATTAAGCGTATCGCCTCTGTGACTGAGAAAATCGTGCCTTTTATGGTAGTCATCTATATCTTGGGGAGCATTGTGATTTTCTTTACAAACATCTCCCATGCCGGGGCAGTTTTCCGTTCCATTTTCCAGGGGGCTTTCGCCCTGGAGGCTGCTGGCGGCGGCGCCGTGGGCTATGGGATAAAGCTGGCCATTGAGCAGGGCATGAAGCGCGGCGTGTTTTCCAACGAAGCCGGGCTTGGCTCCTCCGTTATGGTCCATTCCAACTCCAATGTCAAAGAGCCTGTCCGCCAGGGCATGTGGGGCATTTTTGAAGTGTTTGCCGATACCTTGGTGGTCTGTACCCTGACGGCATTCTCCATCCTGTCCTCAGGGCTGGTTGACTTAGAGACTGGCGTGGCAGCAGCTACATATCATGGGATTGAACTGACAAAGGCCAATATCGTGTCCACTGTTTTTTCCATCCATTTCGGCAAGGCTGGGGCGGCTTTCATTGCCATCGCCGTCATGCTTTTTGCTTTCTCTACGGTACTGGGCTGGAGCCATTACGGCAGCAAGGCATGTGAATTCCTATTTGGGGAAAAATATACGATTGTATACCGGATGATTTTTGTGGCCGCTATCTTCGGCGGAGCCGTAATGGGCGACAACCTGGCCTGGGATTTGGCCGATACCTTCAACGGCATGATGATGATCCCCAACCTGATTGGCGTGCTCTCCCTCTCGCCCCTTGTGTATAAGATTACAAAAAACTATGTAGGGCGGGTGCTGCATGGCAAGAACATGCGGCCTATGCTGTCTGCATTCCCGGATATCCAGCGGGAGCAGGAGCGCGGCCTGTAAAACCAGCCATACATAAAGCTATCTTAAGCCAAAAAAAGGGGGCTGCCGCAAAAATCCTATTCCGTGGCAGCCTCCTTATATTCCCACCCCCTTACCGCACAGCCTTACTCCCCGGCGCCCCCCGCCGCCTGGATCCTCCTTTGGATCTCCCGGTTTAATTCCCCTTCGTAGGCCTCTACGTCTACCTGCTTCTGGTATTCCTGCATATACGCTTCCCAGGCCTGCGCAAATTCCTCTTTGGGAGACATAATCACCTGGGGCAGCCACAGCCTTTTTACCTGCTCCATCTTGGCAAGCGCTTCCCCATGGGGGCTGTCCCCCGGCCAGTCCTCTTTGCAGGAATACAGCGGATACCAGGCTGCCCCTATTTTCTCCGGCCCCAAAAATTCCTTCCAATTCTGATACTCATAAGCGTCCAGCAAGGCTTTGTCATATTCCGAAAGCTGGGCATAATATTCCCCCGGCTGCTCCCCTGGGTTCACGGTGTTAATGCCATCCGCAAGCATCCCCGTATAGGCTGGGAAATAAGGGTAGCCGTAGATATTTTCCTTAAGGTATTCCCCGTCCTTGCGTATTTCCCGCTGCTCCTTTGTACGGTAAAATACCCCATCCTCCCCTACCTCATAATCTATCCCTTTCTCCCCCCAGTGGCGCAAGACCATAAGTTCTGGCGAAAGCAGCTGGTCTATGAAACCCAAGGCCCCTTCCACATCCTTACAGTCCACAGAAATCCCAATCCCTGCCCCTGTATTCACCTGGTACTCCGTACAGTTATAATTCCCCTCAATCCCTGCCTCTGCCGTAATCCCAAAAGGCACGTAAGTGCGGTCCTCCATCCCCCGGGCATACAGGCTGTTCTGCGCACTCATCACATTCCAGAACTGATCCACAAACCCCAGCACATTCCCCTCAGAAATCCGCTCAATATACTGGTTATAAGACAGCGTGAAGGTTTCCGGGTCAACCACCCCCTGGTGATACATCTCACACAGCTTTTGGTAATATTGGCGCGCCTCTGGGATGGTATCATAGACGGAAGCCTCCTGTGTGACAGGGTCCACAATGGCACAGCCGTCGTTAGGGTAGCCTGCCAGGAACATAGGCGGGTTCTCCAGGCAGTAATACCGCCATCCGTCACATAGGATCTCAAACCCGATATTTTTCTTCCCCCCTGTCTCTGGGTGTTCTTTTTGGTAAGAGACAATAAGGTCAAAATATTCATCCAATGTTTTCAGCCGCGGGAACCCAGCCCATTCCAAGACCCGTTTCTGGATCCAAAAAGCCTCCCCTGCCGGGATGGTCGCAGTATCATGGCCCTGGACGACGCCAAAAGGAGGGATAAAGTAAATATGCCCATCCTCTTTGCGCAAGGATTCCCATTGTTCCCTGCTCAGATACCCCTCTAGGTTCGGGTATTTTTCCAGGTATCCTTCCAACGGGACCAACGCCCCTGCCGCTACTAACCGGTCAGAAGCATCTGACCCATTGATAAAATCTGGGTATTCCCCAATCCGGATCATGCTTTCAATCCGTTCTGTGGAGGTCTGCTCATTCATCCATTCCACATTTACTTGCACCCCAGTCTGCTCCGCAATGCGCCTTACCATACGGTTATCTTCCGGCACCGGCTCCCCTGGCATGGCAAAAAACGCCGTAAACTGCTTTACCCTGCCTTTCTGCCCCAATGCGGCCAATAGGAGGCAGCTCCCAAAGGCAATGATCCCCAAAGCAGCCAGCCACCTGCCCCAACGCTTCCCGCCCTTTTCCATAAAAAACTTCCTTTCTGTATATTCCTGCCATCCTTTATCCCTGGCTCTCCCTCTCTGCCCTCTTGCGGATCCGGTACTGGTTGGGCGTCATGCAATTCTGCTGTACAAACTTATTGATAAAATACTCCACCTTCCCAAACCCTACTTCTTCTGCAATGGCATAAATACGCATATCCGTACCTGCCAAAAGCTCCTGCGCCCTTTCAAGCCGGAGCTGGTTGAGGTAATCCCGGAATACCATCCCATGCCGCTTCTTGTAGAGCTGCCCCAAATAGACATTATTTACATAGAACCTCTCCCCCAAAGACTTTAAGCTTAATTTCTCCTGGTAATGCGCCTGCACATAATCATCCACCCGGTCCAGCACATTTTTCGCTTCCTGGCTGCGCACCTGCGCCAAATACCCGGCATAATCGCTAAAAAAGCCTGTAATCTCTTCCGTGCTCCCGCTCAGTGCCAGCTTGTTGAAGGACTCCTTGCCGATATAAGCTAGGATTTCCTGCTGGTTTGTCTCATCGTCAAATTCCTGTACCATTTCCATAAGGCGGTATAGGATATGGTAAATACTGGCATTCACCATTTCCATATTCATATCGCTGTCCCGGATCTGGTTAAAAACTGCATTGGCGCAATGCCCTATCTTTTCCTTCTGGTTGTTCTTTACGGCATCCAAAAGCTGCCTCACCGCCTCCTCCCGCACGCCAAAGGAAGGCTTCCGATAGCGGAATTTCTCATAATCCATGACCTGCCCTTCCTCTTTGGCCAGCCCATGGAGGCACCTGGCCACCTGGATGGAAGCTACGGACTTCGCAAGCTGCTCCAAGGAACTGGACTGGCCCACATAGACTTGGATCTGGTATTGGAAATGCTGGTTTACCCGCTTCTGCAGGTATTCCAAATAGGCCTCTTCCCCCATCCCCATATCCTTGTACAGGCAAGGGGAAAGCAAAAGGCCTGTGCCAAAAATTTCCCCCTTCGCCTCAATCAAGGGCACCACATGGCAGAATGCATTCCCTAAAAGGCTCCTAAGGTACTGGCGCAGCGCTTTTTGCTGTTCCATCCGTCCCCCGTGGTTAAGCCCGGAAAACCCCTCCTGCCACTTGTCAAACTCGAAACTCACGTATTTCCAAGATTCCTGGGGCTCTAACCAGCGCCTTACCTGCGCTAGGTTCTCTTCTGAAAATTTCCCCATCAGAATCTGGGAAATATGGAAATCATATTTTTCCTGCCGCTCTTTCCTATCCTTCTGGAAATCCTGGTTAATCTTTTTTAAGATGGCTACCAATTCCTTCTCCTGGACAGGCTTAAGCATATAATCCAATACCTGCATACGCATGGCCTCCCTGGCATAGCCGAACTCTGCATAACCTGTCAGGATTACAAAACGGATTTGGGGGGAAATGTTCTGCCTGATATAGCCAATCAATTCCAGCCCTGTCATTCCTGGCATTTTAATATCTACAAATACCAGGTCAATGCCGCCCTCTTCCAGAATCCGGATGGCATCCACGCCGTTTTCTGCCTCTGCTGCAACCTGGCAGCCATACTCCTCCCAGTCCACCAACATCCGAAGCCCCTGCCGGATAAATTGCTCATCATCCACAAGGAGTACCTGGATCATAGCCCTCCCTCCCTTCTCTGGGGACCTGGATGCTGATTTCCGTCCCCCCTCCAATTGTGCTGTTCATGTCAATGCTAATCCCTTCCCCATAATACTGTTTCATCCGCACCACCGTATTCACAATGCCAATGCTCTTCTGGGCATGCTGGATATAGCTCACATCCGCCTGCTCCACTAGCTTCTTAAGTTCTGCCAGGGCTTGGGGCTCCATGCCGCTCCCCTTATCCATGATTTCCACATACAGGCTGCTGTCATCTTCTGAAACCATCACGGTAATGGAACCGCCTCCCACGTTGTTCTCTATCCCATGGACGCAGGCATTTTCCACAAAGTTTATTACCATAAACCTAGGAATCCTGCATTTCTGGCAGCTTTCCTGGATATAGAGGAAGAATTCCAGCCGTTCCCCAAAACGGTATTTCTGGATTTCCAGATACCGCCTCACGTTGCCGCACTCTTCCTCAACCGTTACCACATCTTTGTTCCATTGTATATTGTTCCGCATTAAAATGGCAAAGCTTTCCAGGATACGGGCCGTTTCCGCCTCCTTCTTTAAAATGCTGTGCATGCGGATGGTCTCTAACGTATTGAAAATAAAATGGGGGTTCAGCTGGCTCTGCAGCGCATGGAGCTCCGCCTGCTTCTTGGCAATTTCCAAACTCTGCGCCTGTTCCTTGTTTTTAAAGACTACCTCGACCAGATCTTTTATCCTTGCCACCATCAGGTTGTAGCTTTGTATCATACTGCCGATTTCGTCTTTTGCTTCCTGGAGGGGAATGGCTTCATAAACCCCTTCCTTAATCCGTTCCAGATATTCCTGTGTCGCCGCTACCCGGTCATAGAGGGAGCGGTAGAGAATATAGATATAGAAGGTGGGCAGTAAGAAGTTTACGGTATAAAGGAAAAGCATAAAGGCCTCCTGGCCATGGAGGGCGTCCAGGATGGTAAAATTATCTTGTTTCAGGCGGATGGAAATGGTAGTGCCATAGAGTTCTACCTGGCCAGCTATAGGGTATTCCTCTTTCTGTGCCTCGCTTAACTGCAGGAAATCTTTCCGCCGGTCATTTTTTTCCAGGGACGAAAACAAAATCTTGTCTCCTACGCACAAGCAGTAGCCGATGCCGTCGCAAAACATTTCGATGCGTTCGGAAAGGGATTGGTAATCTAAATCCAAAAGGATGATATTGCCTTCGCCGCAGTAATCAAGCTTCTGGATAGCCACGAGCTTGCGGCCTTTCTCAATGTAGCCCGCAGATTCCTCCCCATCTTCAAAATAGCTGTAAAGGCAGACTTGCCGGTTGCTTTGGGCATATGCCCGGTACCAGCTGCTGGATTGGACATTTTCTTTTTTCACAAAGAACGTACCGTTTATAATGGTGCTGTTTTCCGTGCAGATGGTGATGTTGTAGGCAGAAAGGGCAAGGTAATAGTAATGGATGACGTCATCCTCCATAAGCTGGACGTAGGATTCATAGTAGTGGGAAGGGTCTTTGTAGGTTTGGTTTAGGAAGCGCTTTAGCTTCTCGTTGCGGTTTAAATAATCCGCAAGGGTAATTTGCTGGTTCGCACGTTCCCGGAGTTCAGATTCCAGGAGGCTGGCAACGTTTTTCTTCTTCTGCTCCTGCTCTTTTTTTAGGCCCTGGCGCATGCTCCAGAAAATTCCGCTGTTGGTTACCACTAGGGGGATGATGACACAGACCAGGAACAGAAGGGCTAGCTTGTGTTTTAGGCGGATGTTATCCATAAAGGCTCCTTTCTGGGGGAGAATGCGCCATATTGGGGAATGGGGACGCCATATTGGGAGGCGTCCCCATCCGATAGAACCAATCTAATCTTCCTTATGTCCCCATAGGGCAGATCCGTTTATTTTACTTTAAAATTCTTCGTCTTTGCTTTGGTGAGCAGCTTCTTATAGTATGCCTTCTTGGAATTCTTAACATCAAAGACCGCAGATTTTTTAATTTTGCCAAAAGCGTTTTTCTGGATCGTCTTTACGGCCGTCCCGCTGAATTTGATTTTCCCAAGTTTTTTGGAGTTATAGAACGCCTCGCTCCCAATGGTCTTTACATATTTGCCTACTACCAGGGTTGTTAGCTTTTTGCTGGACCTGAAGGCTTTTTGGTTTACTGCAGTTACTTTAAAGGACATCCCGTTGTATCTTACCGTGCTTGGGATGGTAAGCTTGGTAAGCTGCTTTGCTGCGCCTGTAACCGTTACGGTCTTAGCAGAAAGGGTGCTCTTGGTAATCTTGTATTTCAGGCTGCCAGAAGTAAAGGTCTTCTTCATGCTGAATGCGGCCGTCTTCTTGATATTCTTAAAAGCATCCTTAGCTATGGACTTGATAGCTATGCCCTGGAAGGTAACCTTCGCAAGCTTCTTGGAATTTGCAAAAGCCTGGGCGCCAATCTTCGTTACATATTTGCCGATAACCACGCTGGTAAGCTTGCTCTGGCTCCGGAAGGCTTTGGAGCCAACTGCAGTTACTTTAAAGGACATGCCATCGTATTTCACAGTGCTTGGGATGGTAGCCTTCGTGAACTGTTTCGTTGTGCCTATTACAGAAGCTTCTTTTACTTTTTCCGTACACTTCGTTATTTTCCATTTCAAGCCGTCTTTGGTAAAGGACTTATTTACATAGGAGCCATAATCCGGCTTTTGCGGGATTAGGGATTTCTCAGCTGCCTCTACTGCTTTTGTCAATGCTGCAAGGGCTGCGTCTACCTCTTCCTGCGTTACCTTTTCTTTGTTCAAGACACCCTTAGCTGTGCTGATGGCTGCCTCCAGCTTCGTTTTCTCTGATGGGCTTAATACCTCCAACAGGTTTTCCGCATGGGATATCTTGGCTGACAGCTTCGTGGTATCCGCCGGGTCTGGCTCTACCGGGGCTGTGGCTGCTTCTGTGAAGCGATAGTAATCCACATTCATGATATTTCCTGTAGAGGCTCCCTTAAATACCAGGAATACATTCCGTGTACCGGTTACCTGGCTTACATCGCAGGTGAGGGCTTTAAAGGTATTTGCGCCGCCTGTAGCTTCTACATCTAAGGTGCCGATTAAGGAGCCCTGCGGGCTGTCTAAGCGGACTTCAATCTTACCGCCCTTCTCAGAGGCTACGTTTGCGGTGAAGGATTTTGCACCCTTCTCGCCAAAGGCCACCTGGGATACAGCCGTCCAGTCGCCGTCCTGCAGGTCTGTCAGCTGGCGGTTAAACTGGCCGAATTTGCCGCCTTCGTCTTGGCACTTGCTTACCTTAATGCCTTTATTCCATGCGATAGTCTCTGCTTCAATCCTATCATATGCGCTTGTTTCACGCAGCTGCGGGATGCCTGCGTAGGTCCCCTTGATAGGCTTGATGGAGCCGTCGCTGTAGAATTCAATCTTGTCAATGTGGGTGGAACGGTATCCCTTCTGGACGCCCTGTGCCTTTGATACGGTCTGGGCATGGTAAATAAAGTAACTCTTCCCTTCAAATACAAAGGTTGCATGATGGTTATTGCCGCCTACGCCGAACCAGTTGGCCGGGTTCTGGAAGATTTCCCCTTTGTAGGTGTATGGCCCCATGGGGTTGTCGCTTTCCATATAGCAGATAGTACCAAAGCCTGGGCCTCCGTCGCCGTGCGGGCTGATAAAGTTCGTACAGTAATTGTAGTAGTATTTTCCGTTGTATTTAAAGATACCGGAATCCTCAAACATGCAGGGGGCGTCAATTAATTGTGCCTCGCCGTCAATGCTTATCATATCATCGCCAAGCTTTGCCACCCTGGCGGTCTTGGGGTTAATCTGCTGGCCATTTGGTACGCCGCCGCCGAAATAAATATATGCGCTGCCATCATCGTCTACCAGGACGGCTGGGTCAAAGCACCATACCACGCCCTGGCACCCAGGGGTCTGGCCGGTAATTAAAGCCTTGCCAATGGGGTCTCTCCATGGCCCTAAGGGGCTGTCTCCCTCCAATACGCCGATACCGGATGCATCGTTTGCAAAATAAAGGAAGAATTTATCCTTGCCGTTTATCTGCTTGTAAGCGATAGCCGGCGCCCAGGAGTGGGCTGCCCATGTAGCCGCGCCGTCCTGCCCTGCCACTTTAATTTCCCCGTGGTCTGTCCAGTTCATCATATCATCCGAAGAAATCACGCGCAGGCTCCGGATGTAGCCATAGTTATTCTCAAGAATCTGCCCGTTTTCATCGTATTGGTAATCATCAGCTGTCATATAGACATATACCCGGCCGTCATATACGATGGCATAGGGGTCTGCGCCAAATTCCTGGGTCATCAGCGGGTTGCCGTACCCTAACTGCTTCGCAAGCGCACCTGTATCAAGGAATTTCAGGTTTACGGTGGTCAGGCAGTCCGTCACGTCATACTCTAAGGCGCCGTTGTCCACCATAATATAATCCGCCCTGAAGCTGGCTGCGTTGTCTTTGTCCACATAGCCTTTCAGCTTTAACTTGATGGTGGCAAAAAGCTTATCTGCTGCCTGGAAGGAAACATTGTCCCCTTTCACTGACAGGATGAGCCTGCCGCCCTTTACGCTGTATTCTGCATTGCCTTTGATTGCGTCTTTCTGGAATACCACATCTTCCACTTCCATAATGTCTGGGATGGAAATGGATGCCTTCAGGCTGGTATGGCCGCCTTCTGGCAAGGGATCCATTGTCATTTCCACTTCACAGGTGCTGTTAATCACACCAGAAACATCACCAGAATTGGACAGGCTTGCCTTCAGGTTGCTAGGCTCCTGGGTTTCCCCGGTAATCTGGTCGGATACGCGGAAATAGTCAAAGTCTACAAATCCCCCTACGGACTTGGTCGCATAGTTGAACAATGCGAACCTGCTGCCCATAAAGTGGGTCAGTTCATAGGTCAGCTTAACGTCTGTGCCAAGCTGTTTCCAAGTGTTTCCGTCAAAGCTGTAATAGAAACGGAGCTTATCCCCGCCAGCAAAGTCAAAGTCTTCTTTCAGGTATACGATATCCCCTTCACAATCCACACTGGCTTTCTCTACCGGATCGTCTTTTTTGACGCTGGAGTTGGAGGAAGCATCTACCATCACAAGCTTGGCGCCGCTAGCTTCTTTCTTTACGGCAATGTATCCGTAATTGTAGGAGAAGGATGCTAAGCCTGCCACATCGCCTGCCTTCATATTGGAAATGTCCATCTTCACTTTACCGGAACAGGTCGGCCCATAAGTACGCTGGGTCAGTGTGTTCCTGGCTTCTAAAATGCTGTTGGCCTTGCTTCCTGTCGTCAGGCGCAGCCAGCCGCTCCGGTCTGTCAGGGACCAGTAGTTGTTGTTGGGGTTATGGTTCCACTGCCATACCAAATCCAGGTTGGAGCCATTGTAATCGTTTTCCCCGACTTCTTCCACCTTCTTATCTGGAACCTGCTCTGTCATGGTTACATTGTCTACATAGAAATCCATTAAGTCATTCTCTGCTGTAGGCTGGGCAACCCAAGGTGTCTCAAAGAATAAATAGTTCTGGGTGGAAATGGCGTCTTCTGGCATGGTATAGGTCACTTCCAGTTTGGTCCATTCGCCTTTTGCTGCAGACACTGTGCCCAAAATGGAACGGTAACGGTAATCCGGCCCGTTTTGGATTGTCATGTTAAAGTTCTTGTTGTCTGGGCCTGTCTTGTATTTCAGGTATGCTGTAATGGTATAAATGTTGCCAGGCGTCATCTTATTGCTCAGATCCTGGCAGGGACCCTGGGCACATGCGGTACGCTCTGCCGTCACTGCGCTGGAAGAACCTTCCTGCGCCTCTTCATTGGTAACTGCAACCTTGGCGTTTTCCATGCCCGTCCATGGCTCAATGCCATTCTCAAAAGAGCCGTTCTGAATCATATTGTCAGACTCTGTCGTCATGGAAAAATCATCCAAATAGAAATCCATCAGGTCATTTTCTGCATTCGGGTTTGCAGACCATGGGGTTTCTACGAAGATATAATTCTGGTTGGGGTCAAAGGGGAACTGCTCGCTCTTGTCATGCACGGTATAGGTGCCGCTGAAGCTGGTCCATTCCCCTTTCTTGGCATTGATAGACACCAGGTTCTCGCGCCAGTTGTAATTGTCCCCATTCTCAATCGTAACAAAAAACTGTTTGGTAGCCGGCCCTGACGTATATTTCAGCTTGCCGGAAATCGTATAGGTTTTACCGAACTTCAGCTTGCCGCTGATATTCTGGCAAGGCCCTGCGCCGCAGTTCTGGCGGTTAAATGCATGGATGCTGTAATCCCCGCTGGCTTTATCCTCAGAAGTTGCTTCCAGTTCGCCTTTTTCCGTCCTGGTCACCTGCCAGCCGGAGGTATCGCCTGTTTCAAAGCCGCCGTTTTCGATGATTTCAATGATAGAATCGTCTGGCTGGGGCTTCTCTTCTTCCCCTGCTTTCTTCTCATAAGTCATGGAAATATCGTCCAGGTAGTAATCCATCATATCCTGTTCTGCATCTGGGCTTGCTGTCCATGGCGTCTCAATAAAGAAATAATTCTGGGTCGGGCTGAACGGGTATGTATTGCTGCCGTCCACCTTATCCCCTGCCGTATATTCTAACGCAAACTCTGTCCATTCCCCTTTCTTGGCATTGATAACGCCTGCCTGGGAACGGTACTTATAGTCCGGCCCATTCTGGAGCATTACATGGAATGGCTTTGTATCCGGCCCTACCTCATATTTCAGCTTACCGGTAATCTTATATACCTGGCCTTTTTTCAGCTTACCGGAAAGATCCTGCTTGGCGCTGGAGGAAGTGTTCTTGCGTTCCTTTACCTTAATGACATGGTTCCCGCCTTCTTCCACAATCTCAAATGCACCGCCCTCAAAGCCTTCCCAGCCTTCTGCGCCGTTTTCAAAATTCCCGTTTGTGATAAGCTCTATGGTTTCCACCTGCGGCTCATCCTCTGCAGCAGGCACTGCTTCCGGCGCTGCCTGAGGGGCTGCTTCTGCCCCGCTGGATACCGGCTCTGCCTGGGCTGCTGCCGTCCCGCTTGCTGCAGCAAATTCCCTGTGCTCTGCGTCATTATAGAATTCGTCTGATTTTACAATAGATTTCGTGCTGCCACCGGAAACCGGGATCTGCATCACGGCTTCCACCGTCTTGCCGTCGCCGTCCTTCCCCAGCATGGGCCACCCGTCTTTCCAGGTACAGTCTGTCAGCACAGGCACCCTTCCGACTGCCCCATGGTCCTGGAATAAGAACCCATACCATTTGCCGTCTGGCGTGTCAATGACCCCGCCCTGCGCTACGCCGGCGTTGGTTCCAAAATTGCTGAAGTTTGCCTGTAAAATCACTTCATTTTCCCATTCTGTTGTCGGGAATGTCTTGCTCCTGTGGCAGACCTCCGTACGCCCTGCGCCATTCGGCCAGCAGATGTTGAATACATAGTAATAGCCGTCCTTTTTCAAGATATGGGTTCCTTCATAGCCCAGGATAAATCCATTCCCACTGGCGTTTACCTTCTCGCCTGCTGCATTAGAATTGAATAAGGTTACCTCTGTCCCCGGCTTTGCGCCAGAAAGATCCTCTTTCAGTTCCACGCATTTGATCTGTGTCCCGCCATAGAGTATGTAAGTCTTCCCATTGTCGTCAAAAAACAGCGCCATATCGTGGTAAGCTGCATCCAGTTCCCGCTTTGTCCAGGAACCACGCTCAATGTCGTCCGTCGTGTAAATATATGCCTTTCCCGTGGTGTTGGAATTAAAGGCCACATAATACGTCCCGTCATGGTACTGCAGGCTGGAGGCCCACTGGCCGTTCCCATACATGCTCTTGCCGTTACGCAGGCTCATGGCATCGTCCGTACCCAGCCTGTCAAATACATAATTCACAATTTCCCAATTCACCAAATCTGTCGATTTCATGACAGGGCAGCCTGGGGATAAATGCATGGTGGTGCTGATCATGTAATAAACATCCCCCACCCGTATCATGTCAATATCCGGCACATCCGAATAAATCACCGGGTTTTGGAATGTCCCATCCCCCAGATCCGATGAGGTGCCCGCCATCACATCGGCCGGCATCATGGTAATCAGCATGGCTGCCGCCAACAGCATGGCGCATATCCTCTTCCATCCGTTTCTCTGCGCTCTTTTCATAAAAGACCCTCCTTTTTATGCGGAAGGCCCCGGCGGATGTGTGATGGTTGCTCTGGAGCCTTCCTGAATGTTGTATCAGATATCTTTGATTTTAACAAAATATCCCTTTCCTTTCATTCCCACAAAGTATATATTTTTTGCAGAAAAACAGATGGCGTCTTTAGTTTTTACAGCTATGCCCCTTCCCGCAGCGCAGCTTCCCATCAGGCATCCGCCCTTACAGATTTTGGGTTCACATGCACCATAATATGCTTCACCTTTGAAAATTCTTTCTCGATCTCCTCATGCACCAATTCCGCTATCTCATGGGCTTCCTGCAACGTATAGGAGGCATCCACCTGGACTTCCACGTCCACATAGATCCGGGCCCCAAAAATGCGGGTCTGCAGCAAATCAATCCCCAACACCTCTTCATTCCTCATGACACACTCGTAAATCTGCCGCTCTGTCTCTTCGTCACAGGAATGGTCTACCATCTTATCCATGGCGTCTTTAAAAATATCATAGGCAGCCTTCACAATAAATACAAAAATTACCAGGCTGGCAGCGGAATCCATAACCGGGAACCCAAGCCTTGCGCCCCCAATCCCTACCAAAGCGCCGATGGAGGAAAAGGCGTCGGAACGGTGATGCCATGCATCTGCCATCAATGCGCTGGAATCTATTTTTTTGGCATAAAACCTTGTGTACCAGTACATGGCCTCCTTGCTGGCAACCGAAACTACTGCCGCCGCCATCGCTAAGGCGCCTGGCACCTGCAGCTTAGCATAATCCCCGCTGGCAATGTCCTTGGCTGCTTCCACACCGATGCCAAGCCCTGTGACAAAAAGCACCATTGCCAATAACATTGCGGCGACACATTCCAGCCTTTCATGGCCATAGGGATGTTCCTTGTCTGATTCCTTTGCTGCCAGCCGGATGCCCACCATCACCACAACGGTGCTGAACACATCCGATGCAGAATGCACGGCGTCGCTGACCATAGCGTTTGACTTGGCCAAGATGCCTGCAGCAAGCTTCATTACCGATAAGGCCACATTCCCAATAATTGTAACCACAGATACCCTGTTTGCTGCTTTTTGGAATGCATCCCCATCCATTCTCCTGTTTTCTTCCATATCAGTTACCTCCAAAATTTAAGATAGCTCTATGGCACCAAATATATGTGGGTTCTTGTGCGAATGCAGAAAAAAGAATAAAAAAACACCCACGAAATCAGTATTAGCAACTACTGTCCCGTGGATGGACGGTTCCACTGTCACTGACGTGACCCGACTCCATGGCATAAGGCCACGGCCTGCTCAGTTTGTACTGTAGATTTATATGCAGTGCAAAGGCTTCTTGTAGGATATCATATGCATGGATGCTTGTCAAGATGAACCTGCCCTTGAAAATCTAGATAAGCAGGAGTAAAATATTATCATCCCCCCTCCCTGCACCCTTTCATGCACAGGGGGAAACGCAAATATCACTTTTTAAGGAGGTATCCCTATGGAATCTGGAACGAACACAGCAGTAAAGAAATACTCCTATGATTACGGGCAGCACGAAGAAGGCGGCAAAAACGCAGGCACCATGGTCGGGGACATTTTGTCTGACCCGGATTTCCCAGGGCTAACTGGGATTGTCATTGGGGACTGGGGCGGCTCCTGGGAAGAAGAATGCCAGGCTATCATAGACGGGATTGTAGAGCATGCCCAGGAATTTTCCCATATCAAAAGCCTGTTTATCGGCGACATGGACTATGAGGAATGCGAAGTATCCTGGATCATGCAGGGAGATTACAGCAAACTGTGGGCTGCCATGCCCCAGCTAAAGGAGCTCACCATCAAGGGCAGCATGGACCTGAGCCTAGGGCAGGCCTGCCATGAAAACTTAGAATCCCTGGTGATTATCTGCGGCGGCCTTCCCCAGGATGTCATCCAGCAAATCCAGGAGGCAAAGTTCCCAAACCTAAAGAAGCTGCTCCTTTATATCGGCATTGAAGATTATGGCTTTGACGGGGACGCCGGCACCATAAAATCCCTCCTCGCCCAATCAGATTTCCCCAACCTTACTTACCTTGGGATTACGGACAGCGAGATACAGGACGAGCTGACACTGGCCGTCTTGGACAGCAAATATATGAAGCAGCTCCATACGCTGGATTTCTCCAACGGCACCTTGACAGACAAAGGCGGCGAAGCCCTCTTGGAAAAACTCCCCGCCTACCCAAATATCCGAAAGCTGGACGCCCATTACAATTACCTTTCGGAAGAGATGGCCAAGAAGATAGCGCAGCTGCCTATTGAGGCGGACGTCTCCGAACGTAACCAGCCTTCCAAATACAATGGCAAATATTACCTAGATGCCATGCTGACCGAATGAGGCGGGCAGCCCTGTTAGGGAACCCCAACACAAAGCGGGCGCAGTACTTCACCCAGGCGGCAGCGCAGGCCGGGCTGCCCCTTTCCGTCCTAAGCTGGGAAAACTGGCGGGAACCGTTGGAGGCTTTTGCCCTGGATGGCAGCCTCCTAAAAATCGACCCGCCCCTATGGGATAGCTGTACGCTGAAGGAATTGGGAAGCCTTTCTGAAAGCTACAAAAACCAGTTAGGGCGGCTGGCGCAGGCGGCAGAAGCCTGCAACATACGGTTTTTCAACCACCCTGCTGCCATTGCCGCCCTGCTGGATAAGGCACGGTGCAAGGAAACCCTCCGCTGTGCCGGGCTTCCTGTGACAGAGCTCCTGGCCAAAACCCGGCCTGCCGGCTGCAGGGACGTTTTCCCCGCAGCCATGCCAGGGGGACAGGATCCCCCCGTCCTCCCTATCTTAGAGGATGCAGCGCAGCTATTAAGCCTTATGGAGCGCACTGGCATTTCCCAGGTATTTATCAAACCCGTCAACGGTTCCGGGGCGGCAGGCGTGTCCGCATTCCGATGGCAGAAGCGCAGCGGGCGGATGGCTCTTTATACCTGCGCCATGGAACATCCCCAAAAGGGGCTTGTCCATACCAAACGCCTGCGCCGCTTCTCCTTGGCGTCTGAAATCCTTCCCCTGCTGGGGCAGCTCCTAGGGATGGATTGCGTCATTGAGCGTTGGTACGCCAAAGCCCAGTACCAGGGATATGCTTATGACCTGCGCGCCGTGGTGCAGGACGGCCAGCTGGATTACCTGCTGGCCAGGCTCTCCCAGGGGCCAATCACCAACCTGCAGCTCAATAACCGCCCTCTGGCCATTGAGGCGCTTAAGCTCCCAGCCTCTGTGCTGGATGCGGCCGCAGGCGTCTGCCTAAAAGCTATGGAAGCCTATCCTGGGCTTACAAGCGCAGGCATTGACATCCTGTTAGAAAAGGGGAGCCTAACCCCCCGGGTGATTGAGATGAACAGCCAAGGCGACTTGATTTACCAAGACATTTACCAGGAAAATACCATCTACCGCCGCCAGGCGGAAATCTTAAAACGAATGGGAGGAGAAAAAAATGAGCAACCCGAACCAAGAAACAGCGGCAGATGAAGTCCCCCTGCGCCTGTTTGCCCCTCCACTGGAAAAAGAAGCGCCTACCGTAGACATGGCGCAGGTGGTTGGCGTGACCGATATCCTGTTCCTCTGCCTGGATACCCTCCGCTATGATGTGGCCGCCCAGGAAGAAGCCGCTGGGAGGACCCCTGTGCTAGGCCAATACGGCCCATGGGAGAAATGCCAGGCTCCTGGGAACTTTACCTGGCCTTCCCACCACGCCATGTTCGCAGGCTTCCTGCCTTGCCGCTGCAACGCCAAGCATGTGGCGGACAGGGAACTTTTATTTTTCCCGTCCTCTATCGGCCTTGGGAAAAAAGCCCCCAAAGGCGCTTACAGCTTCTCGGGCAGCACTATTATGGAAGGGCTCGCCAAAGACGGCTATGATACCTGGTGCGTGGGCGGCGTGTCCTTTTTTGACAAGCGTTCCGATTTAGGGAAGGTATTCCCAAGCTATTTCCAAAAAAGCTACTGGAACCCCTCTTTTGCCTGCCCGGTAAAGGACAGCACGAAAAACCAGGTAGATTTCCTGTTAAGGAAAGCCGCTAAGGAGCCGCCTGAAAAGAAAATCTTCCTGTACCTCAATGTGGACGCCATCCACTACCCCAATTATTTCTACCTGGAAGGCGCGTCCCAGGATACCATAGAGAGCCATGCGGCAGCGCTCCGTTATGTGGACGGGGAATTGGGGCGCCTGTTCGCAGGATGGAAAAGCCAACGGGGGGGCGCCTTTGTTATCTGCTGTTCGGACCACGGAACCTGCTATGGGGAAGATGGCTGCCACTTCCACGGCATCAACCACCCCCTTGTCAATACCGTCCCCTATAAGCATTTTTTCCTATAAGGAGCGCCATGTTTATGAACCCTTACATCCAATATATGTACAGCTACCCGCATAAGACCGCATACCGCCCCCTAACAGGCATATCCTTGGAAAGCTATGCCCACTGCATGTCCGGCAGCGGGCACGGCCTATACCTCCATATCCCTTTCTGCCAGACAAAATGCGGCTACTGCAACCTTTTTTCCGTCACTGGGCAGGCGCCGCCTGTATTTGCCCGCTACCTGGACGCCGTAGAACGCCAGGCCAGGCAATACCAGGATACGCTGTCCGCCTTCCGCCCCAGCTTCTTGGAAGTATCCATCGGCGGGGGCACGCCCCTCCTGCTGCCAGAAGGGCTTCTTGTGCGCATGTTTGGCATATTGGAAGCCTATTTCCCATCGGATAAGGGCAAGGGGCTGGCCATTGAGACAGCGCCAAACCAGACAACCAGGGAAAAGCTGCATATCCTCAGGGAAGCAGGCGCCGCCAGGGTCAGCATGGGCATACAGAGTTTTTCTGAGCAGGAACTGAAAACCCTGGGGCGGCGCCATAGCGCCAGGAAGGCAAGGGAGGCCCTCGGCCTCCTGAAATCCTTTGGTTTTCCCTGCACCAATGTGGATTTTATCTATGGCATCCCTGGGCAGTCCATAGAAAGCCTCCTCTCTTCCCTAAGGGAAGCCCTTTCCTTTGCGCCAGATGAAATCTTCCTCTATCCGCTGTACCTTAAGCATGGGGCATGGCTTGTACAGGCCCCTCCCAAAAGCGGGCCGCAGGCTGCCGCACCGGCCAGCCCCTCTGCAGGCGTGCATCCTGCTTACCTCCAATACCTGGAGGCCTCCGCCTTCCTAAAAAGCGAAGGCTATCGGCAGGATTCCATGCGCAGGTTCGTAAAAATAACGCCCCAGGCACAGCAGGCCAAAGGACAGCGTCCCTTTTCTGAGTGCGGATTTGGCTCCTCCCTGGCCTTGGGCTGCGGCGGGAGAAGCTATCTTGGGAACCTGCATTTCTGTACCCCTTACGCCGTCACCAGCCAGGGATGCCTACGCCAGCTGGAACGGTTTATGGGTACGGAGGACTATACACAGATTACGCACGGGATGCTGTTATCCCAAGAAGAAAGGAAACGCCGTTATGTTATCCGCCACCTGTTCATCCGGCCTGGGATTAACATCCAGCAGTATCAGGGGCATTTCGGCTCAGACCCCGCCAGGGACTTTCCGCTGCTGCAGGTTTGGGCCAGCCAAGGCTACGCCCAATTTACCCGGCAGGGGCATTCGGATTACCTCACCTTGACGGAAGAAGGGCTTGGCCTTTCGGACTTCCTAGGCCCGCAGCTTATCTCCCCAGAGGTGCAAAGGAGAATGGAAGGATGGGAACCATAGGATCCCCAAGAAACACAACCGCAACTGGAGGCTGATTATGACTGGAAAGACATTATTATACCGGGGCAGCTTAAAAAGCTGCAATTACCACTGTTCCTACTGCCCTTTTTCCAAACGCCCCCCATCTGGGACAGAGCTTGCGAAGGACAAAGCGCAATGGCTCTCCTTCGTACAGGATTTTATGGAAAAAGCCCGCAGCCTAGGGATCCGTGCGCTGCTGGCCGTCCCCTATGGGGAAGCGCTCATCTATCCATGGTACTGGGAAGGCCTTGCACGTATCAGCACATGCCTGGAAATCGACGCCTTGGGCGCACAGACAAACCTAAGTTTCCCCATCGCAGATTCGTTGGGACGTTTCCTGCAAAATGGCGGGAACCTTAAAAAATTACGGCTTTGGGCAACCTTCCATCCAGAAATGGAAACAGCAAAGGCCTTTGCCAGAAAATGCAGCGAAATAACAGAAGCAGGCGCCTCCCTATGCGCCGGGGCGGTGGGCGTGCCAGAAAATATAAGCCTCCTGCAAGCCCTGCGCAAGATGCTCCCCCGGGATACCTACCTATGGATTAACCGGATGGACGGCCTAAAACGCCCCTATACGCCAGAAGAGCAGGCTGCCTTCCTGGAGATTGACCCCTATTTCCTGCGGGAACTTACACCCATCCCTGCCGTCCCAAGCAAATGCACCGGGCGTCTCTTCCTAGAAGGGAACAAAAGCCTGCGCGCCTGTAATATCGGCGGCGCCCTTCCGTTTGGCTGGGAGGGCCTGGACGCTGGCATGGATTTCCCAGAACCCCGTTGCAGGCGCAAGCTCTGTTCCTGCTACCTGGCATATGGCGGGCGGGAGGATCCCATGAACCAGGTCCTGTTCGGCCCTTACCCTTCCTTCCGTATCCCGCGCCGTCCAAAGGCGGCTTTTTTCGACATCGAAGGAACCCTGCTGGAAAAACAGCGGCATCCATACAAAGCCCCGCCCCAAACAACTGGGGCAGGCCCACAGAACCAAGCCTGCCCTAACACCCGCCTCACAGAAGGCGCCCTGGCAGGGCTTACTGCCCTTTCCCTGGAGAAAATCCCCCTCTTCTTTGCCACCACGCTGCCCTATCCCGCAGCATGGAAGCGCTGCAGGCAAATCTGGCATTTCTTTTCCGGCGGCGTCTTTGCCGGCGGGGCGCACCTTATCCTGCCAGAAGCGGGAAAGGAACTTTTTTATTATCTGGACGCATCCTGCCTGGCAGGGCTGGCTCCCTTAAAAAAACAATTCCATTTCCGGATACTAACCTACAAAAACCAGGGCGGCGTCTACAAAGCCACCCTCCTGCGCCCGCCGCACAGCCCCTGGGACCAGGAAGGGATAAACGCCCTAACCGCAGCCCTGCCGCCGGCGGCATCTGGAAAAATCCGATTTTTCACAGAAGAAAACTGCCTGCAGCTTGTGGCTGCCCAAGCAGACAAAGCCAATGGGGTGCGTACCCTCTGCCAATGGATTGGGATTTCCCCCACAGAAGCTGCCGCCGCCGGGGATTCTAAGGAGGACGCCAAGATGCTGGGACTTTGCGGATTGTAAATCCCAAAAAACAGGCTGCCACATCCGTAAAACATCGGATGCGGCAGCCCATTTTCCCTTCCACCCTCTAATCCAAGGGCACCTCTTCCCCTGAATTTGTAAGGATATCTTCATTTTCAAACTTTATAATTTCTAATTCCGGCTCTTCATATTTCTTCACGATAGCCTGCCTCCTTCTCTTATCCTTCTGAAGGTTCTGGCGCCGCGCCCTCTTCCGGGGTTTCCACAACAATTGCTTCCAACAGCGGCACCGTCTTCCCTTCTATCTCACCTTCATTTACAATACCGGTCACCCGTATCCGGGCTCCCTCTTCCAGTTCTTCCGTCAGGTATTTCAAGGGCATAGCGCCAGACGTCTCTTGGGCGCCGTCTGCATCGGCCTTTGCAATACAAGGGTTCCCATCTTCTGTGGTATAGATTCCTTCCAGCTGGTAAATCTTGCCCGCGTACTCCTCCGTATGCTCCTGAAATTCCTTTACCATTTTGATATAGTCCTCATCTGCGACCACATGGACTTCATCCCCCAGCACTTCCAGCAATTCCTCATCTGTGGCGTCTGCGTCCAATAGGGGCTTCGAAGCCTCCGGGGGCCCTTCTGCCGGTTTTTTTAGATTTTGGCCGTTGCATGCGGCCAAGGAAACGCTGATACACGCACATACAAAATAGCTGATAAATCTTTTTAACATAACTCTGTACCTTCACCTTCCGCCAAACAATAAGAGGTATCCCTAGGGGAGAATCCATACTGTCCTACTTGGGGAAGCCGTCCCCAGTGAGCCGGACCGCTCCCTGGGATAGCCGTGCTCCCCCCTCTGTGTTCCCTATTTTGCAGTTCCTGTTACACTGTTATAGCTTTCGTTCAGGATTTCGCCATAGAATACAACCTGCTCCCCCGTCTCTAAATCCATCACAAGGGTATAAGCCCTTGCCCAGAGTTTCCTGCCCTCATTGCCTGTTACATTAATTGCAATATAGTAAGTATCCTCTGTCCTCCCCGCTGGGAACGTTGTACATCTTACTCCGTACTTGCCAACGTTTTCACGTTTCAGTTCCGCCCCTGTGCTTTCCGGGTCCTCACAATAGTCTTTGCTTGTGATATATAAAATCCCCCTATCCAGAAGCTGGTAACGTTCTTCGTCTGCCACGCCTGCTGTTGCGGTAAACCGGATTTTGTTGGCTGTCCCGTCTTTGTAAGCAGTCACAGCTGTACTAGCATATGCCTTGCCCTTGTGGCACCGTGTGCACACATCATCTTCGCCGAAGTCATGGCCAAGGGCTGTCCCAGGAAGTTCTTCCGGCACATTGTTCGGGTTTAAGTCCCCGCAGTTTTTGCAGACAGAATTAAGCGTATCATTTGTGGTGCAGGTAGCGTCTGTCAGCTTGTATACATATTGGTGCTCGCCGGTGGCTGCCACATCCCTGATCCTGCCGGTCTCCTTCTCGCACACACCGCATATCTCTTTCTCTTTGCCTGCTTTCTTACAGGTAGGCGCTATTTCAACTTCCCAGGTAGTATCCTTATGGCCAAGCGCGTCTATTGTCTCCTGTTCCAGGAATACAAAGCCACAGCCATTCCCGCATACTTCGCCGTCTGACAGCCCTTCTTCCGTACAAGTAGCTGGCGTCCCCTCTACGGTTTCTTTCCAGACATACTTTTCGCACTCCTCACAATAGCCTGCGCCAGGCATTACCAATAACACTTCATAAGGCTTCGCATTACAATCTGCAGCGCCTGCCCTCTCGCACACGCGGTACAGGACGGTATCTGCCTCTGCGAATGCTTCGTCCCCGTCTGCGAATTTCTCTTCCCAAAGGTGGCCAGCCTCAAGGACTTCTGGTTTTGATTCACCACAGCCTTCCACTGTACAATAATGAACGACAACTCCAGGTTTTGTACAGGTAGCTTCACGGTAATCATCATCCCCTAAGCCTTCTCCTGCCCAATTATGCCCATTCACAGTATCAATTCCGATAACCTTCTGTGCAACTTCTATATATCCGCATCCCTGGCGGCTGCACGCCTTTCCATCTGTCAGCCCTGTCGCCTGGCAGGTAGCTGGCTTTCCTTTTGTTACTACGATATTATGGCCCAGCTTCTTATCCATTTCTCCCAAATCCTCTACCGGGCCGCCTACCGTTCCGCATCCTTTCCTGCTACATACTTTCTGGACCTTCCCGTTCTCTGTACAGGTAGGCGCTGTGTATTTATCTTTGAATTCATGTCCAACCGCTTTGATTGGTACATCCTTTGTATTGTTTGCTACCTGGCAGTCTGGGCAGGTATACACCTTTGTGCCTGCTTCTGTACAAGTTGCTTCTTTTGTTACTTTCACATATTTTTCTGGTTCTGACAGGGTCTTTACATACGCTTCAAACGCTTCATCCGTCATCCGGGCAAACCTGTGGCCCAATGCTTCTCCTTCTGTCACCGCATCTTCGCTGCAAGCCCCACAGGCGTCGCAATAGGAGCCAGATACGATTTTGGGTACCGTACAGGTAGCATCCCGGTTTGACACCGTCTGCATATTCTTATGGTTATTTGCGTCAGTTGGGATTTCAGTTACATCCTCCTCAGTACAGCCGTCACGTTGGCACGCTTTTGTCAATTCGCCTTTGTCTGCGCAGTTTGCCGTCTTAGTCACAGTACCTGCATCAAAATCATGCCCCAGCGCTTCGACTACCGTTTCAACCTTCTTACTCTCTGGGTTGTCGCAAACCTGCCGTGTACATTCCTTTACCTCTTTGCCTGCTGCTGTACAAGTGGCCGCTGTCGTCTCTGCTGCTACAACCTCATACTTGTGTGCAGCTGGAATCACCTTGTTCTGGGTTAATTCACAGGTCTTGCATTTGTACTGTGCAACACCGTTCCTGCTACAAGTCTCCTCACGGAAAATTTCAACCGCCTCCGTATATTTGTGGCCTGTTGCCTTGTACTCGTCACTTATGCTGCCTAAATCTGTTGTCTCTCCCTTTGCAGTACAAACTTTGCAGATTAGCACATGCTTTGCGTTCTCTGTGCAAGTAGGCGGAATATAGGCATTTTCTGTATCCCATGTATGGGACGTTTTTGGAATTGTAACTTCTTTGGTATTATTTTCCTCCTCGCAATCTGGGCAGGTGTATAACTTTGTGCCTGCTTCTGTACAGCTTGCGTCTTTTGTTACTTTCACATATTCCTTATCTTCCGCATTTGGCAGGGTATTTACATACTCTTCAAACTTTTCGTCTGTCATCCCTTCGCGGGCAAACCTGTGGCCTAATGCTTCCTTTGTCTTTTCGGCACCCTCATGGAGCGCCCCGCAATCCATGCAGTATTTCCCGGTAATTTCCGGCGTTGTACAGGTTGCCTGATGGGTTCCCTCCTCGCTCCAGTTTGTATGGTTCGTAGGATCAACATCCACATCTTCCGTCACTACAGAATCACAAAGAGTATTTTGGCAGGTCTTTGTCAGGGTGCCTTTCTCCTTACAGGTGGCTGGCGTAGTCACTTCTGATTTATACTTATGGCCTGTCATAGCTGGATGCTCCGTAACCGTTTTTGTGTCTGGGTCATCGCAGGCATCTCCTCTTTGGCAGACCTTTGTCAGGGTGCCGTCTTCTGTACAGGTAGGCGCTGTATTTTCTTGCACTATATAATCATGCGCAGCCTTCACCACTTCAAATGTCGTGGCGTTCTTACAGAAGGTACAGGTTAAGCGGGTAAGCCCGTTTATTTTACAGGTAGCAGGCTTAAATACAGAAGAAAATTCTTCATTTTCCTGGTCAAACACATGGCTGTTTGCATTTGCCACGCCATGCGGCTCCCTCTCTCCTTTTTCTCCCTCACATACGCTGCATACATAATCATACTGCGCCGGATCTTTACAGTTTGCTTCTGCCACTTCTACCTTCTGCGCTCCCCACTTATGCCCACCTTTGACTTTTTCATCCTCAGGTGTTATGGAATGCCCATCTGTCTCCGAAGAGCAGTGCTTACAGGTATAGGTTGTATACCCATCGTTTGTACAAGTAGCCTCCACGGTATCCGCGGTATAATCCGTATTCAGTACCTTGCCTTCCCTCTCATAGCCATGGCCAAGCGCATTAACCTTATTCCTTTGGACTGCCGCCTTATCCGTGCTTGCATTGGGGCAATTTGCATCTTCGCAAGTATATTCCGTATAGCCCCCTGCAATACAAGTAGCTGGCTGCAGCCTTTTTTTATAGTCTACGTTTACTTGTGCGCCCTTCCTGTCATAACCATGGCCCAATGCCTTAACCTTCTTGTCTTCTGGAATCCATGTGTGGCCTTCGGTCTCTTCTGCGCAGTCCAGGCATGTGTATGTTTCCCCGCCATCGGCAGTACAAGTGGCTTCCGTAGTTTCTTTTGAGAAATCCACACCCTCTTCCCTATCTGCCCTCTCATAGCCATGGCCAAGGGCCGGTACAGTTTCCCTCTTTACCTTGCCTTTGTCTTCTGCCGGGCAATTAGCATCTTTACAGGTATACTCCGTATATCCGTCTGTAATGCATCCTGGAGGCACTACCTGCTTTAAATAATCTGTGTTTTCCGCTGCCCCAGTCCTGTCATAGCCATGTTTCAGCGCCGGACGTTCCGGATCGTATTCTTCGCTTCCTGGCTTAACGGCATCGCAATGTTCACAGCCAATATAGGTTTTGGCAGCTTCCAGGCAATTTGCCTCTGCAGTTTTAGGGGAAGACTCGTCCCATTGATGGTCTGTCTTGGGCAAGTCCGCCGTTACAAATTCACCGCAAGGCGTGCCGTCTGCCTTCGGGCGTTGGCAAATCCGCTTTTCAGAGCCTTCCGTCTGGCAAGTGGCCGCTGTTATCGCCTCTACCTGATATCCTTTGCCCTCTTCATAATCCTCTGCTTCTGGATCGAACTGATGGCCCTTCTTCGGGATTGTTTCATATTTCTGTCCCTTTATCGCGTCACAGCCATCGTTTTGGCATTGATAAATAGCAACGCCTGCTTTTAGGCATGTGGCAGGCCTTAAGTCATTCACATATACCCAATCATGCTCATGCGCTGCCTGGGGCGCTTCTGCTTCCGGGGCTGTGCCTGGCGCTTCCTCCATGGCCTCTGCCTCCTGGGCATTGCCTGCTTCTTCCTGAGGTACGGATCCCTCTTCCTCCTGGGTGTTGCCTGGCGCTTCCTGTGCTTCCGCTTCCGTATGTACCGAGACAGCTGCGCCTGCTTCCCCTGCTTCTGCTGCAAAGCTCACAGTGTTCAAGGAAAGCACCATACTCAAAGATAACACCACGCTTAAAAAACGCTTTAATTTTTTTGCATTCATAACGTCTGGTTGCTCCTTTCTGTTCTATGCTTTGTGGCAAGGGACAAATCCCGCGCTGGGCTGCAATCAGCGCATCTGCGTTATTACGCCGTGGATTGCGGCATGGGGTTCCCCGCAAGGCTGCCCCTTGACAGCTGCATACTCATGGATTCTGCAATGACCCACGAGCATCTTACAGGCTCATGATACGAAAATCCCTCCAGCCCTCCTTCCCCGTACTGCATTTTCAATCCCCTGGATGCATAGCGGGCAATAAATGCCCTCTTCTGAGGGGCGGATGCTGAAATTCCCCATTCCACGCCCTTGCCACTTTTTGCTGTTTCCACAGCAAATGCATGGAAACAAGAAATCTGTTATCCCCATGCATTTGCCGTGGAAACGGGAGCAATATACGTTATAGCATACTTTCCTTTTTGTACATTTTGTATACGATTTTACCATTTTATTCTATTCCTATATCCACTTTTTGGCAAAGAAATCTTGCTTTTTTTGTGCAATTTCCATAAATCCGGGAAATCTCCCAGGCATGTACATACTGCCCCCATCCACCCAATCCCCAAAGCGCTGCGGAAAAAATGAAATTTATCAAATAAATGGGATTTTATTGTCCGATATATTATCTAATGTATGTAAGGTAACACAAAGGGCGCCTCAGGGCAGCCCAAAAATCTGTGCGCACAGGAGGAACGCCTTATGCAGGGTAAAGAAACAGAACACTTGGTGAAAAAGGCTATGCTGAAAGACCCCGACGCTTTTACAGAACTGATGCAGCTTCACCTCAAAGACATGTACCGGACTGCACTGGCTATCCTGATGAATGATGAGGATGCGGCAGACGCCATCCAGGACACCATCCTGGCCTGCTGGGAGAAGCTGGACAGGCTGAAAAAGCCCCAGTATTTTAAGACCTGGATGACTAGGATACTCATCAACAACTGTTATAAAATCAGGAAAGCCGCCAAAAATACGGGCACGCTGGATGAGTGTGCAGAGCCGGCCGCCTATGATGAATATAACCTTGAGCTGAAAGAGGCATTGGCGTCTCTGGATGAAAAATACCGCGTCGCCATGACGCTATTCTACAGCGAAGGCTATTCCATTGATGAAATTGCCAAGATTTTAAAAATACCAAAAAGCACGGTACAGACACGCCTCCATAGGGGGCGGAAGAAACTGGCAAGGGATTATTATGGGATTCAGAAAGGAGAAGCGATTTTATGAAGAAAAACAATATTTTTTCAGAAGATATCAAACTGCCCAGGACTGTCAGCAAAAAAGCAGAGGACGCCTTCTTAGCCATCCAAACAGAAAGGAGCCCCATTATGGCACATCTGGCAGAAAAAGAACCGAACAGGAAAACAAAAAGGACCCACAGCCGCCTGGCTGGGAAAACATTGGCAAAACGGCTGGCCGTAGCAGCCGCCTGCGTAGCCCTGGTATTGGCCTCAGGCTCCCTGGCCAATCCCCAGAAGGGCATGTTCCGCCTCCCTGAAAACGGCCTGGCAGAGCCTGCCCAAAATGAAACAGGCCACGCAGGCCTCACTGCCGCGGAACAGATTGACAAAATGTTTACGCTGCAGGTAAAAGCGGCAGGAATGGAAGAAGGGAAGGCAACCCCCCTTGAGGAAGGGCACCCTGTCCCAACAATCACTGGCAGCGACAAGGCAGGCTCTTGGGTGCTGGGCTCAGATTCCGAAGGCAACGCTGTGGATTACTGTATTAATATCCCCCAGCTTACCTGTGAAGGGGAAGGCATTGAAAGCATTACCTACAGCATCAATCGGGGTGCATTCCAGATTGCGCAGCCAAAGGATGGCCAGAGCATCCTGATTGGCGGGCAGCCCTACGACGGGGAATTAAATACGGGCCTAATCGGCGGCCACTATGAGGACAGCCCAGACGCCAAACAGCCTGGCAATCCCCCCGAATCCGATGGGGCAGCGGACACAGAAGGCGGCGCCTTGGAGAACCCCTATGAATGGCTGCTCTATCAGTCCTTCACGGTAGGCTACGACAGGCAGTCTGATGAAAATACCTGGATTAATTTCTGCAATGTCTGCCCGGACAGCAGAGAAGCCGTACAGCTTCTCTGGAAGGAAGGCGGGACAGAGGAAGACTTCTTCCATGGAATGCAGCAGATACTAGGCCAGACTACCATCACCTGTACTGTAAACTATACAGACAATACCTCACAGTCCGTAGAGATTAACGTAGGCTGCAGCCTTATGACCCGCCGGGAAGCTGGGGAGCCGTTAGACCCTGGAATGGATCCCGCAGAATTAGACAAACAGACAACCGTCGTCACCTTTGAGCTGCAGCCCTAGCATAAAGCATGGCGCCGTCCTGCCCATCCTGGCAGGCTACAGCCCCAGGCCACCCCCCAAACCAGCCAGAGCCGCCGCATCCATATATCATGGATGCAGCGGCTCCTTATAACACTGCCTGCTTACAGGCCCTTCCTTATACCACCTGCTTCTTAGCTACAAATACCGGGAATGTGCTGGTGCCTTTCAGTTCCTTGCCTTCGGAAATCAGCACCTTCTTATCTGTAATCACATACTCTGCATCTGCGCCTGGCTCGATAATGGTATCCTGCATCAGGATTGCGTTCTTGACCCTAGCCCCTTTGCCTATCTTCACGCCACGGAAGAGGATGCAGTTCTCAATCTCCCCTTCAATCACGCATCCGTCAGCCACCATCACATTCTTGGCAGAAGCGCCATTTACATAACGGGTGGGGTTATCGTCACGGATTTTCGTATAAATCGGGCTCTTGCCAAACAATGCGGACAGGTTCGCATCATCCAGCAGGCGCATATTCTCATCAAAATATTCCTTCAGGCTGCCGATACGTGCAACATAATCCGTATACTCATAGCCATTGACCTTGAGCTCGCTCAACTGCGGGGCCAATACATCCCTCTCCAAATATGTGCCGCCATTGATAAAGGCCTCATTCACGATCTTTATCAGATACTCACGCTCAAAAACGTAAATATTCATGGCAAAATTCTGCACCCCTGGCTCCTGGGAATTGATGTTAATCTTATTCACCCGTTCCCCGTCCAAATCCAAGGTAAAATACATGCCTTTATGGAAATCATCTGCCTTCATGATGCTATCCGGCAGCTCTTCCTTCGTATATGCCATCGTCACATCCGCACCGCTGGCGATATGGGCGTCAATCAATGCCTTGAAATCGAAATTAAATGCAATGTTGGCGTCTGACATGACCACATATTTCTCCTTCTGGGACTTCAAAAAGCCCAGGATGCTGGCAATCAGGCCAACCCTTCCGGTGTATACGCCCATGTTCTTGTGGGCAAAGGGCGGGAAGATGTTTAACCCGCCGTTCTTACGGGACAAGTCCCACTCACGCCCGGATCCCAAATGATCCAGCAGGGAGAAATAATTCTCACGGACTAAAATCGTAATATTGTCAATCCCGCTATGCGCCATACTGGACAGCACAAAATCAATCATGCGGTAACGGCCTGCAAATGGGATGGAAGCCATCAGCCTCACGCTTGTCAGATCAGGCACAAGGTCATCATAACTATTTGGGAAAATAATGCCCAACGCATTCGTGTTATTGGTATTCATCATTGTCTGTCACCATCCTTTACATTATCGCTGACCATCGCATTTGGCCCAATTACCGCGTCGTCCCCTACATAGACGCCAGGGCCCACGGTAGCCACGCCGTCCTCATCCCCTTCCGGCATCCGCCCTATGTTGGCATTCTGCCCAATAATCACATTCTCTGCCAAAATGCAGTGTTTTACCTTCGCGCCTGCTTTGATGATGGTGTTGCCCATGACAACCGCATCCTCCACCTCAGCGCCTTCCTCTACCTTCACGCCTGAAAACAGGATGGAATGCTTCACGCTCCCAGATATATTGCAGCCGTCTGTAATCATGGAATTTTCCACCATAGCGCCTATATTAATCTTATGCCCGGTCATGCCGCTGTTACGGCTGTAAATCTTCCATTTCTCATCAAACAGGTTGATGCCGCTGTGCTCTGGGTCCAGTACCTCCATATTAGCCTCCCACAAAGAGGAAATAGTCCCTACATCCTTCCAGTAGCCATTGAAATGGTATGCGTACATCCTGCGCCCATCCTTAAGGAGGTTCGGGATAATGTTGTTCCCAAAGTCATTCTCTGAGGTTGGGTCTTCCTCATCCTCAATCAGGTACTTCCGCAGGATATCCCAGTTGAAAATATAAATACCCATAGACGCCAGGTTGGATTTCGGCTCCTTCGGCTTCTCCTGGAATTCTGTAATCTTGTCATTGCCATCCGCCACCATCAGGCCGAACCGGGAAGCCTCCTCCCAAGGCACTTCCATTACGGCTACGGAAAATTCTGCATCCTTCTCCTTGTGGAAGCGCAGGAAGTCGCTGTAATCCTGCTTGCAGATCTGGTCGCCGGACAGTATGATGACATACTTCGGGTCATAACGGTCAATAAAGGAAATGTTCTGGTAAATGGCATTCGCCGTACCCTTGTACCAGTCAGAGCCAGAGGCCTGCTGGTATGGCGGGAGCACATGTACGCCGCCATACAGGCGGTCGAGGTCCCATGGCTGGCCATTGCCGATATATTCATTCAATACCAACGGCTGGTACTGCGTTAAAATCCCTACCGTGTCTATCCCTGAATTTACACAGTTTGACAGCGGAAAATCAATGATACGGTATTTGCCGCCAAACGGTACTGCTGGCTTTGCCAGCTTTTGGGTCAGCGCATAAAGGCGGGATCCCTGGCCGCCGGCAAGAAGCATTGCAATCATTTCTTTACCCATTTTTTGTCTCCTTTTCCTATTTACAAAGATTCATTTACATCTCATAGTTACTATTGTACATGATTATGTCTTTTTTGTAAACAAATTATTGCAAATTTAACAACATTCCCCATATTTTTTTTAGTACATCCTCTATAACTGCCCATGATATATAGGGAAAAGCAGCAAAAAATAGGGAAAATCGTTGAAAATGCGCTGATTGTGCCGATTGCCATTTATCCTCCGCAGCAATGCCAAAAAGAGCCGCTGTATGGAAAAGCACTGTCCTAAGACCAATGCAAGCTATCATACAGCAGCCCTTTATATCATTCCCTATTTTACCATGTTTTTATCCGCAAACCGTACGGAGGATTTGCGTCCGAATGGAAGTACCCTTAAAGCCGCTATGGCTTAGCCCTCATAACCATTTGGGTTATTCTTCTGCCACCTCCAGGAATCTGCGCACATTTCCTTAATGCCGAACTGAGCCTCCCATCCGAGCTCTTCCTTCGCCTTAGTGGGGTCGCAGTAACAGGTAGCGATATCACCAGGGCGGCGCGGCTTGATGCTGTATGGGATCTTGATATCATTTGCCTCTTCAAAATTCTTTACGATATCCAGCACGCTGTAGCCATGGCCGGTGCCCAGGTTATAGATGCACAGCCCTGCCTTCTCCTCAATCTTCTTCAAAGCCTTCACATGGCCAAGGGCAAGGTCCACTACGTGGATGTAATCCCTAACGCCCGTCCCATCCGGCGTGTCGTAGTCATCCCCAAACACGCCCAGCTCTTTCAGCTTGCCCACTGCCACCTGGGTAATGTAGGGCATCAGGTTGTTCGGTATGCCGTTGGGGTTCTCCCCCATCGTCCCAGACTTGTGCGCACCAATGGGGTTAAAGTAACGGAGCAGGATAATATTCCATTCATTGTCTGCCTTCTGGATATCCATTAAAATCTGCTCCAACATGGATTTTGTCCAGCCATAAGGATTCGTGCACTGTCCCTTGGGGCAATTCTCGGTAATTGGGATTTCTGCCGGATCGCCGTAAACCGTTGCAGAGGATGAGAATATAATGTTCTTGCAGCCATTCTGGCGCATCACATCCACCAGGGTCAAGGTGCCTGCAATGTTGTTGCTGTAATATTCCCAAGGCTTCGCCACAGATTCCCCCACTGCCTTAAGGCCTGCAAAATGGATGCAGCTGTCAATGGATTCCTTGGCAAACACTTCGTTTAAAATATCACGGTCTAAAATATCGCCCTTATAAAATGTCACTTTCTTGCCTGTCAGGGTCTCTACGCGCTCTAAGGACTTCTCACTGGAATTGGAAAGGTTATCCAATACCACTACCTCATACCCTGCGTCCAATAACTCCACACATGTGTGGCTTCCGATATAACCTGCCCCGCCTGTCACTAAAATTGCCATAATGCCATCTCCTTTTCTTCTTACGGCCAGCCTGCTGCAATCCCTTAGTACTTGCCACAAAGCTACGGGTCCTACTCTCCCTTGCCTGTTATAAGGTTACGGATTCCGCATCCCTTGCCTGTTACAAGGTTACGGATTCCGCAATCCCTTGCCTGTTATAAGGTTACGGATTCCGCATCCCTTGCCTGTTATAAGGTTACGGATTCCGCATCCCTTACCTGCCACATGGCTACAGATTCTGCAGCCCTTTCCTGTTACAAGGTTACGGATTCTGCTTCCCTTGCCCGCCACTGGCTGCGGCCATGCAGTCCCACATCTGCTACATGGCTGCGGCACTGCTTAGGCCGCGGCTAGGAAAATGCTGTGCTGCCCCCTGGATTCTTACATGGGCTTTGCTTCCGCCGGCTGGATTAAAATGGTTGCTTGTATTTGTAGTATATCCTGCCCTTTCTCTTTTTAATAGATGCAAATGTATTCGTTATATGTAATTTTGTTGCATTTTCCAAAAAATGGGCGTATACTATAAGTACAGACCCAGAAACGTAAACAGGCCAGAAACCTGGCACAGACTTTATAGATAGAGGCTACAAATGAACCCGAAATATAAAAATTCCTACAAAAACCCCAAGAAGGAGCTGGTCTCCCTTTCCGTATACAACACAGGATTCCAAAAATGCGAGCCGCGGCACCAATGGGGCCCCGGCGTCCGGGACCACTATTTAATCCACCATATTATTACGGGAAAGGGCTTTTACCAAGTAAACGGCCAGACCTACGAAATCAACGCCGGGGATACCTTCCTTATCTATCCCCAGACAGAAGTCACCTACTATGCCCACAGCAGCCAGCCCTGGGAATATTCCTGGGTAGGCTTCCAGGGGAGCGACGCTGCCAGCATCCTAAATGCCACCGATTTTTCCCCGTCTTCCCCCGTCCTCCCTACCAGCAGCCTGAAGGATGCCATCCAGGCGCACCTTATGGGTATTTACGAAGCCAGCGGGAACCAGTTCGTGGATTCAGTGGAAATGACTGGGCGCCTCTACTGCACCCTTGCGCTCTTTATGAAGCATTCCAGCGCCGCAGGGCATACCAATACGGCTGGCAGTTATGTACAGGCTGCCATTGCCTATATCTCCGCCAATTATTCTTACCCGATTACGGTAGAAGACATTGCCAGCTACGTCGGGATTAGCCGGAGCCACCTGTTCCGTTCCTTTGAGGCCGTCGTCCGCAAATCGCCCAAAGAATACCTGACAGCTTTCCGCATCAAGCAGGCCTGCCACCTCCTCCAGCATTCCTCCTTGTCCATCGCAGCCATTGCTACCTCCGTAGGCTTTGACAATGGGCTGTACTTTTCCAAGACCTTCCATAAAATAGTAGGGGCTTCTCCCAGGGATTATCGGAAAATAGTAGGGGCTTCTCCCAAGGATGACCGGCAAAAAGATCCGGCGGCTGGCAGCCGCCACTAAAATCCTATCAAATACATTGGGATATCCTGCAGGGCAACAAAGATCCCTTTGTGTTATACGGATTTTGGAGAAAAAACAGCCGCCGGAAGGATACATTCCAAATATCCTTTCGGCGGCTGCCTTTTATCTGTATTTACTTTTCCGATTCGAATAGGGTTCCTTATACAAGCTCAAGAAGAACCTCTAAGGCTCCGTCCCCTTTACGCTGCCCAATCTTTACGATTCTGGTGTACCCACCGTTACGGTCTGCATACTTTGGAGCGATTTCGTCAAATACTTTGGCGGCGACATCAACTTTCTTGGTATTCTTCTTGCGCCCTGCCTTTTCTGCGGGAACATAGGTGACAGGGTATAATACCTTATTCATCTGGCGCCTTGCATGTAAACGGGAAGGAAGATCCTTTTTAACCTTCTTCTCTACTTCGTCATATACTGTCCTTCTCTTGCCATCCACAACTTCTTTTACCCTTTTGCCGTTCTGATCCTTACGTGGCACCTTGGCCGTTACGGTAACTTCCTCGAAGTTGTCTCTCTCCCGGATGCCCATGGCAATCAAACCTTCTGCCACTTTGCGGACTTCCTTTGCTTTTGCTTCTGTGGTAACGATTTTGCCATTGTACAGCAATGCGGTTACCTGATTACGGATTAAGGCCTTCCTCTGGTCTGAGGTCCTGCCTAATTTTCTATACTTTGCCATTCTTATATCCTCCATTTATGGCATACCCGGCAATGCCTTATGGTCTTATTCGCCGAATACGGTTCTATTTTGTCTGCCCTCTTGCCGGAGGGAATGCCATGCTGCTTGCAGCTGCCCAAAAATACTGCACAATCGCTGGGCTGCTCCATTGCGGGCGTACAGCGCGGCACCCACAGGGCTATGCCTTTTGGTCTTAGAAACCCTGCCTCTATGGTGAAACCCCTATGCCTGAGGCACAGGAAATCCCTATCCAATTGCTTCCTGCATAAAATTAATGTTAGCCTAACTGCTGCCAGCCTTATCACCAAAAGAATCCTTCCCTGGAAACCCAGAGGGTTTCATTCCTCCCCGGGATTCAGCTGCAGCCCAAGCTCTTTTAGCTTCGCCAACACTTCTTCTAAGGACTTGCGCCCCAAGTTCCGGACTTTCATCATGTCTTCTGGCGTCCGGTTAGTCAGTTCTTCCACCGTGTTGATGCCTGCCCTCTTCAAGCAGTTATAAGAACGGACGGACAGCTCCAACTCGTCAATGTTCATTTCCAGGACTTTTTCTTTGGCATTGTCCTCTTTTTCAATCATGACTTCTGCAGTCCTTGCGTTCTCCGACAGGTCAATAAACAGATTCAGATGCTCACTCAGGACTTTGGCTGCCAGGCTCACCGCCTCATCCGGCTCTAATGTGCCATTTGTGTACACATCAAGGGTAAGCTTGTCATAATCTGTAATCTGTCCTACACGGGTATTCTCAATGGTAAGGTTCACGCGTTCCACAGGCGTGTAAATGGAATCAACTGCAATGACCCCAATAGGCACATCCTCTGTCTTGTTCTTCTCCGCGCTCACATATCCCCTTCCCTTGGTAATCGTCAGTTCCATATAAAGCCTGGAATCCGTCCCGCCGTTCAGGTGGGCAATTACCAAATCTGGGTTCAGCACCTGGATATCTGGGTCTACCTGGATATCTGCTGCCGTTACTACCCCTTCACCTTCAAATTCAATATAAGCAACTTTAGACTCGTTTGTTGGGCTGGTGTTTTTT
>CAJUSO010000030.1 GCA_910588965.1 uncultured Lachnospiraceae bacterium | reverse complement strand
CGGTGGATGGTCCTGGCCTCAAACCCTGTGGCCTCGCCCATACGCTTTGCCGCCCTCCCTGTGGGTGCAGCCAGGAAAATATCCAGGCCCTCCATTTCAAAATAACGGATTATCGTATTAATCGTGGTGGTCTTGCCTGTGCCTGGGCCCCCCGTGATGACCATCAGGCCGTTCGTAGCGGCCTGCCGTACCGCCTCTGCCTGGAGCCCGTCCAAAGCCACGCCCGCCGCCTTCTCAATCTCTGAAATCCGCCTTTGGATTTCCCCCTCCGGCACTTCATAGGAAATATCCAGCTGCTTGAGCATGGCGGCCGTATTGGCTTCCATATAATAATAATGGGCCGCATAGATAAACCGGCCGCCCTCTGTCTCTTTCACTATGATTTTTTTGTCTATGGCAAGATCCATGTAATACTTTTCCATATCCCCAGGCACGACCCCTAACAGCCCGCCTGCTTTCTGCCCCAGCAATTCCGCTGGCAGGCAGGTGTGCCCCTCTAGGGCTGACTGGGCTAAGGCATACAGGATGCCGCTCCGGATACGGAAATCCGAATCCGGGCGAATCCCTATCTTGGCGGCAATCCCATCCGCCACCTTAAACCCCACGCCCTGGATATCCTCTGCCAGGCGGTAAGGGTTTTCCTTTAGGATCCCATAAAGCCTCTGCCCATAGGCCTGGTAAATCTTGGCGCCCAAGGACTGGGAAATCCCATACTGCTGCAGGAAAAGCATAGCCTGGCGCATTTCCTGCTTGCCCACGACCTGGGCTGCAATCTCCATGGCCTTATTCTTGCTGATGCCCTTCACCTCTGCCAGGCGCTCCGGCTCCTCTTCGATGACACGGAAGGTATCCCCCCGGAACTTCCGGACAATGCGGGCAGCCAATGCCGCGCCTACGCCCTTAATGGCGCCCGAACCCAGGTAGCGTTCCATGGAGGCTGCATCCTCCGGCGGCTTCACCTGGAAAGATTCCATCTTAAACTGCCTGCCATAGGAAGGATGGGTCGCATATTCCCCGTCCATGGACAGGCTTTCGCCTTCGCCCACGCCGTGGAACAGCCCCACACAGGTAACCTCCTCCTCCCCGCAGACCAAATCCAATACCGTATAGCCATTTTCTGGGTTCTGGAACACGATATGCCCCACAAACCCTGCCAATGTCTCCACAGCCCTATTCCAAACCGTAATTGCGTTTCATCTGCTCATACAGCATCTGCGCAATCCCCAGCCCGCCAGACTCTGTGGACTGCTCCGCAAAACTCTGGGTCATCTGCTCTTTGTAATAATCCTGGAGCTGCTTGGTAGAAGAAGACATCTCCTGGCTGGACTCCGGCACCATTTTCTGCATGGCCTTAAACATCTGCTCCACAAAATAAGATTCAAAGTCCCTGCACACGGACATCAGTTCATCATCCGTAGCTTTGGATAGGTCTGAATTCAGCGTCTCTTCCAATTTGCCTGTGGACGTCGTGTCCATATTATAATTGCCATACGGGTTAATCCCATCTAAGCTAAGACTCATAAGTACCCTTCTTTCTATGGTTATGTTCCATTATGTCAGCTATATCAGCGCTTCCGGGTTACCTCTTCAGCTGGTTTGCCTGCCCCAGCATATCATCGGAAGCCTGGATGGCCTTGGAATTCATCTCATACGCCCTCTGTGCCACAATCAGGTTCACCATCTCATCTGCCACCTGGACATTGGAGCCTTCCAGATAGCCAATGCGGATCACGCTCTGGGTCAGGTTCTGGTTCGTCGCCTCGCTCAAAGGCGCGCCTGAGGCATCTGTTACCTGCAGGAGGCTGTTGGACAGCTTCTCAAGACCTGCCGGGTTGCTGAACTGGTACAGCCCAAAGGCAGCATTCAAATCCACAAAATTCCCTTGGGGATCCAAATACCCAAAATTCCCTTCCGAACTAACGGACAGCCTGGTCGTGCTGACATCTGCCGGAATCCGGATTGGGTTCCCATTCGTATCCAGGACCGGATACCCTTCTGAGGTAACAAGCGATTTATACCCGTCCCCGTCCAGGCTCAGCTTAAAATCACCCTTGCGGGTATAGTATGTATTGCCGTCTGCACCCCTAACCGCAAAAAAGCCGTCTCCATTAATTGCAAATGCCGTATCGCTCTCGCTCTCCAGCATGGGTCCCTGCCCAAAGTAAGAAGTAATGGATGCAACCCTGGTGCCCAGCCCGACTTGTGCGTTGATAGGCTTCTGTTCCCCATTTGCAGTGGTGGTCCTTGTCTGAAGCGTCTGGTAAAGCAGTGATTTGAACTCTGCCTTCTCTGTCTTATATCCATTGGTATTCACATTCGCCAGGTTATGCGCAATGCTGTCCACTGCCGTCTGCTGGGCAATCATGCCCGATGCCGCCGACCACAATGCTCTCATCATATTAATACAGCTCCTTCCTATGCCTTGCCGATACTGTTCACGGCCTTATCAAGCGTCTCGTCAATTGTCTGGATGATTTTCTGGTTGGACTCGTAAGCCCTGGAAATGGAAATCATTTCCACCATCTCGGAAATAACGTTTACATTTGACATTTCCAGCGTGCCCTGCACCACTTTGGGATTTGCAGCCTGCCGCTGGCCGCCTTCTACCATCTCATACATATTCTCGCCGTATTTCGAGAGGTAATTGTAATCTGCAAAATCCACAAGCCCAATCTGCCCGACCTGCACGTTATTCTGGTAAATGTTGCCGCCTTCGTCCACCACAATCTTGACATTGGGATCCACGCGAATGTACCCGGCCTGGCCAGGGTTCCCGGCCTGCGCGGCCGCAGGGTTCAGCACGAAATCCCCGTCTTTTGTCATCAGATAGCCATCCTGGCTGACTGTAAATGCACCGTCCCTGGTATATTTTACGGAAGCCTCCCCATCCTTGCTGGTAAAGGAAACTGCAAAGAAGCCATCCCCGTCTAACGCAATGTCATACACATTGTCTGTGACGCGGAACGCCCCCTGCCCAAAATCCGTGTAGCATTCCCCAATCTTGACGCCCAGGGAGACATCCCCAAGGCGCTTGGCCATGCCGTAATCCGACGTATCCTTAATCTTAATGGCCAAAGTTTCATCAAAAGACTGGGAGGTAGAGCCTTCCTTCTTAAATCCGTTGGTTGCAGAATTGGCAAGGTTGTTCGTCAGGACATCTAGCCGGTTCTGCTGGTTCAGCATGCCTGTATAGGCAGTGTACAATCCTTTTACCATAATTCACTGCTCCTTCTGTAACTGTTATTATGCCCTATTCTATTATATCGGCTACTCTTCCCGTTTCCCTGATAAAAATTCTACATATTTTCCTGTGCCGACTGCCACGCAGGTCATAGGCTCTTCCGCCGTCATTGTATTGATCCCGGTCCGGTCCTCAATCAGCTCTTCTAACCCCCTGAGCAATGAGCCGCCGCCGGTTAGGATAATCCCCCGGTCCGCCACGTCTGCTGCCAGCTCTGGAGGGGTTTTCTCCAATACGCTGTGGACTGCCTCCACAATCTGCAGCGTGTTCTCCCGCAATGCCTCCTCTGTCTCTTCTGAGGATACGGACACCGTCTTAGGAAGGCCGGTCACCAGGTTCCTGCCCCTTACATCCATGGTATCGTTCTGTGCCAATGGGAAACAGGTCCCAATCTTAATCTTAATATCCTCTGCCGTCCTCTCACCAATCAGCAGGTTATGCTTCTTCCTCATATAACGGACAATGGCTTCATCAAAGTCATCCCCTGCAATCTTAATGGAGGTACTTACTACGGTGCCGCCCAGGGATATGACTGCGATATCTGCCGTACCGCCGCCAATGTCCACAATCATATTGCCGCAGGGTTTCGCAATGTCCACGCCGGCGCCGATTGCTGCTGCAATCGGCTCCTCAATAATGGATACTTCCCTGGCTCCTGCCTGGTATGTGGCGTCCTCCACAGCCTTCTTCTCTACTTCTGTCACACCGCTTGGGACGCATACGCTAATCCTGGGCTTGCGGAAGCTCTTTTTCCCCAGCGCCTTCTGGATAAAATATTTCATCATCTTCTCCGTCACCGTATAATCGGAGATTACGCCTTGGCGCAAGGGCCTTACCGCAACAATATTCCCAGGAGTCCTCCCCAGCATCAGCCGGGCCTCTTCCCCAATCGCTTTTATCTTATTGGTATCTCTGTCAAAAGCAACAACGGAAGGCTCTTTTAACACAACGCCCTTTCCTTTGATATACACCAGGATGCTAGCTGTCCCTAAATCAATTCCAATATCTGTGGCCATATGACTGTCCCCTTTCGTTCTCTATGTGAACACACTTCAACATGATATTCTATTTTTCCATACATAGTTACATTATATACAATCATGGGGGATTTTCAAAGCCTTTTTTTTCCAATTTTGTAAAAAACGTGCATTCTTAACCAATTTCTCAGGATTCCTTAGAAAAGTTTATGTATTTTTTATAGATTTCTAAATTTTTTTTTACTTCCCTCACATATATATCACATTTCCTGGTTATACTGAAACACGTACTAGCTAATAAGCTAATATAATTTTTCATAACTCATGCTTCCTGGATTCCCGGAATCCAGGAGGTACTCCCCGTAGATTTTTGGCCATCCTTGCGGATGGCCGCTTTTTATCTTCTCCTCTTATATTTCCCTTGTATACCCTGCCAGCCATTTTTGTTCTTCTTCCGTCAGGAAGGGCGAAATCTCCCTATATACCATCTTATGGTAATCATTCAATAGCTTGCGCTCCCTGGCCGTCATTTCCTCTGGGAGGATGGCGTCTAAGTCAATGGGGGCATAGGTGATTGCCTCAAATTCCATAAACTGGCCGTATTCATTTTTGCCAGCCTTCTTGCAGAGAAGCTCATTCTCGGTGCGGATGCCGTATTTCCCTTCCAGGTACAGGCCGGGCTCGTCCGTGGTGACCATGCCCTCTTCCAGGACACAGCTGTCGTTGCGCTCTGGCACCAGCTTCCAGCGGAAGCCGTTGGGGCCTTCATGGACGTTCAGAAGATAGCCGATGCCATGGCCGGTGCCGCATTTGTAGTCAAGGCCTAACTCCCACAAGGGGCCCCGGGAAAGGATGTCCAGGTTCAGGCCGCAGCAGCCATAGAGGAACTTGGCCGCAGCCAGGTTCAGGTTCGAACGGCAGACCGTGGTAAAGTGGAATTTCTCTTCCCAGCTCAGTTCCCCTAAAGCCATGGTCCTGGTGATATCCGTGCTGCCGTCCAGGTAGTGGCCGCCAGAATCCACCAAGAGGAACCCATGGGGCTCAAGCCTTGTGTCAGAATCCGGGGTGGCTGTGTAGTGCATCATGGCGGCGTTCGGGCCATAGGCGCTGATGGTGTCAAAACTCAAGTCCACAAACAGATCCTGGGCGCGCCTTAAGCTTTCCAAATAATCAGAAGCTGAAATCTCAGTGATTTCCATTTTGCCGACGTGGGTCTTTAACCAGTACATAAATTTTGTAAAGGCAACGCCGTCCTTGACGTGGGCGTTGCGGATATTGGAAATCTCCGTCTCATTCTTAACCGCTTTCATCCATTCCGTGGGGTTGTCTGCCTGGATGGCCTTCCCTCCCTCGGGCAGGCTGTGGAAAATGCGGTAGTTGACAATTTTGGGATCCAAAAGCACGGATTCCCCGGCAGGGATTTGGGATGCATAGCTGTAAATACCCTCATAGGGGCAGATCGTAATTTTATTTTCCCGGCAGTAATCTTTCAGGGCCTGGCTTAAAACCTCCTCATGGACGAACCAGAAGCTTTCCTTCATTGTAATGGCCGCAAAGGACAAGGCTACCGGCACATGGGGAATGTCGCCCCCGCGGATATTGAAAAGCCAGGCGATATCATACAAGGAAGTCAGGATATGGATGCCGGCGCCCTTCTCCTTCATTTTCCCGCGCAGCCTCCCCAGCTTGCTTTGGACGCCTTCCCCGGCATACTTTTCCGCAAGGATGTAGGCTGGGTGCTTGGGGAGCCCTGGGCGGCCTTCCCACACCAGGCCCACCAAATCTTCTTCCACATACACAGACCCTTGCCTGTCCAGGGCAGTTTTTTCATATCCTGCGCCGTCTTTGGCATTCACCACACGGCCGTCAAAGCCCAGGCAGCCGGCCGGCCCAAGGTTCTTCTCCACATATTCCCTGACGGTAGGGACGCCCTCTTCCCCCATGCGGTATAGGGTGACAGGCGTACCGGCCAATTCCTTCTCCGCCTGGATAAAGTACCGCCCATCTGTCCATAAGCCGGCCTCTTCCAAGGTAATGACTGCCGTCCCGGCAGAGCCGGTAAATCCAGTGATGAATTTCCTTGCCTTAAAATGTTCGCCCACATATTCCGATTCGTGGAAATCAGAGGTAGGCACAATATACATGTCAATCTTCCTTTTGCGCATTTCTGCCCGAAGCGCATCTATCCTTCCTGCTATCATAATTCCCTCCTTATAATCTGTCTTGCCTGCAGCTATCTGGTTTCCCTGCTGCATTTGCTGCACCTATTATACTCCCGTCTCCTGGAAAACACAACCGGAAGCCGCAGGTTACAGACAAATATGCCAGCGGCAGGGGATATCCCCTGCCGCTGGCCTTGTTTACTTCACAGTAACCGTAACTTTCTTCTTCTTCCCATTAAATGTCTTAATGGTAATGGTTGCTTTCCCTTTCTTTTTGGCCAGGACTGTGCCTTTTGCATTTACGGTAGCTACCTTCTTATTGGAAGTGGTATAGGTTATCTTATTGCTGGCTGTCCCGCTGGGCAGCTTCACCTTTAAGGCCACTTTCTTGCCCTTCTTCAAGGTCTTCTTAGATGGGGTGACCTTGCTGATCTTGCTTGGGGCCTTCTTGACAGACAAATGATACACAGTTACCTTGCCGTTCTTATTTATGGCTTTCACCGTGGCTTTCCCCGTGCCCTTCGCCACGGCTATGCCTTTGCTGCTTACTGCCGCCACCTTCTTATTGGAAGTGGTATAGGTGCAGTTCTTGGCAGCAACGGAATACTTTTCGCCTTTCCCTAAGGTTGCCTTCTTGGTGGCAGCCACCCGTAGCTTCACCAAAGCCTTGATTGCCTTCTGCAGGCTGCTGTCAGCGCTGTCGGCCTGTTTCTGGGTCGCATCCTTATTGCCCAGGACGCCTTGGGCTGCGCTTAAGGCTTTGCTGTATGCTTTCCAGCTGGCTTCCGTATAATCTGCCTTCTTGTATTTCTTCTTAGCGCTGTCCACCCTGGTTTTCAGTTTGGAGAAATCCGTAACGGCCGGCGCCTTGGTTAATTTTGCATCTGCTTCCTCTAAGTCCTTCTTGGCGCTGTCTACCTGCGCCTGGGTGGCATCCGCATTCCCCAGGACGCCCTTTGCGGACGCTAAGGCTGCCTGGAGGCTGCTCCAGCTCTCTTTCGTATAATCATCCTGGCTGAGGCCTTTGAGTTTTGCTTCTATGGCCTTTACAAGCGTATCCAATGCGGCCTTATCCGTTTCAGGCTGCCCGTTTTCATTGTATGTTACCTTTACAACCGTAAGGGACATTGCCGGCACCACATAGGCCATGCTCCCGCCTGCCAAAACGGTTTCCGTCGTCACCGGGGCAACCTTCGCCGGTTCTGTAATGGTATTCTTATCCATGGCATCGCCGGACAGGCAAATCAGTTCTACCTTTGCGCCATCCTGGACGCCTGGGTAACGCAAGGTGATTTCTTTGGCGTAACTATCATGGTTTACAAGTTTCGTATAAATATTTTCCTCATCCTCAGAGGTCACATAGTAGAGCTCTGTCTGGTGGCCTGGCTTCTTGTCATAAGAAGCAGTCTGGCTGTTGTATTTCTCCAGCGTAGTGTTGAGGATGCGTTTGCCGTAGTTGTTGGAATACATGGCCTGCACATAATAGCTGGGGGTGCCGTAGCTATTGTAGGCGTCAAATTTAATCAGGTTGTAATCCCAATCCCTGCAGCCTTCCCGCTCAAAGAGGGGGGCATAGGCGGCATGGCGCACGATATCCGCGTTCCGCTCAAGGCCTGTCATATAAGCGGCCTCACTGATGGCTGTATCCAGCACATTTTCCGTGGTGGCCGTCAGATGGCCTGCGTACTCGCCCACAAACACGTTGCTGCCGCCGTCCTCCAGGCGCTTATAACTGTCGTAAATATAATCGCCGCTCAGGAGGGTATTGTTGCCGTCCCCGGCGTAATTGATGTAATAATGCTCATCCACCAGCGTCTCGCCTGGCATATCCCGGTTCACCCAGTTCCATGCCTGCGTATCCTGCCCGCCCTGGTAATAGGGGCCCGTAGAGGAAATCAGCGTAATCTTCCTGCCTGGATAATGCGCCTTTACATAATCCTCCACATATTTTTTGATCCATGCAAAATTTGCAAAATAGGAAATGCCTTTCTGCGGCTCTTCCCAGTTCTCATTGCCAATGCCAAGGTAATTCAGGTCAAAGGCTGCCGCATGGCCGTTCTCCACACGCTTTTTTGCCCAATAAGCCTGGGTGGCGTCCGGGCTGCTTGGGTCCCCCCAGCAATAGTCAATCAGATGGGTGGCATGGTCTGCAAAGGGCTTCAACGCCTCCCCGCTGAAAGACGAGGATGAGGCGTCTGTAAACTGGCAGAAAATGCCCGCGCTTAAAATAGGGAACGCCTGCGCCCCTAAATCCTCACAGAGCGTTAAGATCTCATGGTAGCCGAATTGGTAAGACATCATATAGCCGAATTTATCCTGTGCATATTTATAGCTTACCGATTTCCAAGGGCTTCCCCAATAGCTTCCGATTGCCCTGCGCTCTTCTAACGGCCCCACAGAATCTTCCCAGTTGTAATAGCCGTCCGTACCATAGCTGCCTTCCACAACGCAGCCGCCTGGGAAACGGATGAAGCTGGGGTTCAGCTGCTGCAGTTTTTCCACCAGGTCTTTCCTAAGGCCTGCGCCATAAGAATAATTCTTATTGCCATAACCATAGCTATCCGTAGGTATCAGGGACACCATGTCAATATAGATTGCGTCGGACGCGCCTGCCCCTTCAAATGCCAGGGTAAGGGTGCCAAGCTTCGTATCGTTCCCTGTCAGGGAAGCTGTAACCTTTTGCCATGTGCCGTCTTTTTTCAGGGACAAAGCAGCTTCATTGGTAAGGGCCGCCCCGCTGTCATCCACTACCTTAACCTTCACGGCGCCGGAATAAGCGCTGCCTGCTTTCATAAACATGGAAAAATCATATTTAGCGCCTTTGCGGATTGCCATGGCTGATTTGTCTAATTTTGCCCTCTCTACAAATCCATGGTTGGACAAAACCTGGTTCCCGGTAATTTTTGCATAATTCTTATTGGCATTGTTTAAGCCTGCGCTTCTCTCAACCACAAAGTTGGACGCATTGCTGCTGTCCCAGTGGAGCTTCCAGGACGCCTGGTCCCCCTTCACTTCTGGGGAAGTAGTGGAATGCAGGTTCTGGTAATTCTCAAAGGAATTGTTCTTTACCAGTTCGCTGGAAAGCCCGCCGTCTGCGGAACTGTTAATATCCTCATAAAACACGCCGAACAGATCCTGGCTGATATCCACGCCCTTGTCCTTCCGGTCGATGGTCATGGCGTATTCCGTCGTGCTGCCCGAAAGTACCAGGATTTTGATTTCCTTGTCCTTCTTGATGGATGGGTCTGCCGCCAGGGTACAGGTAGCCGTCAAGGTAACCTCCGTATCCTGGGACGGGGGCGTGATTTTACCATCATCCGAAATGACGCCGGTATTGCCGCTCTTCCAGGACACATCCACCAGCCCGTTCATTGCGGCGGCAGGCAGCGTCAGGTTCTTGTAAATACGGCTGGATACCCTCCCCTCTTTCATCTCAGGGATTACCAGGCTGCTGCATGCGGCAGATACGACAAATTCATCGCTGATATCAGAATGTACCTTCCAGCGGTACACGCCGTTGCAGTCGCCGGTTACCGTCATATACATACGGATAGATTTGGTCGTCACTTCCCCAATGGTAACCTGGTTGTAACAGTTGAATTTCAAGAAATTCTTGCTGTTGGAAACTAATTCTGCATCCTTCCAGGCCCCATTTGCATCCTTATACTGGAACCGGACATTGGAAGGCAGCTTCATGCCGCCGTCATCGCCGTACCAATAAATCTGGAAGGTCTTGGTGGTCACGGGTTCATCCCAATCATACTGGAGCCAATGCTCGCTGCCTGTGGCTTGCTGCCAGTTCCCCCAGCCAAGCCCTGTCCCGATAGAGGAACCGGACGGATCAAACCCCGGGTCGTTGATGCCGTACAAATTCTCCCACGGAGAGGTATAGTCAGAACTTGGAACCGCATAAATAGCGGCATCCGGAAGCTTCAGGTCTTCGCTGGGCTCCTCCGGCTCCACTGGGTTTGGCTTAGGGAAATCCTCCGGCACATCGCCCAGCAATTTCCAGTCATATACTGCCACCCCAATCTTTACGCCATTTAAAAGCGCATGTTCCATGGTAACACGGATTTTTGAAGTGGTTACAGGCTCAAACTCATAGGTCACGGTCTGGTTTTTCTTGAATACCCATTCCCCCTTCCTGGTGACTTCCTGCCATCCCCCGTCGTCCGTACCATATTCTATCGTGATATTGGTAGGTGTGATTACCCCGCCGCCATCGTCATAAAAGGTGATATCCGACCCTTTAATCTCTGCTTTGCGCCCGCCGAAATCGTACATCATCCACTGGTCATAATTGGCCAGGTTCTGGTCGTTATGGCCATTCCAGAAGGTACTCATATTCTCATCTGCAAAATTCTCTGCCCCCATGCCCCATCCAATATGGCTAACAGAAGGGGTTGCATAATCCCGGAGGGTTGGGTTTTCTTTATCCTCCCACGCCATCCTGGAGGATATGCCCGCAGCTGTCCCTGCTGCCGCTGCCAAAGGCGCAGCCGGCACGGAAGTAAAAAGCATGGCGCTGGCCAACAGCAAGCCTGCAGCCTTGCGTAATTTTTTCAATCGCATCTTCTTTCCCCTTTCTCCACGTATTCCTGTGGCACACTGTCTCCCTGCACTTTGCGCACCCCGCGCTTACATCCTTGTCCGGAATACCGCCAAAATCCCTGCAAGGTTCCTAAAATGGCAAGACAGGGGCGGAACCACCTTCCGCCCCTGTAAAAATACCGTACAGCCATCCTATCTCTGCAATTGTGTTATTTCACGGTAATCTTAACTTTCTTGCTCTTCTTATTAAAGGTCTTGACCGTAACCGTTGCCGTCCCTTTCTTCTTGGCTACCACAACACCCTTGGAGCTTACTGTAGCCACTTTCTTATTGGAAGAAGTAAAGGTAATCTTGTTGCTGGCTGTGCCGCTTGGCAGCTTCACTTTCAGGGTCACCTTTTTGCCCTTCTTCAAGGTCTTCTTGGATGGGGTCACCTTGCTTATCTTGCTGGGCGCTTTCTTCACAGTCAGGTTGTAAACTGTTACCTTGCCATTCTTGTTGATAGCCTTCACAGTGGCTTTCCCAGTTCCCTTGGCCACAACGGCGCCCTTGCTGTTTACTGTGGCCACTTTCTTATTGGAAGTGGTGTAGGTGCAGTTCTTAGCAGCTACGGAATATTTCTCTCCCTTACCCAAGGTGGCTTTCTTGGTAGCGGTTACCTTTAATTTGATAAGGGCTTTCACTGCCTTCTGTAACTTGCTGGCTGCATCGTTTACCTTGGCCTGTGTTGCATTCTTATCGGCTGCAACCTTCTGGGCGGCGCTCAATGCCGTGCTGAAAGCTTTCCAGCTAGCTGCCGTGTATTTATCCTTCTTGTATTTCTTTGCGGAAGCAATCGTGCTGTTAAGCTTTGCCTTGTCTACGCTAGGGGTAACTACCGGCTTCTTGGCCAGTTTTGCCTCGGCGTCTTCTAAGGCGGCCTTTGCTGCATCCACCTGAGCCTGGGTTGCATTTGCATTCCCTAGGATCTCCTTTGCATTTGCCAGGGCTGCCTGGAGCTTGCTCCAGCTCTCTGTGGTGTAATCGTTCTGGTTCAGGCCTTTTATCTTGTTCTCAATGTTTGCCACATAAGAAGCCAGGGCATTTTTATCTACTGCTGGCTCTTTCCTCTCCAATTTTGCATCGGCGTCTTCTAAAGCGCTCTTTGCATCGTCTAACTGTTTCTGGCTTACGATAGGCCTAGCCAAAAACCCTTTTGCCTTAGCTAATGCAGACTGCAGGTTATCCCAGCTTTCTGCCGTATAGTCATCTTGGTTCAGGCCGCCCAGCTTGGACTCTACGCTTGCAACCGCATCTGTCAAAGGCTGTCTGTCTACAATCAGAGTCCCTGTCAAATCCCATTCATTGACAGCAACTGCCACTTTATTCCCGCCTACCACTGCATGATCCATGGTAACGCGGATTTTTGATGTTACAATCTTCTCAAATGGATATGTGACATACTCGCCGGCTTTGTAAGTCCATTCGCCAGCCTTTGTCACCTCTGCCCAGCTTCCGTCTTCTTTTTCATATTCTATCTTGATTCCCTTCGGAAGCATTACTCCGCCGCCGTCATCAAAGAACCAAATCCTTGACTCTGTCAGCTCTGCCTTAGCACCGCCAAAGTCATACATCATCCACTGGCTCCCTCCGGTCTCAAGGCTTTTATCACTATGGCCATTCCAGAAAGTGCCTTCCACGCCATCTGCAAAACGGTCTGCCCCCATACCCCATCCTACGAAGCTTACGGACGGCGTTGCAAAATTACGCACGCTGATTTCCTTTACAATCGGTGTATCTGCCATAGTCCAAATCAGCATTTTGCTGGATGAATTCTTTCCTTGCCCTGGAACATATTCTGCATCATCACCTCTGTTATTCCATGCATAATAAGGAATTGCCTGCAGCTTGGCGTCAATCATTTCAGATTCATTTCCTGTTGCATATTTTACATCGCCTGTAATCTCTACAATATCTTTTAAGTAATCTTTTTTACGGGTTGCTGTAAGCTCGGCATCCCTTGGAATCACAAAGTTTAACGGGTTAAAGTTCTCAATACCGGCATTCAGCTGTGCATTTCCAGCTTTTTCCATACAATATACAACCGGGCCCCTCTGCAGTGCAATCCTGCCTTTATTTGCCACTACCTTTTCATGGGCTTCTGTCATCCGAATTTCCATTGGGATATCAATTGTTACGACATCGCCATTATCCCATGTCCCATTAATGGTTGCATAACCCTTTTCTACAGAAACATCCATACTCTGGCCATTCACTTTAATAGCCACATTCTTATTCTTCTGCTCATTTACCCATCCTGGGATGCGGATTTTCATCGCAAATTCTTTGGATTCCGGAAGGCTAACGGTCATCTTCACAGCCCCATCCCATGGATAATCTGTCTCTTGCTTCAACCCTACTTGGGTTCCGCCTACATTCACCAAACCATTGCTTCCAGAGTACATATTAACAAACAAGGTATTACCATGTACGGTATACATATAACCGCTCAAGGATGCAATGGTTCGCATTAAGTTCGGAGGGCAGCATGCGCAATTGAACCAATTTGAACGCCCTTTGCCCCTGTCTACTTCTAACAAGGTATCGTAATAGAAAAGGTTCCCGTCCAAATTCGTCCCTACCAAAATAGAATTGTACAGGTTTGTCTCCACCATATCCGCATATTTTCCATCCTCATGCAGCAAATTCATCCTCAGGTTCCAATTTGCAGACCCGATTGCCGCACATGTTTCGCAATATGATTGGTTTGGAGGCAAATCATAATCACGCCCGAAACCTTCTGAATCACTGCCAGCTGTCGTTGTTCCAATACCACCTGTAATATAAGTCTTCCGTTGTGTTACAGATTCCCAAATAGTATCCAGGCTCTTAATATAAGCATCCCTATCTGCATTCCCTTCTGGCAGAAGCGTAGCAATATCTGTTACGCCTGTATAGAAATAGTTGGCGCGCACGGCATGCCCTACTGCATTTGTCTCTTCCTTAAACGGAGTCCTATCTTGGGAATATGTATCGCCTTTGTACCCGCTTTCACGGAGGCTTGCGCTTTCCCCGCGCCTGTCAACCAGTACCTTTACGGTATCAAAATATGGCTGTCCAGTTCCTTCCCCTTCATATTCCTCCACCAACTTACCAAATTTCACCATTGCCAACTCAATCTCTTCATGCCCTGGAACCTCATGGCGCGTCCCATCCGGCCCAAACAGAGATACTATCTCATTCGCAAAACGCCTGCCTGCTACATAAAGCCTGTAATCCGGCTTGTTAATCCCTTCCCTGTAACGGGTATAAGCCACTACGCCTTCTAAGAAATGCCCTGCATTGTACATTTCATGACGAGAAAAATCCTGCCAACGATGGGTCATCGGTGTAGGCCCGCCCCCATCTCCTGAGCCGCGCAATGTGAAATATGTATCAATATAGCCATCTGCATACTGTACCTTTTCAATTTTTTCAATCCAGCTATTCAGCTTATCCTCTAATACTTTCCGCTGTGCTGTCATTTCTGCGCTATTATCATTCTGTGTTGCAGAGAGCGTATAAGAAATAGCCTCAATACTCTTATAAATATCTGAATCCTGGAATACAAACCCGCTAAATGCATTGTAAGGCTGGCCGTTCAGCTTCTTAATCGCATTGTCAAAATTCGGCTCCCCGCCAGTCGCTTTGGCAATCTCAGAAATTGCTTTATTCAAAGATGTTATCGCATTTGTCTCCTGCCTGTGGGACCAAAAAGCATCCTCTAACTGCACATTTTCAAAAGTAACGCTGCTGTTGGACTCTGCCACAACAACAGGGTTCTTTACAGAGATTTCGGCAACTGCCTCAAACTCTTCACCTCCATAAGTGGCCGTTCCTTTTACAGTAAAAGTAGTGCCTGCCTTACCTACTGCATAATCAGAAGCATTCACTGCTTCCCATGTGACAGGGATTAAACGTGAATTAAATTCTTCCCCAAAATCAAACTTTCCTGTAGTCTTTGGCGTTGCATGGTCAAATTCTATGCCATTTGCCACTACGGAACCTGGAAGGATTGGCGCAATCCCTGCCGCTGTTGATGTCTTATATACATCTATGCTGCTGATTTTATTCTCTATCACACGGACAGAATATTCTGTTTCTTTTGAAACCCCATCTTTTGTGACTTTAAGATGAAGTACTGCCTCTCCTGCTTTTATTCCCTTCACAGACACTTCACTGGCATTTGATGCCCCTTCTATTTCTATAATATCTTCACCGGTTGCGATTGACCATTCATATGCTGCACCCTCAGACAGCTTAGCTGGAACAGCGCTTCCCGTATATTTTCCAGTTGCTCCTGCTGTAACCCCATCCGGGCCAGAAATGCTTGCACCTGTAATCCGCTCTGGAATAGCTTCACCATAGACTTCCCACTCGCTGATTCCAATGCCAGCACTTTTATTTTCCCTGTCTGCCACCACACGCAAAGCGGTAGTTGTAACTGGCGCATCGAAATTCACATTATTCCAGACGCCGTCAGCACCGTCTACGCCTCCATGCTCTAAGCCTACATCAGCAATCTTTTTCCATTCTTCCCCATCCAGATATTGCACCTCTGCACTGGACGGAAATACAACACCGCCATCATGGTAAGCCCACCACATAATACGCATAGATGACATCGTCTGTGCCTGCTCCCAGGTAAGGGTAACCGGCATCGGATATAAATCGGCAGCTGCACCCCAGCAGTTCCAGGATGTACTTGTTTCGCCTGTAGCCAATCTCCCATCATTAATCGCCGCCGTCGTAACGTTGCCATATTGATTCGTATGAGGGGCTGTTGCAGTTGCGCTCCTGGCAAGGTTTACGCCAAATTCCCCTTCTTCTGCCTTGGGGCTGGCTTCCAGAGCGCCTGCTTCTTCTGCCTTCCCTGCTGCGGCATTCCCTTCTGCCCGCAAAGACATTGCTGGCAGCATTGTAAATGCCATTGCCATGCTTAAAAACATGGCTAAAACTCTTCGTTTCATCCTTTTCCCTCCTTTTTATTGCCCTGGCATTGCCTATTGCCCATAAATCTATTAATTCCAGGCGGGCAATGCCAGGTAAGTCAAATATTGCCTTAGTTATTATAACAAAAAGAAATACGGAAAAATATGATACTTATTTAAAGTTATAGAAGAAATTTAAGGTAAAATCAAAACAACAGCCACTGAACCTTACTTACAGTAGCTGTTGCTGGTTAAATCTACATAACTGTTGCAGAATAAGGGCCTAGCGTACGGGAATAAGTAGTAACCATCCCATTATAATAACCATAAACCCTTTTCCTTACCATATAGTGGTATGTTTTTCCAGGTTCTACATTTTCATCCTGATAAATAATATGGCCGTCTTTCTCCAACCAATATCCAGGCGTCATAATTGTCTTATATTCCCCATTTAATCCTTCTGCACGCTTAATTTCATACATTTCCGTAAATGGATTCGCCTCAATATCTATTTCAACCGAACCAGGATTTTTAGGCTCCACCTTCACTTCATTTGCATTTCCTTCTCCATACATAAATTGCAGTATCTTTGCATAATGGACAGCATTCCCCATATTCACACGTCCATAACCTATATATTCCTCCCCGTCATTGTTATCCAAATAATCTGCTGTCTGTGAAAGGATAAATTCTACCCGGTCCGGGCTCATCCCTGGGTAGATAGCACGAATCAAAGCTGCCGCAGCCGAGACTTGCGGCGCAGAGTAAGATGTACCCTTATCTATTAAAACCCCATCTGAATCTCCCGCTTTAAGTAGATACATACCATCTCCAACTGCTGAGATATCTGTATCTTCACCATAATTAGAAAAACTTGCCTTTTGAGTGCCTGTAACATCTAAGGCTGCAACACTAATTACATTTTCATAGGAGGAAGGATAATGTTTTGCTGAGGTATTTTTATTTCCAGCTGATGCCACCAGTACCACATTCGCTTCATGTGCTTCCTGGATAACTTGGCCCAAAATGGGATTAGGTGCGCTATATTGCCCAAAACTCATATTAATTACATCTGCTCCATGAGAAGCCGCGTAGCGTATCCCCTCAACCAAAGCATACTCATGGATAGACGGGTCGCTCACATCAACTGCATGGACTGCAAGGATATCGCACAAATTTTCTACTTTATTTCTACCCGAGTCATAAATAGATGTTATTCCTGTCATTCCAATACCATTATTGCTATTCGCGGCAATAATCCCTGTAACTGCTGTTCCATGCGGCGTGCTATACCGCCTGTCACAATAAAAAAGTTTCTTAGGGTTTTGCCAATCAACACCTTCATAATCATAGGAAACACTATCCCACGAAATAACATCCTTTAAATCTTTATGATCCACATCTACACCTGTATCTATGACAGCAACGGTTGTCTTAATATAATTCTTAACATATGAATTTGTGAATGCCCTCCATGCATCCGAAACATTTTCATAGCCCAAATAATACTGCCATGTCCTCATCGGATCATTCACATCTTCTATCCCTTCATATTCCATATACCCATTCCTTGCTGCCGCATCTACCCCTTCCACAGTTTCCAGCATCTCCACTACACTTCCCACTGTCTGGGAGATGCCTATGTCCGCCCCTACAATGAGCCGCAAATTACCCTCGTCTGCCTGGCTGGAAACACAATCCTCCAGTGTCCTCCCTGTACCATCCAATACCAATACTTTATCGCTGATACGGTCTGTAATTTCCTTTGCCCCTTCATAGGTCATCCCCTCTTCAAACATAATCATCACCGTCTCTGTTTCATAATCCAGCTGCCCTGCATTCTGGCGTTCCTCCAAGGCCTCCTCATATCCCCTCAGGATACCTTCTGCCCTCCCGTCAAGCTTCTTAGAAAAAGCTTTTAACTCTTCCTCCTTTACATTACCAGCATCCTCATAATATCCATCCAAAACTTCCTTCACTGCCACCTCATAGGCTGCGTCGCCGTAAGTATTAATCTTTTCTGCCGATTCTTCAGGCGCTGAGGACAACTGTACCGCTTCCTCTACCTGCTTCTGAGCCTGCCTTGACAGCTCTTCTTCTGTTATAGGCAAGACCTCTTCATAACTTTCTTTGGGAACCTGCCGCCTTCTCATTTGGCGGGCTTTTGATTTGCTCTCCCGTTCTGCCTTCTCCTGCAGGAAACGTTCATAATCTGCCTCCATCTGCTGCAGCATCTCTTCCCGTTCTTTTTCTTCCTGCTCCTGCAGTTTCTCCGCTTCTACAACGGCTGCTGGTACATCCGTCTCTGCCTGCAGCTGAGGGACTGGCAAAATGGCAAACACCATTACCATGCCTAATACCCTTGCCAACGTTCTTCTCTTCATCTGTTTTCCTCCTCTTCTGTGTTATAAGATTGCTTGCTGTCCTGTTTATCCGTTCTCTTCTAATATGCACTACACTGTACTTGGTAACATTATAATAACAGAATATACTAAGGTTTAATAGGATAGTATTTTAAGGTTATAGTAGAAATTTAAGGCCATATCATGGCAACAGCCGCTGCGGAGCCTCCCGCAGCGGCTGTTTGTACCGTCCCCTATTTCTTAAGTTTCCCTTTCACCTTCGCACTGTACGCCCCGTACAGGTTCTGGGCCTTCCCATTTACCTTTGCCTTCTTGTAGGAGCATACCCTTACATAGTAATCCTTGCCCTTGCTTACTTTAGGAAGGGCCTTAGATACTGTCCTGTTATTACGGACCATAATTGTCCGCACGCCTTTTCTGAACTTTTTATCCGTGCTGTATTGGATACGGTACCCTGTTGCCCTGGCGTCCCTCTTCCAGCGGACAGTAAGCTTCTTCCCCTTCGCCTGCTTCAGGGATTTCACCTCCTGTTTTGCCGGGCATACCTTCACCACGGCTTTCAGGCTTTCCCCCTTAAAGTTTGTATCCCCCAGAGCTTTTACCGTTATGACGGCGCTTCCCGTACCACGGATGGATACTCTCCCTTTCTTGTCTACCGTTACCACTTTCTGATTGGAGGATGCATACTTTATCTCCCCATCCCCTGCCTTCCTCCTAAGATCCAGGGAAAACTTACGGCTCCCATAGGATTTCTTGTATTCCTTAGCCCCGGACAGGCCCTGGGCTGCCTTCTGGATGGTGAATTCCTTTTCTATGATTTGGTAATAACGGCCTTTCCCTGTGATGGCTGCCGTCGCCGTCCCGGCCTCCACATTATCCCTGTACTCTACCGTATAATCCGTCCCCTCCTGCAGGATTTTATTCCTCTCCCAGTCCTTGACTACGACTGCAGGCTTCTGCTCCTCCCCATTGTAGGTAAGACCCCCGCAATCCACGATGGCCTGGCACTCCGGCAGCCGATGGAGCAGCACACCGTCCGAAGGCACTGACATGGACTGTTCCAGGCGCACCTGCCTTACACAGACCTCCCCAGATGTGGAGCCTAGCCAGCCGGAACCGTCCTCTATGGCCACTACCCGCATGCGGAACAGGTCCTTTGACGCATCATACGGTTCCCCATGGAGTGTGTTGGTTTCCATGATTTCTACAAGTTCTTCATAGCTACGCACACTGGGCAGCCGGACTTTGCAAAACAGCGCCTGGATTGTGCCGTCTTCCTCCTCAATAACAGCTGCCCCTTTGCCAAAATCATCCCATGTGGCTCCATCGTCCGTGCTATACTGTAATTTCCAATTCCTGGGGGCATTCCCCTTTACCCCAAGTTCTATGCTAAATAGACGGACTCCTGCTTCCATCCCTGGCAGCTGCAGCTGGATGCCTGCGCCTGCTTCCCAGGGGTGGCTCTCATCAGCCCCGAACACTGCAGCCCTTTCAAAATTTTCTCCCCGGTAGCAATAGGGTTCCCCTGACAAAGAGAGCCCTGCGTGCTGCCCGTCCCCTGTATAACATCTTAATATACTATTGCAGGGCGCCCAGGCATACGGGCTATCCAACCCCTCTGTATGCCTGTACCCATCCACAGCATTCCCATAGGAAGCTGGAACCTGGCCTTCCCCCATCTTACCGGTATAATCCCATTTTTCTGTGATGCCATAATAATCCTCATCTGTGTAAATCTTCATCCCATCCGGCGTAAGATCCCTTTCCGCCCTCACAAAAACAGCGCTGATGCATAGGGGGAATAATATGGCTATACAGCCTAATACCCATTTCATTTTTTTCATAATCCCTTGCCTCCTCCACGCCGCCCGTAAGCAGGCTGCCGGCAGCATGGTTAACACCATCGCCATGCTCCATACCATGGCCAATACTCTTCGCTTCATGTTCTTCCCTCCTAAATCCTTTTTCCGCATAGGTTTCCTGCTGCAAAACCTGATACCACAGATTGCGGCGCCAGGCATCACAGTAAAATGTTTCCACTTGCATTATAACACCTTTCACCAAAGGAGAACATGAGATTTAATTAATGTTATAGTAAAATATTAAGATTTTGCCGCTGGAATCCCCATCTTTTTTATGTAATATGTATATTCCAAACAGAACTCCCTTTCAAACCGTTGACGTTCTATGAAAAAGACAGTACAATAATGCCAGGCAAGCGGTATCCGCACATTAAATTAAATTTTTAGGAGGGTAATCTATGAAACGAAAAGGAACCAAATTTCTCAGCCTGGCTCTCGCTTTCACCCTGGCTGCTTCCCCTATGGCGGGGCTTCACGCCTACGCTGCAGGACCAGGCGCTGCTGGGACGGCGCAAGAAACCCAGGCGCTCCCTGACGCCGCCCCACAGGACGGCTCCCCTACAAAACCTGTACTTCCAGGGGGCTTTAGCGGGGCATTAGAGGATGCAGGCGGGCTCACTTTAACCTCAGGCGCCGCATCCACCCAACTCAACGGCTGCGGCAAGGCAATCCAGGTAACTACCCATTGGAACAACCAGAACGGCTGCCACGCCTCTATCAATAATGCAGAAAGCCTCTTCAAGCGCAAGGCCTTTACCGTATTGCTGGATGTGCGCCAAGACCCGCCTTCTGGCGACCCTAATGTCACAGAACAGCGCACCGCCCTGACAATCGGGACTGCAGAGAAGAACCTGCACCTTTTGACTTATAGCGGGAAGTTCGGCTACGGCGAAAAAGCCATCAGTGATAACCAAGTGGCTTTGGCCGGCGTAGAGAAGGACGGCTGGAACGCTGTGGCCATGACTTATGAAGAGCCCAATAACGGCAACGGCCGCATTGTAATCTATGTAAACGGCCAGAAGGCCGGCGAAGCGGCAGATATCGGCTTCAAGCTCAGCTCGCTGGACGGCCTGGAAGCCATGCTTGCCCGCACCTTCCACACAAATTACTTACAGGAAGGCCTTTATGACAACTTGGTGGTGGGGGATTCCGTATTAGACGAAGCCACCGCCATCGCAGAGACCGCCTACCGGAAATATGCAAAAGACAACCTGGCTGCCGGCACTGGCTCCACCCTGGTTACCATCAAAGGCAGCGACGTAGACGCCGCCGTAGCTAAGCCTAACGGCCTGGCTTATAAGGGATTTGGCATGCTGAACGGCAACAGCACCAGCAACCTGCTCCTAGACTACAAATATGAGAACAGGGCTGCTTATGATGAGATGATGCAGTACCTCTTTGGCGGCCAGTACCCCTTGTTTACCCATATCAAGATGGAAATGGGGAACGACGGCAACAACTCCACCGGGGCAGAAGCCTGCACCATGCGCTATGAGGAGGAAGAAGCAGACGCTTCCCGTTCCCCGGGCTTCGTCATGGCAGCAGACGCCAAGAAAATCAACCCCAATGTAAAGATCAGCATCCTGCGTTGGGAAATGCCCAACTGGGTAAAGGCCAAATGGGACAGCAATACGGATAACCAAGGCTATGAAGCCATGTACAGATGGTACAAAGAGACCATTTTCGACGCCTATGAGAAATATGGCTATGTGGTGGATTTCGTGAACCCGGACAAAAATGAGACCGGGAACCCAGACAATGCATTTATCAAATGGTTTTCCAACCGGGTGAAGGGCGAGACAGATTTCCCAAGCTACATGGACGCTGCCGCCCAGGCTGCCTACAAAGGGATCCGCATCATCGCTTCTGATGAGAACAAAGGCTTAAAAATTGTCCCAAACATGAGGGCAGACCAGGATCTCTACCAAGCCGTCGACATTATCGGCTTCCATTACCGCACCAACGCCACCGACGACTATGTCACAATGGCGGACGCAGACGACAAGGAAGTATGGTACAGTGAAGGCTGCGCTACCTTCGGCTATTCGGAACTGCAGGAAAATAAGACCATTGAATATGGCGCAAATTCCATCGGCGGCTACCAGAGCCCACTGGCTTTGATGGACAGCTTTATTACAGCCTTTGCCTCTTCCCGCCGCACCCACTACATCTTCCAGCCGGCCATCGGGTCCTTCTACGAGGGCATCCAATACGGCCACAAAGAACTGCTGAGCGCAAGGGATCCCTGGAGCGGTTATATCCACTACGACCCCGCCCTCACGATGCTGGAGCATTTCGCCAAATTTGCCAAGACTGGATGGGAAGACAGCGACCCGGCCCAGGATGATATCTGGCGGGCCATCCCCGGCGCCACATCCAGCGCATTTGCCGGCTCCGACAACGAGCACGCTACTGCCGGCATCAACGGCAATGCAGGATGCCTGACCCTGGCCTCCCCAGACAAAAAGGATTTTTCCGTTGTCTTTGTCAATAACACCAAAAACGCGAAATCCTTCTTTATCAATACCCAGGATATGGCTGTGACAGCCAAAGCCCTGCGCTTCTGGCTGACAGAGACAGACAAGTATATGCAGGACAAAGGCACGATAGAATCCTCTGAAGAGGGCTGGTATGTGACCCTTCCGCCTTACAGCATCGCCACGGCAACCACCTTGGATACAGACCCAGGAAATGTCCCCAAGGCGGATATCCACAACGAGGACCGTACCGTACTGGACACAGACGCAACGGGGCACAACAATGGGGTTACAGATGACGGCATCCTGTATGCAGACGATTTTGAATACAGGGAAGAGCCTGCAGGCTATCTGGAGGAACGCGGCAAGGAACCCCGCTACATGCTGGATACCCACGGCGCATGGATTGTGGAAAACGGCGAACTGAAACAGGAGCTGTCCAGCAGCGTGCCCCAGTGGAATGGCGGCGATCCATCCACGGTTGTAGGGGATTTCCGCTGGATGGACTATTCTGCCTCTGCCAACATCCGCATCCCCAATGCATCTGCCAGCACGTATGCCCGCCTGACCATCCGTTCCCAGACAGGCATGAACTGGAACAACAGCGGCTATACCTTAAATATCAACGGGGCTGGGAAATGGGAACTGTACCGCATCGGCACAAAGGTAGACAGCGGCTCTGCCGGCAAAAATGCCGACGGCAGGTACGAAGTGACCCTGATGGCCCTGGGCAGCAAAATCAGCGTCCTAATTAATGGCGAAAATGTGGCAAATTACGAGGATCCCACACCCATGCTTTCCGGACGCGTGAAATTAAGCTCTTCCTGGGACCAGGTATACTTTGACGACCTGCTGGTGAAGGCCATTGACGGCGGCATCCCCTATGCGCTGAGCATGGTGGACGGCCAGGACGATTCCGTCTCTTATGAGGGGGCCTGGGCCATCAACAACCCAGGCAGAGGAGACGCAGATAACTGGTACCGCACCATGTCTTCCACCAGTACTGCCGGCTCCAGCTTTAGCTTCCCGATATCCGGCGCAGGCTTTGCCATCCTCGGTTCAAACGATGGGTCTGCCACATTAGATGTCTATGCGGACGGGAACTTAATGGCGGAAAACGCCGCCACACTAGCTTCCCCGGCAAGGGGCGAGACCTATAGCTTCTCCGGCTTGGAAAACGGCGCCCATACCATCCAGGTAGTGGTGAAATCAGGGGCTTTGAATATCGACGCCCTCTATGCACTTGGATCCAGGCTGCCGTCCAGCGATGACGCCCTGGTGTCCGTAACAACAGAAATCCCTTCTATTGATACCCTGGTGACAGGCTCTTCTGCCCAAAGCCTGGGGCTGCCCACAGAGGTAGATGTGGTGACAGCCGGGAACCAGACACTGAAAAAGGGGATCACCTGGGATACATCCGACAGGCGCTTCGAAGGGAAAGAATTCCAGCCGGCATTCCTTACTGGGACTGTACAAGGAGGCGTGACTTCATCGGGGCTGCCCCTTACGGTACCTGTCCCTGTGAATATGGTAATCCCCAGCGGCACCGTTTACTTCATTGACAGCGTAGACGGCACCCCGGCAGCCAATGCCACGACAGAACCTTATGAAGCCATAAAAGCCCTGCTTGGGGACCATCTCCTGAACCAGGCTTCTGACCAGTTCAAGACAGATGGGAATTCCTGGGGCTTAAAGGACCGGGATGCTGGGACGAAGAGCCACAACGGCACAGCCGATCTGATGGCCACCGGGCTCTACGGCGCAAAAAATGAACCCGGCGAGACCCTTACCTATGAATTTGCTTTGCCCGCTGGGGAATATAAGCTGGTTTCCGGCCACCGCGAATGGTGGAAAATGGACCGCCCCATGGCAGCCAGCCTGCTTATCGACGGCCAGGCCATAGATGCCGGCGCCATAAACCTAAGCAACAGCAGCGGCGATATTTACAACACCTTTGCATTTACCGTACCAGAATCACAGACGCTGGCCTATACCTTAACCAGCACCGGCAAGGAAGCGCCTGTCATCAGCTTCCTGGCGGTTATCAATACCTCCGGCAAGGCACACACACACGAACTGACCACAAAGGACAACGGCAACGGCACGCATACCACATCCTGCAAAGACGGTGATTATATCTTCACGGAAAACCACGAGTACAGCCGCAAGGATAACAACAACGGGACGCATACGGTTTCCTGCAAGGCATGTGGATACAGTTCTACCGCAAACCATAACTACGCCTATACAGACAACGGCGACGGCACGCACGGCGGCGCCTGCAAGGACTGCGGCAGCAGATCCACGGCAAGCCATAACTACGCCTATACAGACAACGGCAACGGCACGCATGGCGGCGCCTGCAAAGACTGCGGCAGCGCCATCACAGAAAACCACGCCTACGCAAACGGCGCCTGCACGCTCTGCAAAGCAAAGGAGCCTGCCGCACACAAGCATAGCTATACCTACAAGGACAGCAAGGATGGCAAGACACACACAGCAGCCTGCAAGGACGGCGACGATACCCGTACCGAGCCCCATGTATTCCAGGGCAGCACCTGTTCCCTCTGCGGGTACAAAAAACCTGCGCCTGTCACAGCGCCTGGGAAGCCATCCCTCGCAAGCCCTGTAAATGAAGGCAAGGGAATTAAAGTCAGCTGGAAGAAAGTATCGGGCGCATCGGGCTACTATATCCAGCGCAAGGCAGGGAACGGCAAATGGACGGCTGCAAAGACCATCACCAAGGCCTCCATAACCTCCTGGACGGATGCTAAGGCCAACAAGAACGGCATCAAATACCAATACCGTATCTGCGCCTACAAAGGCAGCACAAAGGTGAAAGGCAGCTACTCCGCCGTAAAGGCAACCTTCCGCCTGGACGCCAAGCCCATAACATCCCTCAAGAACAGCAAGGGACGGAAAATGGCCCTGAAATGGGGCAAAAATACCAAGGCCAGCGGATACCAGCTCCAGTACTCCACCAGCAGCAAATTCAAAGCCGGCAAGACCCTTAAGGTCTCTGGCGCAAGTAAAAATTCCAGGACCATTTCCTCCGGGCTGAAGAAAGGAAAGAAATACTATGTGCGCATCCGGTGCTTCAAAAAATCCGGCACGGTGACATCCTATTCCGCTTGGAGCAAAGCAAAAAGCATAAAAATCAAAAAATAGCCATAACCATCCAGCCTGCTATAATTTATGAGATTACACGCTTTTCCTTGCTTTCTGAAATTTTTATGGTATACTTTTATAAGGACTGAAAATACGCCAAACACACGCCTAAGTTACGATTCCATTCTCAGGAAAAGGCAAAAAGGAGCAAAAATGGGAAAAGCAAAACGGAAATATTATTTAATTGATACAGAAAATGTTGGCGACAGATGGCTGGGATTACCTGGAAAATTAAAACGTAAGGAGAAAATCATCACCTTTTATACGGAAAACCATTCCAAGCATATGGAAAAATTTTTCATGGATCATGCCCATAACCCCAAGATACAATGGCTGGAATGTGCCGCTGGGAGCAATGCCCTGGATTACCAGCTTATCGGCGTCCTATCCTACCTGATTGCCCAGCACCCCAAGGCAGCCTTCTGTATTTTTTCAAACGACAAGGGCTACCAGGCCACGGTAGATTTTTGGAAAAGCCATAGCATTGACATTACCCAGAAGATATATGAAGTAAAGGACAAGAAAAAATCCAAAAAGAAAAAGGGCAAGAAGAAAAAATCCAACGAGGGCAAAAATATGGCCGCCAGGGCCCCGTCTGCTGCAGGCGCACCAGGGGCAACGCGTCCCGAAGAACAATATGCCTTAGAAGTCGCCCGCTCCCTCCCGGCCTCAGACCTGAACAGCTGGTACAATGTTATGACCATGCTCCTGGGGCAGGAGGCTGGGAGGGAATGGTACCGCACCTTCCGCCAGGACGCCCAATTACGGAAAAGGCTTTCCCAATATTGTGTGGGGGATTCCAATACCAGGAGCGTCAAGCTGGTGGAGACCATATTCCGCAGGTTTGGGTTTGATGTAAGCCATGCCAAGGCATCCTATGAGATTATCCAGTCCCACGGATTCAAAAACCTGTCCGCAATCAAGGTAGGGTTTGACAAAAAATTCGGGGCACAGAAAGCGCAAAGCTATTACAAAGCATTACGCCCCCTGATTAAGGTACTGAAAAAAGCATAGGCCTGCATGGGCCATACAGCAAGGGCTGCTGCAGCATAGGTTTCCCTCGTCCTGCAGCAGCCCCTTTTATGCTTATTTCAGGAACTTGCCTAAAATTTCCATAAACGCATCCATATCAATAGGCTTTGCAATATGGTCATTCATCCCATTTTTCAGCGCCTCTTCCTTATCCTCATCCATGGCATTGGCTGTCATTGCAATAATCGGCATTTCCCGGACGTCTGCCCTTGGCAGCGCACGGATTGTCCTTGTGGCCTCATAACCATCCATAATCGGCATCTGCACGTCCATCAGGACCGCATCATAATAATACTCTTCTGATTTTTTCACCATATCCACGGCGTCGGTCCCATCCGGTGCAGATTCCACCGTAAAGCCCGTTTCCTTTAGGATTTCCTCTGCAATCTCCCGGTTCATCTCTATATCATCCACCAGCAGCACACGTTTCCCCTTAAAATCGGCCAGGGTCCATGCGGCTGCCTTTTCTTCTTTCTCAATCAGGTGGTTCACTGCCAAAAGCGCCGTCCGCAGGTCAGACATAAACAGCGGCTTGGCACAGAACGCGCTGACCCCTGCCAGCATGGCTTCCTCCTCAATATCTGACCAGTCGTATGCCGTCAGGATAATGATAGGCACATCCTCCCCTGCCAGCCCGCGGATTTTCATTGTGGTCTCTACCCCGCTGGTCTCCGGCATCTGCCAGTCAACCATATAATTATAATAAGGGTCGCCCTGGTCAATGGCCATCTTTGCCCGATAAGCAGCCTCCCGGCCAGAGGTCGTCCATTCAGAGCGCATGCCAAGCTGCTCCAGCATCCGGCTCACGCCGTTGCAGGTATCCAAGTCGTCATCCACCACCAGTACACGCTTGCCTTTCAGTTCCTCAATTTCCTTTGCGCTCTCTGTGCTGTCCTGCAGCCTGAGCCTAAGCTCAACCGTAAACTCGCTTCCCTTATCCTTCTCACTTTTAACGCTGATATCGCCCCCCATCATATCCACAATATTCTTGGTAATGGCCATGCCCAGCCCCGTGCCCTGGATGCCCGTCCGGGTAGTGCTGGCCTCCCGCTCAAAAGGCTCAAAGATATGCTCCACAAACTCCGGCGACATGCCTATGCCGTTGTCCTTGATGACAAACACATAATCGCTGTATCCCCTGCAGAAAGAAGCCTTCTGTATGATTTTAAAATAGATTGCCCCCCTGGCCGGCGTATATTTCACCGCATTGCTCAGAAGGTTCAAAAACACCTGGTTCAGCTTCAGGGAATCTGCAATGACTTCCTCATTCGAGATATTATAAGTGTCAATATACAAATCAATCTGTTTCGCCTTCACCTGCGGCTGGATGATATTAATCAGGTCATGCATCACATCTGAGATATTGCAGGCCTGCTCCTTAATCTGCACCTTCCCGCTCTCAATCCGGCTCATATCCAAAATGTCATTAATCAGGCTCAGCAGATGGTTGCTGGAGGAAAGCACCTTGTGCAGGCAGTCCCTCACCTGGCCCTTATTGTCAATATGGTTCACCGCAATGGTCGCAAAACCGATAACCGCATTCATAGGCGTGCGGATATCATGGGACATATTAGAAAGGAACGTGGTCTTAGCCTTATTGGCATGCTGCGCCTGCATCAGGGCCTCCTGGAGGGCCTGGGTCTGCTCCCTCTGCTTTTTCACCTGTTCCGTGATATCCTTCGTCACAACCATGACCATGATATCCCCTGTATCGTCATCCTGGGTCATGATGAAGGACTGCCGGACACAGATTTTCTGGTCAGGCCCATACTGCCTCCAATATTCAATTGCCACCTCCGCGCGCCCCTCGTCATAGCATTTCTTTAAATTCCCAATATCCACAACCTCACAGTATTCTTCCATGGACTCCTCTGCCACAAATTTCTTCCAGCGCCCAAACCACTCTGAAGCTTTGCATGGAGCCTCCATCCCTACCATTGCCAGCAAAGAACCTCCATTCTGGTCTGTCAGGTTAATAATGTCTTCCCCAATCCAGTCCCGGGTCAGGTCAAAGTCATAGGTGCAGATAGAATCTTTGGTGATAGCCACACGGTACTGCCGCTCCTTCCGGTTGGCAAGGGAAATCTCAGCCTGGATCTGCATCTCTTTCTCTTTGACCTCTGTAATATTCTGGCGGATGACCATAACCTTGCTGGCTCTCCCATCCTTCCTTTCCAGGCACACAATATTCAGGTGCTCCCATTCATAAACGCCGTTGCGCTGTACATGGTACTCATACCGGATATCCGTGGTCTGCCCGTCTAACTCCTCAATCAGGGAATCCTTCGCCAAAATCTTCTCAAAACCCTCCCTATCCTCTTCTTCTGCCAGATAGGAGCATAAATATGCAAAAAACTGCCCATATTCCCCCCGCAGCGGAAAATCCTCCTGCTCCGGCCTGGTCTGCACCAGGTACTGGTAAGTGTCCTTCTCAAGGTCCACCATCACAAAACGGGTAAACAGCGTATTTACACCGCTGATGACATATCCCATTTCCCTGTTTTCCCGCTCTAAGCGCTTCCTCTCCCGCCCAGAACGGATAACCAGGAACACTACACATAGGAAAAACAGCCCCAACAGCATGGCCTCCAGCATCATCCCTGTACGGTTTGCGTTCCTCACCATTGCCTGGGTTACCGGCTGCGGGAAGGCCTGCACATAGACATACTCATTCTCAGGGATATTGATTACGCAAAGATTGTCTATCTTGCTCCCAGGGCCGCAGGCAATCACTTCTTCCCCACCCTTTTGGAAAATCTCCACTGCCCGTGCATACGCTTCCTGGTCGATCGCCCCGTCTTCCAGCATCATATCTAACAGTATGCCGTCTGGATCGCCAATATCGCCGCTGGCAATTATCTGCCCTTCTTCTGTACAGAGGAAGGCCCCAGCTTTCTCACCAAAGTAATTAATATCTAAGATATCCTGGAGGTACGCCTTGGCAGAATAAACCCCCCGCAGCACCCCTATAATTTCATCCTGGAAGTAGAGAGGGGCATAAAACCCTACCATGGTCTCCCCAGTCTTCGCAGAATTGTAAATCATGGACATGCCGCTTTCCCCCTGCATGCCCTTAATATAATACTCTTCGTCAGCTGCATCAAACACCTGTCCATCCGAAGAGATATTAATCCCTTCCCTGTCCGTAAACCGGAAAGAATCAAATAGGGAATTCTCCGCCATCCCCTGCAGCATCCCTACCGTAACCTTAGGTTCATACAGGCTTTCCCCCAGAAAATAAGCATATGTGCTGATACGGCTTAACGCGTTCTCAAACTCAGACTCAATATGGCCGGCCTTCTGTCTCGCTGAATCTGCCGCATAGTTCTTATTCTGCCGTTCAATCCTCCTGTTATTCTCCGATGAATACCAAACAAACATTAAAAGGATAGCAATCAGCAAAACCAATGTCCCAACTGCACCCTGTATTGATTTCTTCTTTCCATTCATAAAGGGATTCCTCCATAAGCCATCCGCAAATCTATCAGCAGCCGCTTGATTTCTTTGCCATCATTTTTACTTCCTCTATCATAACGCAAAAAGATAAAATTGAAAATACCAAAAATCAAGTTTCTTCCTTATTTCCTTGATTGTTTTCCAAAAGACAGTTATACTGGATAAAACATGCTCCCCCAAAAATAAATAACAGAAAGGGTTCCTAAGCCCTAACGCCTTTTGGAACCGGACTGCCCAGCTATGGTCATTATATCGGATTACAAGGTTTCCCACAATGGGGAAAACATATTTATAATAGAAAGCAACGAGGCCCCAACCTGCCCTGCCTGCCGCCAGCCCCTGAAACCCCGGGACCATGTGACGCGCATCCTCAAAAGCAGGAACGGCGAAACCCGCTGGATCCGCATCCGGCGCCTGCGCTGCACCAACGGGGGCTGCAATATGCTCCACCGGGAGCTTCCTGATATCATTGCGCCCTTTAAGCACTTTGAAGCCGATGTGATTGCAGGGGTCTTAGAAGGGCTGATTACCTCTGGGACGAGGGGCTTTGAGGACCATCCATGCGAATCCACCATGCTCCGCTGGCATCATTGGCTCTATGCGAGCCTCCTCGCGGATGAAGCCCCCTCCCCCCAGGACAGCCAGCCGCAAGCTGGAATTGGGCGCCCCCTAGCCCCCTATATCCTACACATCCATAAATTAATGGAATCAACTGCAGACTGGCTGAAAATCCTCCTGCGCCGCCTCTATGAATCCGGCCGTTTCCTGGCTTACAGCCACCGGTTTTTATGCACCGACTTTTGTTTTACTGTTGGCCCATATCCATGTACGATTACCCCATAAAAATACGGTTGACGCAAAAATAACCCAAAAACAGAGGAGGAATGGGACATGGAACACAAGATTAACCGACAGAAAATGCTTGCTCAGTTTGAATGGGAAATGAGGGCAAATGAAAAAAGCGAAGCCACCATTGGCAAATACCTGCATGAAGCAGAAAAATTTATGGATTACGTGGGGGAAGGCAATGCCATCACGAAGCATACCGTCATCGCCTACAAGCAGAAGCTGGCTGAATCCTATGCCATTACCAGCGCAAATACCATGCTGTCTGCCTTAAACTGCTTCCTGTACCTTATGGACTGCAGGGAATGCACGGTGAAATCCTTCAAAGTGCAGCGTACTACCTTCCGCAAAAAGGAACGGGAGCTGTCGAAGGAAGAATATATCCGCCTGTTGGAAACTGCCAAACGCAAAGGGATGCTGCGCCTCTGCCTGATCATGCAGACCATCTGCGCCACAGGCATCCGCATCAGCGAACTGCCCTTCATCACCGTGGACGCGCTGTATACCTGCCGGGCTGAAGTATCCCTAAAGGGCAAGACCCGGATTGTCATCCTGCCTGCAGAACTGTGCAGGGAATTGAAGCAGTATGCCAAAGAGCGGAACATCCTGTCTGGGAGCGTCTTCGTGACCCGCAATGGGAACCCTTTAGACCGCAGCAATATCCTGCACCAGATGCAGTCCCTCTGCGACGAGGCCGGCGTGGACCGTAGCAAGGTATTCCCCCATAACCTGCGGCACCTGTTTGCGCTTACCTATTATAATATAGAAAAAGATATCTGCCACCTGGCGGACCTATTGGGGCATTCTAACATCAATACGACCCGCATCTACACACTCGTCAGCTGTGAAGAGCAGGAACGGCAGATTAATGGCCTGGGGCTGCTCCTGTAACTGGGGGAGCCTTTGCGCAAAACATAGCAAAAGCCACCCTTATACATTGCCTAGTATCTGGGTGGCTATGCCATCTGTTATCTATCATGTTATTTTTTACTGTCCAACCCCGCGCAGCCATCCCACCCTATTTCTGCTGGCAGCCCTTCCTGGCCGCCGATGGTGTTCAGCGCACTGTCTATCAATTTAATCAGCTCCCAGACAGAGCGGAAATACATCGTCTTGTCCTGATCCATCCAGGTAATCCGCCCCTGCCAGCTGCTGTTCTGCCTGTGCTGCACGCGGATGATGAAGGTGCCAAGGTCACCATGCTTGCTCAACAGCTCTTCGTCGCTCAATATTTTCACCCTTTCTATTTTAAGGCTTTCCTCTTGTGCCTTATCTTCAAATGTCCGCCCATTCGTTCCTGGATGCGGAAAGTTTATGGAGTCGAAAAACCGCTCCAACCCAAACAGCAGCTGCGTAATCCCTTCTACCTGGAGGGGCTGCCTGCAGTAGGCATGATAAAGCCTTCCCTGTACCTGGCTTTCCCGCAAGCCGTCAACGCACAGCACAGCGCCGCTGGGCGTGCCTATATACCATTGCGACTTTTCCATACTTCGTCTCCTTATACAACCCTCTCCTTGTCTTGGGTGCAGATGACACTGTTCACATAATACTGTATGCCTGTGCGCTGCCGCCCTACGATAAAATGGTAATTAATCCTCTTTTGGAGGATTTTACAATTTTCCCGTGTCGTATTCATCATAAGGACCAGATATTGGCCCTTGCCATATTTATTGACGGCGTCGCCGCGGCGTACGGATTGCTGGATCGCATCCCTTAGCCTTTGGGACAGTTCTTCCAGCATGGGCCCGTCCTTCATGGGATTCCCTTTGCTGTCCACCACTGTACAGAGCATTAAGTACACGGATTGGCCGCCCCGTTCCATCATCCGGGCCACCATCCGGTAAATCCCCTGGAAGATAGGGTAGGAGCAGAAATAGCCGCCCTGGGGATCCTCCGCGCTTTCCCGCAGCCTGCCCTGTATGTCGTCCAGGACAGCATAATGGTGCCCAATCTGGGAACCTAGCCTGTCCAAAAGCTCCATCAGCCGCCCGGAAGGCCGCAGGCCCTGCTCCTGGAAATACAGTTCCACCGTATCGTCATAGAATTTCCGTGCATCTTCATCCCGCCCCAGGGAAATCAGGGCTTCCATGGTGACAGCCTCCCAGTCTGCCAAGGGCTGCACCTTCGCCGCATATAAGCCAAGCTCCTCCATCTGCATATAGTCCTGCCCAACCCGTAACAGCTGGACAGCTTTTTCCACGCAGTCACAGAACAAGGCACGGTAGCGCCTGGCCTCCTGGGCAACCCAAACCGTGCCCGTCTGGGTTTCCAAAAATTCTGCCGTATAACAATAACAGGCCCGCAAGTAGAGACTTAGCCTCTCTTCCGGGTTTTTCTCATTCTCAGCTTCCTGGTGGAGCCAATCCATCTCTGCCGCATCCTCTACCACCTGGATTTCCTTTGTCCAGTAATAAACGCCGTCTACCTGCTCTATGTAATTGACGTCTGGCAGGCCAGCAGCCTTTAGCTTTTTCTTTGCATTGTAAATGACTGTCCTGGTGGCATGGCGCAGGTCTGAGATATCCCTGTCGCCAAATAGGATCTGTTCTAGCTGCCCACGCTGGATGCCTGCCTCCCTACTGTGCAGGAGCAGCTGCATCAGATAGGCAAACTGTGTCTCTGCAGATTTCCTGCCTAAAATCTGCTTCCCATTCCATGTGATGGAAAAGCCTCCAAACATCTGGACATATAGGACATCGTTCCCTCCATAACTCTCCATGATCTATCCACTCCTCTTCGCCCTTGCACGCTCCCGCAGCCTTCCTGCCAGGATATTCAGCATCGCCCCACAGGCAGCAAAGCAAACGGCATAGGCCTTCCCGATGTTGCTGGTATAGAGCACTAGCATCTGCCCCAGCAATGGGTAATGGGCGGCCACACGGCCAATCAATGCGGCATAATCCACATCGTTCATATCCTCCCCGGCATTGGCGTCCCCTTTTGTCTTAAAGGACCCCTCTACCTTTTGGTTCTGCACTACCCGGTGGGCAATGACAGAATCGCCGCTCTGGAAAGCGATGACATCCCCTTCCTCCACAGCCTCTGGCTCCATTGGCTCCACATAAATGGCGCTCCCAATGGGGATTTCCGGTTCCATGCTGCCGCTGACCACGTTATAAACCTCATAGCCCATCAGCTGCGGTATGGTTACTGGCAGGCAGGTCCCGATTACGCTCAGCAGGATCAGCGTCCCAGCAATATTGCAAAGGGCGGGAATTAGCTTCCCTCCCTTTGCCCTGCGCCCATTGGGCGCTGTCCCGTTATTCTTCTGGCTTTGCATACTTGACCTTCCTCTTCCTGCGCGTCAGCACGAACCCGCCGGCTCCCCCCAACAGGAACACTGCAGAACAGATGCCGACCTTGGCTGCCAGCGGCAGTTTCACAAGTACTTTCGCAAAGTCGTTTGCCATTACCGCACCGCCGAGATCTTGGTCCGCCAACGGCACTTGGTCATCTGTGTTTTCAATAATCTCCTCTGGTTGGTTATTGTCAACATCATTAACAACTTCTGTAGCCACATCACCTGGGTCTCTCGGCACCTCTGGATCCGGGCTAATAACTTCTTCGCCTGGAGGTGTCGGCTCCTCCGGCGTCCCTGGCGTTGCCGTGGGAGTGGTCATCGTCGTAGGCGCCGGTGTGACAGGGTTAAGCGCCTCCTGCACGGCTTGTTGGGCTTCCCGGCTTATCCTGGTATAGACGAAGGTGAACACGTTCTTAGACGCATCCCTCTGCAAAGTACCTGTAATTGCCAAAGCCTGGGGCTGGTAATTCTCAATATAGAGATATGCCACTACGGGCCTATCCCCTACATTCCCATAGTAGGTTTCCGTATCTGCCAAGGGGTTCCCGTTCTCATCCTGGAACCTCACCTCATAAGCAACGGAATCCCCCAGCACGCCGTAAGTCACTACATAATCCTGGTCGCCTGTTACCTTGAAAGAAGGGCTTTCGCTGGTAACTGCAGTGTTATTATCCTTGCCGCTTTCGCGGATACCGCGGATATAATACTTTTTGTCCTGAAGCTCCACTTCACGCCTCGGGTCAAAGGTCACCTGGTCGCCATAGTGGAGGTTCTTGTGGATAATAACCTCCTGGCCGCCTTTATGCTTCCCTTTTGTCCCTGCGTAGAAGCGTATGGTATAGGTATATTCATCCTCTGCTGCCTTTGCTGTTATGGGAGCCATGCCCATCCCTGTCAGGCAGACAGCAATTGCCAATGCCAGAATCTTTTTCAGATACCTCATTTATGACACGCCCCCTTTCCTCTCCCGGCTGCGGGCGAAATAGGTATAGGCTGCAAACGCCATCAGAAGGCCGCCGCTCACGCAGGCCAGCAGGATATATGGCGTCAGTTCATTCTCGTCGCCAGTCCGCACCACTGTCCTGGGGTTATTGGGCGCATTCGGCGTTGTTGTCCGGGTATCCGTGGTATTCATCTCTACCGCGAAACTCATCTGCAGATCTGCCAAGGTATCCTGGTAATCATTGCCCTGGGTATCTCCATCCAGCGCCACTTCCAAGGTAACCTTACCTGCCTGGCTGGTGGACAGGGTATCTAGGAAAATCCAGGGATTGCCGCCGTCTTCCCCTTCCTTTTTCTTATCCATGCCGCCAGTGGCCTGGTGCAGGCCCTCGCCTGCGCCGCTCTCACCCTCGCCGCCAATGGTGTCGCTGTCAAAGAGCGTCCGGGTTTCCCCCGGCCCTTCATATACCAGCTTATAACTATATGCGCCGCCGCTGGTCCCGGCATTGGTGCTGCGGTCCTCCAGGGAGTACAGCACTTCGTTCCTCAGATACCAGTCCGTGGCTTCGGTGTTGCTATTCTTCAGGCTCAGTGTGATAACCGCACTGTCGCCTGGCTGCATCCCATAAATTACGTCATTCATATCGGAGGACTTGAAGTTGCTGTCCATCCTCTTATCCTGGGTAAAGGTAACGGACCAGTCCGAGCCGCCGTAGGATGTCTCCGCACGGGCGGTCATATGTGTTGACGCAAGCAGGCAGACCGAGAGGAATGCCGCCCATATTCTCTTCTTCATGATCTCTCCCTCCTTACTTCAGGCTCAGTATGCCGTCTTTTACCTGTACCCTGCGCCCCCAGGCGCTCCATATCGCGTCCTCTGCATTGTGGTCCTGCACCGCGTCCACACGGGCTTCCACGCAGAACTTCACGCCGTCATAGTCAAATGTTGTCGTAATTGTGGTATATTTCCCCTCTTTCTGGGTAGTCTGGGTTACCTTTGTGCCAATCATGCTGTCAATCGCCAGGGAATCTGCAAAAAGGGAAGATTCCTTGCCGGATTCCAGCAGCTTGCTGTAATACAGTACCGTACGCTCTGCCGTGGAAGATTCCTCATCCACCAACCAGTCGCTGCCAATGTTCACAAAATTCAGGTCTATCAGGCTAGGGGACAAGCCGCGCTGCTTTTCGCCGTCTTTGTCCAGCCAGTAGCGGTATACATTCACCCTGACATACTGGTTAATGGTGCCGCTGTTCTTCACGCGCAGCTCTTCCGGGTAGCGCTTCCCCAGCTTCACCGTCTCGCCCTTTGCCAGCATCCCTGCCAGCAAGGCTCCTGTATTTTCATCCCAGGTGCCGTCTGATGCACTCTTGTAATCCCGGTTGGAGACATCCTTGCCATTTTCTACCAGCGTCACGCCGATATTGTCCATCTGCACCCGGGAGGTGTAGTTATCAGAATAGTAGGTCAGCGCCGCCCGCGCCCCTCCAATGGAGGACAGCAGCAGGAGTACCATGGCCAATGCAAAGGATACCACGGTTGCCTTTGGGGATTTGATAAATTCCTTAATCTTTCCCATTATTCAGCGCCCCCTTCCATGTTCCCGGAGTCTAGCTTGATGCTCCAGTCCGCATAAGGCTCCCCGGCCTCGTCATACTGGACAGGGGTGCTCTCATGCACCACTACCACGTTGAACTCCCCTGCATCCTCCGGTATATTCTCAATCTTTACGTCCAAGGGCTCTGTGGTCTGCCCGCCTTCCACGATGTCGCCGTAATAGTAATACCCGTCATCGCCGGGGCTCCACTTCCCTGCCTTGTCACTGAATACCAGCTGGTACTGGCTGCCTGTGAAGGCCTTCACCCGGATATAGGTGGGCTCTGAGCCTTCCGCGCTTGTGACCGCGATATGCTTCGTCCAGTCCGAAAACTCCTCCTCCACGCGGGTCTCATCTCCCAGGGAGATGGTATAGCCGCCCTGCGCTTCCGCGTAAGTGGTGAAGTATGCCCAGGCGCTGCCCACAGATGCTGCCGCCACCATGGCGGCGGCGAAGGCAGCTACGAAAATGCTTTTCTTCTTCATCCTTATCTGCCCTCCTTACCTGTCCGCGCCGCTATCAGGTATCGGTGTCCAGCCCCAGCCCTCCTCCTCGCTATTGGCGAAGTGGTTGGTCACAGAGCCGCCGCCCCTGTTCGTCTCGTCATAGTCGTTTGTGAATGCCACGGACGCCACCTCGTTTGCTACGATAGTAGCTGTCTGTGTGCCTTCAGACACCAGCGTATAAGATGCGCCGGAATATACTTCCTCCACGGTCACCTCCGCGCCTACTGGGATGCCTTCCAGGATTGTTTTTTTCTGGCCGGCCTCTGTAAAGGTGATAGACACCACATTGCTGTAGACCACGTTGCCGTCCAGCACAGCCTCCACATCAAACACAAAGGTGGCTGGGTCTTTCGTCTCGTAAGCCTGCAGGGTCTTCACAATCTCCAGGGAGCCATGGCGCAAGGCCTGGGATGGCTTCAGCGTGACATCCATCTGGTAGAGCCACTCGCCTGGGCCTGCCGTATTGATTACGCCATCTTCTGCTTCCTTGCTAGGCAGTGAGACCAGCGTAGGCATGTAGGTATAGGTATAGGCCGGGGAAGCTGCGATGGTTGCAACCTCTTCCGTACCGTCTTCTGCTGTGACTGATGTCCAGTATTCCTCCAGGCTGCTGCCGCGGGCAATCACCAGGTACAGGCCGCATTTAAGGCCTTCCATTGGCTGGCCTACCGCTGCGCCTGTCACTGCCGGGACGCCGCCGTCTTTCGCTGCTTTGGCTGCGCCTTGTGCCATGGCCGTCCAGTCGGCATCCGTGGGATTTTCCCCATAAATGCCTTCCAGGGATTTATATGCATCTGCAAACGAATAGGTATAGGTGTCATGTCCAGCAACCGGCTCCGCCCCTGCAACCTGGTACAGGTCTATGACCACGCCGGCTTTCTCTAAATCCCCGGCCAGTTCTTCATTCCCGGGATGCACGGTCAGGGAGCATGCCTTGTCAAAGTCCACGGCTCCCGCCTCCCCATTAAGCCCCGGCATCGCCATTACCATGCCAAACGCCACCAGGAAAGCCAGCAGCGGGGCTGCTATCCGGCCTAGCCGCCGGGCTTGCCAGTGGTTCCTTTTTATTTTCATAAGCCTCTCCTCCTTCTGCATCTGACTCTTAATTGGGACTGTCACTTTTATCTTGGTTGTCATTCCCTCCGGGATCCTCCGTAGTACCAGCCCCGTCGGGATTGTCAGCTTGTTCTGTTCTATCTGGGTTATCTGTATCTGGGCTGCTGTCCTCCATAGGGCTGCCAGGAGCGCCTTCCTGGTTGGATTGGCTGTTCTTAATCTGCTCTAACAGTTCCTGCGTGGACTTCACCGGCCCCTTCCTGCGGTAGTAGATTAACATAATTAACAATACAATGAACAGGATGGGGATGCCGACTGCCGGGACTACAATATAAATCGGGATCCGTATCGCCTCATTCGGCGTTGCCACTGCCTCCAAACCCTCAATGCGGTGCGCCCGCACCAGCATACGGTGGGTATTGATGCCATAAGGGGTACAGGTAACCAAGGTAGTATAATCTTTCTTATCTACAATTGCCAATTCATCTGTTTCCTCTGGCAGGACAATCCGGATTTGGTCAATCATATAGGTATTGGTCTGGTCTAATACGGTTACCGTAAAGGTATCGCCTTCTTCCAATTTATCCAAATCGGAAAACAGCTTTGCGCTGGGAAGCCCTCTATGGCCAGAAAGGACAGAATGGGTCCGTTCCCCGCCTACCGGGAAGGAAGATCCCGCCACATGGCCTACAGCAATCTGCAGCACGCTTTCATCCGTGCCATGGTAAACTGGAAGGTTCACGCCAATTGATGCAATCTGGACATACCCCATGATTCCTGTGCCGGTAATATCCAGTATTTTAGCATATCTCTCATATTCTTCCCCCTGCACATTGAAGTTCACCCCATTGGCAAGGGATTTATTATACTTCCTGGCTTCTTCCAGAATCGCTTCCTTATCCTCTTTCGTCATATTCTCCACTTCAGATACATAGCCTGCGATTGCCTGCGTGGCATGCATGGAGTTCCACCAGTCGCTGACGGTAGGATAAGATAGGACGCCTAGGCCTATCAGCAAGATTAACACCAGCAAAATTGTCGAAAATGAGACGCGCTTCTTTTTCTTTTCTTTCTTTACCTTCTTCCTGCGCTTTCCTTTGCCTGCTGCCTGCCCCTCATTTGTATGTAGTTCCTCATTTTTCTGTGTTTCCTCACTCATATGTTTCCCCACAATCATATTGGATGGGACAAAAAACTCTACGGTGGTATTCTGTTCCGTTTACTGACGTCGGCCGGATAGAAACTATCCGTTGCTCGCCGCACACCACGGGAAGGTGTCAGCCTGTGCGGCATAACCGGGGAACGGGATGCCCCATCCCCCGGCAAATCTCATGTATTCTGTTGCTGCTGGAATCTTATGTGGTAATTACTGAGCCTTCATGCGCCTCTTTGTTACTAACAGGATGCCAGCGCCAATTACCAGGATGCCGCCTACTACATAGAAGATTGTAGTACCGATACCACCGGTGCTTGGAAGGAGAGAACCTTTCTGGTTCACGATAGAGGTATCTAACGTATTGTCAGTACCAACTGTTACTTTATCATTGTTAGATGAAAATTTCTTTGTTTCTGCATCAAAGGTAAGCGTGAATGTAATCGGATCAATGGTATTGTACCCAGGAAGGGTCTTTGTCTCAGTGATGGTGTATTCCCCAGCGCCTAAGCCCTTGAATGTTACAGTACCATCTGCCTGAACAGTTCCTACAACCTTAGTTTCTGTTTGACCATTGCCTTTTGCAACAACGCTGGTTGTCTTTGTGTATTTGGTCTCTGTGCTGTCATAATCAGCACTGTTGTCTGTTCCATCCTCTGCAATTGTTGGAGCAGTTGTGGTATAGGTTCCATCTTTCAGTTTCCAGTATTTGCCATCTGCTGCTTCTGTAAAGGTTTCTTCTGTAACTAATACGATGTTAACGCCATTGCCTGTTAAGGTAAATTCAACGCCTGGGAGGAACTTTTTGTCTTCATCAGTCTTTAAGATTGTCAATTCTGTTGTATAAGTAACTACTTCAATTTCTGGTGACTCACCTGTTGGGTGGGTTGGTGTTGGCTTCTCTGGGTTCTCTGGAGGATTTGTAGAACCATCACCACTGTTATTCGGGTCATTGGAGTAGGATAACTTCACATCATTGGGGTTGCCATCGCCAGCAATTACAGCATTCTCATTCAAAGTAGCTGTATAAGTAAGAACTACCTCTGTATCTTTTGTGATTGCCCCAACTACAGGATTTGTAAGTAAGGATAATGCCTTAATATCCAAAATACCTACTTCAATTGTAGTACCTTTTGTTTCATCATAAGCGCCTACACCTTTATAGAAATAATTTGTTACATCCACACCATTCACTGTAACTTTGATACTATTTTCCTTATAGGTAAGTCCTTTGCTTAAAGTATCAGTGAACATATAGTAGTAAGTCTTGTAATCATCAATCCTACTTGGCATTGTGCCAGTGATTTCATAATTTACTTCATCGCCGATGGATGCTTCATTTGTATCAACTTTATTTTCGCCTTCTACGATTTTCTTATCTGGTGTTGGGATGTCAGCCTTCGGTGTAAATGTCAAAGTATCATTAACTACCTGCACTACATAGAGGGTATAAGATACATTTTCGCCAGTCAGGCTGCCGTCCTGGTCTTTTACTAAATAGTAACCAGGTGTAAGGCCTGTGTAAGTGGTCTCAGATCCAGTCATCAAAGGATTGCCTTCCAGATCTGCATACTTATTGATAACTGCTAACTTAGCTGTATCGCTTGTTTCACCTGTAATTTCTTCTAATTCATCAAGAATCGCAGTATCAACAGCTTTACCTTCCTCCCCTGTACCATTTGCACCCCATTTGATATTGGAGAGCACCTTATCTGCATAATCGCCTGTGAAAATCTGGTAAATCTCATAAGTGTGTGTTACTGACGTAGTCTCCTCGCCTTCTGACACTTCTGCTGCAAATGCAGTTACGCCCATTGCAAATACCATTACCATTGCCAATAAAAGGCTTGCAATTTTCTTAATTCGTTTCATACTCTCATTCTCCTCCTAATATAAAAGTGTAGGGTTTCAGTACCCAACAGCCAGTTGGGACT
>CAJUSO010000029.1 GCA_910588965.1 uncultured Lachnospiraceae bacterium | reverse complement strand
TTGCAGACGTTAGAGACTGTAAGTTTAAATAATTTGCCGAAATTAGAAATGAATACATAGGGGATTTAGTTGCTAACAGAGAAATTTATGAAATTATGTTATGGATTGAGGCAGCTCGAATTGTACAAATTAGGTTTGACAAGGAAAGTTAATAAATGAGTGGATATATAATAACAGAAGATTTTATTGAGTGAAAGAGATTATATGAAGAAGGAAATATAGATAAATTTGAAAATAAAATTTTATCATATACTGCTGATGGTTTGCGTGAATTTGCTGTGTACTTTTCTTTAGATATTTCATCAAAGAATGAATATTATAATCTAAAAATCATATCAGAAATCACTTATAACCTGATATTAAAGGAAAAGTTTACAAAAAATGATAGATTTATTATTCTTGCTCTTAAACATAGGGGAAGATGTGTTTATATATCTTATGAAAAAGGATTGTGGAGGGATGTTATTAAATATGGAAATCTCATTTATGAATATACATTGGATAATGATGAAAAGTGGGATATACATGATTATTTGAGCCAAGCATACTTTTATCAAGGAAATATTATAACTAGAAATGGTGTGAGTGAAAGCGCGTCTTATACATTAAAAGAAGTATGGGCGATTCATAAGAAAATGATTATCGTATTGCAGGATAATGATATTGGACAAATGTTGTTGGAAAAACTTGCAAATAGAGAGCCGTAAAACATTGTTAGACAAAAAATGGAAGATTTCCGTTTATCAATCTAAATAATATAGTTTTGTGGGAAAGATGTAATACCGTTGAATGAGTACCCGTGATATCCATGGCCAGTTAAATGATTTGTATGGGATTGGAGTATCTGCTGGAATGGTCAGCAAGATCACGGATAAGATCCTGCCGCAAGTAAAAGAATGGCAGCCCCGCCCTTTAAACCCAATCTATCCTTTTGTATCCATGGGCTGCAACCACTTTAAAGTCCAGGAGGATGGAAGGATACTGGACTACGCTGCATACATCGTACTAGGCGTTACAGCAGAAGGGTACAAGGATATCTTAAGCATTAAGGTAGGCGCAAACAGGGCAAGCAAGTTCTGGCTTGGCATGTTAAATGACCTGAAAAACAGGGGCGTAAAAGACGTAATGCCCTTCTGTGTAGACGGGCTCCCAGGATTTAAGGAAGAGGTACAGGCAGCCTATCCACAGGCAGGGATCCAACGGTGCGTGCTCCATATGCTGAGGGATTCCTTCAAGGATATCAACGATAATGGCTTGAAGAAGTTTCCCGCAGATTTCAAAGCAGTATATAACGCGCCCACGGAATCCGTGGCGCTTACAGGACTGGATAATGTCAAAGAATGGTGGGGGGAAGTATCCTTATGCAATTAGTAATTGGGAGGATAATTGGGAAGATGTAAGTTCTTTTTTTGATTTTCAGACAATATTAGGCGCATTATGTATACCACAGACATCATCGAAGGAACCAACCGCCAATACCGAAAAGTTACAAACACAAAAAGTGTGTTTCCCAGCGATACGTCCTTAGAAAAAATGTTATATCTGGCCAATGAAAATGTGGTGGGGAAATGGATACAGAGATACCAGAACTGGAATCAGGTGTTGAATCAGTTGATTGTCCTATACGGTGAAAGGATTACAAATTACTTGTAAACGAAAAGGGGGGATGGCGCCATCAAAACAAACCATCCCCCTTATTCCATCGGCATCTGTATGGTTGCCAAAAAACTCTAAGCTTATTCCAGAGGCCGGGCATGGGCAGGATCCACGAAAAAGCAGATAGTACAGAGCCTTAATTATCATGCAAAAATTTAGAAAAAAGTGTATAAAACTTTCCAATGTGTTTACACTAAATGTAAAGATATATTCGACAGCAAATCGACAACGAGAAGCGGTTAAAACTGACACAGAAAGAGAGTGTCAGATTATGTATGTAAGTCCTCTAGACTGCCAGAATGAATGATATCAAAATACCAAAAGCCTGTAAAGGCTGAAACCCTTGCCTTGACTGGCTTCCGGCATTTTGAGCAAGTTAATCAAGCAGTCCAAAGGAAATTTTCAGACAACTTATTTACACAGATTTTATGACACAGCCGACAGAAAAAATTACATATCTAATTCTTATCAGGAACTCTTATTTTCCATAGACACAAGATTTATTACAGCCTCCTCTTGGACGTCGGCTCCAACCGATTACATATAGCCGGCGGAAATTCTTTTCTTGTATCAGGGTTCCTCCAAATCAATGTTTATTTCATATGTATTATCAATTAGTACATAGTTTACATTGTGCTTTTGGGCAAGCTCTAAAAATTTTGCATTCTCTTCTAAAACATGCTCCCTCGTGCACCATCCGTCATCCAAACGGTTTTCTATGGCGTTTGCATACTTTTTTATGTTTCCAAAGTTCTTTTTTATATAGTTTTCACTCATTACAAGGCAGTAGTATCTGATGTGTCCAAGATAATCCTTTTCAAATCCCTTTGGCCAATCAAAAGGAATATAGCACCCTTCAATTATTAGGTTCTGCTTGTTTTCTATGGCAGTTTTAATCATTTCACGGAGGATAGGCCACAAATAACCTGTGAGTTCGTTATCATCTTCGGGTGTAAGTTTTGTGCAGCCGCTGCGGATTAACCCCATTTTCAAATGGTCTATGGAAAAATAGGGATATTTATATTTTTCAAGCAATTTTTGGGCAAGGGCTGTTTTACCTGTGTGTGAAGCGCCTGTTATCAAAACAATCATTTATATTTTTTCCTTTCTGGTAAAATTGCACTTTAGAGGCAGATTAATTATAACATTTCTTTATGGAAATGAAATAGGTTTCTTTGCGTTTCGTAAGATGGTATTGGATTGATAGGGAGGATGGGTTCCATAGCATCTGCCATTGTGGGAAAACCGAGTATTTGATATACATAAAATAAATTTGACAAAAATAAAATAATATGATATGTTATAAACATAAAATATATTAGAGGAGGATGAGATATGAAAAAATATTGGAGGCGGAACAAAGGGGTTTTAATTGTGGCGTTACTTCTTGGAACATGTTCTTCTTTAGGTTCTGCAGGTATTTCGCTGGTTTTACAGGAAGTGGTGGATGTGGCTGTTTCCGGAAAAACACAGCTTTTTACAAAGCTTTTTATTTTTACCATGGTGTATATTCTGTTTTTATGTGCTGTTAATTATCTAAGTTCCTTGGCGGCAAAGTATTTAACGGAAAGAATGCTGAAACAATACCGCCAAGATGTATTCCGGGGCATTATAAGCCGCCGTCCGGTAAGTTATTACCAAGAAACTACTTCTGATTATGTTTCTGCCATGACAAATGATATGAAGCTAGTAGAAGAAAATTATATTTCAGCGTTATTGGACACATTTGAATTAATGATTATGTTTGCTGCGGCTTTCGGATTGCTGATTGCGTTAAGCCCGCTTGTTACCGCAATTCTTGTATTTGCATTTTTGCTGATGTTTTTGGTTCTGGCAGGTATTGGGCATATGCTGGAGAAGAGGCAGGATTGTGTTTCGAGGCAGATGTCTGCCTTCACGGGGAAGCTAAAAGAACTTTTTTCGGGATATGAGGTTTTGAAAAGCTATCATCGGATAGAAAATACGATACTGCGGTTCCAGGATGAAAATAAAAAGGAAATCCGCACAAGATTTAAGGCTGCCCGATTATTTGCATTAAATGAAGGCCTTTCTGATACGTTGTCTGTCCTATCTACGGTTGCTGTTATTTTTGTATCAGCATATCTTGTCCTGGTAGGGCGTATTACCATGGGGACTTTGCTGGCATTGGTGCAGCTTAGCAGTTCATTTATGACGCCGGTAATCCTGCTTATGCAGAATATCCCTAAGATACAGAGTATGAAACCTGTAATCGCTCGTTTGGGTCATTATACGGAATGCGGTGATATAGAAGCATCTGGCAAAGGTATCCCTACGTTTGAGGATTCCATTGAATTTCGGCAGGTATCCTTTTCCTATCACCCTGATGCGGCCCTGTTATCGGGCATTACATTTAAGATGGAAAGAGGGAAAAAATACGCCATTATGGGGCAGAGCGGCTGTGGGAAAAGTACCTTGCTCAAACTGTTGACCGGATGTTTGGAAGGCTATAAAGGGGCAATCTTGTATGATGGGCAGGAATTACAAACCTTGGACTTCAATAGGATTACCAAGCTTTCTGCGGTTATACATCAAAATGTTTATTTATTCCAGGAATCTATCCGGGAAAATATCCTTCTGTATGAGGAATTTACAGAACAAGAACTTGCCAGTGCAGTAGAAAAGAGTGGCGTTGCCATGTTCCTCCCTGAAAAAAATGGTGGGTTAGATTATTTGGTAGGGGAAAACGGGGCTGCTCTTTCCGGCGGGCAGAAACAAAGGATTACCCTTGCCAGAGCCTTAATTCGGCATGCCCCTCTTTTGGTTTTGGATGAAGGTACGTCTGCCCTTGATCGAAAAACAGCCTATGAGATAGAGGATTGGCTTCTAAAAAATAAAGACATCACATTGCTTACCATTACGCACAATCCAAATGCAGGCTTAATGATGCAATATGATGAAATTTACTATATGGAGGATGGAAGGCTTGAAAAACAGCCTAGGGCCGTTTATACTAATTAGAGGCAGATGATATAGATGATAACCGTATGATATGAATGGAGAGGTGTAAAATGGAAAACAAAGGCAGGAAGAGGCTCCATCCTTTTTTAGAGACCTTAGGGCTGATCTATATGGCCAGGAATTTTGAGGCTGTGAAAGCAGACATGCTGGCTTCTTTAGATGAAATGGACATTGATGGAAACCAGTTTTATAAACAGTACCTTTCTTATTTAGAAAACTATGTGCAAGTATTTAAGGAATGTTGTTCTTTAAAGGAAGAAGAAAACTTTTTCTTTGGGCATAACACGGAATTTTTCCTGGCTGTCTTGGCTACGGCAATAGAACTTTTTGAATCTGGGACAGAACCTGGGCGTTTTGGGCAGCAGCAAATATTTTCTGTAATAAGCGCCTTATTAAACGAAGAAAAAGCAGGAGGCGCCCCAAACTTAAACTCATTGGAAAATTGGTTTATGCTGCTCCAATCCTCTGGATATTCTGAAGATACCAAATGGAGGCTGTTAGTGTTAATCAGCAACCCTGTAACAAAATTCCAAGAACTTTTTGAAATTTATACAAGGAACCGGCCTGCCTTTGATACTGCCTATCAAAAAAATAAGGAGCATTTAGAAAAGCTGGTATCTAAAACGCCATCGGACCTTTCAGATGTCTTGCGCAACCTTGTATCTGAATTCCATCCAGGCGTAAAAAAAGCCTATTTGACAGCGGTGCTTCCGCTGATAGAATGGATTACGCCCAACATAATTTTTCAGGGGGTTTTGGCGGATAAACTGGATTTGTACCAAAAGAACTTGAAGAGCGCCAAGGAAAGGCTTCCGCAGATTCTGAAGCTTCTAGGTGATAAAAGTAAATTTGAAATTTTGTGCCTGTTAAAATCCCATGGAAGATACAACCTGGAAATCGCAGAGGAACTTCAATTAACACCTGCAACTGCTTCGCATCATATGAGTATGCTTCTGGCCAATCACATGGTGGCAGTTGAGAAAAAAGATGGGAGGGTATACTATCAATTAAACCAAGGGACATTAAGGGAAATTATGGAATGTTTTGAGGAGTTTTTCTTGTAACCCTCCCCATTCATGGGTTTTGTTAGGAAAAATTGCCGGAACACAGATGTTGCACCGGGATGCCCCGTACCAGGAATAATGGGGTATTTGGAAAGCATGCAGATTTGAAATGCAAGGATGGGAACGGGCATTTTTGGTGCCGTGGATATTATGAAGGGGAACAGACAGGTCTTTGGAAAGAGGTGTATTATGAAAGAAGAATGTATCATATGTAAGGCAGCGCTTGAATATCTCGGATCAGATGAGAGTATGGAATGCGCCCTGTGCCACAAAAAGGAAATGAGTAAGAGCAGGTGTGTGAAGGGGCATTATGTCTGTAATGATTGCCATACTTCTGGCATGGATGCTATGATTGGCCTGTGCTTGGAAGAAACATCAAAGGATCCGGTTGCGGCCATAGAGAAAATGATGGGGCAGCCGTTCTGCCATATGCATGGGCCGGAACATCATGTCATGGTCGGTTCGGCCTTGCTGACAGCCTATAAAAATGCCGGAGGGGACATTGATTTAGGGCAGGCGCTGGCTGAAATGATGGGCAGGGGAAAAAGTGTCCCTGGTGGGGCGTGTGGTTTTTGGGGCGCCTGCGGGGCCGGTATCAGTGCGGGCATGTTCATATCAATCATTTCAAAATCCACTCCGCTGGCTGCCGGGCCTTTTGCGCTTTCCCATTTAATGGTTTCAAAGGCTTTGGGGGAGATAGGGGCCGTCGGCGGGCCCCGCTGCTGTAAAAGGGATTCCTATTTGTCCATCCTTGCAGCCGTTGATTTCGTAAAGGAGCATTTCGGGATTGAGATGGAAAAGCCGCGGGTTGTGTGCAGCCATTCTGCAAAAAATAACCAATGTATTGGAAATCGCTGCCCGTTTAGGAGGGAGGATGGGATGGGGCATGCAAAGCTGCAATAAGCCTATGTTACGGAATTGCTTATGCCATTAAGAATCCTAAGAAGGATGGGGATTTTGGTCATGTGGCGCCGTCATTTGGAAGGATGGGCAAGCGTGCTGAACTGCAGTTATGGTAGACATTGGAAGGCTGTTGTGATAAAATGGCAAGAAGCAGCAGGCTAGGTTCTGGGAGCAGTACAAATTACTGCCCAGGGGCTGGCAATGGCAGGCGAAGGCCTGCCTTAGGTTTTATAGACGGAGGAGAAAATGAACAAGGTCAAGAAATTTTTATTGGGAAGGGCAACGATTGTGGCAATGGCTATCTTAATCCAGCTGATGTGGATTTTGTCTTTCCTTTATGGGTTTCAGATGAAGTATTCCTTTGTAAATACACTGCTGGGCCTGGTGGCAATTTTTGTAGTATTAGTGATTGTGAATAAGAATAGCAACCCTTCCTATAAGATAGCGTGGACGGTCCTGATCCTTTCCATCCCTATTGTGGGCCTGCTGGTTTATTTTATTTTCGGGCGTTCCGATCTGACGAAACGGACCCGAAAACGCATGGAGGCAATAAACCGGGAGATTGAGCAGGAGATAAGGGCAAACCCAGAATGGGAGGAGGAGCTTAAAGGGCTGGATTTATCTGCGCATTGCCAGTCTGCCTATATTAAGGAATGGGCCAATTACCCTGTTTATAAGAATACAGCTACCCAGTATTATCCTTCTGGGGAGGAAATGTTCCCGGCTATTTTGGAAGCCTTGGAATCGGCAAGGCACTTTATTTTTATGGAGTACTTTATTGTGGAAGAGGGGTATATGTTCGGGAAAATCCTGGATATCCTAAAGCGTAAGGCAGCCCAGGGGGTGGATGTGCGGTTTATCTATGACGATTTTGGATGTGTGACTACCCTTCCGCCAAAATACTATGAGAAGATGGAATCCTGGGGGATCCGCTGCGCCTGCTTTAACCCGCTGTACCCGGTGATGTCGGTTATCATGAACAACCGGGACCACAGGAAAATCCTGGTGGTGGATGGGAAGATAGGGTTTACCGGGGGGATTAATCTGGCGGATGAGTATATCAACCACGTAGAACGTTTTGGGTATTGGAAGGATACAGGCCTGCGCCTGGAAGGGGAAGGCGTATGGAGTTTTACGGTAATGTTCCTGGAGATGTGGGACTACATCTGCAAATCCAGGGAAACGGATTTAAACAAATTCCGTCCAGAGGCATACCAGGCAGAGCCCTTCCAGACGGATGGGTTTGTGCAGCCTTATACGGACAGCCCCTTAGACCATGAAACGGTGGGGGAAAATATCTATCTGAACATCATCAACCGGGCAGAACGGTATGTGTATATTTTTACCCCTTACCTGATTACGGATAATGAGATGGTGACTGCCTTGCAGATTGCAGCCAAAAGCGGCGTGGACGTGAGGATTGTCATGCCTGGGATTCCGGACAAGAAGGTGGTATACTGGATGAGCCAATCCTATTATGAGCCGTTGATTGCCTGCGGCGTGCGGATTTTCCAGTTTAAGCCCGGCTTCCTCCATGCGAAATGCTTTGTCTGCGATGACAAGATTGCTACGGTAGGCAGCATCAATATGGATTACCGGAGCCTGTACCTGCATTTTGAGTGCGGCGTGTGGATGTACCAGTCCAAGGCAGTGTGGCAGGTCAAGGCAGATATGGAAGATACTTTGGAAAAATGTGAGGAGATTAACATAGAGTTCTGCCAGAAGCGGCCGGCGGCCATCCGTACCTTCTTGGGGGTAGTGAGGCTGTTCGCGCCGCTGCTGTAGGGCTGTGTTTTTCCGTTTATAACCGGGGCGCCGCAAGCCATCAAAGCAGATGACGGGACGGCGCCCCATTTATAGTCAGATGAAAAATTCCCCCAAAGCGTCTAAGAAATAGTCTTTAAACAGCGCTTTTTCCACCCCTTTCTGGAAGAGGATATCCACAGAGCCGATTTCGTTCCCGTTTAACAAATAGGTTGCCTTCCCAGCTACACCGCCTTTTTCCATAGGGGCTTTTACCGCTTCCGGAAGCTTCAGTTCCTTGGTGACCGCTGACAGATCCGCGCCGCTTACATCCAGGTAGGAAAACTCAGATGCATAAGCCAGCGGCACGCTGTCCTCGGTGCCGCCCTGGACGGCTAGGGGAGGAAGCTTATCCGTGTTCTCATCCTTATATACCTGGCATTTCCCAAAACCATAATTTAAGAGTGAGATGGCGTCTTGGAAGCGTACCTTCGGGTCTGGCGCAGCCATGATGACGGCAATCAGTTCCAAGCCGTTTTTTTTGGCTGTGGCGGAGACACAGAATTTGGCCAGGGAAGTGGAACCTGTCTTGAGGCCGGTGGCATATTCGTATTGGCGGATAAGCTTGTTGGTGTTGGCCAGGCCAAACTCTTCAGAGCCCCGCCGGGTCACATGGGTGATGTTTTCCATCCAGATGGTGCAGTAATCATGGATTTGGGGGTATTTGGTAATCAGTTCCCGGGACATCAGGGCTACGTCATAGGCGGTGGTCATGTGGCCGTCCACATCCAGGCCGCAGCAGTTGACGAAGTTGGTGTGCTCCATGCCAAGGCCTTTGGCACGCTGGTTCATCTGGTTTACAAATTCCTGCTCGCTTCCCCAGATATGCTCAGCCATGGCCACGCAGGCGTCATTTGCGCTGGCCACGGAAATGCATTTCAGCATGGTATCCACGGTCTGGGTTTCGCCAGGCTCCAGGAATACCTGGGAACCTCCCATGCTGGCAGCGTATTCAGAAACGGTGACGGTATCCTCTGGGGAGATTTTACCTTCCTCCAAGGCGTCAAAGATTAGGATCATCGTCATAATCTTTGTGATGCTGGCAGGATGCAGTGAGGCGTGCGGCTCTTTCTCATAGATGGCCTGGCCGGTGGAGGCCTCCATCAAGACAACAGAAGGGGCGGATACGGCAACTTCCCCGGCAGGGGGCGTGGCAGCCTCAGTATCTGCATTTTGCCGGCTGGGCAGGCTGCCCATCCCGCTGCCTGTAAGGGACGGCGCTGCGCCTGCCATTGGGCGCGGGGACGGCAGCAGCAGGGATATGGATAATAAGATAGATAATAGACAACGCATGGCATGACCTCCGAAACATATATAATAAATGTAAGCGGAAGGCTTGTATATTATGCGTCTAAGTTTGAAGGATTTGATGCCAGCCCCGCATGGTTATGCCATTGGACGGGTTGGGCGGCTGGGTTGGGCTGGTAGATAAAACTTGTGATTTGCCTGCAGGCGTGGTAAAATAGGGAAAGCGGCGGGACGGGAAGCATCAAGCGCCCGTGCAGAGAGATTAGCGCATACAGCTAGGACAGGAAGGGATTTTAAATGGAATTTTTAGGTATCATGGTAATTATTATCATTTGCTCTGCCTTATGGCAGAAATGGGAGCTGACGAAGTTCCAGGTGACGGAATACGAGGTTTCTTCCCCAAAATTAAAATCCCCTGCAGCTGTAGCGGTGCTTGCGGATCTCCATGGCTTTACCTATGGTAAAAATAACCAGAGGCTGATAGGCCAGGTGCGCGCCTTGGCTCCCCAGGCGATTTTAATCCCAGGGGATATGCTGGTATCAAAATACCCCGAAACGTATCAGTCCGCCCTTGGCACATTGGGGGAGCTGGTTAAGATTGCCCCTGTCTACTATAGCTATGGCAACCATGAAAGCCGGCTGCGGGATACAGAAGCGGTGCAGCACCCGCTATTCCTCCAATATCTGCAGGAAGCCAAAAGCCTTGGCGCCGCCATCCTGGAGACGAAGAGCCTGGAAATCCCCCTGGGCGGGAACCGCGTGATGCTTTCTGCCCTGGAGCTGGACTTGGAATATTATGAGAAGGGAAGGGCCATCCCTTTGGAGCCTGGCTATATGGAGCGCCGCCTGCCTATGGAAAGGCCGGAATTATTCCAAATCCTACTGGCGCATAACCCTGCTTATGCCCAGGAATACGCTGCTTGGGGTGCGGACGTTGCGTTCTGTGGGCATAACCACGGCGGCTTAATCCGCATCCCTGGCTTCGGCAGCCTGATTTCCCCGCAGTTTACCTGGTTCCCCAAATACGATGCCGGTAAGCTCCAGCTGGGGGGCAGCGCCATTATTGTCAGCCGGGGGCTTGGCACCCATACGTTCCATATCCGGGTTTTCAACCGTGCGGAGCTGCTTTCCGTTAAATTTCTTCCAGAAGAAAAAATTTCTTGAAAAGTGGGGCCAATATGTATAAAATATGTGGTGATGCGCAATGGTCTGGCAGTTGGGCCTATGTAGGCCCCATACCGGATGGTTATGCCCTGCGGAGCCGGGAAGTAAGAGGAATGCGGCTTTGCAAAAATTCCCAAGGAGGTTCCCCATGGATTTAGAGGTAAAGCTGCAGGTCTTTGAAGGGCCTTTGGACTTGCTCCTGCACCTGTTGGAAAAGAATAAGGTAAATATTTACGATATCCCGATTGTGGAAATCACCCGCCAATACATTGCCTATATCCAGGAAATGGAGCGGCAGGACTTAAATGTGGTCAGCGAGTTCCTGGTCATGGCGGCTACCCTCTTGGATATCAAATCACGGATGCTCCTCCCTAAGGAAGAAGAAGCGGAGGAAGAGGCGGATCCCAGGGCAGAGCTGGTACAGAGGCTTTTGGAATATAAAATGTACAAATGCATGTCTTATGAACTGAGGGAAAGGCAGGCGGAAGCCCAAAAAGTGCTGTTTAAAACGCCTACCATCCCAGAGGAAGTCCGGCAATATGAAGAGCCTGTGGATTTGCAGGAGCTTTTGTCAGAAGTGACCTTGAAGAAGCTGAAGGCAATCTTTACATCTATCATGCGCAGGCAGGAGGATAAGATTGACCCAATCCGTTCCCGTTTTGGGAAAATTGAAAGGGAAGAGGTATCGCTAGAGGACCGGATGGCTTTTCTGGAGCAATACATATTGGAACACCCGAAATTCAGCTTCCGCAGCCTTTTGGAAGCACAGTGCACAAAAATGGAAGTCATTGTCACATTCCTGTCTATCTTGGAACTGATGAAGACAGGTAAGGTTTCCATTTCCCAGGAGCATATTTTTGACGACATTACAATCTATGCAGGAAAACAGGGGAATCCGGTTCCGGCATAAATCCATACAGGCAGAAGGAGGGGTAAGATGTACGAGAGCCAGGAAGCAGCGATAGAAGGGATTCTTTTCGCTATGGGGGAGTCCGTAAGGATAGATAGCCTTGCAGAAGCCTTGGGGATGCGCCAGGAGGAAGTCCGTGAGCGGGTGCGCCATATGATGGGGCGTTACGCGAAGGAGGACAGGGGGATCCAGATCATTGAGGTGGAAGATGCCGTCCAGCTGTGTACGAAGAAGGAAATCTATGAATACCTTATCCAAGTGGCCAAGCAGCCGAAACGCCATGCACTGACGGATGTGCTGCTAGAGACCCTTTCCATCATTGCCTACAAGCAGCCTATCACCCGTCTGGAGGTGGAGAAAATCCGGGGCGTTTCCTGTGCCCATGCCATCAATAAGCTGGTGGAGTATGGCCTGGTATGCGAGCTGGGGCGGCTGGATGCGCCGGGGCGGCCACTTCTGTTTGGGACGACAGAGGAATTTTTAAGGAATTTTGGCGTCCAGTCTATTGAGGAGCTTCCCATGTTAAACCCAGAACAGCTGGAGGAATTCCGGCGCCAGGCAGAGGATGAGATGGGCCAGAAGCTGGAGGTTTAGGGGTAGGCGCAAGGAACGGTTAAAATATGGCTTTTGCAGTTAGGAAGGAGACAGGAGGGAATATGAAAAATCGTGGAAACTTAATCGCAGTGTTTTTGGGTATCCTGCTGGCGGTGTTGGCGGCTTTGCTAGGGGTGCTTTTCGTTATGTCCCGCCCGCCGAAGCTGTCGGAGGATAAAATGCGGGAGTATGCCGCTGCTGCCCAGGAGGCTGGGCTGGCCGCAGATTCCCAGGCTGAGGCTGGCGGGGGAAGCGGGGAAGAGGGGGTTTCCAAGAAGATGGAGCCCTTTGAGGTAAAGGCTGCAGGGAGCAGCAAAAAAGCAGGCGCTAAGGAGGATAAGGGGCAGGAGGCAGAAGAGGGGCAAGAGGCAGCAGGAGAGAATGGGTTTTTATGCACCTATAGCTCAGAGCGCCTGATGACCGACGCGGATGTGGCAGATTTAAACAGCCAAACTTTTGAAGGGCTGCCCCAGGGGAAGAGCATAATCCAGATGGTAATCAATGAAATGTATGCAAGGTATGGATATCAATTCCAAAATGAGGAAATCCAGGCGTATTTCGACCAGAAAGCGTGGTATAAGGAAATCCCCGTCAGGAATTCCAATATGGAACAGATTTCTGGAAATATGACAAGTACAGAACGGTCGAATGTGGAATTTTTGTCTGGGCACCTTTAGGAAGGAGGGGGAATTATGAAATGTCCGAATTGCGGAAATGAAAATGAAGCGGAAGCGTTATTTTGCGGGTACTGCGGGGTGAACCTGCAGGAGGCGGCAGCATTGAACGGGCAAGAGGGAAGCAGTCCCGGCAGCCAGGCAACAGGTGCCCAGGGCAATGGTCAGGATACATCAAGTGGCCAGGGCTATGGCGCCGGGCAGGGGCATACGGCCCAAGGTTATGGTCAGGATACATCAAGTGGCCAGGGCTACAGCCAGGCGACGGATACCCAGGGTCAAGGCTATGGGGCAGGGACATCAAATACCCAGAACCAAGGTTACGGCCAGGGCAATGGCGCCGGTCAGGGATATACGGGCCCAGGTTACGGTCAGGATACATCAAGTGGCCAGGGCTACAGCCAGGGAACGGATGCCCAGAGCCAGGGCTATGGGGCAGGGACATCAAATACCCAGAACCAAGGTTACGGCCAGGGCTATGGCGCCGGGCAGGGACATACAGGCCAAGGTTATGGGCAGGAGGGAGGCTATGGGGCTTTTGGCCAGCAGCAAGTTGTCAAGAAGCCCTTCCCTAAATGGGCGTTTGCTGTTATCGCAGAGTCCCTTCTGCTGGTCCTTGTAATTGTGGGGAGTGTTAAGGTCCTGGCCAAAAGCGGGGATATGAAGCAGGTGGCAGAGCAGTACTTTGTAAACATGGCGAATGGGGATTTGGAGGAAGCATATGGGCAGCTGGATATTGCGCAGTTAGGCCTGGGGGAAGATGACCCGTTTATCAATGCAGGGATGTTTGCAAAGGCAATGGCACAGTCCAGCCTGGGCGTGGTGAATCATTACCAAGTAAACGAGGGGAGTGAATGGGAAGAGAGCCTCTACCAATGGGGGGAGAATCTGGGGTTGTCAGGCGATACGCCTATGATGCGGACAGTCCGCATTGATTATCGGGCAGAAGGGGATACCAGCAACAAGACCTATCCCGTATCCTTAGACCAGGCTTCTGGGAAATGGAAGGTCAGCCTTGCGGGCATAGTCTACCAGGATTACCGCATTTATGTCCCTGCAGGAGCCGCTGTAAGCTTAGACGGGGTTCCGCTGGGGGAAGGCTACCGTAATCTGGAGGAGGGAAGCCAGGAGGATGCTTACCTGGATAGTTATCTTATCCCTTACTTGTTCTATGGCTCCCATGAAGTGGAAGTGGCCTTAGAAGATATGGAGGATGTGGAGGAAACCATACAGGTGGGATATGACAGTTCCCAATATTATCTGGAGGCAATGCAGATAAAGGAAGAAATCCAGGATGCCCTCGTACAGAAGGCCGGTGAGAATATGAAGCAGATTTACGGCGCAGCCATAGCAGGGAAAGATTTCAGCGCCGTGGAGGAGTTGTTTACCGAAAACCAGGAACTTCGCCAGGAAATAAAGGAATACTATGAGTATCTGATGTCTGAGGCCAGCCAGGGCGACACGAGGCTGCAGGAGATTACAGTCAGCAATATGGAAGGCACTGTGTATGGCAGCGAGGGCGCCGCAGTCCACGTGGGCTTTGAGTATAGCGTAGGCTACATTTATGAGGATTATTGGAGCGGGGAGGAAGAGAGTGATACATATAGCGGGACTGGGGAATGCCAATTCCGCTTTGTGAAGGAAAATGGGGAATGGGTGCAGGTAGGCCTTGGTTGTGAAATGCTTTATTATTAAAAAGGAGAGAGGAAAATGAGTAAATTTTGTACGAAATGTGGACGCCCCCTGCAGGAAGGGGAAATATGTTCCTGCCAGCTGCACGCAGAAAAACAGGGTGGAGCAATACAATCAAATCAGGAAAATAGGAACCAACACATTCACCGCGGGCCGACGATAGACCAGCCAGGCTATGCAGGCGGCCAGCCAGGCAGCCAGGATTGGCCAGGGCAGCCAGGCGGGGCATATCCTGGAGGCCAGCCAGGGAATCCATACCCTGGAGGGCAGCCAGGCAGCCAGGATTGGCAGGGCCAGCCAGGGAATCCGTACCCTGGAGGCCAGCCAGGGAATCCATACCCTGGAGGCCAGCCGGGGAATCCATACCCTGGGGGGCAGCCGGGCGGCCAGGATTGGCAGGGCCAGCCAGGGAATCCATACCCTGGAGGCCAGCCGGGCAAGGCATTTAACAGCCAGCAGGCAGCGGCGTATGCGCAGGATTTCTTTAAAATGATATGGAATGCGGTGAAAAGTCCTGTATTGGCCGGAAGGGAATTGGTAATGAAGGCAGATTTGAAGGCATCCCTTCTTTTAGTGCTGCTGGAAGGTCTTCTGTACACGTTTTATGTGTCAGCGGCTTTAATGAGCAGTATTGCCAAAATCCGGGCGAGCTTGGGAGGGTTTTCTTCCATGATGCCGGATATGTCCGTGCCGTTTTTCCGGATTTTGGTGTTCTTTGTCATTTTTTCCTTTGCAAATGCAGCGATTTTTGCAGGAACCATGCTGGTGGGGCATTTGGCAATTAAAATCCCGACATCGTTTAAGCAGATGCTGTCACTTTCCGGCCTTAGGAGCCTGAACTTGCTGCCAGGGCTTGCTGTGGCCATGGTTTTATCCGTGATAAATATTTATGTGGGGATGGTTGTGTTTTTCCTGGCTGTATTTTGGGCAAGTATTGTGGTTTTGGTGACGATGACTTCATTGGTTCCCCAGGAGAAATTGAATAAATTTGCGGCAATGCTGTGCATCTGCCTGCTGCTCAGTGCGGTAATCTGCCTGTTTTTCCTGGGAATGGTAGGTTCATCCTTTATCCCGGATGTGCTGGATATGCCGTTTTAACGTTCCCTTGGGGAGGGAAAAGGGATCATTCCCTGTGCTTCCCCCTTATACAGGGATTTTAGCCGTATAATCCTGGAAATTCTGCAAATACTGAAAGAAAGCAGTATGTAACTGTGGAGCCGTAAAGCGGCCATAGGGCAGAATGGAAAGGAGAGCAGCTATGAGTTTGAGCTTAAAGATTACAGAGGTCCATGCCAGGGAAATCCTGGATTCCAGGGGAAACCCTACCGTGGAAGCAGATGTGTCGGTAGAGGATAGCGGCAGCGGAAGGAAAACGACAGGGCGTGCCGCTGTCCCTTCCGGTGCGTCTACAGGCAAATTTGAGGCAGTGGAGCTTAGGGATGGGGAGCCAAGGTATTTTGGCTTGGGTGTCCAGAATGCCGTGAAGCATGTGAATGACAAAATTGCCAAAGCCCTGGTCGGCAAGAATGCGCTGAACCAGGTGGAGGTTGACCGTATTTTAATTGCGGAGGATGGCACTGACGACAAAATTAACCTGGGCGCCAATGCCATGCTTAGCGTGTCGCTTGCCACAGCCAGGGCAGCCGCGAAGGCTTTGGGGGTTCCCCTGTACCAATACTTGGGCGGCGCCAATGCCAGGCAGATGCCGGTCCCAATGATGAATATCCTCAACGGCGGGCGCCATGCCGCTAATACAGTGGATTTCCAGGAATTTATGATTATGCCTGTGGGCGCCCAAAGCTATCGGGATGCACTGCGCATGTGCGCAGAGGTATACCATAACCTGAAGAAAATCTGTGAGAAAGGCGGCCTTAGCACCGCTGTCGGGGATGAGGGCGGATTCGCCCCAGACCTTCCGGATACGGCCTCCGCCCTGGATTTAATCCTAGAGGCAGTGAAGGCCTCCGGCTACCGTCCTGGGGAGGATTTCAAGATTGCCCTGGATGTGGCAGCCAGCGAGCTGTATGACGCCAAGACAGGACTGTACCATTTCCCGGGGGAATCCAAGGCCAGGGGGGAAAAGGTTTCCCGGGATACGGATGGTATGATTGCCTATTATGCGGAACTGATTGAGAAATATCCCATTATTTCCATTGAGGACGGCCTGGACGAAGAGGATTGGGATGGCTGGCAGGCAATGACAGAGCAGCTGGGCGGGCGGATGCAGCTGGTAGGGGATGATTTATTCGTAACCAATACCAAGCGCCTGGATGCCGGGATTAAACTGCGCACGGCAAACGCCATTTTAATTAAGGTAAACCAAATCGGCACATTGACAGAGGCCATGGAGGCGATTGAGACCGCCCATAAAAATGCTTACCGGGCAGTGATTTCCCACCGTTCCGGTGAGACGGAGGATACCTTTATCGCGGATCTGGCCGTAGCAGTTAATGCAGGGCAGATTAAGACGGGGGCGCCCTGCAGGGCAGAGCGGACGGCCAAATACAACCAGCTTCTTCGCATTGAGGAACAGCTGGGCGTTGTAGCGGAATATAAAAACCCTTTTAATAAAATATAAGGAGCAGGCGCCGCTTGCCTGGGCTGGGAGCACATGGCGGCAGGGCTGGCATACAAAAGCAGCAACAGCCCAGGGCAGGGCAGCTTGCCTGGGCTGTTGCCAAAAGTTACCGGGAATCTCTATTTTTGGCGAAAAAATTCTTGAAAAATCCCCTGGTTTATGTTAGACTAAAGAAAGTTTGTGGATTAGGATGTATCACAGGAGGTAAAAGAAAGTGGCAGTATTGAAAACCGTGTTAATGGTAGTATTTATCTTAATAAGCATTGCCCTGACAGTAATTGTCTTAATGCAGGAAGGCAAATCCGCCGGCCTTGGCGCTATCAGCGGAGCCGCAGATACATACTGGGGCAAGAATAAGGGCCGTTCCATGGAAGGTATCCTTGTGAAGTTTACAAGGGCATTGGTGGTTCTGTTCCTGGTCATTGCAGCAGTATTGAATATTGGGAGTTTTTAGGGATAGGGAAGGGATTTTTTTGATATGCCTAAAGCTGCCGTATGCAGAAGCACAAAGGACTGTCGTTGAAGGGCAGTCCTTTTTTTATCTTATAGGGTTAGGGCGCCAAAAGGCCTGGATCTGCCCTGCAATGGGAATGGGCTTTTTGGCACCCTAATCCTTGATGGAAATCCTATGGAGGGAACCAATGGACAAAGAATTATTCAAGCAAAGGAAGAATGTGATTTATGAATTTATGTGCAGTGACCTGTATGTGCCGATGAAGCTTAAGGAACTTGCAGTGCTGATGGATGTGCCCCGCGGGGAACGGGAAGACCTTAAGCAGGTGCTGGACAGCCTTGTGGAGGAAGGGAAAGCTGCCTGCTCAAAAAAGGGCAAGTATTCCAAGTCGGAGAGTAAGGCCTTATGCGGCGTGTTTACAGGAAATATCAGGGGCTTTGGCTTCGTTACGGTAGAAGGGGAGCCGGAGGATATCTATATCCCAGAGGCTTATGTAAACGGTTCCATGCACGGGGATACGGTGCAGGTGGAACTGCTGCCAGGGAAGGCGGAATCTGGGAAGCGCAGGGAAGGGAAGGTTGTGAAGGTCTTGGAGCGTGGTACGGCCCATGTGGTCGGCGTTTTCCAGAAGAAGAAAACCTTTGGCTTTGTGTGCCCGGATAATATGAAGCTGATGCAGGATATCTTTGTCCCCATTGAGCGTTCCAAGGGCGCCGTGGACGGGCATAAGGTAGTGGTGGAGCTTACGGATTACGGCAACAGCAGGAGGAAGCCGGAGGGGAAGGTAGTGGAGATTATAGGGCACGTGAATGACCCGGGGACAGATATCCTGTCTATTGTCAAGGGGTATGGCCTTCCTACGGAATTCCCGGAAAAAGCCCTGAACCAGGCAGAACGCGTGGGCAAGCCTGTCAGCACGGCCGATATGGCAGGGCGCATGGATATCCGGGATTGGCAGATGGTGACGATAGATGGGGAGGATGCCAAGGATTTGGATGATGCCATTACCTTGTCCCGGGAGGGGGGGCTGTACCATCTGGGCGTGCATATTGCGGATGTAACCAATTATGTCCAGGAGCGCAGCGCATTGGATGCGGAGGCCTTAGAACGTGGGACAAGCGTGTATTTGGTGGACCGTGTCATCCCCATGCTGCCCCATGTGCTCTCTAACGGCATCTGCTCCCTGAACCAGGGGGAAGACAGGCTGGCCTTAAGCTGTATGATGGCCATTGACCAGAAAGGGAACGTGGTGGACCATAAGATAGCTGAGACCGTGGTACGGGTTGACCGCCGTATGACTTATACCAGCGTGCGGAAAATCCTTAAGGACAAGGATGAGGCGGAGCGGGCAGAGTATGGAGAGCTGGTGCCTATGTTTGAGCTCATGGAGGAGCTCGCGGCTATTTTGCGGGAGAAGCGCAGGAGGCGGGGCTCTATAGATTTTGATTTCCCAGAGACGAAGATTGTCCTGGACCAGCGGGGGAAACCCCTTGAGATTAAGCCTTATGAGCGGAATGTGGCTACTAAGATAATAGAAGATTTTATGCTGATTGCCAATGAAACGGTAGCGCAGGATTTTTTCTGGCAGGAAATCCCGTTTGTCTACCGTACCCATGACGTGCCAGACCCGGAAAAAATCCGCAGCCTGCGCCATTTTATCCACAATTTTGGCTATTCCATGAAGGTGGGGCAGGAGGATATCCATCCCAAGGAGCTGCAGAAGCTTTTGGAAAAAATAGACGACACGCCGGAGGAGCCGCTGATTAGCCGGCTTACGCTGCGCTCTATGAGGCAGGCGAAATACACTACGGAATGCACAGGTCATTTTGGGCTTGCGACCCAGTATTACTGCCATTTCACCTCCCCCATCCGCAGGTATCCGGATCTGCAGATCCATCGGATTATTAAGGAGGCCCTGCGCGGGAAGATGACAGAGAAGCGGATTGCCCATTACGAATCGATCCTGCCAGAAGTAGCGGGCCATTCCAGCAAGCGGGAACGGCGGGCAGAGGAGGCAGAACGGGAGACAGATAAACTCAAAAAAGTAGAATATATGTCAGAGCATATCGGAGAGGTGTTTGAGGGCGTGATATCCGGCGTGACGGCCTGGGGCATGTACGTGGAGCTGCCAAATACGGTAGAAGGCATGGTGCATGTGACAAACCTGACGGGGGATTATTACCGTTATGAGGAACCGACCTATGAACTGGTAGGGGAGACGACAGGGAAACGTTATAAGCTAGGCCAGAAGCTGCAGGTTGTTGTAGAGAGCACCAATAAGGCTTTGCGCACCATTGATTTTGCCCTGCCAGAGGATGGGGAGGGCTCTGTGGGGGAACCGTAGCATAGAAAGGCCAGCGGAATCAATGGAAAGGCTAAGAGGGTGCAGGATAGGACCGGAATCAGGGCCTGGGAGGGAACGGCAGGCATAGAAAGGGAATTACAGATGGGGAAAGAAAGCGTTAAATTAATTGCCAATAATAAAAAGGCATTCCATGATTATTTTATTGAAGATAAATATGAGGCAGGCATCAGCCTGGCAGGAACTGAGGTAAAATCCCTGCGTATGGGGAAATGCTCCGTAAAGGAATCCTTTATCCGGGTAGAGGAGGGGGAAGTGATAATTTATGGCATGCATATCAGCCCATATGAGAAGGGGAACATTTTCAACAAAGACCCGCTCCGCCCCAGGAAGCTTTTGATGCATAAATATGAGATAAATAAAATTGCTGGGAAGATGGCGGAAAAAGGCTATACCTTTGTGCCCCTCCGGGTCTATTTCAAGGGAAGCCTGGTCAAGGTGGAGGTTGCATTAGCCCGCGGCAAGAAGCTATATGACAAACGGCAGGATATTGCAAAAAAAGACGCCAGGAGGGAGTCCGAGCGGGAATTTAAGGTGAAGAACCTGTATTGACAGAAGGAGAGGAGGCGGCAAAAATGCCGCCTCTGGCCCGAAAGGCATGGGGCAGCTGTAGGGACGGCAGATAAAAGCGTCAGTTTATGTTAATAAATGGCATCCCTTCTCCGAAATATAAGGTAAGCAAAAAGAGGGGGCGGGGGAATCCTATGGCGGTGCGGCTGCCTGGGTATCCCCGATAGCTTCTTTTACACATTTTATAGAAAGGGAAGGTATGCCGTATGAATTTAATTACAGCCAGTGTGGGCAAGAATGCCCTTAGTTCCCGTTCGGCCGGGAGCATTTTTGCAGGCAACCTGCCAGTATTACATAACAGCGCCTTAAAAAGCACCCAAGAAAAGGCAGAGCGCCAGCAGAAAGCGTCGAATGAAATTGCATTCTGGGAGAAGCAGAAAGAGAACCTAAAGGACAGGGAATGCGATACCGTTGAGGAAATCGCCCAAAAGCTAAACGCGTTCCACAGCTATGAAGACCAGATTGCAGCTGTGAAAACCGCCTATAACAATGAGCAGATGAGCCATATTTTGGACGAAGCCCAGGAGCAAGGCGAGAAAAATGCAGAAGCTGCCAAGAAGCTGGAGCCAAAGACCCCAGAAGAGAGACGGGAAGAAATGGTGGAAGAAGCTTTGGGGACAGAAGAGAAGGAAGGCATATTGGACGAGATGCTGGACGAGGTCTTGGAAGCAGCCGAAGAGGTTATGGAAGAGCAGGAGGAAGTGCTGGAAGGGCAAGAGGAAATGCTGGAGGAAGCCAAAGAACTGGCATTAGAGGAAGCCGCGCAGGGCATCCAGGGCGAAAGCCAAAGGCAGAAGGAGCTGTTCCAGGGGGAAGCCATCCAGGGCATCCAGGGCGAAAGCCAAAGGCAGGAGGAGCTGTTCCAAGAGGAAGCTGCACGGGGCATCCAGGGCGAGAGCCAAAGGCAGGAGGAGCCATTTGGGGAGCCGCCTTTGGCACCTTGGGAACAGAGGAACGCTGCTTTGGAGTTGTACAATAAGAACCAGGCAGCTGAACGGGAGAAATACCGCAAGGGATTGGACTTCCGTGCGTAATCTTGCCGAGAGGGCGTGACATGGCAGCCGGTTAAGGCAGAATCTTATCAAATGTTCCTAGATTATGCCTATAAATACGGAAAATAAAAGCAAAATTCCTAAAATTTTTATTAAAACAGAAAAACCCCTTGCCCTCTGTAGGGATTTTGTGTAGAATAGATAGAAAATGATTGTCCGCAACAGGGCATCCAGGGCAGGAGGAAAGGAAATGTCTATTTTAGCTCAAGCAGGTTCGGCAGGCGCAACAGGATTTTCGCTGATTTGGATTGTTATCATGCTGGTGGTTCTTTATTTTATGATGATACGTCCCCAGCAGAAAGAGACGAAGCGGAAGAACGCCATGCTGTCAGAACTGGCAGTCGGAGATACGGTTCTGACTACCAGCGGGTTTTACGGGATGGTGATTGATATCACAGAGGATACGGTGATTATGGAGTTCGGCAATAATAAGAACTGCCGCATCCCCATGCAGAAGGCGGCCATTGCTGTGGTAGAGAAGCCGGAAGACGCCATCGCAGAGAAAGAGGATAAAAAATAAAACAGAAAGCATTCTCAGGCAAATGGGATACTTTCTTAGGTTTGGATAGTACATTTTTATTAGTATTTATGTTTCCGGTGCCAACAGGGCATTGGAAGATGAAAATTAGTAGAAGTAAATTATCTGAAATAAGGGAGGGAGCAGGAAGCCGGAGGGTGCTTTTTCTTATTTTGGATTTACTAGGAAAGGCCTTGTCGCTGTGAAGCGCTGAAGTTTATGGCTTTCCCATACTTAAAATATTATACGCACGCAACGCGTCAAAGCGTGCAATCTCCTCAAGATGGAAGGGAAGGGGCGTTGAAGCGGGCTTAACTATATCTTTTTATAATAGAAAAAATGGAAAGGTATAACTATAAATTATATAAGCCATGAAAAAGAAAAATGTCAATTATAGTTGAAATCTTAGGGCAAATATAATATAGTTAAACAATACGGATAAATGGGATAAGAAAGCAAGGCAGCCCTGGGGGCAGTTTGGTGAATCGTTAGGGAGGAAGAAGAGAAATGGAGTATCAGGTTGGAGTGATTTCCGGCGATGGGATTGGGCCGGAAATCGTAAGAGAAGCGAAAAAGGTGTTGGATAAGGTGGGGGAGGCTTATGGGCATTCCTTTACCTATGATGAGATATTGATGGGCGGGGTGTCCATTGACGAGACCGGGGAGCCCTTAACAGAAGGGGCAATTGCCCAGGCGAAGGCGGCGGACGCCGTGCTGATGGGTTCGATTGGGGGGGACACAAACACGTCTCCCTGGTATAAGCTTCCGCCCCATTTGCGGCCGGAGGCAGGGCTTTTGAAGCTTAGGAAATCCTTAAACTTATTTGCAAATTTAAGGCCGGCATATCTATATGAGGAACTGAAGGAGGCCTGCCCGCTTAGGGAGGATATTATCGGGGACGGCTTTGATATGATGATCATGCGGGAACTGACCGGCGGGCTTTACTTTGGGAAGCGTGTGACAGAAGAGCGCGGCGGGCTGATGACGGCGGAAGATACCTTGACCTATAATGAAGAGGAGATACGCAGGATTGCAAAACGCGGCTTTGACATTGCAAAGAAGCGCCGGAAAAAGGTGACCAGCGTGGATAAAGCCAATGTGCTGGACTCTTCCAGGCTGTGGAGGAAGGTTGTGGAAGAGGTGGCCGGGGATTACCCGGACGTCGTCCTGGAACATATGCTGGTAGATAACTGTGCGATGCAGCTGGTGAAGGATCCGAAGCAGTTTGACGTTATCTTGACAGAGAATATGTTTGGTGATATTTTATCAGATGAGGCCAGCATGGTGACCGGCTCTATCGGGATGCTTTCTTCCGCCAGCCTGAACGGTACTAAATTTGGGCTGTATGAGCCGAGCGGCGGTTCTGCCCCAGATATCGCAGGGAAAGGGATTGCTAACCCCATTGCCACTATTTTGAGCGCCGCCATGATGCTGCGGTACTCTTTTGACTTGGACCGGGAGGCAGACGCTGTGGAAGAGGCGGTGCGCCAGGTGCTGAAGGAAGGCTACCGTACCATAGATATCATGCCTCAGGAAGAGGGCAAAAAAGCCTCTGCCATCCAAGTGGGGACGGCAGAAATGGGGGATTTAATCGCAAATAGGGTGAAATCGTAAGGAAATACTTACAGCATCCAGGGTTTGGCCTATCCTGCAGATGGCTGTGGAGGCGCCGGGATGTTTGGGTTTTAGATAAATATAGGGAAAGGGCTGGGGGTTTACCTTCCCCGCCCCGGAAAGAGAGGGATACGGATATGCAGTTGACAGGAGCGCAGATTGTGATTGAATGCCTGAAAGAACAAGGCGTGGATACGGTCTTTGGATATCCTGGAGGCGCTATTTTAAATGTATATGATGAACTTTATAAACACAGGGATGAAATCTGCCATGTCTTAACTTCCCATGAGCAAGGGGCAAGCCATGCGGCGGATGGATATGCCCGTTCCACAGGCAAGGTGGGCGTATGCTTTGCTACGTCGGGGCCTGGGGCTACCAACCTGGTGACGGGGATTGCCACCGCTTATATGGATTCTGTCCCTATGGTGGCTATCACTTGCAACGTGGGGGTGTCCCTGCTGGGCAAGGACAGTTTCCAGGAAATTGACATTGCAGGTATCACCACTCCCATCACCAAGCATAATTTTATAGTAAAAGATGTAAATAAGCTGGCGGGGACAATCCGGCGCGCATTCCGGATTGCCAGCAAGGGCAGGCCGGGGCCGGTGTTGGTGGATATCCCCAAAGACGTGACGGCCAACCAGGCAGAGTTTACCCCGATTGCAGTGGTAAGGGAAGACCGGGATACGGAACATATTACGGAGCAGGCGTTGGAATGTGCCGCCCAGATGATACAGACGTCCCAGAAGCCCTATATTTTTGTGGGCGGCGGGGCAGTTATTTCAGAAGCTAGCCAGGAACTGATGGAATTTGCAGGGAAAATACAGGCTCCGGTGGCAGATTCCCTTATGGGGAAGGGCGCTTTTGACGGCCACCACAAGTTATATACCGGGATGCTGGGGATGCACGGCACCAAGACATCCAACTATGGGGTCAGCGAATGCGATCTGCTGATTGGGATTGGCGTCCGTTTCAGCGACCGGGTTACAGGCAATGCCAAGAAATTCGCAGAGCATGCCAAAATCCTGCAGTTCGACGTGGATCCGGCTGAGATTAATAAAAATGTACTTACGGATGCCCATATCATTGGGGACATCAAAGAAATCCTGGCGCGCCTGAACCAGAGGCTTCCCCAGCAGGACCATACGCCTTGGCTGGAGAAGGTGATGGGCTACAAGGAGAAATACCCCTTAACCTACCGGCAGGAAGGGTTAAGCGGCCCCTATCTGGTAGAGGAAATATACCGCCAGACCCATGGGGACGCCATTATTGTAACAGAAGTGGGCCAGCATCAGATGTGGGCAGCCCAATATTATAAATACAGCAAGCCCCGTACCTTGATTACATCCGGTGGCCTGGGGACGATGGGGTATGGCTTGGGGGCGGCAATCGGCGCACAGATGGCCAATCCTGGCAGGCAGGTGGTCAACATCGCAGGGGACGGCTGTTTCCGCATGAACATGAATGAGATGGCTACAGCCGTGCGCCAGAAGCTTCCTCTGATTGAGGTGGTGGTGAACAACCATGTCTTAGGGATGGTACGCCAATGGCAGGATCTGTTTTATAGGCAGCATTATTCCGCCACAGTCCTGAATGACAGCGTGGATTTTGTAAAGCTGGCGGAGGCCATGGGGGCGGTAGGCCTGCGGGCTACAGACCAGGAGGGGTTTGCAAAAGCCTTTGCACAGGCCTTAGATTGCAATCTCCCGGTATTGATTGATTGTATGGTTGGCAGCGACGACAAGGTATGGCCGATGGTGGCTCCTGGGGCTGCCATCCATGAGGTGTTCAGCGAGGAAGACCTGGACAATAAATAAGGAAACAAACAATGCAATAAGTAAATGATAGAGGAGGAAAAACAACATGAACAGAGTCCACAATTTTTCTGCAGGCCCGGCAGTCCTGCCAGAGGAAGTGCTACGTGAAGCAGCCGAAGAAATGCTGGATTACAAAGGCAGCGGGATGTCCGTTATGGAAATGAGCCACCGTTCCAAGGTATTTGGCACCATCATCCAGGAAGCAGAAGCTGATTTAAGGGAACTGATGCAAATCCCAGATAATTACAAAGTGCTATTTTTACAGGGCGGCGCTTCCCAGCAATTTGCCATGATTCCCATGAACCTGATGAAGAATAAAAAGGCCGCTTATGTTGTAACTGGCCAATGGGCGAAGAAAGCATACCAAGAGGCACAGCTTTATGGGGAAGCCGTGAAAGTGGCCTCCTCTGAAGATAAGACCTTCTCCTATATCCCAGACTGCTCCGATCTGGATATCCCAGAGGATGCGGATTATGTCTATATTTGTGAGAATAACACCATATATGGGACGAAATATAAGTCCTTGCCTGACACCAAGGGGCATATCCTGGTAGCAGACGTATCTTCCTGTTTCCTGTCTGAGCCGGTAGACGTGTCCAAGTACGGCATTATTTACGGCGGCGTCCAGAAGAATATCGGGCCGGCCGGCGTGGTGATTGTGATTATCCGGGAGGATCTGATTTCCGAGGATACCCTGCCGGGCACGCCCACGATGCTGAAATACAAGACCCATGCAGACGCGGCTTCTCTTTATAACACCCCGCCTGCTTATGGCATTTACATCTGCGGCAAAGTCTTTAAATGGCTGAAGAAAATGGGCGGGTTAGAGGCTATGAAGCAGCGCAACGAAGAAAAGGCAAAAATCCTCTATGATTTCCTGGACCAGAGCAAGCTGTTCCAGGGTACGGTTCGCCCAGAAGACCGTTCTCTGATGAATGTGCCTTTTGTCACAGGCGATAAAGAGATGGATGAGAAATTTGTAAAAGAAGCCACAGCAGCAGGCCTTGTGAATTTGAAAGGGCATAGGACCGTAGGCGGTATGCGCGCCAGCATTTACAATGCGATGCCCAAGGAAGGCGTAGAGAAGCTTGTAGCGTTTATGAAAAAGTTTGAGGAGGAGAATTAATATGTACCAGTATTATTGTTTAAACCCGATTGCCAGCGTAGGCCTTGGCCTGTTTCGCGGGGATTACCAAAAGACAGAGGAGATAAAGGACGCCCAGGCAGTGCTGGTAAGGAGCGCGGCCATGCATGAAATGGAGTTTCCGGAAGGCCTCTGCGCCGTAGCCAGGGCAGGGGCAGGCGTGAACAATATCCCATTGGACAGATGTGCGGAGCAGGGGATTGTGGTATTCAATACCCCAGGCGCAAATGCCAATGGCGTGAAGGAACTGGTATTTGCTGGGATGCTGCTGGCTTCCCGTGATATCATCGGGGGGATCCACTGGGTATTGGAAAATAAAGAAAATGAGAATGTGGGCAAGGATGCAGAGAAGGCCAAGAAGGCTTTTGCAGGCAATGAAATCTCCGGCAAGAAGCTGGGGGTGATTGGCCTGGGCGCAATCGGCGTAAAGGTTGCGAACGATGCGGTGAACCTGGGCATGGAGGTCTATGGCTATGACCCCTTCATTTCCGTCAAGGCGGCCTGGAGCCTTTCTAGGAGCGTGAAGCATATCAGCAATGTGGAGGACATTTACCGTGAGTGTGATTTCATAACCATCCATGTGCCTTTGGTGGACAGCACCCGCCATATGCTGGGGCAGGAGGCGTTTGCCCTGATGAAGGATGGGGTGGTAATCCTGAATTTTGCACGGGCCCCGCTGGTGGACGAAGAGGCTATCCTTACGGCTATCCGCGAAGGGAAGGTAAAAAAATATGTGTCAGACTTCCCCACCAGCACGACGGCAGGCCAGGAAGGCTGCATTGTTATCCCCCATTTGGGTGCGTCTACGGAAGAGTCAGAGGATAATTGTGCCGTTATGGCAGTGGAAGAGGTAATAGATTACCTGGAAAATGGGAACATCCGCAATTCCGTGAATTTCCCGAACTGTGACATGGGCGTCTGCTCCAGTGCAGGCCGGGTAGCAGTCCTGCACAAGAACCAGAAAGGGATTATCGGCAAATACACGGCCATCCTTGGCAACAACAACATCAATATTTCCGATATGACCAATAAGAGCAGGGGAGATTATGCATATTCCCTGTTAGACCTGGATTCCCCTATGACGGAAGAGGCAGTAGAGCTGCTGAAGCAGAGCGAAGGCGTGCTGAAGGTGAGGGTTATCAAGTAAAGAATTTTTGGAATAGGCAGAAAAGAACAGGCTGCATCATTTCGCATTCCGGCAGATGACGCAGCCTGTTTTCCTGTGATAAGGAATGGATCCGCTCCCTTGGCGGGAACCCCTTGGGAAACCTGGAGCCTAAAAGACAGTAGGGGACGGATGGTATTTGTTGTTGTAATGGTTATAATGCAGGATGATGGTATTCAGGTAGGAATGCTCATCCATCATCTGGTTATGGGTGTGGAGGATTGCTTTGCTGGAGGATTGCGTATTGGCAATAATCTGCTCAAAATCCCGCTCCAGGGTCCGAAGCATGGAGTCGTCCATTTTGCAGTTGTAATATTTCCCCTTCAGGTAAGTTAGGAGCTGCGGGTAATCATTCAGTGATACCTCCAAGTCATAGGTTAAGCTATCGCTCATCACATAGGAGAGCGCCACAGCCTCTACCACAGGGGCAAGGGCGGAATCCGCTGCTGTGTTGCTGAACCAGCATTTTATCAAGGCAAAGGCTTCTTCGATAATCTGGAAGGCCTGCAGGTCGTCAGCGTCCGTCAGGATGTCCCTGGCAACGTTCAGGGTGGGGCTCCGGTACAGTTCCGTCAGGTACTGGTTGTAGTCGTCTGTGGCAGTCAGGTGGGACGGCACAGTGATTTTGCCGATGTTATGCAGCAGCATGGCTAATTGCACAATCTTGCAGTCCGTAGGGGGCAGGTGCAGGGTGTCGGCAATGTTCTCGCTTAAATAAAGCGCATGGCTGGTGTGCAGCGCGGCGTATTCATTCCGGAAATTTACGGAAAAAATAAAAGTCATCAGGTAGTTATGTATCTGTGCCCTGGAAAGGGAGAAATGGCAGCGGGAGTATTCCGCAAGCTCCTTTTGGTATTCCAGGGACTGGATCTTTTCTAGGATATGGTATTTGGCATTGGCATCCAAAAACCAGTCCACCATAAATGGCGTAAATATATTTTCATCGTAATTTTGGAAAAAAGTCTCCAAACGTTCCGTCTTGTTCAGTATGCAGGAAATATCAATGCGGTCTGCAAGGTAAATAAGCTTTGCAATGTCCCTGTGGTAATTATTGATAGGGACCGGGTAATACTGTGCGTTGCATTGATGGTGGTACAGGATAACGTCAGCGTATTCCGGCAATGGGGAAAATGTCCTAAACAGAAGGTAGCCGGAGACGGAATGCTCCATGGAATCATTCAGGTCAAAGGTAAGCATGGAATCAACGTCTTCTTTTTTGAAAGCCCCAATGTCATGGAACAGGCCCAGCATGAAGATGTCTTCTTTTTCCTGCTGGGTATAATAGTTGGTATCCCGAAGCATATTCATCAGGATAAATGCAACGCGTTCCCCATGCTCAATCAGGTGTGGGTTCAGGTGCCGGAAAGAATGGCAAATAACATCTACAATACTATTTAATTGCGTTCCGTTCATGTTTCATTACCTCCATGCATTTTAATCATGCTGCTGTAGCAATATCGTTGCAGTGTCATGGCAATCGGTCCTAATACCTTCCGCCTGCGGGTGAAGCTAAAAAAACTGTTTGCCTTTGGGGAATAAATACTATACTATGATTATAGTGAATTTGAAACCAAGTGTCAATAATACGCCGCATTTTAACAAAGGAGAATGGTATGTTTTTTATGGGAATGGGAAAATTGCCCCTCCGCTGGGGGCTGTTGGAGGATATCGCAAATGGGGTGCCCCAGCTGGACGAGCTGGAAGACGTGGCGAAGCCCGGCGTCCTGAAGCGGTATCTGGAGGATTTGATGCCTTACTTGAAAAGCTTTGTGCTGCGGATTGTGATTGCCGCCATGATTTACCTGATTGGCAGGCGGCTGATTAAATGGCTGCGCAAGATCCTGCATAATGCGATGGTGCGTTCCAGTATGGATAAGGGCATCCGGCAGTTTATGGATTCCTTCGTGAAGATTATCCTGAATTTCGTGCTGCTGATTGCAGTGATAGGGCAGCTGGGGATGGAGACATCCTCTGTGGTGGCGGTCTTAAGCTCTGCGGGCCTGACCCTGGGTCTTGCGCTCCAGGGCAGCCTTTCCAATTTTGCAGGAGGGGTTTTGATTTTGCTGTTTAAACCGTTCAAAGTGGGGGATTATATCATTGAGGACACCCACGGGAACGAGGGGACGGTAAAAGAGATTATGATTTTTTATACCAAGCTGGCCACTGTGGACAATAAAGTCGTAGTCGTGCCCAACGGGACATTGGCCAATTCCAGCCTGACCAATGTGACCCAGCAGGATTACCGCCGGGTGGATCTCTATGTGGGGATCTCCTATGACGCAGACATCAAGAAGGCAAAAAAGCTCCTGACAGACATGGCTATGGCGGAGCCTTCCCGGATTGAAAGCGAAGGGATGTCTGTATTTGTGGACGCATTGGAGGATAGCTGCGTGAAGCTGGGGTGCCGCCTTTGGGTGCCTGCAGAAAACTACTGGCAAGTGAAATGGGACCTGACAGAGCGGATAAAGGAAATGTTTGATGAAAACCAAATTGAAATCCCGTATAACCACCTGAATGTATATTTAAAGAAAGAAAAGCAGTAAACGGGTATTTTTCGTATGAAAATGGTTTTATGCATTGACAATCTGGAAAAAGTATGTTAATGTTTTAACCATGTTACTGGGGGATGTTTGAGAGTTTATTCTCGCGGAATTGCTTTACTCTATGAAGATTAATTTTCAGGCACTCTTAAGATAGTCTTTTGGAAAGTATTCAGGAGGAAGTGTGTATGCAACAGGGAACAGTAAAATGGTTTAATGCCAAAAAGGGTTATGGATTCATTTCGGATGAGTCTGGCAGTGATGTATTTGTGCATTTTTCAGCTTTGAACATGGATGGGTTCAAGGAACTGAAGGATGGCGAGGCTGTAGAGTTTGAGGTCGTAGAAGGCGAAAAGGGGCCCCAGGCTGCAAACGTAGTACGGTTAGGGTAGTTGGGTTACACAGAGTATTTGAAGCATAGAGTGGATTCTGAATAAGATGACGGATTGGGAGGCTGCCAGCGGGCAGTCTCCTTGCAGTTTAAGGGGTGGCTGGGGCTGCTTTTATTCCCGCAGGCAAGAGGCCTGGCAGCCGCGCCTGTGCGGAGATTTGGCGGATGACGCTGGAAAATTGATAGAGAGGAATGGAAGAATGGATTTGGAAAAGTGTAAGGCATATGAACTGTTAGAAGAGAAAAAGCTAAAGGATATCAAGTCGGTGGGGCGCCTGCTCCGGCATAAGAAGAGCGGAGCCAGGATCTGCCTGGTTTCGAATGATGACGAAAATAAAGTATTTTATATCGGGTTCCGTACGCCCTCCTTGGACAGCACGGGAGCCGCCCATATCTTGGAGCACTCCGTGCTCTGCGGGTCCAGGAAATATCCGGTGAAGGACCCATTCGTGGAGCTGGTGAAGAGCTCTTTGAATACTTTCCTGAATGCCATGACCTATCCGGACAAGACGATTTACCCGGTGGCCAGCTGCAATGGGAAGGATTTCCAGAACCTGATAGAGGTTTATATGGACGCCGTATTTTATCCTAACATCTATCAGCAGAAAGAGATTTTCTGCCAGGAAGGATGGCATTATGAGATGGACAGCATGGATGCGCCCCTGACAGTGAACGGCGTGGTCTATAATGAGATGAAGGGGGCTTTTTCCTCCCCGGATGAGGTACTGTCCAGGGAAATCCTGTCGGCTCTTTACCCGGATACGTCATATGCTTTTGAATCAGGCGGGGATCCAGAGGAAATCCCGGGCCTTTCTTATGAGGGGTTTTTAAAGTTCCACCAGAAATATTACCATCCCAGCAATTCTTATATCTACCTGTATGGCGATATGGACATGGAAGAGAAATTGGAGTGGATGGACAGGGAGTACCTGGGGAAATTTGAAGAAATCCAGGTGGATTCAAAGGTGAAGTGGCAAGAGCCCTTTACGGAGAGGAAGGAAGTGATAATCCCCTATCATATTGCCAGCGGGGAGCCTCTGGAGGATAACGCCTACCTGTCTTACAATGTGAGCACAGGGACGGTTTTAGACCCCAAGCTGTACGTGGCTTTTGATATCCTGGACTATGCCCTTCTCAGCGCACCGGGGGCCCCGCTGAAGCAGGCCTTGCTGGATGCCAAGATTGGGAAGGATATCCTGTCATCTTTTGATAACTATACGCTGCAGCCTAAGCTTTCCATCGTGGCCAAGAACAGCAACCTGGACAGGAAGGAAGAATTCCTGGCGATTATAGAGAAGGTGCTTCGGGAGCAGGTGGAAAAGGGAATTAATAAAAGGTCGCTGCTGGCGGGCATTAATAGCTTTGAGTTCCGCTACCGGGAGGCGGATTTTGGCTCTTTCCCCAAGGGCCTGCTGTTTGGGATAGAGTGCCTGGACAGCTGGATTTATGATGACCGGGAGCCGTTTTTGCATTTAAGCGGGCTTGACGTGGTGGAATACCTAAAGGGGCAGGTGGATACCGGTTATTTTGAGGGGCTGGTGAAGGAATACCTGCTGGAGAACCAGCATGCGGCTATTGTGTCCGCAGAGCCGCAGTACGGGCTGAATACGGCCAAGGAAGAAGAACTGGCCAAGAAGCTGGAAGCTTATAAGCAGTCCCTTAGCACAGAGGAGAAGCAGTCAATCATAGATTTTACCCACCGCCTGAAGGCATACCAGGAGGAGCCCTCTGCCCCGGAGGACTTGGAGAAACTCCCTTCCTTGGGGCGTGAGGACATTAAGAAGACAGGGGAAAGGCTTTTTATCCGGGAGCACTCGGTAGGCGGCGCCCCGATGATCTGCCACGATATTGATACCAGCGGCATTGCGTATTTCAGCCTGATGTTCGATGTGTCCGGTCTCCCAGAGGACATGGTTCCCTATCTGGGGATCCTGAAATCCGTGCTTGGCTATGTGGATACGGCGCATTATGCCTTCCCGGAACTGGCCAATGAGATTAATCTCCATACAGGCGGGATTTTCAGCAATTTTGGGATATACCCCCATGTGGAAAACGGTAAGATTACGCTGAAATATGAGATAAAGGCCAAGGCTTTGTACCATGAGGTGCCAAAGGCCATGGAGATTATCAAGGAAATCCTTTCTGGCAGCAATTTCCGCAGGCAGGAACGTATGTATGAGATTATTGCCCAGCTGAAGTCCAGGCTGCAGATGAGCTTAAGCGGTTCCGGCCATTCTATTTCCTCCATGCGGGCTATGTCTTATTTTTCAGAAGGGGCAAAATATACGGATTTGTCCCAGGGCATTGCCTTCTACCAGCTGGTCAAGGAGATTGAAGAGCATTTTGAGGAGAAGAAGGAGGGCTTAAGCGATACCCTGGAGCGCCTGATGCCTCTGGTGTTCCATCAGGAAAACCTGATGGTGAGCATTGGGGCGGAACCAGAGGGGATGGCAGAGGCGGAGAAGGAAATCCCAGGATTGAGGGGGATTTTGCCTTCCAAGCCGGATAGCATGGCGGGAAGCAGATTGACGCTGGGAAAGAGGAATGAGGGCTTTCTGGACGCTTCCCAGGTGCAGTATGTGTCCCGGGCAGGGAACTTTAAGAAAGAGGGCTATGCATACACCGGGGCGCTGCGTATCCTGAAAGTGCTGTTAAGCTACGATTACCTGTGGATTAATATCCGGGTGAAAGGCGGCGCCTATGGGTGCATGAGCGGGTTTAGCAGGACTGGGGACAGCTACTTTGCGTCCTACCGCGACCCAAACCTGGGAAGCACCAACCAGGTGTACGAAGGCATCCCGGAATATCTGGAGCAGTTTGAAGCGGATGAGAAGGAGATGGCAAAGTATATTATCGGGACATTCAGCGGCGTAGACGCGCCCCTGACCCCAGGCGCAAAGGCTGGCCGCAGCGCAACGGCGTACCTGACTGGCGTGACAGAGGAGATGCTCCAGAAGGAAAGGGAAGAAATCCTGGATGCTACCCAGGAGGACATCCGCAGGCTGTCCGGCATCGTAAGGGCGGTACTGAAAGAGGGCGCGTTCTGTGCCATTGGGAATGAAGAGAAACTGAAAGAGGAAAGAGGGCTGTTCTTGGAATTGAAGAACCTGTATTAGTACAGCCCAGGCAGTAAGGCATAGAGAGAAAGGGTAAAGAGGAGAGAAACATGGAGCAAGGAAAAAAATCAGGTTTTGTTACAATCATAGGACGTCCGAATGTAGGGAAGTCTACGTTGATGAACCATCTGATCGGGCAGAAGATTGCCATTACGTCGAAGAAGCCCCAGACCACCCGCAACCGGATCCAGACTGTGTATACGGATGCCGGGAAAGGCCAGATTGTATTTGTGGACACCCCAGGCATCCACAAGGCCAAGAACAAGCTGGGGGAATATATGGTAAATGTGGCAGAGCGTACCCTGAATGAAGTGGATGTGGTCCTGTGGCTGGTGGAGCCTACGGATTATATCGGCGCAGGGGAGCGCCATATCCTGGAAAAGCTGGAAAAGGTGAAGACCCCGGTAATCTTGGTCATCAATAAAACAGATACCGTGAAGCGTGAGGAGGTCTTTTTGGCGATTGACACTTACCGCAAGGAGTACAGCTTCGCCGAGGTGGTGCCCCTGTCCGCCCTGCGGGGGGACAATACGGAGGTCCTGGTCAGCCTGATTTTCCAATACTTGCCCTATGGGCCTATGTTCTATGGGGAGGATGAAGTCACAGACCAGCCCCAGCGGCAGATTGTGGCGGAAATCATCCGGGAGAAGTCCCTGCATGCTTTGGATGAGGAAGTGCCCCATGGCATAGCAGTAACCATTGAACAGATGAAGGAGCGCAAAGGCGGCAGGATTGTGGATATTGACGCCACCATTATCTGTGAGCGGGAATCCCATAAGGGGATTATCATAGGGAAAGGCGGCAGCATGCTCAAGAAAATCGGGAGCAATGCCAGGTATGAGATTGAACGGTTGTTAGGCACCCAGGCCAACCTGAAGCTGTGGGTAAAGGTGAAGAAGGACTGGCGGGACAGCGACTTCCTCTTGAAGAATTTTGGCTATAGGGACGGCAAGGAATAGAGGGAGGCGCTGCCTCCTTTGCCAGAATTTATCTGGTATATCCATATCAAGATGGGAAACCCTAAAAATATATAAGGCATATGCAGAATAACAGAAGAACAAGGGGGATTCCATATGGTTGAGCAGGAATGGATGAAGTTTGCAAGTACTGGGAGCGTACAGGATTATTTAAGTTACAGAGGCCATAAGGAAGCATGGCCTATCGCAGAGGACAGGGAAAATAGGGGCAGGAGCGTGAATCGGTATGGGACAGAAGATAGTGCTGACGGGCATGGTGCTGTCAGCAATGCCAGTGGGGGAATATGACAGGAGGATAACGCTCCTGACCAAGGAAAGGGGGAAAATTGCCGCTTTTGCACGGGGCGCCAGGCGGCCAGGCAGCCAGCTTATGGCAGCCGGCCCTTTTTCCTTTGGGCAGTTTGAGGCTTATGAAGGGCGCAGCTCCTATACGGTGTCCCGGGCGGAGATTTCCCATTATTTCCGGGAACTTGCAGCTGGTTTGGAGGGAGCCTGCTATGGCTTTTATTTCCTGGAGATGGCGGATTATTATGCCAGGGAGAATGCGGACGAAATACATATGCTGAAACTCCTGTACCGTTCCCTGCAGGCATTAGAGAGCGGAAAATTTGATTATTGCCTGGTACGGCGGGTCTTTGAGCTGAGGGCCATGTCCATCAATGGGGAAGGGCCGAATGTGTTTTCCTGCTTAAAATGCGGGAAAGAAGAAGGGCTGCGGTGGCTTCATGTGGAAAGCGGCGGCGCTTTCTGCGAAAGCTGCGGGAAGGAGCGGCTGTTCCATCCGCCGGGGAAGGGCAGGCAGGCATCGGCGCCGGACGCCAGGGCCTCGGGGGAGGCTTTCCGGCTGGAGGGATCCGTGCTCTATGCCATGCAGTATATCCAGTCCGCCAGCATTGAAAAGCTGTATTGCTTTGCGCTTTCCCCGCCAGTCTTAACGCTGTTGGGGGAAATTGTGGACGCCTATGCCAGGCGCTATATAGGCAAGGAATTCCATGCCCTTCAACTATTGGCGGAAAATGGGGAGGCCGCCCTGCCTATGGGCCGGCCTGGGGCAGAATAGCTGGAGGGTTCCGGGGATGTACCTATTTTTATGCGGAAATCGGCAATCGGCAGTTGCAATAAATGGCAGAAAAGGTTATAATATCTAAGGTTTAATATAAAGATATTTTGAAGGAGGCTTTTTTATGAAAGGAATGAGATATGCCCGCCTGGCCTGCCTGATATGCCTGCTGCTGGCGGGGACGCTTGCCGGGTGCGGCAAGCCCTTGGAGGTAGAGCGAGATACCGTTTATATACAGAAAAAAGGCGCTGTGGTCGGTGCGGCAATCGCGAACTTGGACAAGGACTATTATGACGAGGACGAATTAAAGAAATATGTGGATTCGCGGGTTGGCGAGTACCAGAAAGGGCATGGGGAAGACAGCGTGGAAGTGGACCGTTTTTCCGTGGAGGGAGGCGTGGCCAAGCTATATATAAACTATGCAAGCTGTAAGGATTACCAGGACTTTAATGAAGTCACATTGTTTTCCGGGACGATTCCCCAGGCATTGGTAGAAGGTTTTGATTTCAATGCGGGATTTAAGGAAATAAAAGAGGGGAAGCTGGCAGGGGATGTGGACAATAAGTCGGTTATGGATATGGACGCCAAAGTGGTGGTCATTAGTGAGAAGGTTGACGTAAAGGTGGACGGCACCATCCGGTATGTGTCCGCCGATTATGCCACAGTGTCCGGGAAGGATACCGTATCCCTCCGCCTCCCGGAAGACGCAGGGGATGGGGAGGAAGCATCGCTGGTATATGTGGTGTATGAATAAGAAAATCAGAAAAGGAAAGAGGTAGCAAAATATGGAAAAGACCATGGAGAAAATTGTAGCTTTGGCGAAGGGAAGGGGTTTTGTATACCCTGGCTCTGAGATTTACGGGGGCCTAGCCAACACTTGGGATTATGGGAACCTTGGGGTAGAGCTGAAGAATAATGTGAAGAAGGCGTGGTGGCAGAAGTTTATCATTGAGAACCCCTACAACGTGGGCGTAGACTGCGCTATCCTGATGAACCCGCAGGCTTGGGTTGCTTCCGGGCATTTGGGGGGCTTTTCCGATCCGTTGATGGACTGCAAAGAATGCCATGAGCGTTTCCGTGCGGATAATATCATTGAAGACTTTGCAGCAGAAAAGGGAATAGGGCTGAAGGATTCTGTAGACGGCTGGAGCCAGGAAGAGATGCGGTCATTCATCGAAGAGCACCAGGTTCCATGCCCCACCTGCGGGAAACACAATTTTACCGATATCCGCCAGTTTAACTTGATGTTCAAGACCTTCCAGGGTGTGACGGAGGATGCCAAGAACACCGTGTACTTAAGGCCGGAGACTGCCCAGGGCATTTTTGTGAATTTCAAGAACGTACAGCGTACATCCAGGAAGAAAATCCCCTTTGGCATCGGGCAGGTGGGCAAGTCTTTCCGTAACGAGATCACGCCGGGCAATTTTACCTTCCGTACCAGGGAATTTGAACAGATGGAACTGGAGTTTTTCTGTGAGCCGGGTACGGATCTGGAATGGTTCCAATATTGGCGCGGCTTCTGCCGTGACTGGCTCCATAGCCTGGGCATGAAGGAAGAAGAGCTGCGGCTGCGTGACCACGACCCGGCAGAGCTGGCCTTCTACAGCAAAGCCACGACAGATATTGAGTTCCTCTTCCCCTTTGGCTGGGGCGAGCTGTGGGGCATTGCAGACCGTACCGATTATGACCTGACCCAGCACCAGAATACCTCCAAGCAGGATATGAGTTATTTTGACGACGAGAAAAAGGAAAAATATATTCCCTATGTGATTGAGCCTTCCCTAGGCGCAGACCGTGTGGTATTGGCTTTCCTGTGCGCCGCATATGACGAAGAGAACCTGGGTACGGAGGAAAAACCGGACATGAGGACAGTGCTCCATTTCCATCCGGCATTGGCTCCCGTGAAAATCGGCGTCCTTCCCCTTTCCAAGAAGCTGAATGAAGGCGCAGAGAAGATTTACAAGGAACTGTCCAAGAAATATAACTGTGAGTTTGACGACAGGGGCAATATTGGGAAGCGCTATCGGAGGCAGGATGAGATTGGGACGCCTTTCTGCGTTACATACGATTTCGATTCTGAGAACGATGGGGCAGTGACCGTCCGGGACCGCGACAGCATGGAACAGGAGCGGGTTAAGATTGAGGATCTGGATGCTTACTTTGCAGATAAATTTTACTTTTAATATTTGGGATTAAGCTAGGGAAAAACAGCCTTGCAGCCATGCTGCAGGGCTGTTTCAATCTTAGGGGAAGCCTTGTAGGGAAGCGGCCGTACCCAGCGCGTCAAAGTATGCAATCCCTTCACGAGGCTTGTGCGTGCAAATACAGCAAGTAACGGTGTGTGCGGCCTATTTTAATTAAATATAAATATAATTTTTTCGTTTTTTTTTCTCGGGGACAAAGAAGCAAAGGGAAAATTTAAAAAATAAGGGGATAAAACCTCCGGGGGATGCGCACCCGCACACTAGGTAAAAGATTGCTTCGCAACTGTGCTCGGCGCGTCAAAGCGTGCATCCCCCTCAAGATAGAGGGGATAGGGGAGTTGAAGCGGGCTTGCCCGCTTTGTTCCCCCATGGGGATTTTGCTGGAAGGTTTCTTTGGGCCAGTTAGGAAGCTTCCGAAAATAATAATTGCGAAAATCCTACCGTTATGCTATTATTTACCTATAATAATATTGGGTACATAATACATAATGTGATGGAAGAGATGTGAATGGATTTGCATGGAAGAAAAAGAAAAAAAGCAATACATATTTTATATTTTACGGTTATGGTGTTGGCAGTTGCTTTTTTTGCCTACCTCATCCGCTATGCGAAGGATGAGATGCTTCCCTGGAAAGGAAATACCAGTTTCCAGGAGGTAACAGAATTCCGGCATGTTACGGCAGAGGATAAGGATGCTCCAGTGGGCATCAAGGACGTATATACGATGCAGCTGCAGGAAATCCCGCAGGAAAGCAGGGACTTTGCGTTTTATACGATACACCAGAATGTAGAAGTGTATGTCGGGGATAAGCTTCTCTATAAGCTGTGCCCAAAAGAAAGCAACCTGTTTGGGAAGACACCGGGGAATAATTGGAATTTAGTGACCGTGTACCCGGAGGACAGTGGGAAAAAGATAAGGGTAGAACTGTATCCTGTGTATAAGGCTTCCTGCGGCATTGTCCCTGATTTTTACATCGGTTCCAAATACAGCATATGGCTTGAGATATTGGAACAGGATTTTTTGGCGTTCTTTTTAAGCTTTTTAGCTATTTTCCTGGGGATTATCTTTATATTCCTGACCTTGTTTATTTACCGTAGCCCCCAAAGCAACCGCAGTTTGTTTATGTTGGGGATGTTTGCCATAAATGCGGGGATTTGGAAGCTGACAGATATGTCGTTGCTGTCATTGGTTTTCCAGGGCTCCATCGCCTTGTCAGCTGCCCCTTTTTTGGCGATTATGCTGGTGATGGTCCCGTTCCTCCAGTATTCGAGGGAATTGTTTTCTACAAAAGACAGCATATGGTGGGATCTGGCTGGCATATGCAGCATCGCTGTATCCCTCCTGGCGTTAGCCCTCCAGGTGATGGGCATTGCGGATTTACGTGAAACCTTGCCGGCAAACCATATTGCGTTGGCATTTGTTATATTGGTGTTCCTATTTATGTCTTTCCGGGAATGGCGTACCGTAGGGTGGAATAAGCAGCTCCGGATCCTACAGGGCTGCGTGATGCTCTGCATCCTGGGGCTTGCTGTGGATATCTTCTTTTATTATACGTCTAATGGAGCCTCCATTATGATCTTGGGGATGCTGGGGCTACTGACCTATATTGCGGTTATGGGCGTCCATTCCATCAAAGAGGCCCAGAGGCTGATAGCAAAAGGGGTAGAAGCGAAGCGTTATGAAAGGATGGCTTTTTATGACCAGCTCACAGGGCTTTATAACCGTACGGCTTATTCAGAACATCTTGATAAGAGGCATTTTTCCCCAGAGGGATGTATTGCAGTGATGTTTGATTTAAACAACCTTAAAAAATGCAATGATACCCTGGGGCATGAAAAGGGGGACCGCTACATACGGTGCAGCGCGGATCTCATCCAGCAGGTATTTGGGGATATAGGCAAGTGCTATCGGATGGGCGGCGACGAGTTTTGCGTGCTGCTGAAGGGGGTTCCCCAGGAAGAATGTGCAAAGAGGGTACAGCGGCTAAAAAATCGGGTCGATGAGTCCAACCGGGAAAACCCGGATGAATTCCCTATCCAGATTGCCTGCGGTTACAAAATATACGACAGTAAACTGGATTTTGACCTGGGGGATACCTTGCGCCGGGCGGATAAGATGATGTACCATGAAAAATTCGTCATGAAGCAGCAAGCCAGCGGGGCGCCGGGCTTTTAATGCAGCGGCGCCTCCCTATTCCAGGGAAAATTGCGGCTTTACAGCGTTTTTGATGGCGGCAAAGCTTTCCTGGCTGATGACATGCTCGATGCGGCAGGCATCTTCCAGGGCGGTATTTTCATCCACGCCAAGACTCATCAGCCAGCCGGACAAAAAATTATGGCGTTCATAAATCATTTCTGCAATCTCCCTTCCAGATTCCGTTAAGGTAATATAACCGGCATCAGAGACTGTGATATGCCCATTTTCCCGTAGGTGCTTCATGGCCACGCTGACGCTGGACTTTTTGAAACCCAGTTCTACAGACACGTCAATCGAACGGACGACGGGGAGCCTGTGGCTTAATACTAGGATTGTTTCTAAATAATTTTCAGCAGATTCATTGCTCTTCATAGGCTGGCCTCCTTGAACCATATTTTTTAAGGAAAATCAGCTTTTCCGATATAAGATTTCTTCTATTATATCTATTTTCCGATACAAAGGCAAGGATTTGGGGAAAAATAAAAAAGATTGGAAAATCCCCCCAAAAGTTATTGACAACAAACGAAAGTTAGTATATACTAACTTTCGTAATGGAAAGAAAAGCCAAGAAAAGGCAGGAAGAAGGGATGAGGATGCCATTAACAATGGCGAAGGCAGGGGAAGCTAACATCATCAGGAAGGTTGGCGGGAAAGGGGAGGCCAGGAGGTTTTTGGAAAACCTTGGTTTTGTAGCAGGGGCAGATATCATGGTGGTATCCCAAATAGGCGGCAATCTGATAGTAACGGTAAAGGGGGCAAGAGTTGCTATTAATAAAGACATGGCAAATAAGATTATGGTCTAAGGAGGTACAGGGAATGGCTACATTAAGGCAGGTGCCTTGCGGGAAGGCCGCAAAGGTCCGGAAATTACATGGGGAAGGGCCTGTAAGGCGGCGTATTATGGATATGGGGATTACGAAAGGGGTAGATGTTTTTGTCAGGAAAGTGGCGCCTTTGGGAGATCCGATGGAGGTTACGGTGCGCGGCTATGAATTATCCTTACGGAAAGCAGATGCAGAGATGATTGAGGTGGAAGGGCCTTAGGGGGTTACGGTGCGCAGTCATGGATGGTCCTTGCGGAAAGCAGATGCAGAGATGATTGAGGTGGGTTTTGCATCCTGGTGGGGTATGTATGACTTGAACACGTAGTAAGTGGGAGTAA
>CAJUSO010000028.1 GCA_910588965.1 uncultured Lachnospiraceae bacterium | reverse complement strand
CGTAAAGAGCACATCCCCTTTCTTTACGCTATCCCCCTTTTGTACCAGTACCTGCGCAACCCGGAGGTTTTCCCTGCAATACATGGCCTGTTCCCCTTTTGCCCGGATGCGCCCTTCTATCTCCATCGGGTACTGAAGCCTCATTTCCACCGCCTTGCCGACGGACACCTGCGGGACCATAAAGGAATCCGCAACCCTGGCAAGCACGGTCAAAACTGCCATGCCTGCCAAAAACAGCAGGAGTACATGGACATTTTCATTCTGGGACATACGCGCCAAATATTTTTTCCAATCCATTTTCCAACACCTCTTCCTTATCCTTCTGCAGCCGTGCCCGGCTCTGGCCGCTGGGCCTCCTAGCCTGCGGCATGCACCGCCATTCCCTAGACCCATAGGGGCATGCGCCTATCCTCTTGCCAGGCTGCCGCCCTTGCTGTTCCTTCATTCCCCCAAATCCTTCGGCGCCAGCGCCCCAATCCCTTCCTGGATTTCTTCCCTTCCCCAGAACATTACCAGGCACATAGGGGCCAGCACAGCCAAAGAGAACGCAAAAAGATATGATATATTTTCACTATTGGCTTCTGGCAGGCATAGGGTATAGGGCCACAGGGAAGGCGTCTTCAGGAATAAAATGGGCTGCTCCACCATGTTCCAGTATTCTATCCCTCCCAGCAAAAGGGCTGCTTTCACCCCAGGCATGGCCATTGGGACGCCTATATGCCAGAATAGGCGGAGCCTGCTGCTGCTTTCTAAGGAAAAGGCCTCGTATATTTCCTCTGGGATCCCAATGAAATAGCGGTAAACCAAAAACACAGGAAATGTGGAGAAAACAGCCGGCCATATGATGGCAGCATGCGTATCCAGCATCCCAAGCCGCTGGATTACAGTATAATTTGACAGCATTGTCACCTGGAACGGCAGCAGCATTAAAACCGTATAGATAGAAAAGAGCAGGCTGCCCACCTTCCCATGCCACCGGGAAAACCCCCAGGCAGCCGGCACGGACACTAGCATCTGCCCTGCCAGGATGCATCCTGCCAACTTGGCAGAATTCCAAAACATCACATAAAATTCAGGAGAATCCAAAAAAAGTTCCAGGAACCCCTTTAAGGTGGGGAAAGAGGGGAACAGCAGGAAGGAAACCTTATCCCCTTCCCCAAACATCCCCTGCAGGTACACAAGCAATTCCCCCTGGCTGGTTACAGATCCCACCAAGAGCAGGAGCACCGGAAAGCAGGACAGGATGCACATCATCCCAAGCAGGCCTGTTGCCCCCCATTTAAGGACAAAGCGTTTCAAGATTGCCACCCCCTTTTTTGCGGAATGGATATACTGCCGCGGCGAAAACCACCAGGATAACAACGGCTCCTGCCGCTATTTTTTCCATTGACATCTCCCGGAACCAGTTATGGAACATATGCTGTACCATGTATATGCTTTTATCGGGGTATTCCCCTGCCAGCAGATAGGCTTCCCGGTAGGACTTCAACGTCCCAGTAAAGGCCAGCACTAAAGCTGCAGAAGCCATGGGGCGCAGCCCCGGCAGCGTAATATACCGGAATTTTGCCGCAGCCCCCGCCCCATCCAGGGACGCCGCCTCATATAGGCTCTTTGGGATGCCTTCCAGGCCTGTTATCCACAAGATTACAAAATACCCCATGTGTTTCCACAAGAAGCTGGCTGCCAGCACGCCAAAGGCATAGGGGGAATGCAGCCAGTCGATGGAAAGCCCCAGGCAGCGGTTCACCAGGCCATTGGGATGGAACAGTATCTCCCACACGAACGCCAGGGAAGCGACGGGGACTGCCATTGGCAACAGGCACACTTTCTGATAGATGCGCCCCTTCCCAAAATAGGCGGCGGCCGCCAACAGCAGAGACAGCCCCAGCAGCAGCGGCACGCATACCAGCAGGAACTTAAAGGTATTCCTCATTGCCAGCTGAAAGGCCTGGTTTGTAAATACCGCCCTGTAATTCTGGATCCCAATAAATTCCTCGCCCATGACATCCATCAAAGACCGCCGGGCCACATCCACAAAAGGCGCCAGCACAAATACCGTCACGCCTAGCAGGCTCGGCAGCAGGAAGAGCGCCTCCTTCCAGGAATCTTTTTTCTTTGCCATCACTCCCGCCCCCTTTATTCCGCCAAATATAACTCCAGCTTCTGCATAATATTGCCCACGGCGTCTTCCACCCCTTTTTCCCCGGAAAAGTAAGCTTCCGCCCCCTCCAGCACGGCGTCCAGGACTACCCGCTCTTCCAGCGCCGGATATTTAAGCCCTGCGATTTCCTCTTCCAAATCTTCAAATGCCTCCTTTTCCGGCCAGGCAAAGGTTCCCCCCAATTTCCCAAAAATATCTTCATACGCTTCCATCTTATCCCCTGACGGCTTTGTTATGGCTTCCTCCCAAACTGCCCGGTTCACTGGGAATTGCAGCTCTACGCCTGGCAGCTGTTCATTCAGCGCCCTCTGCTCTGCTTCGCTAACCGCGAACATCAAAAATTCCTTCCCCAGCCCTGCCTGCCTTGATTTGCTGTTTACGCCTGCCGCCAAGGCACAGAAGCTTCCTTCCCCTATCACCCGGTATCCCAAATCCTGCCCTGGCATATGGTCTGAAATAGCTGTAAAATCCCTCATATCCCCAAGGTATCCCAGCCCAAACTCTGCATTTCCATACACCAAATCCCAGACTGGCGCCGCAATAAATGCATCCCCGGGATGCACCTTCCCTTCCCCGTCTTCCCAATTCCCCATCTCATCAAAAAAGTACATTACATCGCCTGTCTTTTCTTTTACCCCATCGCAAATCCTCTTCCCAGCTTCCAGGAATCTCTCCAGCGCTTCTTTTGAAAGGCTGCCGTCCTCCTGGCATATCCCCTGCCAGGAAATACTTATTGCAAAAGGCCAAAACCCCCAGATGGCCAGCGGCGATTCCCCTGCCGCCTTCCCCACTGCTTCCCCTAACTCCTCCCAAGAGCCTATCTTGGCTATCTGCTCCTTTTCCCCTATGACCACTGGGATGGAAAAGGAGAGCGGGACGGCATACTGCGCCCCCTCTGTCTGCAAGGCCTCGAAAACAGAGCAAAACACCTCCCCTTCCCTCAGGCTGCCTTCCAGCTCTTGGCTGAAATCCTCTAAGATCCCCTTTTCCCCATAAGCCTCCCAGGGAAGGCCGTCCAAAATCAAAACATCCGGGCCATCCCCTGCCAAAATTTCCGTATTCAGCACATTGATGGCATCCGCATCTTCCATTCCTTCCTCCTGCCTTGCCACCTCATATTTCACATATACATCCGGATGGGAGGCCTGGAAATCTGCTACCAACTTTTTCACTATGTCATTGCTGTCCAAGGAATATACCACCAGTTCCTGTTCCGGCCGGGTCGGCAGTTTTGGGTCATACTCATAGCGCAGCCCCTGGATTTTCCCCTCCCCGTCCTCCAAAAAGACCAGAAATACCTGTTCGCTGACACAGCAGAAATCCTGGATGCTGTAACTGATATCAGAAAAGCTGCTCAATGCGCCGTCCACCAACAGTTCTGTATAAGCCATATCCCCATCCGCCCCATAAATCCCTGTTCCATTGCAATAAAACAGCTTCTGCCCAGCAAGGCTGTCCATACAGAAAAAATCTGCCGAGCGCATCGGGATTTCCTTTTCTTTCTCCCCGGAAGACGCTTCCAGCCCCTGCACCATACCCTCATGTTCGTCCAGATAAAGGGTCTCCCCAGCCAGGGCAATATTCGCCACTCTTGTCTCCTTAGACCAGGCAGCCTTGCCGCCTGCATCCAAATCAAAGCAATATACCCCATATTCTGACTCTTCCCCTTTCCGCTTGCTCCATAAGCCATATAATTTCCCATCTTCTGACGCCGCAAGGCTCCTTAAGCCGTATTCCTCATAGCCTTCTTCCACTGCCGGCGTCTCTAAGGAAAGCGGGCTTGCCAAAAAACCTCCCTCTGTCTCTTCCAATTTAAAATAGGAATATTCCCCAACCGCGCGCCTTTCTTCGATTGGGTTTTCTGACATCTTCCCAGCAGACACATAAATTTCCCCGCCTGCCCCCAAACAGGCAGAAACCACCCGGTAGCCCTCGGGCAGCAAGCCTGGCTGCATTTCCTTCTGCTGCCAGGATACGCCTGCGTCTGCACTTTCACAATAGAAAAATGTACCTGGGATTCCCTCTGAAAGAATCCCTACCCGCCCCTCCTTGCAGGAAATATCGTAAATATGGGATATGGGAACCGGAAACCCCATACCTTCTTCCCTGTACCTGCCCTTTGCCTGGGGGGGTGCGCTATCTTCATCTGCCTTTGCCTGGGGGGGTGTGCTGTTTTCATCTGCCTTTGCCTGGGGCGCGGCAGTCTGATTGGGGCTTTCCTGTTGGGGCGGGCTGCATGCTGCCAAAGTTAAGGCAAGCGCCCATATTGCAATCCTCCGCCAAATCCCCCGCCGCAGGCAAGGCGCTTGGCTCTTTGCCCGCGGGGATAACACAGATTTTCTTTTCTTCATCCTAGATACTCCTTTCCCATCTTCATTTTGGCATGGCCATGCCGGGAGATTCCAGCGCTTAGGCAGCCCAGCTGCTTTTGGCCAAGTAACTCCCTCTCTTTTGCACGTCCCTATCTTACCATAGAAAAATCCCCCAAGTCCTCTAAGATTCCTCTAAAACCCCAAGGGAGAAATAAGGGATACCAAAACTGCCCCAGGCTGGCAGTTATTTTGACGGAAAAAGGGGCTGCGCACCATTCACTCCGTGCAACAGCCCCAATCCCTGATGGCTCTCCTGTTATGCTATTTCTGGCTTTTCCTGGATTTCCAGACGGATGCCAGGATATCCTTCAAGACGAGGAATGCATCCAGTTCCTTATACCCATACTGCTTTTCCAAACGCTCCAGCAGGCGGCCTAACTCCTCAGCATACACCTTCCAATCCACCTCTTTTTGATAGGTGAGGAGGATTGGGTATTTTTTGCCCCATGCCTTTGTCCAGTCAATTTTTTCGGAAACTGCATCGCCTCCTTTGTTTGGTTCAAATAGATTATATACGGTATGGCAGTGGAAATCTACCAACAGAAGTTTTCATTTCCGCCCGTATTATTGACATTTCCCTAATCCCAAACACGCTTCCAGCCCGGAGGATATGCTGGCAATCCAGTTGGATTAGAGGACTTTTAGAGAACTTTTATGGTATACTGTTTTATAAGCCCCCACACTGCCTTTCCTGTGCAGGATGTGGGAAACTAAGAGAAACAGACCGAAAGAGAAAGGACCGCCCGCTATGAGAATCTTAATTATTGAAGACGACGCCAGCCTGGCAGAGCTTATGTCTTATGCCTTGGAAGCGGAAGGCTACTGCGCCGACATCTGCCACGACGGATCTGAAGGCCTTCTGCTGGCCTTGCAGTCCCTCCATGATATCATCCTTTTAGACCGTATGCTCCCTGGCCTCACCGGCGAAAGCATCTTAAAACGGATGCGCCAAAGCAATGTGGCCACCCCTGTCATCATCATCACCGCCCTTGGCGGATCCTCTGATAAGATTGCAGGCCTGGATTCCGGCGCTGACGACTACCTGGTTAAGCCCTTTGACTTAGGGGAACTATTTGCCCGCATCCGCAGCGTTATGCGCAGGACCCTGGATTCCGCCAGCCCTTTCCTGCTCCAATTTGAAGACCTGTGCTTTTCGGAAAAGGAGTCTAAATTAATCCATAAAGACCGCAGCTTCCCGCTGCCCCCCAGGGAAGCCGCCCTCCTCGCCTACCTGTTCCGCAATCCCCGCCAAACTTTGACAAGGATGCAGATTATCGGAAACGTATGGGGCCCCCACGCAGAAATTGAAGATGGGAACCTGGACAATTATATCTACCTTTTGCGGAAAAAGCTAAGCGCCCTGCATACCAGCGTTGAAATCAAGACCATCCACCGCCAAGGCTACTGCCTGACCTCCCGCCCAGGAAAACTTCCATGACATACTGTCCCGCAAGGCAGAGGGACGCCACAACCCAACAGGAGGATTACTCATGTTCCAAAAAGCCCGCCGGAAATTATCCGTCATCTGCTGTTTTACCATGGCATGGATTGTGCTTATTATCGTGCTATGCTGCCTCCATGTCTCCGAAAAAAATATGTATGGCCAGGTAAAGGCCCTCTTTTTCTTACAGGCAAATACCATTTCCTCTGATTTGTATGCTTCCAAAAACATCAGCATTGAATGGTACATGCGCAGTACCGGGAATGCCCAAAACGCCCTTTCCATTGAAACGGGGGGCGTCCCCTCCACCCTAACTTCTGTAGCGCTCCCCCAAGAAAAACAGGCGCTTATCCAGGATGTAAAAAAAGCAATCCATTTGGCGGCAAATCAGGGAGAGGTTTCTTCCCCAATCAAAAATATCCCTGGCACAGGGACAGTCTCTTCCAAAATGGAACAGGATTTTTTTGAATATACGAGCGGCAAAGAGCGCTTTCTGGTGATGGACGCCCGCTTTTTTGAAAAAGAACGTGAGGTGGATGTGCTTTACCTGTACAGCCTGGGCAGCTTCCTGCAGGATGTGCGCACACAGCGCCTTTGGTTTGGCTTTATCTGGCTGGCTTCCATACTGGGGCTGTACCTGTTTTCCTACTTATTTACTTCCCATGTCCTGCAGCCCCTCATCCAAAACGATGAACGGCAAAAACAGTTCATCGCCTTTGCCTCCCATGAACTGCGCTCCCCCCTGGCGGTGTTTCGGACCGGGCTGTCCCTCCTAAAAAACAACCCCGGCACAGAGAAATCCCAACGCATCTTCTCTTTGCTGGGGAATGAAATGTCCCGGATGGAACGCTTCGTCCAAGACCTCCTGTGCCTGGCCAGCATGGAGCTGGCTGGCCTGCAGTTCCAGGCCCAAGAGGCCAGCCTGGCAGAATTACTGCAGTCCATTTATGAAAGATATGCCCCCCTTGCAGCCCAAAGGCAGCTCTCCCTCACCCTTTCCATCGAAGGGCAGGAGGGCTATCCCTGCCTCTGTGACCCCCAGCGGATTGAACAGGCAGTTGTCATCCTGCTGGACAACGCCCTCTCCTATACCCCAGCTGGCCAGCAAGTCACCTTAAGGCTGTTCCGCCTCCGCGCAAAATGCTGTATCCAAGTGATTGATACGGGGATTGGGATCCCTGATGCAGAGAAAGGGAACATCTTTGGCAGGTTTTACCGCGCCGACCCTTCCCGCAGCCAGAAAGGGCACTTTGGCCTGGGGCTTTCCATCGCAAAAGAAATCTGCCGCGCCCATGGGGGCAGGATTTCTGTCTGCGACACCGACGGAGGAGGGAGCACGTTTACCTTCCCAATCCACCATGCCCCAGGCCCATAGGCTGCAAGCAGGGGTTTTATCATTTTCTATTTTACAATTCCCCCAAAATACGCTATACTAGATAACGGTCCATGCCGAAAAATATTCCCTGCACATAAGCTGGGATAAAATAGAAAGGATAACACGATGAAACAGATTATCAAGACTGCTGGGACGATTATGGAACACCTGAGGATTATCACTGGCTGGAACTTTGCCGGAGGGATGAAGGGGAATACCTGCATCCTGGCTGCCAACCTCGTAAACCAAGAAGGGATAAAAATCCAGGTCTCATTGGAAATCAACAACAAGGATGTAGAAATTAAAATCACAGCTTTAGACGGCCATGTCACCCCGGATGATTTGGGGCGCATCGCAGGCCGGTTGGATTTCCCCATAGAAATGCAGTTCCAGGAAGGGGGCTCCTTCGCCCTTATCCACCATGAGCCTTTGGGCGTATTGGAATTCAATGTCCGGGGCGTGGTAATAGACTGCATCGTGCCGATGGCAGACGTGGTGGGGGAAGCTGTCTCTGGAAGCCAGCCAAAAACCGGCGCAGCTTCTGCCGAAAGCGCTCCCGGGACGTCTGCATAAACAGACGCTCCCAAACGGAAGCGGAAAGGGAAACCCTGCCCATCCCCTGGCAAGGCAATGCCTTCAGCAGGTGGGGAGGTAACGGTTTTCCCCTTCCAGGGAATGCTGGATAAGCCTGCATTCTTCTGCTGTGAGGCCGTATAGCTTGGCAACCTCATGCTCAATCGCCCCATACCATTTTTCCACTGCCTCCGGGCCGTGGGCGCCAAGGATAGCATCCACCATTCCCACGATTTTATCCTGTGTCTCTTTTGCGGCAGGCGGTATGGGGATTTCTTCCAGATGGGAACGCAGGATTTTGACCGACTGGAACTTCTTTTTATAATAAAACTGCACCGCCCCTGCATTGAGCACTGCCAGGATGTATTTTACCTGCAGCCCCTCAATTTCTGGAATCAGCACATTGCAGCTATTTAAGGGCAATACCTGGGCGTCGTCATAGGCAAAGACCAATTGGCTGCATATAAACCGGTACAGCAGCTTTTCTTTTGCCCGGTAGTACCTGGAAGGCGCCGTCTGCTGGAAGGCCTCCGGCCTGAAGGTAAGGTAACAATCTGAAGGCTTATATTTGAATTTCGATAGATGCAGGCCCTTTAGGACCATCTCGGCCGCACCGCTTTTTTCTTTTTTTACCCATTCTTTATTATCCCCAGTTACAATCCCCAACGCAAATGCAGCCTGCCCGGCAAGGGTAGCCTTACCTGGGAGGCCGTCCATTTTCCGAATGACTGCATACTCTTCATCCGTCATAGGGAGGCTGATGCCCTCCGGGCCCACCTTCCGCCGCGTTTGGATGGTATATTCCTGGGCGCCGTCATTTACAACCGTCCCCACCATGCCCCTGCGGCCAGATCCATCCCCTGTAAGGGCCGCCTGCAGGATTAGGGAAGGGCACTGTACCCCGTCAAATGCATTCCCCAAAAAACCGATATACTGGAATGTGCAGGCGTCCAGCATCCTTTGGCGGATCAGGGCGTGGGATTTCACATGCAGGATTGCCTCTGGCAGGACGAAAGACAGGATTCCATCCGGCTTTAATTGGCGCAACGCCTGTTCGATAAAAACATCATAGGATTCTATGCCCGCACCGGCCGCGACGGTATATTTTTCCCGGAGCTGCTTTTTCTGCGCCTCTGAAAACCCATATCCCCAGGGCGGGTTCCCGATGATTACATCATAATGCCGCTTTGGCTCCTCCAAAAGGTAATCCCCTTCTGTGATATGGCTGTAAATCACAGCGGCATCTGTAATACCGTACTTTAAGGCATAATTAATCCTGGCTATTTTTACACTTATGGCGTCCACATCATTCCCAAAAACATGGTGGGCGGGAATCCCAGGCGGCAGCTGCAGGATAAAATTCCCTGTGCCGCAGCAGGGATCTTGCACCTCCCAGCCCTTTGCCTCCTTCCTGCAAAAAAGCCGGCTGCACAATGCTTTCACAATATGGGCCGGCGTATAATATGCCCCAGACGCCTTCCGGTTCCCCATGTTCTTTAGGGAAATATATAAAAGGCCTAGCACATCCTCCCCTTCTTCATACACATAATGGGAACCAAATAACTCTGGGTACAGGCCTGCCATGCCAAGCAGCAATGGATACGGCCTTATGATATCTTCCACCAAAAAAGAGCATTCCCCCAAATCCAATTTCCCGCTAAGATACGCCAGAAGGCCTTGGGAACGCTTTGCCCTGCCATATTTATCCCTCAGCAGCTGGACGGCGCATTCTGCCACAAGCATGCACAGAATCCCATCCGTAACCTCAATCTGCCTGTTTTCTATCACAGAAACCAGGGACTGTATGGCTATCCGGTTCCTGGAGCCATCCGGAAGATAGGAATGGTACATCTGGTTCCCGGATACATATTTTTTATTACGGCGGCTTTTCAAGGAAGCATCCTTGCCGCTTTGAATGTCCGCTTTGAAGCGTTCCACATAGGCGCGGCTAAAAAACAGCGAACGCCCTATCTTTGCAGACGGGACTAACTTGCCCCGCTTAACCCAGTTCTGGCCTGTGGCCAATGAAATGGACAGTTCTTTGCACGCCTCCGAAAGAGGCAGCATACGATTGCCAGTTTGCATAAATCCTTCCAGGGCACTTGCCTGATAACAAGGAACCCGTACCTTCCTTCCCATACTTTATCCGATGGATTGGGAAGCCTGCCTGCCAGGCTCCCCAACCGATGCATTTATCTTAGCATAAGAAGGCTCTCTCCTCAATAGGATTTTGCTGCCCTGTCAGGCAGAAGCGGATCCCCCGTCCTTCCTGGCCTTTAATTCCTTCACAATCTCATTGTAACGCGTCCTATTTAAACGGTAGAAAAACAGGACAGCCGCCGTTACAACCCACAATATGCCTGGGACTGTCGTAAACGCATGCTTCATGACAAGGATGACAGAATCATTCTGCTGCTGGTTGGCAACATACCCAAATTTCCCCAGAAGCCCTGCCAGCAAGGCCGTCCCAAGAGCCATCCCCACCTTGTTCCCCAGGGAAATGAAGGCATACTGGAACCCATCATTGCGCAGCCCCGTTTTCCACTGCCCATACTCTGCACAATCTGGGACAATCGCATAAATTGCCGTATTAAACCCTGAGAAAAAGAACTGGGTCAATGCGGAAACCCCATAAAAGAAGATAGGCGTTTCCTGCACGCTGAATAAGTACAGCGCCAGCATGCTGATTCCTGTCAGCAGGGCAAAGATAGACGCTGCCAGGCCTTTGTTATTGGTCTTTTTGAAAACAGGCTGGAAACAGGCCGCCCCAATCACCGAAGGGATGATAATGCACATGGAATACATGGTATAGTAAGCAGCATCCCCCTCCACATAAGTAAAATAATACAAGATATCCGCATTCCTCCCATACAGGGTAAACCCAAACAGGACTTGCCCTGCCAATGCCAGGAGGTAAGGCTTATTCTGGGCAACTGCCCGAAGCTGCACCCGCAGCGGCGTCTTTTCCTTTTCTGGGATTTCCACCACTTCCTTGGTCTTGGCAAAACAGAAGAGGTGGCAGGCGGCAAAGATGCATCCGTACAAAGCCGCTACCGTAAGGTATCCCTGCATGGCGCTGGCGCTGCCAAACTTTGTGACCAATGGGACGGTGATAATATTGATAATCCCAATCGCAACCATGGCAGCGACCGAACGGGAGGTATTGATTTTTGCCCGCTCGTCAATATTCTGGGTCATAGCCCCGCACAAGGTCCCATAAGGGATATTCACGCAGGTGTAGCCTAACACCAGCAGGCAATAGGTTACTACCATATACACAATCTTCGCCCCATCCGGCCAGCCCGGATGCGCCCAGAATGTCAGCATCAGGATGACAGCCGTAACCGGGGCGGCAAACAGCAGCCAGGGGCGGTAACGCCCCCACCTGGACTTGGTCTTATCCGTCAGCCCCCCAATCACCGGGTCATTGATGGCGTCCCAAAACCTGGAAAACAGCATCAGGCCAGACACTGCCGCCATGCTAATCCCAAACACGTCCGTATAAAATATCATCAGAAAGTTGCTTACAAACATCCAGCTAAAATTACACCCCACATCCCCAAAACCATATGCTATCTTGCTAATCAGCGGTACTTTCCCATCCGTCTCTTTCATTCCCATAGCCCTCCTGCCATTCTGTCTGCCAAGCAGCGTTATTGTACCTTTATAATCACTTTCATGGTGGTTTCCCTGTTACTGTCTATGTACTGGTAAGCCTCTAAGTAATCCTGGAACGCAAATACCTTAGAAACCAAAGGCTTCAGGTGCACCTTCCCTTCCTTTACCAGCGCAATCCCGTCCAGGTAATCCTCATGGCGGTACATCATCGTGCTCTTAATATCCAGTTCGTGGTCATTTGCAACCGCCAAGTCTATCTCTGCCATCCCGGCAAATACGGCCACCAAGACAATGGTGCTTCCCTTCCTGGCATGCTGGATGGCCTGCCCCATCGTAATGTTGTTCCCAGCACAGTCATAAATCACATCTGCCTTATCCGGCCCAAACGCCTCCAGCAACGCCTCCCCAAAATCTTTTTCCCTTGTATTCACACAGACATCAATCCCGCATTCCTTTGCTTTTTCCAGGCGCAGGCTGCTGACATCAGTGACCATCACTTTAGCCGCCCCCATGCCCTTGGCGGCCTGCGCTACCAGGTTCCCGATGGGCCCTGCGCCGATGACTGCGATATTCATGCCTGCCACATCCCCTACCTGCTTTACCCCATGGACTGCCACCGCCAAAGGCTCAATCATCGCCCCTTCCTCAAAAGACATCTCTTCTGGGATGGGAGTTACCTTCGAAGCATCCACTGCAAAATACTCTGAAGCCATCCCGGTGTCCTGGAAGCCCATGACCTTCAGCTCCTCGCAGAGGTTGTACTTGCCATGCCTGCATGGGTGGCAATGCCCGCAGTATATCTGCGGCTCAATGGTGACCTTCTGGCCAACCTGCAGCCCTGTAACCTTTTGCCCGATTGCTGAGATTTCCCCTGACACCTCATGCCCCTGGGTCACTGGGTAAGACGTGAAGGGATGCTCCCCATGGTATACATGGATATCCGAGCCGCAAATGCCGATGTCCCTGATTCTCACCAATACCTGGCCTTCCATAACCTCCGGCATGGGAACTTCCTGAAATGCGATTTTTCCTGGCGCTGTCATCACCTGCTGTAACATTTTGATTTCCTCCTTTATTATTTTATTTATTTGTTCATTTTATATATTACTTTTATAAAATGTTTTATTAAAGTAATTGCATTATCACGCAATCTTTCCCATTTGTCAACATGGTTTTGTATTTTCGGCATATTTGCTTAATTTATAACCTGATTTTTATGCAATTAATACAAAAAAGAATCCTGCTAAACAAGATTCTCCGCTAAACAAAAAGAGCCCGGTAAACCGGACTCTCACGCCAACGCGCGGTTATGCCATCCATTCTGTTGTTAGGTATTGCGGCACAAGAGAGGAAAAACCGCCCTTCCCTTATAACTGCCCTGTAAGTTCCTGGAAAAAATGCTTTGCCACACCAACAGCGGAAGCCTCTCTCTGGTAACTGCAGTTCTTCAGATATGCCACATCCAAGTCAAACAAGCTATGCCGTAAGACTTTTTCCCCCAATTCTACCATATAGGCGCCTAAATACCCGCCGACGTCCCCCCCTAAAATGACATCCGTATCAAATACCATGCGGATATTGGAAACCAGGATGGCAAGGTGTTCCAGATAGGCTTCCCATTTCCTGTCCGCCTCCTCATCCTTCCCGAGCTTTTCCATAAATGCATCCAGGCTGCTTTTCCCGTTTTCCGTCAGGACGCTGGCGGCACAATAGGCGTCTGCACATCCACGTTTCCCGCAATAACACCGCCTTCCCCCCGGCACTAACAGCATATGGCCAAATTCCCCTGCCTTCTGGTTGGAACCGGGAAACAGCCTGCTGCCTATGCAGACTGCCCCGCCCAACGTATGGTTCAGGGAAAGGTAGACCGCATTCCCTATTTTTTTCGGGTTTTCTGCCAGCATAGCCGCATTGGCGTCATTTTCAAAGTATACCGGCATCCCCATCATCTGCGCCATCATGTTCAGGCTGTAATTTTCCAGCCCCAGGGCATGGGACTTTGCCAGGATTTTTTCGCTTTTATTTAAAATGCCGGGAAGGGCTATCCCTGCCCCAAGGACTTTGCCCCCTGCGGCTTTTTCCTTATAGAACCCCTGCACCATCCCGGCTAATTCCCTGCAATAAGCCGCATCTGGCCGGAAAACCGCACGGATCCGCCGCCAGGATACAATCCCCCCGCCCAAATCTACCAAAACCATGCCGATATGGTGCGCCGTAATGTCCACGCCCACGGCGTAGCAATAATTTTCCTGCAATGAAATCTTCCTGGCCTTCCTGCCGCCTGTCGATTCCATTTCCCCCGTCTCTGCCACCAAGCCTTTTTCGGTCAGTTCATTGATATTCGACAGGACGGTGGGCATGCTTAAATCCAGCTTCTTTGCCAGTTCCGCTTTCGTCGTGCTTTTTTGTTCCAGCATAAAATCCAGGATTTTGTGCTTCGCTGCTTGCTTTTTTTCCAATGCCTTTTCCTTTCCTTTGCTCTTTCCCCAAATCCTCCAATCCCCAACCATATGGGAATCCTTTTTTGCAGCTTTGCGCTGCATTGCATTCCACCCAGACTGCTCCTTCCACCGGCAGGACCGCCTTGTACGCTGCATCCTCCCAGGGCTTAGGGCAGCCCTTCACCTCTTCCTCTTCTCAAATTCCTTCCGGAAGGATTCCAAATCCTGCCCTTTCAGCGCACGTTCCAGCAAGGTAGGGAGCATCTTCGGATTGCAGGCAAAGCAGGGGACCGAAAGGCCCGCCACCCGCTCTGCCATCTGGGCGTCGTAATAAGGCTTGCCGCCGTCCGCAATGGCCAGCAGGCAGGTTACCGTCACCCCGGATTCCTTCAATTCCTTCAGTCGGCGGAGCAAAGACGCCCGGTTGCCTCCTTCCTCCAAATCTGTAATCAGGAAAAACAGGGTTTTGGCAGGGTTTTCCACGAATTTCTGGCAGTAAGCCACAGACTGGCTGATATCCGTGCCCCCACCCAGCTGGAAGCCAAATAGGAGGTCTACTGGGTCTTCGCATTTTTCCGTCAAATCCACCACCTTTGTGTCAAAAGCCACAACATGGGTCCGGACTGCCGCCATGCTAGCCAAAATGCAGCTCATAACCGAAGCATAGATGACAGATTCCCCCATAGAGCCGCTCTGGTCCACATCCAAGATGACCGTCCACTGTTTGGAAGGCGCCGTGGTTGTCCGGTCAAAGAAATAGAAATGCTCCGGCACAATAGTTTTTAACTCTGGGTTATAATTTTTCAGGTTCCTTTGGATTGTCAGGGGAAAATCCAGGGCGGCCGCCGACGGGATGGGGGAATGCACCCGGCGGTTTATGGCAGAAGTAACAGCCCGGCGGATATCTGCCTCCAGGAGCTTATTGATTTCCTCTACGATTTTCCCGATAAACGCCCGCACGCTTTCCTTGGAGCGCTGTGGGATCTGGTCCTTTAACATCAAAATCTGGGAGGCCAGTTGGATGTCCGGCTCTACCTTTTCCAAAAGTTCCGGCTCAAACAGCATCTGGCGCAGGCCGCACCGCTCTATGGCGTCTGACTGTATCACAGTGACCAGATCCTTGTCAAACAGCGTGCGCACATCCCCCAGCCAACGGCTAACCTGGGGATTCGACGGGCCGTTGCCAGCCCCCTTGCCAGAACCAAAGCCGCCGGACTCGCTGCGGTTATAAATAGCTGCAAGGGCCTGGTCCATCAATACCTGCTCTTCTGTGAGGGAAAGCCCCTCTTGTCTGTTCATGGCCTCAAACCGTTCCTTGCTCTCTGATCCCAGAATCAGCCGCCAGCGTTTTATACGTTCTATTTCATCCTTGTTCGGTGTCCTTCCCATCCTTGCTACCCTATCCTTTCTTTTACCCAATCCCCGCTTCCAGCGCAAGGCAGCTTTAACGCCTCTGTTTTTCGATTACGCAGCTGTGCCCCTTGTTTTTTCCATCCTTCTCATAATTCACGCCTACCAGCAAAATCTCACCGGTATATCCTTCTAAGGCCTGCGTATACTTCCTGTCTTTTATCTGCTGGATGGCTCCCGCTGCAGATTTGCCGTACTTCAGTTCCACCACAACCGCCGGCTTCCCAGAAGAAGGCAACGGCAAAAAAAACACATCCGCAAATCCACGGCCCGTCGGAAATTCCCTTACAATTTTATAGTCCTTCCTTGCACTGTAGTACGCAAGGCCTATAGCGCAGCCAAGGCAATTTTCGTCGTTATAGGTTAGGATGGAGGCAACTTCCGTATGCGCTTTCTCAAGCCCTTCTGCCACACTTTTCCCGTCACAGCAAAGCGTCGCCTCCAAGAGCCTTTCAGAATCTTCCAGGATACGCACCACCTCCGCCCAGCCCCCTACGCTCATTGCATTCTCAAATTCCCCAGCAATTTCTTTATTGGGGATAAACGCTTCCTGTGCCTTAGGGTCATACCCTAAGTATCCCAAATGGATGAGCAGCGTCAATACATCATCCTTTGTCCGAAAAGTCCGCATGTCATTCTGGAAGCTGCGCGTATTTACCTTTACGGAACCGCCGCCAAGCATCTGCACTATTTCAGCACGAAGCCCGTCAAAATCCATATCCATGTAAATTTTCAACGCCTCATACGTCTCCGTTGATGTCCAATAGCTGGAAAACGTATGGCATTTCATTGCAGCCACAACAGACTGTGGGTTGTAAACATGCAAAAACGCCTGGAAACGATAGCCGTCATACCAACTGCCCGCCTCTGCAAAATCCATCCCAAACCGCTGGCACAGCCCTTCCACCTCCCGTTCCGTAAAACCCGCATATTCTTCCAACACCCCCTGCCCCGTCATGGAATATTCCCAAAACATATTCGGCGCCGAGTGCTGCCCATATTTCTTGATAGGAAGGATCCCTGTCATATAAGCAAGGGCAACGTACGGCTGGTCTTTTAATAGATTCCGCAGGAAATCCAGATACTGCTTCTGCAGCGCTTCTGATTCCTGCCTTTCACGTACGGCACAGTCCCATTCGTCAATCAGGAAAATAAACTTTTTACCGTCTTTTTTATAAATCTTACGCAAAGCATCCGCTAATCCCCTGGCGGGCGCTTTGATAGAGCCCCCATATTCCTCCCAAAGTTCTTCTAACACCTCCTGTTCCAGAAGTTTTGTTACATTCCCCGGTTCTGCCTCAATCAGGAATTGCTGCATATTCAGGAAAATCACATCATACTGGTTCAGATGCGTCTCAAAACTTCCGTCCTTTTCTATCTGTTTCCCAGAAAATAATTCCCTGGAATCGCAGCCGCAGCTGTAATAGGCAGCAAGCATCGTAAGCGCCATGGACTTCCCAAAGCGGCGCGGCCTGCTGACGCACATAAATTTATCGTCCGTATTGATAAACCGGTTCGTATGTGCAATCAGCCCTGTCTTATCCACATAGATTTGGGAACGGAGGGCATCCAAAAAACCTCCATTCCCTGGGTTCAGATAAAATCCCATACCATCCCTCCTATCACGCTCCTTCCCCCTTCTCTTTTAGATATCCCCAAAATCAAACCCATCCAGCCCATCCAGCATTTCCTGCGCCTCTTCTGTCAGCGGCGCGTTCACTGCCTCGCTGACCTGCTGTGGGTTCAGCTGCCACAGTTCCCCGAGGTTTTCTGCAATGTCGCTTTTTTCCCTTGCCGTAAAATCCGCAAACGCCCGGCGCAAAAACAGCAGCGCCCTCTTAAATTCCCCGTCATCTAAGGCAGCCAGGTAATTGTCCAGGCTCTCCCAAAGGCTCATGCGGGTAATCAGCGCATAGCGGTTTTTCATGGAAAGCCCTTCAAACCACCCCGCCCCCAAATCCGCCGGCACCCCCTTGGAGAGCCGCTGCCCTACCTTTAATTCCAATTCTGCATTCGTCATCTTCCCCCGTTCCAGCAGGGTAGCGGCTGCATAGCCGGACGCCTTTGTATTCAAATCATCCCGGTCCGCAATCTCCCTAAGTACCTGAACCCAGCGTTCCTCCGGCAAAAAACTGTGGTGCAGCGCCGCCTCGTTCAGCAAGCCGATGCCCTCTATGATTTCCTGGGAAGCATTGCTGTCACAGGCACAGCTTCCCGGCAGCAGCAGGCAGGCGCGTAAAAACAGCTGCCCCAGCACAGGCACTAGCGCCTCGCTGCAGACATCCCGGATATTCCCATACTGGATTACCAGGGACAGGCTCTTTACGGTCTTTGCAATCTCTTCCACCGCTGCAGCCTCCACGGCAATTCTCTGCAGGGCAGCTGTGGCATAACTGACGGTTTCCGGCATCCCGCACAGGAAAGATTCCTCAATGACCTTTGCCACGCTGGAAATGCCATCTCCTTTCCCCACTTCCTCCTTCATCTGGAAGGAGGCCGCCTGCAGCACGGTATCCCCCTTAAGCTGTGCTTCCACAATCTCAATCTCTGCCTCCGGCGTCCACCGCAGCACCCAATGCTCCGCCCAGGTGGCTTTTTCCTGCTGCACCTTCTGCCATTGGACAAAAGACACCCCCAGCACCCGCAGACGATGGAGGAAAAACGACCGTTCCCTGTCCAGGAATGCAGACTTCTCTGATTTCACAGTCAGTTTTTCCCGCAAATCCAGATGTAAATCCTCCGCTGTCACCGTACAGTACCGCCTGAGGTTCAGCCTGTCCAGCAAACGGTAGAAATCATTCTGTATGGAAGTACGGCTCGTTCCCTGGGGCAGGAATCCAATCACGGTGCCGATTTCCGTATCCGCCACTGCCTGGGCAACCTCCCCGAAATTCCCATGCCCCATGCAAGTAACCGCCGCATCCCGCAAATCACGCAGGGCAGGAATCTGATACCCATGCAGCCCTGCCAGGGAAAAGGCAAGGCGCACTGCCTCAATCACTTCCGCTGAGGACACCATATTCCCATTCTTCCGCTGCCAAGCTGCCAGACGGGACAGGTAACTGCGCGCGGCATAGTCTGCCTCCCCAGACAAGAACCCCTCCCACAGCAGCCCATAATATGCCGGGGCTTTATTCCCAGCCCCATACCCGGAACGGGAAGACAGGCGGTAATAAGAATAAGGCATCAAGGTCTTTTGCACCTTCACGGCCGGAAGCTGCCCTATCTCCTTGTCGCTCAGGCCTGGCAGGCCGCTTTGCAGCCCTGCCACATGGTAGGCTCCCACCACCACCAGGATTTTCCCTGGCGCAGTCCCCTTTTCTATCACCTCTTGCACCTGCCGCCTCATATAGGCTTCCCGCACCAGGCATTCTGCATCCTCCCTGCCCTTTCCCTGGGCTAGTTCCCGCAGGTTCTCCCCAAACTGCCTCGCCCCCTGGAAATAACCATGCCCTTCACTGAAATGCTCCATCGTCCTTTCCCAGAAAGTCTCATGGGAATCCTCCCCTGAGGCCTCGTCCAGCCCGCGGTACACCGATATCCTCCCTTCTTCCCCAAGGTCCCTATCCTCCCCTTCCTCATGGGAAAATGCCAAAAACACGCTGGAAGGCAAATCAATAAACCGGCAGTCCCGCCCATTCTCCTGAGCCCATAAGATTGCCTGGTACTCCGGGGAATACTCTGCAAAGGGATATAAAACCGTACGGATTGGCGTATCATCCGTATAAGCCATCACCGCAACCGGCGGCTTCGTCTCCTGTCCGGCCAGATGTTCCAGTTCTTCTGTAAAGTCGCTAGGGCCCTCCACCAGAACTGCCTGTGGCTGCATCTCTTCCAAAAGCTTGCGCAGATACCAGGCTCCCGCTGGGGATAAATGGCGTATCCCAAAAACAACTGGCTGGCTCCCTTCTCCCACGCTCCCCTCCAAAGCCGGATGGATCCCTGCTTCCTGCATTTCATCCATACCAAGCCAATGCCTGCCCTCTTCCTGCATCCCTTTGCCCATTATCCGTTCAGCTCCTTACACTCTTTATAAAGGCCAGACCACTTTGCCCCGCGCTTGCGCAAGATATTTTCCAAATATTCCTTCCAGGCAAGGCCGTCCTTCTCCTCATCCTTTACGACAGCGCCCTGCAGCCCCGCAGCTAAATCATAATCCGAAATGCTGCCGTCCCCAAAGCTGCCCGCCAGGGCCATACTATTTGCCAGCAGTGAAATAGCCTCTGCCGTAGAGAGCACCCCGGAGGTTGTCTTTAATTTCTGCTTCCCATCCAAAGTAGAACCCAGGCGCAGTTCACGGAAAATGGTGCAGACCTTTTCCACCACTTCTTCTTCCGGAAGCTGTGCATTCAAATCCAGGTTTTCAGACAGCTGCGCCACCCGGGTCTTTACAATATCCATTTCAGACGGCAGGTCCGCTGGCGGCGGAAGCACCACGATATTAAAACGCCGCTTCAATGCGGCAGACATTTCATTTACCCCCTTATCCCGTGTATTTGCCGTAGCAATAACAGAAAACCCCTTCTGTGCCGGAACCTCTATCCCCAGCTCCGGCACGGAAATACGTTTTTCTGAAAGTATGGAAATAAAAGCATCCTGTACCTCCGAAGCACACCTGGAAATCTCTTCCACCCTTGCAACCGTCCCCGTCTCCATAGCTGTATAAACCGGCGTTTTCAGCATAGCTTCCAGGGACGGCCCCTGGGAAATCAGCATGGCATAGTTCCAGGAATAGCGGATCTGCTCCTCTGTAGTGCCCGCCGTCCCTTGGATAACCTTCGTAGAATCCCCATTGATAGCCGCCGCCAAATGCTCTGACAGCCAGGACTTGGCAGTGCCCGGCTCACCAACCAGCAAAAGGGCGCGGTCCGTCACCAGGGTGGCAATGGCGATTTCCACCAGGCGCCGATGGCCGATGTATTTCGGGGTAATCACCGTCCGTCCCGCTTTCCCGCCTGTAATATATGTCAATACGGATTTGGGGGACATCCTCCAGCCGGTCGGCACTGGGTTTTTCTCTGCTGCAATTAAAGCGTCTATTTCCTTCTGGAACAGCTGCTCCGCCGGAAGGCGCTGTACATTGATCGTGGAACCTGATTCTGCTTTCTTCTTGGTTGGCATGATTTTTTCATCCTCTCTTCCATTCTGGTAATTTCAATACGGCGCTACCCCGCTTTCTTAGGGATAAAAACTTCCGCCTACCACAAACAGCCTCGGGGAGGGGACTGTACCCCCTCCCAGGGGCGTCTGCGCTTGCTTAGTCCCCTAAGACCTCTCCCCCCTACATCCCTTTCGCAACCCGCGTATACAACTCTTGGTATTTCTCTTCACTCCACCCCGTCACCCGCACGCTGTTGCCTTCCACCATCTTTTTCACTTCCTCCAGCTCTTCCAGCTTATCCTCCGTTGACAGCGGGATTTCCTTCATCATGTATTCCAGGTTCCAGAAATGATTCTTCCCCTTTTTCAGGCTCCGCACCACCAGCCCTTTCGCTTGGTAATACCCGCAGGCCCGCAGCAACGGATAATACCTCATGTCATTTGCCGCTGTATACGCCCGTTTATAAAAATATTCCCCCAAAACCTGGCAGTCCCTTTGGTTCTGTGGGTTGATTAGGTTTGCCAACACCGTGTCCCAATCGGTATAATACCCATAGTAATCCTGGATCTTGGCATCTTTACTGATGCAGAAGGCGCCGCTTTTCTTAATCTTTGGGTCTGTCAGGATTTCAAACCAGCCGGGATGGAGCCCTTCCTGGATTGGCCTGCTGGATGTGGCCTGCTTCCCTTTGGATTCATCCAGGAAGTTATAGGAAATTACATACTGCTGCCTTGCTTTGTCCCAGGATATTAAGGCAAATACCTCCATAATCCCTAAGCGCAGCTGTTTTTGCCTGGCAGTTTCTTTTTGGGGAATCCCTTCTTCTGCCAGGCGGGTGGCGAACGCATTGTATACCTCCTCCTGCGGCGCTGTCAGCAAAGCGGTTATCAGGGCGGGCTTTAGGAAGGTGTCCCCATAGGACTGGTATAATTCGCCTGCCAAGGATAACAGGCGGGAATCCATGCACCAGAGGATAGATTCTGCAAGCATCCCTGCGATAAAGTGGGAAACCGGCATATCCATGTCCTTTTCTAACAAGCTGTTGCCCAAAAACTGTACCGGCTGGCCTTTCTCCATTTCCATCTGCCCCAGCAGGCTGTCAGAAGCCAGCCTGCGGTAGGCATCCAGCATCTTCGGGGACGCTTTCCCCACCATGGAGGAAAACAGGGACAGGAGCTTGCTGTGGTCTTTGGCGGACAGCAGCCTGTCCCCATCCCCCAGCTGTGCCTGCAGCTTATCAAGGGCGTCCATAATGGCTTGCGCCACAAGTTCCGATCTCCCGTCGTCTGTGGCCAGCGCCAGGTATTTTGCGGCAGTATCGGGCTTTTTCTTCATCTGGGCTTCCCAGAAATCCAGGTTCTGGGTGCCTTCCATTTTGGCCAGGGCCCACATGGCGGCTTTTTTGCAGTTCCCTTTCTCTGATTTGCTAAGGGCAATCAAGGCCTCACGGTTTTCCTGGGTATGGCGCAAGGCCTGGATAAGGGCTGCACGGACGTCCTTTTCCGCTTCTTCCAGCTGGGAGAGATACCATCCGTTCTCCCCTGCGCCTGCAATCGCCTCCACCACATGGACCCGGCGCACCATCTCCTTTTTGCCTTTGGGGTCAAAGCCATCCTTAAGAAGAGGCAATAGGGATCCGTCTTCCTGGCCCAGCCATTCTTCCATGCGCTCTGCAAGTTCCGTATACCCTGCATTCAGGCCTGCTATCAGATATGGCTTTAGGCGGTAATCTGAGAAAATCCCCGGGTTCCTGTCATGGGTATCCACAATCAGGCTGTAATGGCCGCTTCCGGTGGTGGTAAGGGCTTCTAGGATAGGCGCCAGCTGGCTGTAGGGGGCATCGGACCTTACAGGGCCGCCTGCTGCCGCCAGCGGCTCCACCGGGCCTTCTACGGCTACTGCCGCCTGGGTGGTGAGGACTGCGTCCGCCAATGCCAGGACATCTAAGAGCACATCGCTTTTGTCTGTACCTTCCCCTGAAACCAGGGACTGGGCGCCCTGGTAAATTTTTTGGAATACCGGGGAAGCCTTTGCCAACGGCTCCATCTGCCCCACCGCCCGGGCCAGGCGGAAATCCTCGGATAATAGGGATACGCCTGCAATCATAGCGGACTCTAAGCGTTCTTTTAATTCATAAAGCGGATTTAGGTTCATGGTTCTTCTTTCTCTCCTTCCCGAATTTCCAATCTATCTGGCGCACTAATACAGGAGGCGCACAATCTGCCCCTCTGCCACGATGCTATAAGGCTGCACGCAGATGCGCCTTTCCTCTTCCTGATAAAAGAAAGCGCCCAGCAAGGCTTGGCCTTGGAGCAGCTTAGCATCTGACAGCAAGGCCAGGCGGCTGGCTGTCCCCTCCATGCCGGGCATGTCCTTTAGGCAAATAGTGTTCCCTGAACCGTCCTGCATAACATAGTTTTCCCCAGACCTTCCGATTTGGGCAAATGCAAAAAGCAGCATGGCATACTTTTCCGAAAGGGGGTTTTTTATCTGGTTTTTTACTCTTTTTACTGCGGATGGGAGGTCTTTCTCTGCATGGGTAAGCAGCGCCCTGCGCTGGTCTTTTGTCACCGGGCTGTAGGAAGCGCCCTCCCAACGGATCCTACGGTTTATCTCCCCTGGGTAATAGGTTAAGGTTGGCACCGTTGCCGCCTCAAATATGGTATCTTCCTGTTTTATGTATTTCATCGCTTTGATGGGGCGGTAATTCTGGGTCACAGACACCTCCCCGGTATCCACATCCGCCCACCATCCCACATCTATAAATTCCTTCCTGGCGCCATCATAGACAACCTGGAAAGAAAGCTGCAGCAGCGTGGCATTTTCTTTTTTCAGGCCAAGCTCCTGCAGCTGGGTTAATTTCCAGACGCCGCCCAGTTCTTCATATAACATGCTGCCATCCGCTTCCACGGATCCCTGTTCCAGCTTTTCTTTCAGGTATGCCTCTGATTTCTTCACCAGCGCCCGAAGCTGGGCCAATATATGGGCTGCCGCCTTATAGTGGGCGCTCTTCCCGTCCTTTTGGAAGGCCTCCATTTCCAGGATAAGGCGGCTGACATAAAGCTGGGGGCCTGCTAAATAATAATCCCCCAGCTGCTTTGCCAGATCCCGGTACGTCTTGATGGAACTGCCGCCCATGGTCCCAAGGCCTGCTGACAATAGGCTATGCATCATTTCTTCTGCCAATTTCAGCCCCTCTAGCTGTTTCTTGATTTTCTTTGTGCGGGCTGCCTTGTTGGCTTTTGGCTTGGCTGTGCTTGGCGCGGTTTCTGCCTTCGCTGCCCGGGCTGCCTTTTTCTGGCGTTTCTTTTGGATGTCCTCTGGGATCTCACAGGGGGTAAATTCTTTCTGCTGGCTCATTTCAAACAGGAGCGCCAGGCTGTGCTTGCAGGGGAACTGCCGGCTGGGGCAGGAACAGCGGAACACGGGGTTTTCTTCTTCTATGAAATCTGCGGAAGTAAGATAGGCCGACTTGCCGCTCCCGCTGCATTCCCCCATATAAAATGTGCCGTCTTTGGAACCGTACCGTTTCACAAACCCCCCTTTTTGTGAAATCTTCCTCCCATTGTTTACGGCATTTGCATTGGGCGCCAGTGCTGTTATATATTGTTCTGTTATTTCTTTCATCTTACGATATCCTTTTCCCTCTATTTTTTCATCACAATATCACAGATTTTATCTACGGAATCCAAGATTGCCCTTATCTCCCTCTCATTTCCCGGATAGGCAATCATCAGCTTTGCAATTTCCAATTTTGCATTCTGGATATCCTGCACCTGGCCTTCCACCCTCTCACGGAGTTTTTGGCGGCGGACTAAGAGGCCGTGCTTTACCTCCACCATTTCTTTTTTGTCCACCAATGCCTGCGCCTGGTGGGGCCATACCTTGGTATCATAAAGGTTATGCTTATGGAGCTGGCGGATTAGGCGGCCGCTGAAAAATTCCAGGTCGTCATTGGTGCGCTGGTACTTCTCCATCTCCTTGACCGCCTCCAGATACTGCTCCCAGATATAATTCAGTTCATAGGCATTCTTTACGTGGTAACGCTCACAGGCATAGTCCACGGCATTCGTGACATTCACATACTTGAATTTCACCTTATTGAGCAGTACAATCGCACGGTTGATATTTGCCCGTGCCTTGCGTACCTGCAGCTTGTCGTTCTGGAGCCGTAGGACCATCAGGCTCCCTGCGCCGCCGGCTACAAGCGCTGCCATAAGAAAAGGCATCCCAATGTCAAATTCCATAAGGGTGCCCAAAACCACAATGGCCGCTGCAGCGGCCGCAAATATGCCAATCAGGGCATAGAGCAGCTTATGCAGGAGCTTTTTCTCCCGTTCCAACGCGTCCTGATAATACATCCATTCCCCTTTTTCCCCTTCCAGATACTGCATATCCCGCTTGACCAGCGTCTGGTAGGATTCATTTGCCTTCAGGCGCTTAATGACCTCTGGCATGCCATCCTCTAACTGCTCCATCTGGGCAAACTGCGCCTCGGAAATCGTCTGCGCCTTATTCAGGTAAGCGTCCCTGGATTTGTGCAGCATAACTATGCTCTGGGCTGTTTCACGGATTTCCGCAAACGCCTTGTCCGGCATAGACTCTATGGCCTCTATATCCATCAGGTAGGATGTCAGCATCTTATATTCCCGCTTTGCCTCCTCCAGGTTCCTGGCTGCATCCATAATCTGCTGGCCGTATTCCATGACAATGCCCTTTTTCTCTTCCTTCCCTGGCTGGAGCTGGGGCGCATTCTCGTCAAACTCCAATATCTCTTCTACATACTTTGGCTTTTTCCTTTTCCTGAATAATCCCATGTCACTCACTTTCCCTATATTCTGCAATTAATAATTCCAATATCTGCTCCAACCTCTCTTCATAACCTGCACGGTCCCCGGAGCGCTTCTTTGCTTCCAGTTCTTTTTGGGCTGCTGCAAGGGTGTCTGTGCCGCCTTCTGGCACTTTGCCCTCCTGGCAGGATAAGGCAATCAGGTAATCCCTCTTGCTCACCTCTTCCTGGCCGGCCTCATAAGCCCTCCCAAAGCAATAAGCCGCCTGGGCAAACAGGAGGTGGTACGCGTATGCAGTCCCCATATTATGCCATATCCTGCCTACCGTCCGGGACTCAGGAGACGGCTGGGAGCCTTCTGCCACCCCCTCTCCCCCCCCGCTGATATCAGGAACGCCCCCGCCATCCCAAGGGATGCCATCCCCCGCCATGGAAAGGGCTTTCCGGTAAGCCAGGACTGCCTCCCGGCATTTGCCGTCCCTCAGCAGGCGGTCCCCCCTAAGCTTTGCCCGTTCCAGCGGCCCTTTATCTTCCATCCAGGCCACGCCCTTAAGCACCTGCTGCAATTCCTCCTGGCTGTAAAAGCCTCCGGCTTCCAGAATCCGGCCCAGGCACCAGCAGCCGCTCTCCCCCCTGTCAATCCCTGCCCGGATTTCTTGGGAAAGGCTGGCTTCGCCCAATTCCTCCTCCAGCCATTGGCACAGCCCTTCATGAAAAAAACTCTCCCCCACCAGTTCTGCATTCTGATACAGATAATAACATAATTCCTCCAGGGAATAGAGGCTTATCCCCTCTGCCTCCAGGCAGAAAGGACGCCCTGCCGCCTTCCCTTCACATAACCATACTCTGCCCATGGACTGCTCCTCCCATTTACGCTCCCGGCCTCAAACTATCCGCCTTCTCTCTGTCCCTTAAGGGCCCTTCCCAATTTCAAATTCCCATTCCAGCCCTGTCCCTGGCTGTAAAGCTCCCCAGCCAATATCCTGTAATTTTAACAGGAGGCGCCCTTCTTCCCGCCAAAGGGCAGCCTCCAGCCTGTTCCGCCTGGCTCTTGATACGGCAAGCCCCGGAAGCTTCAGGCGCTGGGCCCTAGCCCCCTTACCGTCTAACCCCTGGACCCAGATGTCCAGGAAAGCATCCCCCTCGGTCAGGATACGGAAGCTTTTTTCTACCTGATGGCAGTTGTCGCCGGCTTCCACCAGGAAATAAATGCCTTCCCCATCCCCGCGGGCAGTTTTGATATAGATATGCTCCATCATTTTATATTCACAAAAATAAAACACCTCTGCTTCTTCCCGGTGCTGCATGAACATCCCTGCGTAGCAGGCTCCTTTTGTGTAGAGGTTCTTCCCCTGGAACGCCCGTTTCCCCTGGCAGACCACCTGGAGGGATTCCTCCATCCAGTCCCCTTCAAAACCGCTCCCAACCAAATAGACGGAGGAGACGATTTTCTTGGCCATGGATTTACGCAAAATCCCGGCAAAGGCAGCATCCCATTCCCTCACCTTCTCAGGCAGCTTCCCCAGGCATTTCTCTTCTACGGCAGCCACCATCGGGCGTGTCTTCCGGTTACAGGACAGGCGCTTCTGCCAGAGTTCATCCCCATGGCAGGAATAAAGCATCACATCATAGCCCCACAATTCCGGATCCTGGCTTACGGCATAGGCATAGAAGCTCTCCCTATAGTCCTGTACGGCCACCTGGCTCCTGGAAAGCCCCAGCTTCCCCAGGATGCCCATAAGGAGGCTTACCAGGCCATCCGTGATTTCTTTTACGGTAAAGACACATTTCGTCACTGCCTTTATCCCCTGTTCCGGAAGGGCCATCCTCACAGCCTTCCACAGGAATATCTGCAGCAGGTCTTCTGCCAGGTATTCCTGCTCCAACAAAACCGTCTCCTGCTTCAGCGCCCGGGGCAGCAGGTAATCCACATAGCCCCCTTCGCCGGATTCTGCCATCCTGCTGGCCTCTTCCCCAAAGCACCATTGCCCTGTCCGCCTGGACTTGCATAGGGCAGTGGGGATCCGGTACATGCCTTCCCCTGCCGCCGTGCTCTTTGTCTCCGGCTCCGGCAGCCCAGGATGGTAACAGCTTACCTGCGTCCACCGGATGCCCAAATCAATCCCAATATACCATTCTCTGCCTGCCGGCCTCATTTCCCCATTCACCTGCCTTTCTGCCCAGCCCTTCCACAGGCTCCCATCTATTGCCGCATCTGCCCCGCTGTATGCCGGGCAACCCCATTCAGATAATCCCGAATGTATCTTTTACAAAGCCGTCCAGGCGCCCATAAGTCCCCAGCCGTTCCCACAGGGTGGCCTCATCCTTCACCTGGCGGCTGACCATCATATCGTTCAGCAAATCATAGCGGCTCCCCTCCGCACTGGTACAGAATTCCTGGTTCTGGATATGGCCGCTCTCCGTCAGTTCCCATTCCCCGCCTGTCCTTTCTTTGATAAAATAGGGAACCAGCTCCCCATAAAAAACCAGGAATTCTTTGGTAAATACGCCTTCGTAGGCCTGCTTCATCTCACATTCCACATATTCCTCCCCCTGGGAGGGAAGGTAGCTGACCACCACCTCTGCATCTGGGCTGGCCCTATATTCCAATACTACTTTATCATGATAGAGGTATTTCCCTGCAAACCGCTCTGGCAGCCCTTGATAAAAGGAAAACCATATCCCCTGGGAAATGCAGCCTTCCAGAAGCCTCTCCGCCCAGGCCTCTTCTTCCTGGGACAATTCCCTCTGGAAAGAGCACCATTTTAAGAACCCCAGCCTGCAGGCCCCGTTCAGGGGCTGCCCTTCTTTTAAGAATTTGAAAATCCGTTGGAAATTATACTCCGCCACTAACACGTCCCTGGCCACAAACTGATGGGACATTTGGGTAAGATAGGCAATTTCTAATACCTCCTTCCCCTGTTTTTCCACATAGCTTTGGAAGATGCCTTCCATATCCGCCAAAAAATTCCCTGTAAACAAGAACTGTTCCAGGCAGCGTTCTTCCAGCCCATAGGTATCCAAACCAAAATCCCTGGCAGCCTTCCACAGCTGGGCCATCTCATCCAGGCTCCCTTTCAAATACCTGCACATATAGGACAGGATACGCTCATTATACTTGCCCCTGTGGAACACGGCCCGGCACATTTCCAAAAGGAATGGGTCAGGCCCGGCGTCCTGCGCCCCTGCGTCCTCCATCCGGTGGCAGACCACATACACCAGCTTCGACGGCGCAATATGCTCGCAGCCATAAGCCATCAGAAGCTCGTAAGCCCGGTTGTAATGCCGCCTTGCCACCAGAAGTTCCATTACCTTCTTCCTGGAAGGCCTGTTTACGCCTTCAAAAGCCAAAGACAGCAAGAACTCATCCAGCGCCTCCCCTGTATAATTTTCATAGTAATAGGCCAGCATCTGCGGCTGAAGCACGTTCCTATATTCCTCGCTGATTTCCTCTGATTCCACCAGCATCTGGAGATAGGGCAGGTCCTCTTTTTCATAGGTCTGCCAAATCCGCTTCCCATCAAAATACTTCAGCAGCGGGAATATCTTGTCCTTTGCCCCTTCGATGGCTTTGCCCAAAAACTTATCCATATCCATCAGCGGCTCTACCACAAGCCCTTCTTCTGGCAAAAAACGGTTGCCCCTGCCATCCTCCAGCAATATCTGGTAATCGCTCCCATAAAGGCCCACATACCCCTGCCCATGGCTCAGCGCGGCCACCTGCTCTTTTTTCAGCGTATCGTGGCGCACCACCGCATACACGGCATTCGGGTTGCTGCTGGCCACCCGGTGGGTAAATAACACCTTGGCCAGGCAGTCCGCCAGTTCCCCCCGGATCATCTCCGGCTTTAACACTTCCCGGCAGATAGGCGCCAAATACCGGTCCATCCTGCCCGCCCGGATTTTCTGGAGCACAAAGTCTTCCATATTTTTGCGGTAATGCTGGTATATCCCCTTCCAATAAATTTGGTTCTCAATCATAGCGCCATACAGCCTGGCCTGGGCGCGGTAAGGGAGGCCGTTGCCATATTGGAAGTACATGACCAGGTTCTTGGGCAGCCGCCCCATATCCTTGGCAGACTGCACCCACGCCTCATAAATTCCTGCGACCCGCAGCTCCTCTTCCACGCCCCGCTGATACCATTTAAAATAACGCTCCCCATAGCAGTTCCAGCGCATACAGTAGCTGCAGATGGCCTGGAGCATCTCCCTCTCAGGATATACTTCGTAACAGGCAGCCAATATCTTTACCCAGATCGGATGGTATTCCGCAATCTCGGGCTCCAATTGGCAGGCCTGCCGGGCAATTTCTTTTGAAAGCACTTGGCGCTTCGCAGCCCAATACAGGACTTTCCGCTGGAAAGGGCCAGCCCCGGACAGCAGGTAAGGATCTTTTTGCAGGATCCGGTAAGCCTCCAGGTATAGCACCGCGCTCTCCTTCCCCCGCCCCAGCTGCTGGGCAATCAGTTCCAGCTTCCGGCTCCTGCTATGGTTGATTTCCTCATCCAAAAACAGCAGCATCCAGAACAGGAAGTTATTCTCCTGGTCCTTCTGGTAAATCCTGCGTATTTTCCCTGTCACCTTATTCACATAAGAAACTTCCGGATCCTGCAGCGTGCACAGGTAGATATAATAAGCATACAGCGCCGACTCCTTGTTCACCTTGTACTTCGGGAAGGAACTAAGCGTCCACTCCGCCTCCTGCTTCTGCTTACTCACCAAAAAAACCTGGGCCTTGCCCAGAAGATACCAAAGGTTGTCTGGCTCTAAGAGGTGCAGCTCATCTAACAGCTGCCCGGTCGCCTTTGCCCAGGCCCCTGCCGTAATCTTATGGGTGCCCATGTCCAAAAATGCTTTCATAACCTCCAGCTTCTTCCTGCGGGTCTCACACCCTGTCCGGGTGCTGTCCGGGCGCTTCTGCACGACGCAGATTTCCACACACTCCTTCTGGAAAGGCGTCTGGAACGTAATCCTGCCAAAATTCTTCCCTCCGTGCAGCTTCTTAGGATCGATCATATATTCTGCCACCGCATGGCTGCCCACGAATTCCCCTGTGGTAACCATACGCTTTCCCAGCTGTATCCATTCCGCATCACTTTTGGCCTCAATGGCAAGAAAGCCCCATCCGTCCCGCTTCAGGGTAATCAGCTGCTTTTGCATCTCCCGTATCCCTGAAAACTCCCGGCAGGCCTCCTCAATGGCAAAGCGCACCCTCTTTTTCTTCTTCGTGGCAATCAAAAACTCCTCCACCTGCGCCATTGTGCAGGGCCTGCGCATCAAGGCCTGGTATATCATCCGTTCTTCGGTTTCCTGCGGCTTAAAGATCAGCTGGAACTCCGGCTTCCCAAAAACCTTCACCGCCTCTTCATAAGAATTGCGCGCCAGGTTGGCAAATTCAAATACCGTGCGGATCTTGCCTACCGAACTGTCCGCGTAATCCTTAGAGACAGTAACGCAGAATGGGAGGTCATACTCCCCCAGGCTGCTGATAATATGGAAATTGCCTTTCTGGACATCGCCCTCTGACAGGCCTTCGCTATGGAACGTAAAAGCCTGCGTAATCTTCTCCCCACAAAACTGCGGGGAATGGCATGCCATCCTGGGATCCGAGGAACAGACAATGCCCTCTGCCTCTGTCCCGCCAGGGGACTCTAAGTAAAACTCCCCATGGTACGCCTCCCCCTCCACCACTTCAAATTCCAGGGCTTCTGGCACAATCTGAAGGGGCAGCATAACAGGGCCGCATATGCCGGCAGCCATATCTTCAATTTTCTTATGCAAATCATCACCTGCTTTATGGTTGATTTTATCTAAATATAGGTTATAATGTATTAATTATAAACGATTCAATTCATTGTGTAAATGTTTAATGGATATTTTTTCTGAACTATTCTGCACGCTTGCGGGATAGCCATACCAACCATAAGACGGAGGAAATTATGACAGGGCAAAACGGAAGCTTCCATGGAAGCGATATAGAAAAAATAGAAGGGATTTATGGCATCCGGAAAGAAGAAATCACAAATTTCAGCGCAAATGTGAACCCCCTTGGCATCTCGCCCCTGCTGCGGGAAGCATTGGCTTCGAATATCGGCGCAATCGCCGCATACCCAGACCGGGACTATGCCTCCCTGCGGGAGCACATTGCAGGCTATGTGGGCACAGAGAGCCGGAATGTGGCTGTAGGGAATGGCTCTACGGAATTAATCTCCCTCTTTATCCGCATCATAAACCCCAAGAAAACTTTGATACTCGCACCTACTTATTCGGAATACGAGCGGGAAGTCACCCTGGCCGGCGGCCAATGCCATTATTACGCCCTCCCGGAAGAAAATGGGTTCCAACTGGATTTAGGGCATTTCCAAGAACAGCTTACGCCAGGCATAAGCCTTCTTATCCTCTGCAACCCAAACAACCCTACCTCAAGCCTAATCAGCCGCCAGGACATGGAGGCCATACTAAAGACCTGCCAGCAGAGGGATATATTTGTGCTGGCAGATGAGACTTACATGGAGTTTGTAGGGCGCTACAGGGATGTTACGGCAGCCTCGCTTACCGCACAATATGAAAATTTAGCCGTACTGCGCGGGACATCCAAATTTTTTGCCGTGCCTGGGCTGCGGCTGGGCTATGCCGTCACCGGCAGCCAGCATGTGCTTAAGAAGCTTTGGGAACTCCAGAACCCCTGGCCGCTCCATTCCCTGGCAGCTGCGGCTGGGCCGGCAATGTTCCAGGACCAGGCATATATTGACGGTACGCACCGCCTGATTGCCAAAGAGCGGGAACGCATGTACCAAATGTTCCTGCAGGATGGGCGGTTCCATCCTTATCCGCCAACAGCTAATTTCATGCTGGTGCGTATCTGCGGGGACAAGCCCACCTCAGAGGAACTGTTTGCACGTGCAATAAGGGAAAAGATGATGATACGGGACTGCTCTGATTTCCTGTTCCTCAATAAAGAGTACATCCGTTTCTGTTTCCTGAAGCCAGAAATGAACGACAGGCTGGCCAAATGCCTTTTGGAGGGCAGGTAGCCCAAGGGCTTTCCATCCAGGCCGCCCCGGCAGCGGCGCCTCTTTCATGGGGGCTGCCCTGGCGGCGCCAGAAAGCCGCCCAATTTTATTCTATGCCATAAAGAGATTTTTTCTTATCCTTCCTCATCCGGACAATCTGTACCAGCAGCATTACCGCTGCCAGTCCCAGCAACCCGCCTATCCCATCAATGCATACGTCCCGGATTTCCCCAGAACGCCCCGCAATAAACCGCTGGTGCCATTCATCGGTAGCCGCATAGCACACGGTGAAAACCCAGGACAGCAGTGCAGCCCATCTTATGCGCAGCGGATAACATCCTAAGTGGATAAAAAACAAAACAGCCAGTACCGCATACTCACTCATATGCGCACATTTCCTTATACTGAACTGCATGGATTCCGCCTGCGCCACCAGTTCTTCCTCCCCCTTTTCCAGCTGGAACACCTGATTCTGCCAGCTGACAATCTGGTACGCCACGGTCTGGCTGGACCGGGCAGATTCTTCCGCAACCTGATGGGAAAAAATAAATATCACGGCCATCCATAGGGCCAGTAAAAGGCCTGTGGCCCATTTCCTCATTGCTAACCCCCACCTTCCTTGGTATTGTATTTGCCAAAAACCACCGGCTTTTTTATTCTACCATATTTTTTCCCTGGGAAAAAGCAGCTAAGGAATTTTTAAGAAAAACTTTGCTTTTTATGCAATCCTCTGCCCTGGGCTTACCTTGGCCTGCCGCGCAAGCTTTGCGGCAGGGCTTAAGAAATCAATATGCTTGGGCAAATTCTCATATTCTGGGAAAATGGCGTCCCTTGCCTTTTGGAAAGCGCCGCTTTCCCCCTCCTGCCGCCCGGACCAATCCACCAACCCGTCCAGCACCGCGTCCATCAGCTGCCGGATTGGCTCTTGGGGCAACTCATACAGAAAGCCCTTGGTGTCATATAATGTGCCCGACAGGGAATAATTTAAGGCAATATTGTTAAAATAAGACCATGCATGGCCTTCGTCCCGGATAATGCCATTGGCCATGACTTCATATTTGGGCCATTGGAAGGAACCTGGGGGGATTTGGTTTGGCTCAAGGTATTTCGTTTCAATCGCTGTTTTGATAGAACAATATATCTCTTGCATTTCTTCTTCCGTAAAAGGGATGGCTCCAGGGGAATTTCCGTCCGTGCCATCGCTGCTTTCCGCGGCTGGTATGTCATCCGGGCTCTTGTAATTGCTGCAGGATATAGCCAGGAACGCCAGTACTGCCGCAAAAACGACGCCTCTTATTTTTCTTCTTGTAATTTTCTGTCCCATCTTAGATGTCCTTTCTTGTGTGATTGCTTTTTTGTTATGTTTCAATTTTAGCATAACAATTTAGCAAGTTCAATGCAAAAAATTACAAAATAGCAATTTTCCAGAACGGTAATTATCTTTTTTTATATACTTCTACATATACCTGATGAGGTTAAATTCAAAAATCGGGAGGATTTTTATGAACACGATTGGGGAACGAATTGTCTTTTTAAGAGAGGAGTGTGATATGAGCCAAAAGGAACTGGCATACGCCATTGATATTGCTCCTACTTCCTTATCCCGCTATGAGAATAACTTATATGAGCCAAAGGCTGAAATTCTCCTGCGTCTTGCTTCCGTTCTGGACACTACGTCTGATTTTTTGCTGGGATTGTCTGATACTCATAAGAAACCGCTGGCAGCGGGGCAAAAACCCCCTGGGATTACTGCTTCTGAGCACCAGCTTCTTTCCTCCTACCGGAAACTGGACCGCGAAAACCAGATACGGGTTTTAGAAAGGATTGATACATTGCTGGAAGTACAGGCTCCAAAAACGCAGAATCCCGGAAATGGGAAATAAAACAGCGTGTACTGCCTAGCACCGGGGCTGGCAAAAGGCATTGGGCAGCCAGCCGCTGCCCAAACCCGGATTGCAGGAGCCAAATCCCCCGCCGCAGCAACGGGGCATCAAATCTGCAGCGCGGCAAGCTGCAGGGTATTTGGCTCCTGCATAAGGTTACCGTTTCCTGGCACAACAGCTTTTATAGTTATGATCCGATGTTTGCCTTCCACAGCCCATGGAGGTTACAGTATTCATACGCTGCCACTGGCTTATCCCCAGGCGGCAGCAAAAACTCTGCCTGCGGCTTATCCCCAGGGGACAGTTTCTTGAAACACCCGCCTTGCTCTGTCTCCAGGTATATCCACATGATATAATGCCCTTCCAGCATGGGGTGCTCCAGTTCCCCTACCTTTACCATAACCCTATCGCCCTTTTCCTCTGTTACCGGGACATGCTTCTCCCCAGAAGCATCGGTGGTATTTGCGGCTAGTTCCTGGAACTTTTTTTCATGCCCAGGCGTTCCCGGCACCAATTCCATAGCGATGCCCTGGCATTCACTGCATTTGTAGAAATTCATCGTATGCGCCTCCTATCATTGTTTTATATCTCACTGGCATCCCTTAGTATGCCCAGGCTTTGGGAGGTTATCCCGTGCCCTTAATCTTCCAGCAAAAACTGCCCCATCACATAATTGCTGACAGAGACGCCTTCCTCGGTCAGGAATACCCTGCCAAACTGCTGGGACAGCAGCCCCTGCCGGGACATGTCCTTAACGGCCGCCCCATATACCCCTTCCAATTCTACCCCAAAGGTTTCCCGGAACTCTTTCCTGGATATCCCATCCATCATCCGCAGCCCCAAAAACATAAACTCTTCCATCTGCTGTTTTTTATCCAGCCAGCTGACGGCACGGCTGGGGTAGCCGCTCTGCCCCCCTTGCAGCAATACTTCCAAATCCCCATAATCCCCCTCCAGATAGCCCTGCAGGCTTACCGTATTGGAAAAACGGACATTTCCCAGCAGGGAAGCGCTTCCAAGCCCCAGGCCCAAGTAAGGCGTCCTGCGCCAATAGCCTATGTTATGGCGGCATTCCTGCCCCGGCCTGGCGTAATTGGAAATCTCATAGCGCTGATAGCCCTTTTCCCCCAGCATCCGGCGGGCCATGGAATACATTTTGCGCTCTGCTTCCTCATCCGGCAGGAAACGGGGCATCTCCCCACGATCCCGCCTCTGTCCGTCCTCGCCATAGAGGGCAAAAAAAGGCGTCCCTTCCTCAATCATCAGGCTGTAAGCCGAGATATGCTCCGGCTTTAGCTTTATGACGCGCTCTAAAGTATAAATCCAATCCCAGACTGTCTGCCCGGGCAAAGCGGACATCAGGTCAATATTAATGTTCCCAAAGCCTGCCTTGCGGGCTAAATCGTAGCTTTGGAGGAAATCCTCATAAGTATGGGCCCGCCCCAGCTTTTCAAGTTCTTTGTTATGGGTAGACTGGAGGCCTATGCTAAGGCGGTTGAAGCCTGCGGACTTGTATTGCAAGAGCTTCTGCCTGTCCAAGGTCCCGGGGTTGCACTCTATGGTAACCTCAGCGTCTGGGTCTAAGGAAAAATTCTGCCCTACCGCCTCCATAAGCCCCGCAACTTGCGCCCCCGCCAAGAGAGAGGGCGTGCCCCCTCCAAAAAATACGGAGGATAGCTGATAGCCTGGCAGGCATTTTGATTTATCTTGGATTTCCCGGATGAGGGCAGCCACATAATGCCTGCGGGTGCTTTCCCCCGCAGGCATTGACAAGAAATCACAGTAGCCGCATTTTTTTATGCAAAATGGGATATGGATATATAATCCGATTTTTATTTTGTCCATAAAGGCTTTCTCCTTTTGGCAGCTGCCGGCACCATGGAACAGAAACGCCTGCCCCGCTTTGGGGGCGTTGGTGTTAGGGAAACGGCCAGGGGCTATTTATTATCCAGCTTCAGCACGCTCATAAATGCTTTCTGGGGGATTTCCACATTCCCAATCTGGCGCATCCGCTTTTTGCCTTCCTTCTGCTTCTCTAAGAGCTTCCGCTTCCTGGTGATGTCGCCGCCATAGCATTTTGCCAGCACGTCCTTGCGCATTGCCTTAACGGTCTCGCGGGCAATGACCTTGCTGCCGATAGCTGCCTGGATAGGGATTTCAAACAGGTGCCTGGGGATTTCCTCTTTCAGCTTTTCGCACATTTTCCTGCCCCTTTCATAGGCCGTGCCGCTGTGGACGATAAAGGAGAGGGCGTCCACCTCTTCCCGGTTGATCAGGATATCCAGCTTCACCAGCTCGGAACGGGCATAGCCCTTCATTTCATAGTCAAAGGAAGCATACCCCCTGGACCGGGACTTTAATGCGTCAAAGAAATCATAAATGATTTCATTTAAAGGCAGGTCATATTTCAGGAGGGCGCGGGTTTCCTCCATGTATTCCATGCTGATATAGGCGCCGCGCCGTTCCTGGCACAAATCCATGATTGCGCCGATAAACTCGCTGGTCACCATAATCTCCGCGCTGACCATAGGCTCCTCCATATACGCAATCTCCGCTGGGTCTGGCAGGTTGGAAGGATTGGTCAGCTCAATCACATCGCCGTTGGTCTTGTAGACCTTATAGATAACGCCTGGGGCTGTCGTTACCAAATCCAGGTTGTATTCCCGTTCCAGGCGTTCTTGGATAATCTCCAGGTGCAGCAGCCCCAAGAAGCCGCAGCGGAACCCGAAGCCTAATGCAACCGAGGTCTCCGGCTCAAACTGCAGCGCTGCGTCGTTGAGCTGCAGCTTTTCTAAAGCATCCCGCAAATCCGGGTATTTTGCGCCGTCTGCAGGGTACATGCCGCAGTATACCATAGGGTTTACCTTCTTATAGCCCGGCAGGGGCTCGCTGCATGGACGGGCATTGTCTGTCACGGTATCCCCGACCTGGGTATCCCGGACGTTTTTCAGGCTGGCTGTGATATAGCCTACCATGCCGGCAGAAAGCTCCCCGCATGGGATAAACTGCCCTGCGCCGAAATAGCCCACTTCCACCACCTCTGCCACTGCGCCTGTGGCCATCATGCGGATGCTTGTCCCCTCTGCTACCCTGCCCTCCATAATACGGCAGAAGACGATAACGCCTTTATAGGAATCGTACAGGGAATCGAAAATCAGCGCCTGGAGCGGATTGTCCGGGCTTCCCCCAGGGGCTGGGATTTTCTCCACAACCTGCTCTAACACCTCTTCGATATTCAGGCCTGTCTTAGCGGAAATCCGGGGGGCATCCTGTGCCTCTAAGCCGATGATGTCCTCAATCTCGTCAATCACCCGGTCCGGCTCTGCGCTGGGCAGGTCAATTTTATTGATGACCGGAAGCACGTCTAAATCATGGTCTAAGGCCAGGTAGACATTTGCCAGGGTCTGCGCCTCTATCCCCTGCGCAGCATCCACGACCAGGATTGCACCGTCGCAGGCTGCCAGGCTTCTGGATACTTCATAATTAAAATCCACATGCCCTGGGGTATCGATTAAATTAAAAATATATTCTTCCCCGTCCTTGGCCTTATAGACAATGCGCACCGCCTGGGCCTTGATGGTAATCCCGCGTTCACGCTCCAATTCCATATTATCCAGCACCTGAGCCTGCATCTCCCTGCTGGTTAAAAGGCCTGTCTTTTCAATAATACGGTCTGCAAGTGTGGATTTCCCATGATCTATATGTGCGATAATGCAAAAATTCCTGATTTTATTTTGTTCAAATGATTCCATCTTCCTTCCATCCTCCTGTATGATCTTGCTCTGTAACCGCCAAACAGCATCTCTATCCCCGCTGCCGCCTTTTCCTATCCTGTCATCTTATAGATTATAATATATTCTTCCCCCAGATACAATTACATTTTTCACAAATTAATACATCCTAAGCCTAACGCGCCCATAGGGGCGAAGAGGCGGCTCCCCCGCTTCGCAGGCAAAGGGAGAACCCCAGGCACGGGGCTCTCCCTTTCTTTATTTTTGCATGACTGCATATTCCGCTTTTTTATTCCGGTATCCCTAAAATACCCCTATCATCCCACCGTTTCGGACCAGGCTGTCAGCTGCCCATAGATTCAATGATTGCATCGGCCAGGGCTTCTAAATCCACTTCCTTGCCTGCATCCATGGAAGACGCCATGCTCAGCCGCTCATTCAGCACCGTCATGTCCTTTAGTTCCTCGTCGATAAACTTCTGCATCAAATCCCCAGACTTGCAGGCCCAGGACCCATTTTCAACCAGCGCAAAGGTACGGTTCTGCATATTCAGCGCCTTCATGTCCATCAGGAAATTATGCATCACTGGGTAAATCCCCAAGTTATATGTTACGGAGGCCAGCACGATATGGCTGTACTTAAACGCCTCAGAAATCAAATAGGACACGTGGGTATTGGATACGTCATATACCGCTACATCCGTACAGCCTTTTTCGCAAAGCTTCCCTGCCAGTGCCTGGGCAGCCGATTCCGTATTGCCATACATGGAAGCATAGGCAATCATCACGCCCTTTACCTCTGGCTCATAACGGCTCCATTTATCATATTTCCCTACAATGTACCCCAAATCCTTGCGCCATACCGGGCCATGGAGCGGGCATACATATTTAATCTGGTCTAAAATCCCGCCAGCTTTTTTCAGGAGCAGCTGGATATGGGGGCCGTATTTCCCTACAATATTTGTCAGGTAACGCCGGGCTTCATCCAGCCAGTCCCGGTCAAAATCCACTTCATCCGCAAAGAGCTTGCCGTCCAGCGCAATAAAGGACCCAAAAGCATCTGCAGAGAACAGCACGCCATTGGTGGTATCAAACGTAACCATAGCTTCTGGCCAATGCACCATAGGCGCAGCCACAAAGGTCACGGTATGGCCCCCAAAGCAATGGGTATCTCCCTCTGCCACGGTAACGCATGTATGGCCGTCCGGATGGAACCCGAACTGGCGCATCAGCATGTACGCCTTCTCCGTAGAGATAATCTTCACATCAGGGTAGCGCAGCAAAATCTGCTCAATGGACGCCCCATGGTCTGGCTCCATATGGTTAATCACCAGCCAGTCCAATGGACGGTCCCCTAAAAGATAGTCCATATTCTCTGCCAGCTGGCGGTAAGCAGACCAGTCAACCGTATCAAAGAGGACCGTCTCCTGATCCAAGAGCAGGTAGGCATTGTAGCTTACGCCCTTGGGAATGGGATGGATATTCTCAAACAAATGGAGCCTATGGTCGTTTGCGCCGACCCAATACAGATCTTCTGTTATATTTCGTACACAATACATATCTTCTCCTCCTTTTGCCGTTACGCATAACTATGTTACCTGGGCCTGTTACGCTTCAATAAACTGGTCCTTGCCTTCCGCACATTCTGGGCATACCCAGTCTTCAGGCAGTTTTTCAAACAATGTGCCAGGGGCGATTTCCGCATCTTCATCGCCTTCCTCCGGAATATATTCATAACCGCAGCCGCCGCAGACATACCTTTTGCCGATGGGCGTGGGCTTCGGTACGGGCGGGCGTTTCATTTTCACCATAGGGGGCGCGGGCTGCTTCTCTTCCATCCCCAGAGCCTCTGCCAAAAGGGGCAGGATTTCATTTACATCCCCTACAATGCCGTAGTCACAATTCTTGAAAATAGGCGCATTGCCGTTCTTATTGATGGCCACGATTGTGGAAGCATCCTTAATCCCTTTCAGGTGCTGGGTTGCGCCGGAAATACCGCAGGCTATGTATAAGTTCCCCCTGAATTTCTGGCCGGACATGCCCACATAACGGCTCAGCGGAACGTATTTCAAAGTCTCTGCCACAGGGCGGGAAGAACCGATGGCTGCCCCGGCCGCATGGGCCAGATCCTCAATTAGCTTCATATTCTCCTTGCTGCCAATGCCCTTGCCGGCAGAAACCACACGCTCTGCCTGGGCAATCGGCGTATCCGCCGGGATGCCTACGGCAAAGTCATGGCCGTCCTTCTTCAAAGCAGACACCAATGCATCTACCCGCTCCTTGGCGCCGCCTTCCTTAAACATCTGGCCTTTGCGCACGCCTGTGATGGGCGCCGGCTTTTTAGCTGCAGAACGGCTCCCGCCGCCGCCAGGGGTTTTCGGCATCCTGCCAATCAGGCTGGATGCAATCACGACACGCTGGATTTCATTCGTGCCCTCATAAATCGTGGTAATCTTGGCATCACGGTACATCCGCTCCACATCCATGCCTTTTAAGAAGCCTGTGCCGCCGAAAATCTGCAGGGCGCTGTTTGTCACCTCCAGGGCAATATCCGACGCGTACATCTTGGCCATGGCTGCTTCCATCCCATATGGCTCATGGGCTTCCTTCAATTCCCCTGCGGAATACACCAGGAAACGGGCACAGCGCAGCTTCGTAGCCATATCCGCCAGCTGGAAGGAAATCCCCTGCTGTGCCGCAATGGGCTTCCCAAACTGGATACGCTCCTTGGAATACTCCAAAGCCTGTTCAAACGCCCCTTGGGCAATCCCCAGCGCCTGGGCGGCAATGCCGATACGCCCGCCGTCCAAGGTAGACATGGCGATTTTAAAGCCTTCCCCTTCCTTGCCTAGCAGGTTCTCCTTGGGCACTTTCACATCATTGAATATCAGTTCAGCTGTAGTGGAAGAACGGATGCCCATCTTGTCATAGTGGTCGCCGAATTCAAAGCCTTCCCAGCCTTTCTCTACAATAAAAGCGGAAATCCCACGGGTGCCGATATCTGGCGTGGTTACCGCAAACACTACATAAGTATCTGCCTTTGGTGCATTGGTGATAAAAATCTTACCGCCGTTGAGAAGATAATAATCGCCTTTGTCAATAGCCGTGGTCTCTGTGCCGCCGGCGTCTGAACCTGCATTGGGCTCTGTCAGGCCGAAAGCCCCAATCTTCTCCCCTTTTGCCAGGGGTACGAGGTATTTCTGTTTCTGCTCCTCATTGCCGAAAGCGAAAATCGGATAGGAGCCAAGGGAGACATGGGCGGAAAGTATGACGCCGGAACCGCCGTCTACTCTGGCAAGCTCCTCAACTGCAATGGCATAGCTGATAACATCAAGGCCTGCCCCGCCGTATTCTGTAGGATACGGGATCCCCATCAGCCCCATCTCACCCAGCTTCTTCACCGCCTCTTCTGGAAAACGGTTCTCCTGGTCCAGGGAAAAGGCTATGGGTTTGATTTCCTCTTCAGCAAAAGACCGAATCTTTGCCCGAAACTGCTCATGCTCTGTTGTAGTCTGGAATAACATAAGAATGCCTCCTTTTCTTCCTCTATGGACAATTATCCATATTATTTGCAAAATATACTTATAGCTTTTCACCAAATTAATGATAGCAGATACCATATTTATTGTCAATTATATGGATTAAAAAAACTTTACAGAAAATTTTATTTGTGATTTATACACAACTTACGTCTGGGTGGCTTTCGCCCCTATCCCTATCGCCTCTTACCAAGTATTCTGCTGGAGATGATTTTACATGAAACCAGATTTTTTACTAAAATTTTTTACCTCCCTGTTCCTATGAATGATTTCCTGCCTAAATCCCATAGACTCCGCACCTTTCTTGTGGTATACTATAGGAGCCAGCACACCAAAGCTATGACATGGAGGATGATACAATGAGCGACAAAGAATTATTGTTTACCTTATCAAATATGATGGATCAAAAATTGACTCCCATTGCGAACCGCCTAGATAAAATTGATGCCAGGCTTGAAAACGTGGAACACAGGCTTGATGACGTGGAGCACAGGCTTGACACTGTAGAACAGCAGATAAAATACACAGAGCACTCACTCAACCTGAAAATTGTAGAAAGCGAGAACCTCATCTTAGATGAAGTATCAAGAGTTCACAGAATATTAGAAGAACATCGGCAAAATAAATTCGTACATACTGCATAACACGTCATAGGCTACAAGCCCAAATCCAATACCCCGCCGCAAGCAACGGGGTATCCAAAATGTTTCAAATACAATCAGAATCCCCCTGTCTTTGCATGGGCATCCCTTTCAGAGGGTTTTACTTTATAGGATCTAATTTCCTATACGCCAAGAGGCCTTGAAAAAAGCAAGGCCTCTTAATGATAAGAAAGCTGCTGACGGGAACCAGGCCCGTGACCTCTGCACTACCAAAAAGCTGTAACGCTTAATCTATGTTATTGCGGCTTTCCCTGATTTTGCGTGAAACGCTGTATGTTAGCTGATTTCATTTCACAGCCCTTCGCACTTTTCCAATGTGCGTTGTAATTTTTCTAACAAGATTCTAACAAAAATCGCACACATAAAGATACTTTCTAAAATATAAAAAGGTGTCCAATTATAGAACACCTATTATTTTCGTAGCGGGATTTGAACCCGCATCTGATTGTTAGTTAGACAATTGCTTTATCCATTAAGCTATACGCTCGTAAGAGATGTACTTTCAAGTACAGTTTGATGTTAGCATATTAAGGAGCGATTGTCAAACAATTTACACATATCAATCCCGCCTTAATCATCGTAATGTCCTCTGCATGATATGATTTTGATATTCTGCAATTCATCAATATCATATACCAATCGGTTTTTTTCATCAATCCGCCTGGAATATCCGGGACGATGTTTCAATGGTTCAGGTTTGCCAATGCCTTGCATTGCCCCGTTTCGTTTGATATCCTCTAACAGATGATTAATCCGCTTAACAGTTCTTCTATCTTCAAACTGCCAATATACATAATCAGAAAACCCTTTATCTGTAAATGTTAACTCATTCATTTGCCTGCCCCTGCTGTTTCATCCAATTTAATACTTTTTGTGTGGGTTTCCAATCATCGGATTCCATTTCCCGCAATTCTTCCATGCTAAAAGATATGGTTTTCCCTTCTTCCAACTGTTGAAAACTTTTATCCACCATCGCCAGATATTCCGCATTTCTCTTTGCTTTTGCCATTTCGTTGTATTCTTTTTCGGATACGATTACTACATTTTCGTTTTTCGGCCTTGACACAATAAGCGTTTCGCCACCGATGACTTTATTACACCATTCTTTGAAATTTTCACGCACATCCATGCTCTTTACTGCTAACATAGTATCACCTCACAAATTCGTATGTTTTTCCGTACTTATATTATATGTCGTTATTGTACACCTGTCAAATTATTTATGCCGCTGAACTACATTAAAATTTGCCATTATAGGATTCCTTCCCGTCTTCGCTGGGGTTCTCTCCGCCCCAATCTTTTAATTTCATTCTAGGGAAATTCTTGCAGAATGGAGATTGAAATGGAATTTGCCCTCTTTCCAGAGAAAAGAACCGCAAATAAAGATAAATGGCTGATTTATAGGCTATTCGGAGGATTGTAACCTATCTTGCATGATGCGAACAAAATCCTAACAAGTCCATAAACCAGAACACCATTATGAACTACCACACAGAAATAACAGAAGCCCTGGATATCCAGGGCTTCTGCAAAAGCTGCTGACGGGAATCGGACCCGTGACCTCCGCACTACCAATGCGACGC
>CAJUSO010000027.1:27900-44060 GCA_910588965.1 uncultured Lachnospiraceae bacterium | reverse complement strand
ATATAGCAGAAAGAGTTATCCACATCAAAGGTGAAAATCATTTAACAATTATCTATTGTAATGATATGAAACCATTCATATCATTTATTATACACGAAAACAATTTCGTGTCAACAATTATCCTCTTGGAAAACCCAGCCATTTTTATAAGGCGGCATAGCCATTGCTGAATCATGCCGCCTACCCTACCCTACGCCTGTCCAAAAAATAGGCATAGGGATACCAATCCACGCCTTATGCTACTTTGCTCTTTGCCAATTCTGCCAGTTCTGCGAAGCCCTCGGCATCGTTCACTGCCAGCTCCGCCAGCATCTTGCGGTTAATGTCCACCCCTGCCAGCTTCAGCCCATACATGAAACGGCTGTATGACAGGCCATTAATCCTTGCAGCCGCATTGATACGGGCAATCCACAGGCGGCGGAACTGCCTCTTACGCTGCTTGCGGCCTGCGTAGGAACTTGCCAGCGCCCGCATAACAGACTGCTTTGCCACACGGTACTGCTTGGAGCGCGCCCCCCTGTATCCTTTCGCTAATTTTAATACTCTATTATGCTTCTTCCTTGCATTCAATCCGCCTTTAATCCTAGCCATGATTTTTTTCCTCCTTATTGTCCTGCTTTTCAGACATTTTGGTATACCCTAGGTATTTCCTCCTTACCGCCCTGCTTTCCAGGCATTTGGGCAGCCCTGAGGGTATTTCCTTCTTATTGCCCTGCTTTCCGGACATAACGGCACGCCTAGCAGTTCCAATTCCCCACTGCCAGGGGCATAACGGTATGCCCTAGGGGGCAGCCCCCTATCGTCCCCCTAGGGGGACGCCACGGTATGCCTTGGGGGAAATCCCCCTGCCATTTTTATAAATACGGCAATACCTTCTTCATATTCTTAACATTGGTTGCATCTGTGATTGCCGGTTTCCTCAGGTTCCTCTTCCTCTTTGCGCTCTTCTTGGTCAGGATATGGCTCTTATAAGCTTTATTCCTCTTTAACTTCCCAGTACCGGTTTTCTTGAAACGCTTTGCTGCTGCTCTTTTTGTCTTCATTTTAGGCATTTCCAGTTCCTCCTTAACATCCTATTATTTCTTCTCCGTCAGCACCATGCTGATGCTGCGGCCTTCTAACTTTGGCATTTTCTCTACGGTGGCAATATCAGCCAGCTTTGCTGCAAAATCATCTAATACGTGCCTGCTCTTCTGCATATGCGCCATTTCCCTGCCACGGAAACGCAAAGTGATCTTCACTTTATTGCCCTTGGAAATAAACTTCTGTGCCGCATTAATTTTTGTGTTCAAATCATTGGTATCAATGTTCGGTGAGAGACGGATTTCCTTAATCTCCACTGTTTTCTGCTTTTTCTTTGCTTCTTTTTCTTTCCTTACGAGCTCATACTTGTATTTGCCGTAATCAATAATCTTACATACGGGCGGCTTTGCCGTCGGGGCAATCTTCACCAAGTCAAGCTCTGCCTCCTGGGCGCGCTTCATGGCCTCCCTCAATGGCATGACGCCAAGCTGCTCCCCTGTTACGCCAATCAGGCGGACTTCTTTATCTTTGATTTGTTCATTAATCATTAACTCACTAATGGCTTTGCACCTCCAAAAATTAATTTAACAATCCAACGGGCTTATTGCATAATGCAGTCAAACATCTTGGATATAACATAAAAAAAGTGGACAGGCAGGCTATCCACTTAATATCCAAGCATACAGAAACCGCTCCCATGGAGCATATGGGCGGGTACGCTGTATTCCTTCTTATTAAAACCATTAGTCACGCCATCGTGCTAAGGTGAGAGTGGATACTCTGCTTTGTTCTTATGACGTTGGTATTTTAGCATACTTTTCAGGGGGCGTCAAGGGGAATAAAAGAAAAAGTAGAAAAATCTGGGGAACGTGGTATAATAGGCAGGAAGCAATATCATGCGTGGAAAGGAGCAGTAATATGGTTGATTTGCATACCCATTCGACCCGGTCTGACGGGACATTGACGCCAACGGAACTGGTACAGCTGGCAAAGGAGGCTGGCCTTAAGGCCATTGCACTGACAGACCACAATACGCTAACCGGCTTTCGGGAGGCACAGGAGGAGGGGGCGCGTACCGGCCTGGAGGTCGTGCCCGGCGTGGAGCTCTCGACAAGCTATGAAGGAGCCGAAATACACATCCTTGGGTATTATATAGAGCAAGATAATGCGGCCTTCCTGAAGAAATTAATGGGATTTGCCGACGGGAGGGACAGGCGGAACCGTAAAATGGCAAAACTTTTGCAGAAAGAAGGCTTTGATATTACCGTAGAGGATTTAGAAAGGGAATATCCTGGCGCCATGATTACCAGAGGGCATTTTTCACAGTATATGGCAGAACATGGGATGGCAGGGAACCCGGACAGGGCTTTCAAGGAATATCTGGAGCCAGGCTGCCGCTGCTATGTCCCCCAGGAGAAGCTGTCTCCCTTCGATGCCATTGGGCTGGTACGGCTGGGAAACGGCGTCCCTGTCCTCGCACACCCAGTCCTATGCCCGATGGCAGATGGAAAGCTGCGCAGCCTTATCGGGAAGCTGAAGGAAGCAGGGCTTGCTGGGATTGAGGCTATTTATTCCATGAATGAGCCGGAAGATGAGAAAAAGCTGCTTGGGCTGGCAGAAGAAATGGGGCTTTTGGTAAGCGGAGGCTCGGATTTCCACGGGGCAAGGAAGCCCCACATCCAGCTGGGGACAGGCCGCGGGGGGCTCCATGTCCCCGATTGTGTGCTGGAGGGCATAAAGGAATGGCATCGGACGCACGTACAGGCAGGATAATCCCCTGCCTGTACCTCTTACACCCGCTCTTTGCAAAAGCCTTCCTAATCCGTGCCTACCCGCCAGCTGCAAGCCAGGGGATAGGGCGCCTCAGCCTTCGGAAGGCGATAGGATGAATTTCTCAATGACTTCGGCAATGGCTCCATGCTCGTTGTCACGTTCCGTTACATAATCTGCTATTTTTTTCAGTTCTGTATGGGCATTTTTTACCGCAACGCCCACATGGGCGGCGCTCACCATAGAGATATCGTTGCGCTCGTCCCCTACGGCAACCGTATGCTCCATAGGGATGCCCAAAAAGCTGCTGATATATTTTATGCCGCTGCCTTTGTTGATGCCCTTGGGGCAGTATTCCAGGAATTCATCATGGGAGAAAAAGGAATTGCTCCGCTCCTCCAGGTATGCATGCTCCTCGCGGAAACGCTGTAATTTCCCTGTACCTTCTATATTAATAAGGATTACTTTGTTCGGTTCTTTATCCAGGCTGGCGTAGAGGTCATCCACAACCTGGTAGCGCATGACGGCATTGGAAAGGTAAAATTCCAGTTCCTTCCCATCCTCTTCCGTTATAATCGTATCACGCTGGTAGGTCTGCACATAAATGCCCTCCTTGTGCGCCTCATCAATCAGCTCCTTGGTGACCTCCATGGGCAGCGTGCGTTCTGACAGGATCCTGCCGGCAGCGCAGTCATAAATAACGCCCCCATTATAAGCTGCCATATAGCATCCTGGCTCTGTCAGCCCCAATTCCCGGATGACTATCCTGCCAGTGGCAATGGGGCGGCCTGTCATAAGCACAAAATAGTGCCCCTGCCCCAACAGGCGCCGGATGGCGTCCCTGTTTTCCTCTGATACGCTCTTATCCTTGTTCAGCAATGTATCGTCAATATCCGTAAATAAAATTTTACTGTTCATACCTCTTTGCATCCTTTCCCTATACCTTCTTCCATCCTCCGTTACTCCATTGGCTCTGCCGGGATAAAAACGCGCTCCTGGTAGGCGTTAATCTTCCTGGGGACCGCTTTTTCCGCTTCCTTACAGAACTGCTGCTGGGAATTGACTAATTTCTTCCCACGTTTGTCTATTTTCTCATACTGCCCGTCTGGCTGCAGGATATGGGCTTTTGTATTGTCGGCCAGCTGTGTTTCCATAATATGCCTTACCTGGGCCATTAAGCCCTCGTTCTCTACCGGGAAAATAATTTCCACCCGGCGGTCCAGATTCCTAGGCATCCAATCCGCGCTGCCCATATACATCTCTTCCTGTCCATCGTTGTGGAACCAAAAAATACGGCTGTGCTCCAGGAAATTCCCTACAATGGAATGCACCCGGATATTCTCGCTAATCCCCGGGACCCCTACTTTCAGGCAGCAAATCCCGCGGATAACCAACTCTATCTGTACGCCTGCTGCAGACGCTTCATATAATGCGGCAATGATGTCCCGGTCGCAGAGGGAATTCATCTTTGCCTTGATAAATGCTTCCCTGCCTGCGTTCGCATGCTTGGTCTCCCGCTTAATCAGCTTTAGGAAACGCTTTCGCAGCCATATGGGCGCCACCACTAGCTTGTTCCAGGAAAGGGGCTCCGAATAGCCTGACAGCATGTTAAAGACGGCCGTGGCATCCTCCCCGATTGCCTCAGAACATGTAAACATGCCCAAATCCGTATAGAGCTTCGCCGTGGAATCATTGTAATTCCCCGTCCCAAGATGCACATAACGGCGGATGCCGTCCTCCTCCTTGCGCACCACCAGGGCAATCTTGCTGTGGGTCTTAAGCCCTACCAAGCCATAAATCACATGGCAGCCTGCCTTCTCCAGCTTCTTCGCCCATACAATATTATTCTCCTCGTCAAAACGCGCCTTCAATTCCACCAAAACAGACACTTGCTTGCCATTTTCCGCCGCCTGCGCCAGGGATGCAATAATCGGGGAATTGCCGCTGACCCTGTATAGGGTCTGCTTGATAGCCAGGACATCCGGATCCTTAGCTGCCTGGCGGATAAAATCCACCACCGGGTCAAAGGTCTGGTAAGGATGGTGCAGCAAGATATCGCCCTTGCGGATAACCTCAAAAATATCCTCCCCTGGCACAATCTGGGGCACCCTCTGGGGCTTATGGGCCGGATAGCGCAGGCTGGCGCCGCCCTCTATGCCATACATCTTCATTAAAAAGGTAAGGTCTATGGGCCCATTAATCTTAAAAATATCCTCAGGGGCAATGTGCAGCTCATCCTGGAGGATCTTCAGCAGCCGCTTATCTACCTTTTCTTCCACTTCCAGGCGGATAACCTCGCCCCATTGCCTTTTCTTTAGCTGCTTCTGGATTTCCTGCAGCAGGTCTTCCGCCTCGTCCTCATCAATGCTTAAATCCGCATTCCTCATAATGCGGTAGGGATAGGCGCATACCACATCATAATTCAAAAACAGGCGGTGGATATTGCGTTCTATCATCTGCTCCAGCAGGATATAGGTCTGGCTCCCTTCCCCTGCGGAAGGTATCTGCACAATCCTAGGCAGCACGGAGGGCACCTGTACCGTCGCAAACTCAAGCTCCCCCTTTTTGTCCTCTTTCTTGGTCAGAAGCGCTGCAATATTCAGGGATTTATTGCGGATTAACGGGAAGGGCCGGGAAGCGTCCACCGCCATAGGCGTAAGGACCGGGTAAACAGCCTCTTCAAAATACCGGTCCACATACTCTGCCTGCTCCCTGTCCAAATCTTCATGGGCGTCTACAATCCGTATCCCATGGTTGTGCAGCAATGGCGCCAAGGAGCGGTTATACGTGGAATACTGCATCTCCACCAGCGCCCTGGTATCCTTGTTGATGGCTTCTAACTGCTCCTTGGCCGTCATGCCTGCAATGTCCTTCTTCTTATAGCCTGCATGGACCATATCCTTCAGGGACGCCACGCGCACCATGAAAAACTCATCCAGGTTCGAAGAGGTAATGCTGACAAATTTCAGGCGCTCCAGTAAGGGGATATTCTTATCCCGTGCCTCATTCAGCACCCTGTGGTTGAATTTCAGCCAGCTTAACTCACGGTTCTCATAATATTCCGGCTTTAAGAAATCCTTTTCCTTCTCTTTTTCTTTCTCTTTCTCTTTTTCCATGTTATGGCCTCCTCCTTTTCCAACTTCCCCTACCCCCATCTATCCTGTTATGAAAAAACCTTCTTTTCCCGGATGGCAGGCTTCACGCTGAATACCTCCTCAAAGGAATGTGCATAAGCCGGCAGCAGCCCCTTTTCCAATACAATATTCTCTGCCGACTCCACGGTAATCACCAGTTCCCTTTCCCGCAGCGCCGCCTTTACCCCTTTGAATTTCTGCTTATGGCTCCGGTCTAAGGCATTGGCAATCTTAAGGATAGCCGTCAGCTTGGACACAACCATATAACTTGCCTGATCTAGCTTATCGCTCACATCCCCATAGGACAAGGAGGATTTTGAGGTAAACCGGACAATATTCCCCACCATCTCACGCTCCAGATGGTTTACGCCTATAATCTCTGAGGCCATCACAATCTGATAAGAGCATTCCGCCTGGTCCACCAGGCTGATGTACCGCCCACAGTCATGGAGGACTGCCGCCACCTGCAGGAGCAGGCGTTCCCGCTTCCCCATCCCATGGATTTTCTTCATAGCGTCAAACACAATCGTGCACATGGACAGCACTGCTTCCGTGTGGCTGGAATACCCCTGGTAACGCTCTGCAAGGCTTTTGGCTGCGTTTAGGATATCCTCTTCAAAATTGTGGGCAAAGGCGACCATCCGCCTCCGCTCCGCGTAATCGCAGATTATGCCGTCATTGATATTGACCCCAGGCACCCAAATATGGCTGGCATTCAGTTCTTCTGTCAGGCGCTTGTAAAGCACAACGGAAGGCACAATCAATGGGTCGTGCTCATTGGGCAGGTTCAGTTCCTCGGAAATCTCCTCTGGGGATTTCCTGCTCCATTTCTTCAGAAGCTTCAGGAATCGCTCCGTCTCAATCGTGCCGTCCTCTTCCTTTTTGGAAAAACTCTTCACAATCTCACTTATGTAATCCCCCAGGACAACCACATATTTTATCTCCGCATCCCGCAGATAAATCCGCCTGAAAATCTCCAGCTCCTTATCCACCAATTCCTGTATCTGGGTTTCATAATGGGACACCAGGTTCTCAATCTTTAAGATTTTCTCCCGGATGCGCATAATGCCCAGTTCAATATGCTGGGTTGTCACTGCCTTTCCCTTCTGGAACAGGGAAATCTGCATGCTGCCGCCCCCCACATCCACCACAGCAGCCCCTTTCTGGATCATTTTCTCAAATTCTGAAGACATGGCCAAAGCCTTGTATTCCATAAAACGGTACTCCGAATTGCTCAGCACGGTAACGTCTATCTTTGTACGCAGGCGGATCTGGTCTAGGATGAACAGTTCATTGCTGACGCTGCGGAGGGTATTCCCCGCATAGGCCTTGTAAGCATCCACCTTATACCCATTCATAATGGTGTGGAATTCTTTCAGCACCTGGCAGAGCTCCTCTACCAGCTCATAGCCAATCATGCCCTTCCTGTACGCATCCCGCCCCAGATCAATATTGCTGCGTACATAATCAACCGGGCGTATCTTGCGGGCAGCGGTTATCTCCGATACCTTCAGGCTCACCTCATGGGAGCCTATATAAATTGCTGCAAATGTCGTTGTCTTCATAATGGTTCCTTTCTGCCAGGCTCCATATTTCACATACGTCCCAGCAAATAATCCACAAACTGCTGCGCCGTCCGCCCGGAACGCCCCCCATGGCTTAATTCCCAGCGGTTTGCCTCCAGCAGCAGTTCTTCCTCCCCCATGGGGACCTGATGCTTCCTGGCAAGGCTCTTTACGATTTCCTGGTATTCCTTCTGGTCTGGCTTGCCAAAATATACCGTCACGCCGAACCTGGACACCAGGGACAGCTTTTCCTGCACCGTATCGTTCGTATGCAGCTCATCGTCCCGCTCCGCCTTGTCACTGAATTTTTCCCTCACCAAATGCCTCCGGTTCGAAGTCGCATAAATCAAAACATTCTCCGGCTTTTTCTCCAGCCCCCCCTCAATCACTGCCTTCAGATATTTGTATTCAATCTCAAATTCCTCAAAAGACAGGTCATCCATATAGATGATAAACCGATAGTTGCGGTTCTTAATCTGTGAAATCACGTCATTCAAATCACGGAACTGATGCTTATATACCTCTATCATCCGAAGCCCTTGGCTGTAATACTGGTTGACGACCGCCTTAATGCTAGAGGATTTCCCTGTGCCCGCATCCCCATACAGCAGGCAGTTATTGGCTTTTTTGCCCTGTACGAAAGCTTCTGTATTCTCAACCAGCTTTTTCTTGGCCAGACCATACCCCACCAGGTCGTCAAGGTGCACATGGGCAATATTGGTAATCGGCACAATCCTGGCCCCATTTCCCTCATGCTCAATGCGGAACGCCTTATGCAGCCCTAGCTTGCCCACGCCAAACTCACCATAGAACTTGGTAACCTCGTCCTTAAACCCTTCCACGCTCCCTGCCTGTCCTAGTCGGGCGCCCAAGGCGCAGATACGGTCACGGATCCTGCGGTTAAACACATTCCCTTCCTGCCCAGGGCTTTGGTAATCCATGATAATCCCTAGCCCCGGTATCTCCAGAGCCTCTTCCAGCTTCCGGAAATCATAAGCAAACCATTCTTTGAACAATGCAAAATCATGTAGGGCCAGCTGGTTGATGCTCCCAGGGACGCTGCCACGGATTTCACAGGCTGTACTGTATGCGTTTTCATGGCCCACCAACAGATAGGCCAGGTAACCCTGCCATAAGTTCCCCTCGAACCCATGGCTCGCAGAAAGCCCAACCAGCGCATGGAAGCAGCCATAGCACAAGGACCGCATCTTATCCCTTTCTGCAGGTCCCCAGCTGCAATGCCCTTCTTCCTCCCCTTGGAAGCCATCCTGGCAGAACCCCATGGCCTGCGTGAACCCCTCCAGCACATTCCCATGTGTAAGCCCCCGGTATAAAATTAATTTCTCTGTCTCCTTCATCTTCCCGACCTGCCAATCCTATGTTATCTCCATAATTGCCCAGGATCCCCTGGTTCCTTATTCCCCCAAGCCATGCGCCCCCCTCTTCTGGCAGCTGCATATTCCCTAATAATTCCCCAATATTTTCAGGTATAACGCTTCATCCAACAGCCCTTTCAGCGCATTCTGCACTGCCCCGTCCTTCAGGTTCCCCTCAAAATCCACAAAAAAGCGGTATTCAAAGCTTTTGTCCTTGATAGGCCTTGATTCAATCTTCACCATATTCAGATGGTTAAAGATAAGATGGGACAGCATGTGGTACAAAGCGCCGCTCTCATGGGAGGCCTCAAAACAGATACTGATTTTCCCAGCCGTCTCCAGGCATATTTTCTTCCCTGCCACAATCATAAACCGGGTGCTGTTCTCATCGCTGTAATTAATATTGCGCTGCAGGATATCCAGCCCGTAAATGCCTGCCGTCACGGTGCTTGCAATGGCTGCCTGGCATTTTTTGCCGTCCTCCAATACTTTTTTGGCCGCGCCTGCCGTATTCCTGACGCTAATCCGTTCCCATCCCATATGGGCGTCCAAAAAATCTACGCTCTGCATCAGGGCTTGGGGATGGGAATAGACACGGGTAATATCCGCAAGGCTGGCGCCCGGCAGCCCCAGTAGGGCATGCTCTGCCTTAATCGTCTGCTCTGCCACAATGTACCCATCGTATTCTGCCAGCAGGTCGAAATTCTCTCCCACAATCCCTGCGGAAGAATTCTCAATCGGAAGCACCGCATAATCTGCTTGCTGGCATTTGATGGCCTCCATGGCGTCCCGCCAGGTCTCCACATGGAAGCTGCCCACATCCTCCCCAAAATACGCTTTCATGGCAAGCTGGCTATATGCGCCTTCCACCCCCTGGTACACCACCTTATGGGTATCAAAAGGCAGGCTGGGCACCTGGGAAAACCCCAGGCCCGGCCCCTGCCCCTGGGCGCCCATCAGATGGTACTGGCGCTTGCGGCTCATGGCCATAACCTGCCCAAACAGCTCCCCCACGTCATAGCGGTTGTCCGCAGACTGCGCCTGTGCCTTCACCTTTTCCAGTTTTTCCTTCTCCCGCCCCTTATCCAGCACAGGCTTCCCTACCGAAAGCTTATAGCGGGCTACCTCTGTGGTACGCAGCATCCGCTCCTCAAAGAGGGCAACCATCTGCCTGTCTATGGCGTCTATTTCCTCCCTTATTGTATCTAAATCTTTCATATAGCCATCCTTCTGTCACTTAAAGTCTATGCGCCGTCCGCCGGCGCTGCCGCTCTTGTTATGGAAAATAAATATAATTGCATCTGAGCACATCAGAATACCTCCCGTATTCATCCACCAGGATCAGGGAAAGGATATTATTCCCTTCCGGCATGTCAATGGGGCCCATATACCGGCTGGAAGCCTCCGTGGGCGCCGTCCCGTCCCAGCTATAGTAAACGCTGCATCCGCTGGGCACATAGACGGTAATAGCCTGCGGCTCATAAAAGTTCCCTCCCATTGGGGATACCCTCGGCATATCCGGCTTAGGCAAGTCTATCTCAAAGCTGCCTTCTGCCTCTTCGCTGTAAACCCCATATTCATTGCGGGATATGGCACGGATCCTGACGCTATTCCCCGGCTCTATCTGGATAGGCCCTTGGTATTCCAGCCCCTGCTTTGGGTCCGAGCCATCTATGGTATAAAAGGTCTCACAGCCCGCCTGGCTGGAAAGCTCTATGGAAACCATCTGCTCATAAACCCCTTCTTCCTGTACAAATTCCGGCGCCTCTACCTGGTATCCCTCAAAAAGCTGCAGGATATCCTCATCCTCTGCCTCTTTGTACAATTCATAAATTGCAGCATAATCCTCTTCTTCCTCGTAAACCTGGATCAACTTACGGTATGCTTCCTCATAATCCTTCCTAGAAGATACACTGCCGCTATCCCCAGGTACGGCGGCTCCCTGGCCTCTGCTGCTAGCCTCTATCATATCCTGAAGTGTTTTGATTGCTTTCTCTGTCTTGCCCTGCAGGCGGTAAACCTCTGCCAGGAGCAGCGGCCCTTCCAGCTGGCCGTCCGAAAGTTCTATCGCCCGCAGCAGGAATTGCTCCGCTTCCTCATACTCCCTGCTGCTGTAATGCTTTTCTGCCTGGCCCATCTGGTAGTCATAGGAATTGTTCCTGCTGTGGTTCAGCACAAATAGAATGTCAACCAGCAGGAACACCATCAGCAGGATTGCTGCGACAGCCCAGCCAACCGGCTTCCTCTTCCTGCGGGATGAGCCGCCCTTCTTCCCAGAGGGGCTGGCTTCTTTGGCATGCTTGCCGGCTTTTCCTGACGGCTGGCTCCCTTTCCCCTGGGGGGCGCCTCCTGCCTTCCCTGCCTGCCCGGAAGCGCCCGCGCCTTGCCTTCCTTCCCATTGGCCGCCAGCATCCTGCTTCCTTGCATTCTGGCTGCCAGAGCCCTGGCCCTTGGGCGTGCGGTATGCATTTGCTCCCTGCCCTGGGCGGGGGGCGGCGCTTGCGCTTCTTGCTGGGCGGGTATTGGCAATCTTATCCTGCCCAGGCTGGCTGCCGCCTGCCGTTCCCATAGACTCTTTGATTAAATCCCTGTTTTTTTCCTGCCCGTTCAGCATGTCCTGTAAAAACTCATCTTCTAAAATGCTGTAATCAGACACGATCTGAGCCTCTTTCCCACAAAAAGAACAGTATACGCTCCCTACTTGCAGTTTTGCCCCACAGTTTGCACACTTCATTCCTATCCCTCTTCTATACTCTGTACACAGTTATCCATCAGCATTGCAATCGTCATAGGGCCCACCCCGCCAGGGACTGGGGTGATGGCAGAGGCAATGGGCTCCACTTCATCAAACTTTACATCTCCGCACAGCTTATTCCCAGCATCCCTATGGATGCCCACATCTATCACGACGGCGCCTTCTTTGACATACTCTGCGCCAATATATTGCGGCCTGCCCATTGCAACAATCAGGATGTCCGCCTGCCTGCATACTTCTGGCAGGTTCTTTGTCTTTGAATGCGTAATGGTAACCGTGGCATTTTCACGGAGCATCAGAAGCGCCATAGGCTTCCCTACAATGTTGCTCCTTCCGACCACCACGCAATGCTTCCCAGAAATTTCCAGGTTGGAACGTTTTAAAAGCTGGATGATGCCGGCGGGGGTACAGGGCAGGAACCCCTTCTCCCCAATGGCCATAGCCCCCACGCTCTGGGGGTGGAAGCCATCCACATCCTTCTTGGGGCTAATGGCCTGTATGACCTTATCCTCATTGATGTGGGCAGGCAGGGGAAGCTGTACCAGGATCCCCTTTACCTTCGGGTTCCCATTCAGCTCTGTAATCAATGACAGCAATTCTTCTTCAGAGGTTTCCTCTGGCAGTTCGTATGCAAGCGATTCAATGCCGATAAAAGCACAGGCGTTTTTCTTATTCCGCACATAGACGCTGGATGCCGGGTCTGCCCCTACTTGGACCACTGCCAAGGCGCCCAGCTTGCCCTCCGCCTTCTGCAATGCCACTTTTTCTTTCAATTCTTCCTTAATCTGTTGGGAAATCTTCTTTCCATCTATTCTCAATGCCATGGCCATCTTCCTCTTCTAAATATATTTCCGGGGCAACCATCCCCCAAAAACACCTGCCGTTCCCCGTGCAACGGACAGCTGCCTATCCCATCCCCTATCAATCCCGCTGCCGCAGCCCAGGCCTGCGCCTTGTTGGCAGCCTCTGGGCTGCCCTAGAACAGCCCTGTAATCATGCCGGCGCTGTCCACGTCTATCCCATAAGCTGCCGGTGTTTTCCCAAGCCCGGGCATGGTCATGATAGCTCCTGTGACTGCCACCACAAACCCTGCCCCAGCGGATGCATAAACCTCACGTACATGGACCTTGAACCCTGTTGGCCGCCCCAGCTTCGTCTGGTCATCGGACAGGGAATATTGCGTCTTGGCCATGCAGACCGGGAAGCTGCCCATCCCAAGGGATTCGATACGCTTAAGTTCTTTTTCCGCCGCCGGGGCATAGGTTACGCCGTCAGCGCCATAGATTTCCTTTGCCACAGCCTCAATCTTCCCCGCCAGGGACAGGCTGTCTTCATAAAGGGGATGGAAGCGGCTCTCCTTTTCCTCCAGGGTCGCAAGCACCTTCTGGGCCAGGGCTATGCCGCCCTCGCCGCCCTTTTCCCATACCTGGGACAATGCGAATTCGCAGCCCCGTTCCCGGCAGAACTGCTCTACAAAATCCGTCTCTGCCTTTGTGTCTGTCAGGAAAGAATTAAGGGTTACCACCACCGGGACGCCATACTTCTGGAGGTTCTCAATATGCTTTTCTAGGTTCACAATCCCCTTCCCCAAGGCTTCTAAATCCTCCTGGGCAAGCCCTGCTTTTGGCACGCCTCCATTGTATTTCAACGCACGTACCGTCGCCACCAGCACAACGGCGTCTGGCTTCAGCCCGGCCATGCGGCATTTAATATCCATAAATTTCTCCGCCCCTAAATCTGCGCCGAAGCCTGCCTCCGTCACCACATAATCTGCCAGCTTCAGGGCAATGCGTGTAGCGCGGACACTATTGCAGCCGTGGGCAATATTGGCAAACGGCCCCCCATGGACAATGGCTGGGGTGTGCTCTAAGGTCTGGATGAGGTTTGGCTTTAACGCATCCTTTAAAAGGGCTGCCATAGCGCCTGTCGCCTGCAGGTCCCCAGCTGTCACAGGCTTCCCTTCATAAGTATAGGCCACTATAATCCTGCCCAGGCGTTCCTTCAAATCATCCATATCATCCGCCAGGCACAGCACCGCCATGACTTCCGAGGCAACCGTAATGACAAAATGGTCTTCCCTTACGACCCCGTCCATCTTGCTCCCAAGGCCTACCACAATATTCCTCAGAACCCTGTCATTCATGTCCATGCAGCGCTTCCAGACTACCTGGCATGGGTCTATGCCCAATTGGTTGCCCTGCTGGATGTGGTTGTCCAGCAAAGCAGCCAGCAGGTTATTGGCAGAGGTGATGGCATGGAAATCCCCTGTAAAATGCAGGTTCAGATCCTCCATCGGCACCACCTGGGCATAGCCGCCCCCTGCTGCCCCTCCCTTAATGCCAAAGCACGGCCCCAAGGAGGGCTCCCGCAAAGCCAGGACTGCCTTTTTGCCCATTTTGCCAAATGCCTCCCCCAAGCCGATGCTGGTCGTAGTCTTCCCCTCCCCTGCCGGGGTAGGGTTGATGGCTGTCACCAGGATTAATTTCCCATCCTTGTTCCCCTTCACCTGCTCCATCAATCCATCGGAGAGCTTTGCCTTGTATTTCCCATACAGTTCCAAATCGTCCTCCTGGATCCCAAGCTGCGCCGCCACATCCTTGATATGAATCATTTCTGCTTCCTGTGCAATCTGAATGTCTGTCTTCATCCTTATCCTCCTCCTGGGCTATGTAGTATACGCCAAGTCATTTGCCATCTGCAACATATTGCTCAAATTCCTCCAGGGACATTAAAATCTTCCGGGGCTTTGTCCCCTCTTCCGGGCCTACCACCCCGGCCTCTTCTAATTGGTCCATAATCCTTGCAGCACGGTTAAAACCGATTTTAAACATGCGCTGCAGCATGCCGATAGAGCCTTTTTCCTTCTCTACCACAAACCTCCCGGCCTCCACGAAATAACTGTCCCTGTCGCTGTCGCCGCCTATGCCGGCGGCGGGGGCGGCATCTATGGACACGGTATTTACCTGCTCTTCTACCTCTTCGCTGTACTCGGCCACGCTCTGGCCTTTCAGGAAATCCACCACGGCCTCCACTTCCTGGTCTGAGACAAAGGGGGCCTGCACCCGCAAGGGCTTGGGATACCCTTGGGGGTAAAACAGCATATCCCCATTTCCCAGGAGTTTTTCAGCCCCGTGCATGTCCAGGATGGTCCTGGAATCCACGCTGGAAGACACGGAAAAGGCAATCCTGGAAGGCATATTGGCCTTAATCAGGCCGGTAATTACATCAACAGAAGGCCGCTGGGTGGCAATTATCAGATGGATCCCTGCTGCCCGGGCAAGCTGTGCCAGGCGGCAGATGGCGTCCTCTACCTCCTTGGAAGCCACCATCATAAGGTCAGCCAGCTCATCTACCACCACCACAATCTGGGGCATCTTCTGATGCTCTTCCCCTGCGCCCATCGCCTCGGCCTTTTTATTATACCCCTTCAAATCCCGCACCTGGCAGTCGGAAAATTTCTGGTAACGCCCCATCATTTCGGACACCGCCCAGTGAAGGGCGCCGGCGGCCTTTTTGGGGTCTGTCACCACAGGGATCAGCAGGTGGGGAATCCCATTGTACACGCTCAGCTCCACGACCTTCGGGTCTATCAGGATAAGCTTCACATCCTCTGGGTTGGCCTTATAGAGGATACTCATGATAATGGTATTGATACATACAGACTTCCCGGATCCGGTAGCGCCTGCAATCAGAAGATGGGGCATTTTGGCAATATCCGCCACAATGGGCTGCCCCCCTATGTCCTTCCCCACGGTAAAGCAGATGCCGGAATCATGGTTCTGGAAGCCTGCCGATTCTACAAGATCCCGGAAACGTACCATCACCGTTTCCTGATTGGGCACTTCAATGCCCACGGCAGCTTTGCCTGGAATGGGCGCTTCAATACGGATGTCTGCCGCTGCCAGGTTCAGCTTGATGTCATCCGCCAGGTTCACAATCTTGCTGACCTTCACGCCTACCTCCGGCTGCAGTTCATACCGGGTCACAGAAGGCCCGCAGCTTACGTCAGTAACCGTCACATTCACGCCGAAATTTTTCAGGATCTGCTGCAGGTTCATGGCCGTCTCCTGGAGGTGCTGCCGGGAATCGCCTTTCTCCTTCTTCCCTTTTTTTAGGAGGGACACCGACGGGTATTTGTAATCCTGCCCCCCATCAACGTTTGGTATCTGGATCCCCTCCCCTGCTGCAGAAATGCCTGCAGCCATCCCTGCTGGGTACATCGCATCCCCTCTAAGCTGCGGGCTGGTATGTTTTCCCTCTTCTGCTCCTGACGGCTGCGGGCTCCCATAGGCAGATGCCTCCGACCCGATTGGGCGCATCCCATCCCCTGCTGCATGGCCGCTTCCATGGGCAGATGACCCTGACCCGATTGGGTGCATCCCATCACTTGCTGCATGGCCGCTTCCGTAAGCAGATGCCTCTGACCCGATTGGGTACATCCCATCCCCTGCTGGTTGAGAGCCTCCATAGGCAGATACTTCCGACCCGATTGGGCGCATCCCATCCCCTGACGGATGGCCGCTTCCATACGCAGATG
>CAJUSO010000027.1:0-27800 GCA_910588965.1 uncultured Lachnospiraceae bacterium | reverse complement strand
CCCATCCCCTGACGGATGGCCGCTTCCATACGCAGATGCCTCTGACCCGATTGGGTGCATCCCATCCCCTGACGGATGGCCGCTTCCATACGCAGATGCTTCTGCCCCATGGGGATCTACAGCAGCGGATGGCGCCGGGCGGCCGCCACGTAAGGGCTTATGTACTGCTTCAGCTGCTATTGGCTCCAATTCTTCCAAACGCCCCCCGGCTTTCCCCTCCCCAAATTCCGGCTGGAGTTCCTGGAACAGGCTTTCTTCTGCTTCTAATTTGTCCAGCCAGCCGATAGGAGGAACCCCTTCCCCCTCTGGGTGGGATAGTTCACTGATATCGCCAGGATCCTGCTGCCCTGCATTTAATTTTGTATCCAATGCCACGCCTGATACCTTCCTGTCCATGCGCCGGTTGGGCTGCTTTTCCTTCCTTGCCTCCTTCCCTACCCTGCGCCTGGCCACGTCCTGGCGGGCAGTCTCGTATACCTTGCGGCTGCCCTTTTGCACGCCCTTAAGGAAAGACCGTTCTGTGAGGATGACTAAGGAAATAATCAGTGCAATCACATCTACCACATAGGTGCCTGCAATCCCAATGGCCGGGCAGAGCAGCGACGCCACCAGGCCTCCGACTGCCCCGCCCCCGCTTTTAACCTGCACGGCATAGGCAAAAGACTGTATGATATTATGCTCCGCCCCCCCTGCCAGCAGTTCCAGGAACAGGCACAGGAAGACCACAAATACAATGCCGGCCACAATTTTCACCAATGCCGTCCCATTTTCCTTGTTAGAAACAAAAAATGCCGCCCCCACAAAAAAGCAGACGGGAAACACATATGCCATCACCCCAAACAGCCCGAAGCAGAGGCCGCTGACCTTCTCCCCCACAAAGCCGCCAAAACCAAAATTGCTCAAAAGCATCACAATACATGCCGCCAATATCAATAAAAGCACTACCTCGCTCCGGAAAGGGATGTCCATCTTCCCTTTCTCTTTGCCTGCGCCCTTTTTCCCAGATTTTTTATTCCCTGCCGCTCTTGCCGCCATATGATTCCCTCCTAAGCCACTTATCGCCAAACCTACTGGCATACCATGATAAGTGTATCACATTCAGGCAAAAATGTCATTACAACATTTCCCAGGTTTTTACTTTTCGTTGTTTTGCTTATTTTCGTCTATCATTTCATGAAGTTTCTTCATTGCCTCGTCAATACCGCCTACTTCATTGATAATGCCTTCCGAGACGGCCTGGCTCCCCACCAGGATTGTCCCTAGGTCCTTCGTCAGCATACTTGTATTCATCATCATCTTTTCCAGCTGCGCCTGGGAGGCAAAGCAATGGCTGGCCACAAACCCCGTAATCCGGTCCTGCATCTGCTGGAAATAATCATAGGTCTGCGGCGCCCCGATGACTAGCCCATTCAGCCGTACCGGATGGATGACCATGGTCCCTGTAGGCACAATGAAGGAATAATCTGTCGAGACTGCCAAGGGAACCCCAATAGAATGGCTGCCCCCCAGCACCAGGGACACCGTAGGCTTGCTGAGGGAGGCAATCATCTCTGCGATGGCCAGCCCAGACTCCACATCCCCGCCCACGGTATTAAGCAGCAGCAAAACCCCGTCCACGCTGCCGTCATCCTCAATAGAAGCTAGCTTCGGCAGCACATGCTCGTATTTTGTGGCCTTGGCGTTGGGGGAAAGGGATTCATGGCCTTCAATCTCCCCAATAATGGAAAGCAGGTGTATCTTATGCTTCGACTCCCCCTGCTCCAAGGTAAGCTGCCCCATGTCTTTAATCTCCTCATTTTCGTTCTTTGTTTTTTCCTGCTCTTTTAGATTTTCTTCCATCTAAGAAATCCCCTTCCTTATATTAATGTAAGCTTATCGTAACCGCCATATCGGATATCAAAGCTATTATTGGGATTTCTAGGGGAAAATATACACAAAAGCCAGATTTCCGCTCCAAAGAAGCTGCGTGCCCTGGGAACACAGCGGGCAAGCCCGTTTCATCTCCCCTATCCCCTCCATCTTGAGGGGATTGCACGGTTTGGCGCGCCGCGCACAATAGCGAAGCAATCTTTTCCCTCTTGTGCGGGTGCGGCATCCCCCTGAGGGTTTTCTCGGATAGGGAAACAAGTGAAAAGAATGACAGCGTTATCCTTCACTGTCATTCTTCCTCATTCCAGCCCTAACATTCACCCATCAGGTATTTATACAGCCCTTCATAACGGAACTTGGATGCATTCCAGGAATAGTCATTGGCCATAGCCCGGTCAACCATCTGGTTCCATTGGCGCTTCTTGTCAAAATAGATATGTTTGGAGTAGTTGATTACATTCAGCATTTCCTCCCCATTGTAATTCGTAAAGGAGAAGCCGTCGCCCACGTTCTCATACTCATTATAAGCCTGCACCGTGTCTTTGAGCCCGCCAGTCTCCCGCACGATTGGGATTGTCCCGTAACGGAAGGAAATCATCTGGGTCAGCCCGCATGGCTCAAACCGGGACGGCATCAGGAACGCATCTGCCGCCGCATAAAGTTTATGTGCTAAATCATCAGAATAACAGATATTCGCAGAAATCCTGTCCGGATACTTCCAGGCAAAATGGCGGAACATATTCTCATACTGCGGATCCCCAGTCCCAATCACCACAAGCTGGCTATAATCATCAATAATCCGCTCAATCACATAGTTAATCAGATCCAGGCCCTTCTGGTCTGTCAGCCTGGAAATCAGGCCAATCATGTACTTCTTCTTATCTACCGCAAGGCCAAGCTCCTGCTGCAGCCTCTCCTTGTTCATAAATTTCTTTTTCCTGTGGTTGCCGGCATCGTAATTCACATAAATCTTGCCGTCCGTGGCCGGGTTATAAATACCGTAATCAATCCCATTGACAATCCCCTGCATATCCATATGCCTGGCGGAAAGGAGACCCTCTAAGCCCTCGCCGTAATAATTGGTCTGGATTTCCTGGGCATAAGTGTCGCTCACCGTCGTAATATAATCTGCATATACCAGGCCGCCCTTTAACATATTGGCGTCTTTCTTGAATTCCAGCTTATCCGGCACGAACAGATCCGTAGGAAGCCCCGTCAGCCCCTTCATGGTCTTCACGTCCCAAATCCCCTGGAACTTCAGGTTATGGATGGTCATAATGGACTTCATGCCCCAGAAGAACATATCCCCCTGGAACTCGGTCTTAAGGTATACCGGGATGAACCCTGTCTCCCAGTCATGGCAGTGGATAATCTGCGGCTGGAAATTAATGAGAGGCAGCATGGACAGCACGGCCTTGTCAAAGAAGACAAACTTCTCTACATCCCTGCGGATATCCCCATAGGGCAGGAAACAGTCAAAATATTCCTGGTTATCAATAAAATAATAGGTAATCCCGTCCATCTTGTACCGCAGGACGCCCACATACTTATTCTGTATGTAACTGCCGCAGTTCATATAAAAATGGGTCACATATTCAAACTGGTTCCTCCAGCTCTCCGGGATACAGGTGTAATTGGGGATTACCACACGGATATCCCACTCTCCTTTATCAAATTCCTTGGGCAGCGCCCCGCACACATCGGCCAAACCGCCGGTTTTGATAAAAGGCACACACTCAGATGCTGCAAACAGAATTTTTCTCATCGTTAATTCCTCCAAATCTCTATTATTTTACCGTCTCCAATGCCTGTTCCAAATCCGCAATGATATCCCCCACATGCTCAATGCCTACGGAAAGCCGGATTAAATCCGGCGCAACGCCCGCCTCCATGAGCTGCTCATCCGTCATCTGCCTGTGGGTATGGCTGGCAGGGTGCAGCACGCAGGTCCTGGCGTCCGCCACATGGGTCACAATGGCAATCATCTGCAATTGGTCCATAAACCTGACAGACACATCCCGGCCGCCCTTAAGCCCAAAGGAAATGACGCCGCAAGTCCCATCCGGCATATACTTCTGCGCCAGCGCATGGTACTTATTATGCTCCAATCCGGCATAATTTACCCAGGCAACCTTGCTGTGGGCGTCCAGGTACTCTGCCACCTTCTGGGCATTCTCACAGTGTCGGGGCATCCGGAGGTGCAGCGTCTCCAAGCCCACGTTCAGCAGAAATGCATTCTGGGGAGACTGGATAGAGCCTAGATCCCGCATCATCTGCACCGTGGCCTTTGTAATATAAGCGCCCTTGCCGAACCGCTCTGTGTAGACCACCCCATGGTAGGTAGGGTCTGGCTTTGTCAGGCCTGGGAACCGCTCTTTATATTGGTCCCAGTCAAAATTGCCGCTGTCCACAATACACCCTCCCACGCACATGGCATGGCCATCCATATATTTGGTGGTGGAATGGGTCACGATGTCGGCTCCCCATTCAAAGGGGCGGCAATTGATAGGCGTAGGGAAGGTATTATCCACAATCAGCGGGACGCCATGGCTATGGGCTACCTCTGCAAACCGTTCAATATCCAAAACAACCAATGCCGGGTTGGCCAATGTCTCCGCAAACAGCAGCTTGGTATTCGGCTGGAAAGCTGCCGCGATTTCCTCTGAAGAAGCATCTGGGTCAATAAAGGTGCAGGAAATCCCCTGCTTCTTCAATGTGGCGCCAAACAAATTGAACGTCCCGCCGTATATGGCAGAGGAACAGACCATATGGTCGCCTGCCTCACAAATATTAAATACCGCATAATAGTTTGCGGCCTGCCCGGAAGATGTCAGCATGGCTGCCACGCCGCCCTCCAGTTCACAGATCTTCCCTGCGACTACATCATTGGTGGGATTCTGGAGCCTGGTATAAAAATACCCGTTCTCCTCCAAATCAAACAGCCTGCCCATCTGGTCGCTGGTATCGTACTTGTACGTGGTACTCTGGTAAATAGGGAGCACCCTCGGTTCCCCTTTCTTCGGATGCCAGCCCGATTGGATGCATTTTGTTTCTATCTGATAATTACTCATTTGCACCTCCTATTTGTGTGCAATCAACCATTAGTAACGCCTGGCAATGACTGCCAATAATATCCTTATGGGTCAATTTTAGCACATATAGTACATTTATGCTAGTGCCAGTTGAAAAAAAGGCTTGACAAAAGCAGAAAATTACGGTTATAATATCACTTGCAAAATACCATCAGCAGAACCAGGGGTTGTACTGGTTTCGACGGGGGTTGTGCAGCTATGGAAGCCATTGGCGGCTCCTGACCGCCTCAACAACGGGAAACCTAAATATAAACGCTGAAGATAATTTAGCAATCGCTGCCTAGTTGCAGCAGTCGGACTTAGGCCACCCACAGTTTAAGGATCCGGCTTCGACGATGTGGGAAACGACATATGCAAAGCTTTGCGCATATGGGCGTATCATGAAGCTACTGAAACCAGCAGCCTGCCACTCGGCGTCTGGCAGAGGGAATGTCAAATGATTGGCTGTAATGGGAGATGCCATCGTGAATCGGCTTTCGGACAGGGGTTCGATTCCCCTCAGCTCCACTCGCAATCACACAAATCTTGTATTTTGTGGTTGCGTTATGTGCTTATAGTGAACCTTTGAAGGGGACTGCCGTACTTACGGCAGTCCCTTTTCATTCCTGAAACGCTGTCCGATACCATGCTGTAACTGCTGCCTCCTCATCGGATTGCTATCTTTTAGCTTCTTGGAAGAATCCGTAAAAATTATAATTGCAGTTTTGCAGCGGTCACCCATACGCTTACCAGCGATAATTATGGAGGTAACAATGGAAAATGGAATGGATGTCAGAAATAGAGGATGGATTTATAGCCAAGAATATTCTATCGCCCATAATGTGTTATGGAATATAAATACGACACGTTATAAATATTATCAAAATATATATGAATATGCGAAGGCTTCTAGAAAAATAGACCGTTCTGAGTTAATAGACATGGGAAAAGAAGCAGGTTTTACACATAATATGTGCTTAGATGAAATAATTGGATGTCTGTACGCGAATTTCCTTACAAAATATCTTGGGGAAGAAGATGTTTATTGGATAACAGGACGGGCGTTAAGTGATTTTATGATTTATAAAGAAGACGTGAAATATAAATTTTGTGAATTGCCTATTACGATAGATTTTAAAGGTACATACATTAGGCTGCTGACCCAACCTGTGGATAGCATGAGTGCAGAAATCGTTGCCCAATTACAGCAAAGAGGGTGGAGCCGGAATAAATCGCGGATTACATTGATTAAGAAAGTGAAAGATTTAGAAGGACTAGCCCTAGAATTACGGGCAGCTGTGCCGCTTGTATGTAAGGCTGATAAGATGTTTGATAGGTCTTTCCTAGAAGTTTTGGAAGAATGCGGGAGGAAACGGAAATATCTTCAGGATTATACAGGAAATTTTAATCATAGAGGAAATTATGCAAGTAAAACTTATTTGAAATATAGGTTATATTATGAAACATTGCTGATGAAAGTGGGTAAGCCAATAGATTGGGGAGGGCAGGCTTTTGATTTTGCCGAGATAGAACAGCTTAATATTCAGGAAGCATCCGGTTTTCTGGAAGATAGCTTCCAAGATGGCATGATCCGGGAATTGTCAAAGAAGGAAAAGGAGAAGTTCCATAAGCCCTTTACCCTTACAGGGCATGCTTATTCGATTATCACTTCATATCTTAACAATTATCATAATGGCCGTTTATCCATCATAGCGCGTCCAGAGGAAAAGGCAAAGGAACGCTATCGATTGGTTGTGGGGAACAATACGTTATATAATGATAGAATGGTTTCCTGTTTAAAACAAATGAAAAATTTTGATAAAGGCTGGTTTGTTTTGGACGAATTGGAATTGCATGGATTGGTGAATCATGTTTTACAATTATGCGAGTGTTTTGATATGTTTGGGGATAAAACAATATTTGATGATATAAATAATAAATTAAGATAGGAGCCTGGTATGAAAGAGTGATTAATGTATAAATACTATGTAGAAGAAAGAGATGATAGAACGTTGGTAATATTTCCAGACAAGACTTTTGGTTTCTTGGTGATTCCTCAATTAAATTAATTATGGATTATTTTTGCAGTAAAATAAGTGAAGAACTTTTGCAAAAAGAGTTGCAAAATCAATTTATCTATGCAATGTATGAAATGGAAGGGTTTACCAATATTTATTTTATCTGTGTGGGGCATATCTTAATAACAGTATTTGTTTGGGTATTAACAAAATAAGCCCTCTGGACTGCCAGAATGGATGATATCAAAATGCCAAAAGCCCGTAAAGGCTGAAACCCTTGGCTTGACTGGCTTCCGGCATTTTGAAAATCCACAATCACGGTATGGTTCCTTGCCCATACGCCACTGTTTTTTTCCTTATTTCCTTTCTCCCATGCCCATACGGTACAATTTTTCTTCCTTATAGGAATGGAAGCGGCCTTCATCCAAAGCCTCCCGGATTTCTTCCATCATGGTATTATAGAAATAAAGGTTATGGAGGACACAGAGGCGCATGCCCAGCATTTCCTTCGCTTTGAGCAGGTGGCGGATATAAGCCCGGCTGTAATGCTGGCAGGCCGGGCATTGGCAGCCCTCTTCCACCGGCCTTTGGTCACGCTCATATTTCTGGTTGAACAGGTTCATCTTGCCATGGTTGGTGTAGAGATGCCCATGGCGGCCGTTCCGGCTGGGATACACACAGTCGAAAAAGTCCACGCCCCTGGCTACCCCTTCCAGGATATTGGCAGGGGTGCCTACCCCCATAAGGTAAGTCGGTTTCTCCAAAGGCAGGTGGGGAACCGTCACATCTAGGATATGGTACATTTCCTCGTGGCTTTCCCCCACAGCCAGGCCGCCGATGGCATAACCGTCCAAATCCAGTTCTGAAATCCGCTTGGCATGGTCTATGCGGATGTCGTCCAAAACTGCCCCTTGGTTAATCCCAAAGAGCATCTGGCGTGGATTGATGGTATCCTCCCGGCGGTTGAGCCTTGCCATTTCTTTTTTGCAGCGTTCCAGCCAGCGGGTGGTCCTTGCCACAGAAGCCTCCACATAAGAGCGCTCCGCCACGCTGGATGGGCATTCGTCAAATGCCATGGCTATGGTAGAGGCAAGGTTGGATTGGATCTGCATGCTCTCCTCGGGGCCCATGAAGATTTTCCTGCCGTCGATGTGGGAATTGAAATAGACGCCTTCCTCTTTGATTTTACGCAAGCCTGCAAGGGAGAAAACCTGGAACCCGCCGGAATCTGTCAGGATTGGCCTGTCCCAAGCCATAAATTTATGCAGGCCGCCTAAATCCTTCACCAGCCCATCCCCTGGGCGTACATGGAGGTGGTAAGTATTGGACAGCTGCACCTGGGTCTTAATCTGTAACAGATCCTGGGTAGACACTGCGCCTTTGATGGCGGCAACGGTCCCTACATTCATAAATACGGGGGTCTGTATCACGCCGTGGGGCGTATGGAATTCGGCGCGCTTGGCACGGCCTTCTTGCTTTAATAATTTATACATGAAATCTTCCCTTTCCTCTGGTATAGTTACCGGTTAAAAATTGAATTCAGGTCTCTTATCAATTGTGACCTTATCTCACTATCCTCTAGGCTCCATTTATTTGCCAATATAGAAACCGTATCTTTTATATGATTTTCATCATCATGATTACAAATTGAAATCTCACGCACAATTTCTTTTGCATTGTGAACTACCCATTGTCTAAAGCCAATGGGCTTCCTGCTTCATCGACCTCGTAACCTACTATCTCCACAGGCGTTAATTCGGGCTGAACCATCCCTATTTATGTTTTTTATGCTATTTGTCTTAAACCTTCTGCCAATATATTCTTTGCAGCATTGATGTCTCTATCATGTTTCGCTCTGCACTTTGGGCATATCCATTCCCTTACGGATAAATCTTTTATGTCTGTATTCTGATACCCACAGGTTGAGCATATCTGGCTGCTTGCATAGAATGTATCTATCTTAATATACTCCCGTCCATTCCATTCTGCCTTATACTCTAACTGTCTTGTCAATCCGTACCATGACGCATCCGATATTGATTTTGCCAGATGATGGTTTTTTACCATGTTCTTTATCTGTAAACCCTCTGAAACTATCACTTGGTTTTCGCTGATAATCTCATGGGAAATCTTATGTAAATAATCTTTTCTGATATTTCTTATTTTCTCATGGCAACTGGCTATTTTCTTTTTTTGCTTATAATAATTCCTGCTTCTTTTTTCTTTATGAGATAGCTGCCTTTGCAGTTTTGCAAGTTTTTTCCCATATTTCCTTATTGTTTTTGGGTTCCAATATTTTGTGCCGTCTGATGTGATGCACAAATCCTTAACACCTAAATCCAATCCTGTTTTTTTATCTGTATGTGGCAGTTCTTCATGTCCCGTTTCCACAAGGATGGAAACATAATATTTGCCACTTGGAACTTGCGAGACTGTCGCCGACTTTATCTGTCCCTCAAATTCCCTATGGAGTTTTGCCTTTACTTGCTTTAACTTTGGCAGTTTTACTTTTCCTTTCTCAAAATCTACTGCAATATTTCCATTTGTGAAGTTCGTTGTATAGGATTTATGGTTATCATGCTTGCTTTTGAATTTCGGATATCCTGCATGTTCATTAAAAAACTTCCGAAATGCTGCATCCATGTTATAAACAGCATTTGTAAGAGCAAATTTATCTGCTTCCTTCAGCCACTCATATTTCTTCTTTAACTCTCTGTTACAGTAATTATTACAATCTGTTTTACTGACGGATTTCTCTTCTTTCTCGTATGTTTCTTTTCGATACGTCAATGTTTGGTTATAGACAAAACGGCAGCATCCAAATGTTTTTGAAATTTGCACTTCCTGCTCTTTATTTGGATATATCCTATATTTGTACGCTTTCAACATTTGCTGCTACCTTCCCCTATCCTTGGTTTTCTATATATTTTTAAGCATTTCTTCCGAAACATTTCCAACGCTGCACGTAAAATATCCATCCGCCCAGAATGTATGCTCCTTCCAAAAATGCTTTCGCAGACAGTTTTGATACCTTTTCCATATATGGTATGCCGTGTAACTCTTCATCAGATTTACTATTTTACTGACAGACATTGTTGGTTCTGTTTCTATCATGTAATGGATATGGTCTTTGTCTGTTTCCAAATATCTGATAATCACATGATGTTTCTGACATATCTCGTACGAAAGCTGCTTTATATCATCTGATATCTGTTCTGATGCAAACAGCTTCTTCCTGTATTTGCATACAAAAATAATGTGATACTGTAATAAATACTTGTGCCTGTTTTTTGATTTCCATATTCCCATGCCGTTAGTATAACACAAACCACCACTTTTGACTACCTTAACCCACCGTCTAAAGCCAGTGGGATTGCGGTAGTCAATATTTCAACATCGTCTTTTGCTGCCAAAACAAAATAACGTTTTCTACGTTGCGGAACCCCATAATCTGCTGAATCTAAGATAAAATCCTTATGGTTCTTATAACCAGCTTCTTCCAATTCCTTTTCTAAGATATCAATAATTAATGTTTTCTTTTCTTTTGAAATTGTCTTCGTTGTTATACCTGGGACATTTTCAAATAGAATCATTTTGGCTTTTGATAACTGTGCAATCCTTATGCCCTCCCGAAATAAAAATTGCCGGTCATCATAAAACGATCTGGATTTATTCCCTGCTGTAGAAAATGTTTCACAAGGCATCCCAGATGTGACCAAATCCACGCCATTATCTGGGATAAATGGCGCTATATCCTCATATGTGACGCTTCTTATATCATCATTAATGACATGCACTTGCGGATGGTTCTTGCTATAAGTCTCGCAACAGCTCTGAATGTATTCAATCGCAATTACCGTCTCAAAACCAGCCGCATGTAACCCTGTACAAATCCCTCCTGGCCCGCTAAAACAGTCAATATGTGTGTACTTTCCCATCTTATCTCTCCTAAAACCTATACTATTTACCTCATTCATTGCCTTTTACCAGGAACGAAAGTATAAACACCTATTTTATATTCTATCACACATCCCTATGGTTTTCTACCACAATTTCCACCGTTGCACGGCAAACGCATGAATGAATCTATTATGGACCATTCCTCCCTTTTGATATAATCAAAGAAAAAAGGCTGGATTTGGTTTATGAAAAAGCTTTTAGGCTATGCAAGTACAGTGACAGATTCCAGACAGGAAAAAAAGGTTCTGCATAAAATGATGGATATTATTATTCTTGTTTTTTTCGCAGCCCTCGCAAATGCGGATGACCGGGTTGAAATGGAGATGTTTCGGAAGGAACAGGAAGCCTTTCTGCGTAAGTATCTGGGACTGCCAAATGGAATCCTTTCTCATGACACCATTCAAAGAGTATCCGCAATGGTTCCATCAGAATTTAGGAAAAATGCTTAACTATCAAAACCTACTGATAGTTAAGCATTTTTAAATGATTTTTGGCAATTGATTAATTGATGCATTTCATTTCCACGAATTAGCTTGTGGTAAGAATGCAAAATAATCTATATTAGCCACTGGTACAAAATCCGTTATCCTTGTAATACAATATCGTTACTGAAACGCAAGGCTCATGTTTTAATAAAAAGCTGTTTTTCCGTGTCTGAAAGACTGGCAATAGAGACACCTTTTTTTCTGGCATAGTCCCTAATCCCTTTCAGGTTTAGTTTTACTTTTGGAAGTTCGCTTGCCATAATCGGATCAGGCATAATTTCTAATTGTTTGTAATATTCCTCATAATCTTTAAGGCATGGTGTCAAATCATCAATCCACACATTTATCATGATATTGATATCCCTTCTGTATTCTTTCGTATCCAACCAAAAACATGGGATAATCCCTATTACTATTATATCCAACCATTGCCTAACATACGCTATTGGTGGCTTTTCCTGCTTTTCCAGGCATAAGCTTGGTATCCCCCTATTGCACCTTCACCTTCCTTCCGCTGTTGGAAGCTGCGAATATCTTCTGGTACAAGGCTTTCTTGCTCCGGGCAGACTGGGACAGCTGGACTGTCTTTATGGAAGAGCCCTGGAGGGATTTCCTGATGTTCTTTTTTGTCAGCTTGCTGGTCTGAAGCGTTATTTTCTTTAAGTTTTTATCCCCCCGGAATGCATAGGCGCCTATCTGGGTGACTTGCGCCGGAATTGTCATTTTATTTAATTTTGTGCATCTGTCGAAAGCGTAGCTTCCTATGGTGCGCACCCTGCCTGGAATCGTTACGTTTGTAATCTTTTGGTTGCCTTGGAATGCCTTTGATGCTATTGCGGCCACCTGGTAACTATTCCCTTTTATCTTGATGGAAGCGGGAATCTTTACTTTCCCTTTTAAACTGCTTGTATATCCAACGCAAGATACCGTACCTGGCTTTTGGGCGCCTGCCTTGCCAGTCACTTTGTATTTTATGCCATCCTCCGTCACTTTCGTGCCCAGCTTTACCGTATCCCCGGTTTTGTCTGGGCTTCCCCCGGTTCCATTCCCCGCAGCGTCCGTGGCAGAAAATTGGCTTCCGGAATATGTGATGTATTTGAACGTTTTCTTGCAGAATTTTTCTACCTGCCCGCCCTTTTTCCCTTTTACGGTAACATCTTTTGGCAAATAGGATAACACATCTTTATAAATGCCCTTTATACAAGAAGGTATCGTTATACTGCGTACCGTCTTCTGATCCGCCTGGTTATAACCTACAGCCGCCAGGTAGGCGCCTTCGCCGCTCCTGATATCAAAGGTTAGCCGTCCAGACGTAAATATAATACTTTCTACAGAGCTTTTCTTGTCTGCCATACTGGTCCCAATATAACCGTTCGTGGAATCCACCACATACCATCTCTCCCCATCAAACGCCGCCCCCAATTCATGCGCTGGTATGATGATGGAAACCGTTGGTATCCCCTGTAAATACAGCATATAGTTGGTTAACTGCGTATAACACATACAATTACCGCGTAAATTCCTAAAAATCTTATAAACAGACTCTATATTATTGCCTGATATGGCGCCCAGCACATATGTCATATTTTCATGCACCCAATTTGATATGGCCTCTATTTTCTGTTTGTCTGTACTGCAGCCCTTTACCAGGCCATCCGTAAACTTTACCAGTTCCTTGTACTCTTTCCTTGAAGTATCGGCTTCATGGATGATGCTGGGCTGGTATCCACAAAACCCATCTTCGTCTTGGTAAGAGATTGCCGGATATGCCGGTTCCCCATATTCCAGTTCACTTGGATCTGGCAGCAAGCGGAGCAGCTTATCTGCATCGTATTCATTTTTTATTTCTTCTTTTGATTCCAGATTTACGAATGTCCTGCTATAGTTCTTTGCATATCGATACGCCGTAGAGTCCTTATACCCATATACTACGGTATGTTGGGGTATTACCGAATTACTAGGGAAAAACTTGCAGTCCTTTGCCTTAAATACAATTTTTTTCAGGTTCGTGCAGCTCTCAAAAGCCCCCTCCCCTATGGCTGTTACGTTCTTGGGTACGGTAACTGCCGGAAGGCTTTTACAGCCCGCAAACGCACGATCCCCTATCTTTTCCACATGGCTTGCCATCTTAACTTTTTCCAGGGAGGTATCAAACATCAATGCCTGTTCCGCTATTTTTTTTACGCTTGGGGGCAGGGTCAGTTCCTTCAGGTATTTATTATACGCCATCCCGCTGACAGTCCCTACGGTAGCAGGCACCGTATAGGATGCCGTCTTCTTCCCTTCCGGATATTCATAGATTTTTTTCATTTCCTTATCAAAAAGCACGCCATCCTTGGAAGCATAGCGCTGGTTCTTGGGATGGACATTGATAGCTTCCAATTGCTCTGCGCCATCGCACATCAGATTGCGGGTATCCATATCCACAACCGTTTTGGGAATGGTAAGCTTCTTCAGGCTTGAGCAGCATTGGAAAGAGCCGCATCCCAGAGATGCCAAACCATTGTTCAGGGAAACCCCCTGTAACTGGGTACATCCTGAAAATGCATAGGGCTCCACCCTTCTCACGCTGCCTGGAAAGACAACTTTCTTCAGATCCCAATTATTCTCAAAAGCAAACCCCCCAACCTGTTCCACTCCCGACGGTATCTTATATTCCTTGGCCGTCTTGCCTTGGGGATAAATGGCTAACCTCTTCTTGTCCTTGCTGAATAAAACCCCACCCACAGCGGTAAAGCGCTTATTTTTCTTGCTGGCCTTGATGGTGTGGATTGTGCCTCTCAGATAGTTGTTATCGTTATCTTTCCCTCCTGAAAATGCAAATTCATCAATCCTTTCCACCGTAGATGGTATGGTTACAGTTTTTACCTTTGTATGGCTAAATATATACCAGCTTAATTCCTCCACTTTGTACCCATCCAATTTCGATGGGATGGATACTTCTGTCTTTGTCCCTTCGTACCCTCCTAACACAGCATGGTTATCCGTGACATAATACCTCCAATCCCCGGATTGCCTCCATGGCACCAGCTTGGCGTTTACCTTTCGCACATTTGCCATAGATAACACCATCATTATTATGATTCCAGCTGCAACTGCCCTTCTCATGATATTTCCCATATCCGCTCCTCCATCCCTTCATCAGATTATCTTAAACCTTCTGTTAAATTATACCATCCCTATGTTTTATTTACAATGGAAAACAAATGCAAGCTGCCATAGGGCCATGGGACATGCAATGCCGCGTTTGCGGATGCCCTGTCCTGCGTCCATATCATCGTAACAGGGGGTATCTATTTTTGCTTTCCACCAAAAAACAGGCAGGAAGAGGGGGGCTCCTGTATGTTATTTTCTATTGCAATGGGTGGGGTTTGCCGATATAATGGGAATAAGGTATCGCATCTTACGGACGGGGAGGGTATCCGTGGAAGGACTCCCCCATAAAGGATTACGATACCGAACCGCTGCTGTATCATTTTCAAATATTTCAGGAGGTTTCTACGCATGGCAGGCTCAACATTTGGAAAACATTTTAGAATAACGACTTGGGGGGAATCCCATGGAAAGGGAATCGGCGCCGTCATCGACGGATGCCCGGCGGGGCTTCCCCTGGCGGAAGCGGATATCCAGGGATTCCTGGACAGAAGGAAGCCTGGACAGTCAAAATTCTCTACCCAGAGAAATGAGGCGGACGCTGTGGAAATCCTCTCCGGGACCTTTGAGGGAAAGACCACCGGCACCCCCATCAGCCTGGCCGTCTATAACAAAGACCAGCGTTCCCGGGACTATGGGGACATTGCCTCCTATTACCGGCCAGGGCACGCAGATTATACTTTTGACCAGAAATATGGGTTCCGGGATTACCGGGGCGGCGGGCGCTCTTCCGGGCGGGAAACGATTGGGAGGGTGGCCGGGGGCGCAATTGCTATTAAAATCCTGGCACAGCTTGGCATCTCCTTCCTCACCTATGCCCGCGCAATTGGGCCGGTTACAGTCCCGCAGACCCCGGAGATGCTGCTGGCGGAGCCTTTTGCAGAAGCCTCCCGGCGGATCCTTTCTAACCCTCTGTATATGCCGGATTTGGAATCCTCCGTACAGGCGCAGGAGTACCTTTCTGCATGTATGGAACAGATGGATTCTGCGGGGGGGATAATCGAATGCATGATAACCGGGGTCCCTGCGGGGATTGGGGAGCCTGTTTTTGACAAGCTGGACGCAGACCTGGCGAAGGCTATTTTCTCGATTGGGGCTGTGAAGGGGTTTGAGATTGGGGATGGATTTGCCGCCGCCGCTTCGACCGGGCTTGAAAATAATGACAGCTTTGAGAGAAAAAATGGCCGCACCATGACTTCCACTAACCATGCCGGAGGGATTTTGGGCGGCATCAGCAACGGGAGCCCCATCATTTTCCGCGCGGCCATAAAACCTACGCCTTCCGTTGCATCCACGCAGAAAACTGTGACTGCATCTGGGGAACCGATTGAGATTTCCATCCATGGGCGGCACGACCCTATTATCGTACCACGGGCAGTCGTAGTGGTGGAAGCTATGGCAGCCCTTACCTTGCTGGATTTAATGATAGAAAACATGGGAGCCAAAATGGAGGAGATTGCAGGCTTCTATCAAAAGCATGATTAATCTTGCAACAGGGCAGATGGAAAAAGATTTCTGTATATGCTATCCTGTATTTGCATGCTTTGACGCGCCGGGCACAATTGCGAAGCAATCCTTTCCCTCGTGTGCGGGTGCGCATCCCACAATGGGCCTTATCTGATAGGAAAGCCATGGGCTTTCATGCTTTACAGCAATACGGCCTTTCTTAATCCTATAAAGTAAAAATCCCCAGACCGTGTCCCAGCACAGTTTGGGGATTTTTCTTATCTTTTATGGCAGCAAACCACCCTGTAGGATGTCCGTGCCTTTAGATGCAGCTTATTTATCCCTCCAGATAATCCTTCCTTTCGTCAGGTCATAAGGGGACATTTCAATGGTCACGCGGTCTCCTGGCAGGATACGGATGAAGTTCATCCTCAGCTTCCCGCTGATATGGGCCAGAATCTGGTGCCCATTTTCTAATTCCACCTGGAACATGGCGTTTGGCAATTTCTCAACAACTGTTCCTTCTACCTCAATGACATCTGCTTTCGACATTCTGTTTCCTCCTGATTATACATGTTCGTTCAAGCATCAGGCTGCAGGCCGTCCCTGCGCCTCTGATAGAGCTTAATGGCTCGCTTTATTTCTTCATTCCGAAAATTCTCCTGCGTAAAGACCTCTGTAATTTCTTTCGGAAGCTTTTCTATTTTCTGAATATGCTTTCTGTTTTTCTTTTTTGGCTTTTCTAAGGGCTTACACCTTCCATCAGCCAGATAGACCATATCGGCTTCTTCTTTTATAATTACATAAATGCTGTCTTTGTCATGACCCGATTTGGATAATGCTAACTTGATATCCATACATTAATTCCTTTCTATAAGGAAGTCCTGTTCGCTAAACCCAACTCTCGCCTTTGGCAGGGAAGTCCTGTTCGCTAAACTCTACTCTCGCCTTTGGCTCGGTTTCGCTAATCTCACAGAACGGCCTCGCACTAAGCTAAGGCTGCGCTTTCACCTTGCCTTCACTAAGTTGCTTTCGGCCTCTCAGAACGGCCTCGCACTAAGCTAAGGCTGCGCTTTCACCTTGCCTTCACTAAGTTGCTTTCGGCCTCTCAGAACGGCCTCGCACTAAGCTAAGGCTGCGCTTTCACCTTGCCTTCGCTAAGTTGCTTTCGGCCTCGCCTTCGGTTAGGGTCAATATTTCTGGTTCGCCGGATGTAATTAAAACCGTATTTTCGTAATGGGCAGATAATGAGCCGTCTTGTGTCACAACCGTCCAGTTATCGTTCTGCCACTCTACATCAAAACGCCCTGCATTAATCATGGGTTCGATTGCCAATGTCATGCCGGCACGCAGCCGCACGCCCCTGCTTTTCTGGGTGAAATTCGGTATCTGCGGATCCTCATGGAGGCGGGTGCCTATCCCGTGGCCCACCAGATCCCGCACTACGCCATAGCCAAAGCTTTCTGCATGAGCAGCGATGGCATTTGAAATTTTATGAAGATGGTATCCTTCCCTTGCGTACTGGATGCCTTCAAAAAAACTCTGCCGTGTCCGTTCAATCAGCAGGGCAGCCTCTTTTGAGATTTCGCCTATCCCATGGGTCCTTGCGGCATCTGAATGGTAGCCCTTGTATATGACCCCGATGTCTAGGCTTACGATATCCCCTTCCCGGAGCAAATGCTTTTTGGATGGGATCCCGTGCACCACTTCGTTATTCACTGACACGCATATTGAGGCTGGGTAACCGTTATAATCCTTGAAGGATGGGATACAGCCATAACTCTGTATGATTTCTTCCCCCAAACGGTCCACCTCATATGTGGACATTCCTTCCCTTAATTCATTCTGAAGGTTTTCATGGACTTTTGCCAGGATTTTACCTGCTGCCCGCATTAATTCAATTTCTCTGGCAGATTTAATTGATACCGACATCCCCCTACGCTCCTAAAATCTCTACGATGGCGCCAAATACGTCTTCCATTGGCTGTGTTCCATCTACGGTCCTTAAAATATCCTGCTCCTTGTAATAGTCAATCAATGGCTGTGTCTGCTCGTGGTATACATCCAGGCGCTTCTTCACCGTCTCCGGCTGGTCGTCGTCACGCAATACTACAGGGCTGCCGCAGCGGTCGCATATGCCTTCTACCTTGGTGGGGATGGAGACAATATGGTACGTTGCGCCGCAATTTAAGCATGCGCGCCTTCCGGACATACGGTTCACGATATTCTCATCCGGCACATCCACGTCAATGGCATATTCCATTTTCTCATTGATTTTTGCTAAGGCTGCGTCCAGGGCCTCTGCCTGTGGGATGGTCCTTGGGAAGCCGTCCAGCACGAAGCCGTTCTTGCAGTCATCCTGGCTGATGCGGTCCATGACCAGGTCGCAGGTCAGCTCGTCTGGCACTAAAAGCCCCTGATCCATATATTCTTTTGCCTTCTTCCCCAGTTCTGTCCCTGCCTTCAGGTTCGCACGGAAAATATCCCCAGTGGAAATATGCGGGATTGCATATTTATCGGCAATCTGCTTTGCCTGTGTCCCTTTTCCTGCGCCTGGCGCACCTAACATAATAATTTTCATACCTATCTCCTCCTTTGCCTATTCTATGCCCTAACCTTCCACAAAACGATGCTAAAGCGTGCTTGAAAATCCATTCCCGCCGGCTGCTGGCGCCACTTAGCTTGATAGTTACGCCAAATCCGGCCAGCGCAGCCCGCTGCGCCTCCTTCACTTGGCCAAAAATCTCCTACTCAGTGGGCCACATCCGGCAGAAAGCAATTTCCAAACACGCTCCCGTGCACCGCAGGAGATGCCCTATGGCACCTCCCCTGGCACACTTTAGTCGTTCAAAAACCCTTTGTAATAACGTACCAGCATCTGGGATTCAATCTGCTTCAAGGTCTCAATGATTACGCCCACAATAATGATGATGGATGTCCCACCAAAAGACACATTCGCACGGAATACCCCATTGAAGAAAATCGGGATAACGGCCACGATGGTAAGGCCTACAGCCCCGATAAATACGATATAATTCAGGATTTTGTTCAAATAGTCGCTGGTCGGCTTGCCTGGGCGGATGCCTGGGATGAAGCCTCCCTGACGTTTCATGTTATTTGCGATTTCCAGCGGGTTGAAGGTAATGGATGTGTAGAAGTATGCGAATGCAACAACCAACACAATATATACCAGCAAACCGATGCTGTAAACCGGCTGTTCCGGGTTGCACCAGTAAGACTGGGACAAGCCATGGAGAATCTTGCTGCCAATCCCATTGCCATTCCCTTTGCCCATAATAGAAGCAATGACAACTGGGAACTGCATAATGGACTGTGCAAAGATAATTGGGATAACCCCTGCCGTATTCACCTTCAGCGGGATATGGGAGGACTGGCCGCCCACCTGTTTCCTGCCTTGGATCTTCTTGCTGTACTGGACAGGGATCTTACGCTGCCCATCCTGCAGGATAATGACAAACACAACCGTCACTAAGATGACTGCAAGGATAACTGCAGCTGCAATGATTGCATTCCCCACATTGGAGGCATTTGCGATAAACTGTGTGTACAGGGTCATCAAGTCTTCCGGGATACGGGAAATAATGTTGATTGTCAGTACGATGGAGATACCGTTCCCCACGCCCTTTTCCGTAATCCTCTCGCCAATCCACATCAGGACAGCAGAACCTGCTGTCAAGGCTGTCACCATCATCACCACATGCAGGAAGTCAAATTTATCCAGGTAACCGCCCCGGCCAAAGCCGATTGCCATAGCAACGGACTGGATTAATGCAAGGACAACCGTTACATAACGGGTAAATTCTGCGATTTTCTTCCTGCCGTCTTCCCCATCTTTCTGCAGTTCTTCTAACTTCGGGATTGCAATCGTCAGAAGCTGCATGATAATGGATGATGTAATATAAGGTGTGATATTCAATGCAAATACGGACATTTCCTCAAAGGACCCGCCAGTGATTGCATCAAAGAAATTCAATGCGTCCGTGCCCTGGCTGGCAAACCAATTGGCGATTACCTCGCTGTTTACGCCAGGGAGGGGCAGCTGGGAACCGATCCTGATTACCACCAGCATGACTAAGGTATAAAAGATGCGGTTCCGGATATCTTTAATTTTAAATGCGTTACGGAGTGTTTCCAGCATTAAACCACCTCTGCTTTTCCACCAAGAGCTTCAATTTTTTCCTTTGCGCCTGCGCTGAAAGCATTTACCTGCACTGTAAGTTTCTTGGTAAGGTCTCCATTTCCCAGAATCTTAACGCCATCTCTTGGATTCTTGATAATTTTTCGTTCTTTGAGCAGCTCTATTGTTACAACGGTATCATTGTCAAATACTTCCAGTACATCTACGTTAACTGCAACGATATCCTTGGAGTTCCTGTTGGTGAACCCGCGCTTGGGGATCCGCCTGTATAATGGCATCTGGCCGCCTTCGAAGCCTGGCCTTGTTGCGCCGGAGCGGGCTTTCTGGCCTTTGTGCCCCTTACCTGCCGTTTTACCATTTCCTGAACCGTGCCCGCGGCCTCTCCTGAAGCTATTGTGTTTTGAGCCTTTGGCCGGACGTAAATTTGATAAGTCCATTCTGACACCTCCTTACTTTCTCTTAGATTTCTTCTACCTTCACCATATGCCTTATCTGGCGTACCATGCCGCGGATAGCCGGGTTATCCGGCCTCTCTACGGTGTGGTTGATTTTCCTTAAGCCCAGGGCCTCCACCGTCTTGCGGTTCTTGGGGACGGCGCCGATAGTGGATTTTATAAGTGTGATTTTCAATTTGTCTGCCATTTTCCATACCCTCCTTAACCGAGTATCTCTTCTACAGATTTACCACGGAGCTTTGCTACTTCTTCCGGAGATTTCAGCTGGCTTAAAGCATCAATTGTAGCCAGGACTACGTTCTGCTTGTTGTTGGAGCCAAGGGATTTTGTACGGATGTTCTTAATCCCTGCCAGTTCGCAGACGCTACGCGCAGGGCCGCCCGCGATAACGCCAGTACCTTCCGGAGCCCTTTTCAGCAATACAGATGCGCCAGTGTGCTTTCCAGTAATGTCATGGGTGATACTGTTGTTGTCATCCAGCTTTACGGCAATCAGCTTCTTGGCTGCATCTTCTTTCCCTTTGCGGATTGCTTCTGGGATTTCAGTTGCCTTGCCTAAGCCTGCGCCTACATGGCCGTCGCCGTCGCCGACAACGACTAAAGCTGTAAAACGCATGTTGCGGCCGCCCTTTACAACCTTTGTTACACGCTTAATTGACACCACTTTTTCCGTTAATTCCAATTGACTAGCATCAATGATTGTACGTTTCATGTATTTGTCTCCTCCTACTTAAAAATCTAACCCGGCTTCTCTTGCCGCATCAGCTAAAGCCTTGATTTTCCCGTGATAGATATAGCCGCCTCTGTCGAAGACCACAGTCTTAATGCCTTTTTCCAATGCGCGCTTTGCAATCACTGTCCCTAAATGGGCTGCTGCTTCCACATTATTGGTCTTCTCCAGCTCAGCTTTTACATCCTTCTGGAGGGTAGACGCAGAAACAAGCGTATTTCCAGCTACATCGTCAATAACCTGCGCATAGATATGGTTATTGCTCCTGAATACAGCCAAACGTGGCCTTTCGGGTGTACCGGAGAAACGGTTACGGATTCTTCTGTGCTTTTTCATACGGACTTCTGCCCTTGATTTTTTATTAATCATTCTCTGTTCCTCCTTTCCTACTTCTTACCAGTCTTACCAACTTTACGCCTGATTACTTCGTCCATATATTTGATACCCTTGCCCTTATATGGCTCCGGCCTTCTCTTATCCCTGATTTCTGCTGCGTATTGGCCGACTTTTTCTTTGTCAATGCCAGAAATCGTAATCTTGTTGCCTTCTACTTTGGATTCCAAGCCCTCTGGGTCGGTCATGATTACCGGGTGGGAGTAGCCTAAGTTCAGTGTCAGTTCCTTGCCGGACTTGGATGCCCTGTAGCCGACGCCGTTTACTTCTAATTCCTTGGTATAGCCGTTGGTAACGCCTACCACCATATTGTTAATCAGTGTCCTGGTCAGGCCGTGCAAGGATTTCATCCTCTTTAAGTCGTTCGGCCTTGCGACAGTCACTGTCTCGCCTTCTAATTTGATTTCCATTTCTTCTGGAAGGGTCCTCTCAAGGGTGCCCTTCGGACCTTTTACAGTCACATGATTATTTTCTGCAATATCCACAGTAACGCCTGCAGGTACTGCGATTGGCATTCTTCCTATACGTGACATGCCCGTACCTCCTATAATATACTTTGTGATAAAGTTACGTGTTGCTTTGTGCCTTATACAACGTGAACTTATGTTGTACAGATAAGATTTGGCTGCCTACCAAACATAGGCCAGCACTTCGCCGCCGACTGCCATTTTCCTGGCATCCTTATCTGTCACCACGCCCTGGTTGGTAGAGAGGATTGCAATCCCCAGCCCGCCAAGCACCTTCGGGACTTCGTTCTTGCCCGCGTATACGCGCAAGCCTGGCTTTGAAATCCTCTTAAGGCCAGTGATAATCTTCTCATTCTTATCCTTGCCATATTTCAAAGTGATGCGAATTGTATTAAAGCTCCCATCCTCCACAATGTCATATTTTACAATATATCCTTCATTTACAAGAATATCTGCAATTGCAACCTTCATCTTGGAAGCCGGAACATCTACCGTATCATGTTTAGCAGTATTTGCATTACGGATTCTTGTAAGCATATCTGCGATTGGATCACTAATTGTCATGATATATTTTCCTCCTGTTTTTCTCACTTAACTTCGCTAAGCTGCTACCGGTCACCAACTTGCCTTTTTCACTCCCGGAATCTGTCCCTTATATGCCAATTCACGGAAGCAAATCCTGCAAATTCCGTATTTCCTCAAATATGCATGTGGACGCCCACAAATCCTGCAGCGGCTGTATTCCCTGGTAGAGAATTTCTGCTTGCGCTGCTGCTTTACCTTCAAAGATGTTTTTGCCATTGAAATTCCCTCCTTACTGTTTTGCGAATGGCATATTGAACTGTGTCAACAACTCACGGGCTTCTTCGTCTGTCCTTGCGGTTGTAACGAAAATAATGTCCATACCGCGGATTTTGTCAATTTTATCGTATTCGATTTCTGGGAAAATCAGCTGCTCCTTAATGCCAAGGGCATAATTCCCCCTACCGTCAAAAGCATTCGGGTTCACGCCGCGGAAGTCACGGACACGGGGCAAAGCCAAGTTAATCAGGCGGTCAACGAATTCGTACATCCTTTCCCCCCTCAAAGTCACTTTGCAGCCAATCGGCATCCCTTCCCTAATCTTGAAGTTTGCAATGGATTTCTTAGCCTTGGTGATTACAGGCTTCTGGCCGGTAATCGTCTGCAAGTCACTGGCAGCGGCATCCAGAATCTTAACATTCTCCTTTGCCTCGCCAATGCCCATGTTGATGACTACCTTTTCCATCTTCGGCACCTGCATGATATTCTTGTATCCGAATTTCTTCATCAGGGCGCCTACGATTTCCTTCTGGTAAGTTTCTTTTAATCTATTACTCAACTGAATGGACCTCCTCTCTTGAATTAATCAATAATATCGCCAGTGGATTTGGCAAAACGCACTTTTTTGTCCCCGTCCATCTTAAAGCCGATGCGGGTTGGCTTTCCCTTGTGGACATACATTACGTTTGAAATATGGATGGGTCCTTCCTGATGGACAATACCGCCCTGCTGGTTGGCCATATTCGGCTTCATATGCTTGGTAATCATATTGACGCCTTCTACCAGAACGGTGCTTTTTTTCCTATTGATGGCAATTACCTTGCCTTCTTTGTCTTTATCTTTCCCGGCAATCACCTTAACTGTGTCGCCTTTTTTGATTTTCAACATCGCCATGGCTTACCTCCTATAATACTTCCGGAGCTAAGGAAACAATTTTCATAAACTGTTTTTCACGAAGCTCTCTGGCAACTGGCCCGAAAATACGGGTTCCTCTTGGGGTCTTGTCATCCTTGATGATGACAGCCGCATTCTCATCAAACTTGATATAAGATCCGTCCTTACGGCGGGCGCCCTTCTTGGTGCGGACTACCACAGCCTTAACGATATCTCCCTTTTTCACAACGCCGCCTGGTGTTGCATCTTTAACCGTAGCGGTGATAATGTCTCCAATATTTGCATATCTCCTTGTAGAGCCGCCCATAACACGGATGCAGAGGATTTCCTTTGCGCCGGTATTATCAGCCACTCTCAGCCTACTTTCCTGTTGAATCATGATAGCAGCCTCCTTCTATTTCGCTCTCTCAACGATTTCCACAAGCCTCCATCTTTTGTCTTTGGACAAAGGCCTTGTCTCCATTACTTTGACTGTGTCGCCAACCTTGCATTGGTTCTCTTCGTCATGGGCTTTTAATTTATATGTCTTCTTCACAATTTTCTTGTAAAGGGGATGTCTTACATTATCTCTTACTGCCACTACAATGGTCTTGTTCATCTTGTCGCTGACAACAACACCAGTACGTGTCTTCCTAAGATTTCTTTCTTCCACGATAGTTCTCCTTTCCTAGCCTACACCGCCGCCCTATTCTTTTCCGTGATGATTGTCTGGATCCTGGCAATGTTCTTGCGGACCTCTTTAATCCTTGCGGTATTGTCCAACTGGTTGGTCGCATTCTGGAACCTTAAGTTAAACAGCTCTTTTTTTGCAGCCACTAATTTCTCTTGTAACACTGCTACGGACTCTTCTCTTAAATCTTTTACATAATTACTTGTTTTCATTTGATTCACCGCCTTCTAAGTCTGCACGTGAAACCACTTTGCACTTACATGGTAATTTGTGTGTAGCAAGACGCAACGCCTCACGCGCTGTTTCTTCTGGAACACCGGAAATCTCAAACATAACGCGCCCCGGCTTAACAACAGCTACCCAGTACTCCAAGGTCCCTTTCCCGGAACCCATACGGGTCTCAGCTGGCTTTGCCGTTACTGGCTTGTCAGGGAAAATCTTAATCCATACTTTACCGCCACGCTTTACATAACGTGTCATTGCAATACGGGCTGCCTCAATCTGGTTGGACTTAATCCAGCAAGGCTCCATTGCCACGATACCATACTCACCGTTTGTTATTTTATTTCCTCTCAACGCCTTGCCTGCCATGGAACCACGGAACTGTTTACGACGTTTCACTCTTTTTGGCATTAACATTATTTATCGCTCCCTTCCTTTGAATCCTTTGTTGGAAGTATCTCGCCCTTGTAAATCCACACCTTCACGCCTACCTTGCCGTATGTGGTGTCTGCCTCGGCGAATCCATAATCGATATCTGCTCTTAATGTCTGAAGCGGGATTGTGCCCTCGCTGTAAAATTCAGTACGCGCCATGTCTGCGCCGCCCAAACGGCCGGAAACAGAACTCTTAATCCCAAGCGCACCGGCCTTCATGCTCCTGCCCATGCAGGATTTCATTGCCCTACGGAAAGATACGCGGTTCTCTAACTGCAATGCGATGTTTTCCGCTACTAACTGGGCGTCCTTATCCGGCCTCTTTACTTCCTTAATGTCTACCACTAACCTCTTATCTGTATATTTCTGGAGCTCTGCCTTAACTTTCTCAATCTCAGAGCCGCCTTTTCCGATTACCACGCCTGGCTTTGCTGTGTAAAGGATGACCTTTACCCGGTCGGAAGCCCGCTCAATCTCAATCTTGGAAACGCCTGATGCGTATAATTTCTTTTTCAGGAATTTCCTGATGTTGTAGTCCTCTATCAGGAAGTCTGCAAAATCACCTTCCGCATACCATTTGGAATCCCAATCCTTGATAATGCCGACTCTTAAACCATGCGGATTTACTTTCTGTCCCATGTTTACCCTCCTATCCTATCTTTCATCCAGCACAATTGTGATATGGCTCATCCTCTTCTCAATCCTGTAAGCCCTGCCCTGTGCCCTAGGTCTGATCCTCTTCATCGTTGGCCCCTTATTTGCATAGCACTCTGCAATATAAAGGTTTGCTGCGTCCATCCCATTGTTGTTCTCTGCATTGGCAATCGCAGATTTCAGCAACTTCTCTATCAAGCTGGACGCATACCTTGGGCTGTAAGCCAAGATTGCTAACGCGGTACGCACATCCTTGCCGCGGATGGCATCCAGCACGAAGCATGCCTTCTGGACAGATACCCTGGCATAAGACAGCTTTGCGGATGGCCTGGTGTCTTTCTGTGCGTTTCTCTCTCTCTTGATTTGACTTCTATGTCCTTTCGCCATGATAGACCTCCTTAACGAACTTTTGATTTCTTTTCATCTTTTCCATGTCCACGGTAAGTCCTGGTCGCAACGAACTCGCCAAGCTTATGCCCTACCATGTCCTCTGTCACGTAAACCGGCACATGCTTCCTTCCGTCATGGACAGCAAATGTGTGGCCCACAAACTGCGGGAAGATGGTGGAACGCCGGGACCATGTCTTAATCACGCTTTTGTTGCCGGATGCATTCATAGCATCCACTTTTTTCAATAAACTCTCATCAGCAAATGGTCCTTTTTTCAGTGAACGGCCCATAATTCAACCTCCTTAATTGTAATTCCGCAAGCCGGGCTTGACACCAGGCTCTGCGGATGCTTCCTAATTATTTCAATACCCTACCGTCTCTTCTCCTTACGATAAGCTTGTTCGATGCTTTGTTCTTCTTCCTGGTCTTCAGGCCGAGCGCCGGCTTGCCCCATGGCGTGCTTGGGCCTGGACGCCCGATTCCGGTCTTGCCTTCACCACCGCCGTGCGGATGGTCGTTGGGGTTCATAACGGAACCGCGTACTGTCGGGCGGATGCCCATATGGCGCTTCCGGCCAGCCTTACCGATCTTAATCAGGTTGTGGTCTGCATTCCCTACCACGCCTACGGTCGCACGGCAGGCAATGGGAACCATCCTCATCTCGCCGGAGGGCAGGCGCAAGGTAGCGTACTTGCCTTCCTTTGCCATCAGCTGTGCGCTGTTCCCTGCGGAACGGACCATCTGCCCGCCCTTGCCTGGGTGCAGCTCTACGTTGTGTACCTGGGTACCAACCGGGATATACTCTAAAGGCAGGCAGTTCCCAACCCTTACTTCAGCCTCTGGGCCGTTCATAACCTTCATGCCGTCTGTCAGGCCCTGGGGTGCGATAATATAGGACTTCTCACCGTCTGCATAGCAAATCAGAGCGATATTAGCCGTCCTGTTCGGATCGTACTCAATACCGATTACGGTTGCTGGGATGCCGTCCTTCTTATTCCTCTTGAAATCAATAATCCTATATTTCCTCTTGGAGCCGCCGCCGCGGTGCCTGCAAGTGATTTTCCCCTGATTGTTACGGCCGGATTTTTTCTGCAAGGAAACCAGCAGTGATTTCTCTGGCTTTTTCTTTGTAATCTCTGCAAAATCAGAACCGGTCATATTTCTTCTGGAGGGTGTATATGGGTTATATGTCTTAATTCCCATGATAAATCTCCTTTCTATAATCCTGCAAAGATCTCAATATCCTTGCTGTCTTCTGTCAACTGCACGATTGCCTTTTTGGTCTTGGCTGTCCTTCCGACTACCATGCCCCTCCTCTTTTTCTTGCCAGGGATGTTCATGGTATTCACTTTCTTCACCTTGGTGCCTTCAAACATCTTCTCAACGGCTTCCTTAATCATGGTCTTGTTGGCTTCTGGATGGACCAGGAATGTGTACTTCTTCTCAGCCATGATATTCATGCTCTTCTCGGTAATCACCGGTTTGAGGATTACGTCATAATATTGTACGTTTGCCATTATGCATACACCT
>CAJUSO010000026.1:32795-44812 GCA_910588965.1 uncultured Lachnospiraceae bacterium | reverse complement strand
TATCGCCATTTGCCGAGATATGAAAAGATAGGTTGAAAATTTGCTTGAGGTTTAATATAAAAAATAGGTTTTGTCACATTCCAGTACTTCAGATGTGTCTAATATATAAAGAGGAAAATAAGAAAGTAGGAATGTTTGTAGGATTCACGTAAAAACGAGTAAAGTTGGTATCCGGTGTTTCTATGTGCAGGTTTTATCCGGACTTCAGGATGGATGTGCAGGAACATGGAAATGCTTGATATAGAGTAACTACAAATGGTATGATAGGGATGGGCGGAGATTATCCGCCAGGCGTTTCCCGGGTATCGCCTGTAAGGAAATTCCTTGATGCCGTAGGAGAAAGCAGTCCCGTGGTTCTAGGGGCTTGCAAGGAAAGGAGGATTGTAGTGCGGGCTACAGCGCTGGGGAGGTTCTGGCTCTTGCGAAGCCTGCAGCTTGTATTGCAATTGGGATGTTTTACCAAAGAGATTATCGTAGAGAGGAGAAAACGTATGAAAAAAAGGAATAAAACCTTAAAGAAGATTACATGTATTGCATTGGCAGGAATGATTTGTGCACAGATGATCCCGGCTAAGGTATTTGCGAATGGAATAGCAAACTGGAATTTATATTTTAACCCTACAAGGCCGCCGGCAGAGAGTGCGATGTCCTGGAAATCTTCTTCACTGGTAGCTACGAAATCTACAGCCGAATGTAGGATTTCGGGTGGGAATGCCGGGACATCTGTATATTTTATAAATGATTTTGGTCAAACAGAAGCCACAAAAAGCAAGTATGCTACCCTCCCAACCGCACGGGGGCATGTTTATGTTTTTACGGTAAAGTACCATAATCCTACAAATTCTATAAATACGACCCGTGGCACAATAACATATTAGTTTGAAACACCCTGGGCCAGGAGGGAGGCCGTTGTATCCCCTCCTGGCCCAAGTATGGTATAGGGAGGTGGCGGAATGCGGAACTTAAGGTTTTGGGCCTTTGCCCTATTGATTGGCCTGTCCCTGGCAGGGTGCCAGGAAACGCCAGAGAGGGTAAAGGAGAACATGAAGTCCTATGGGGAAAACCCCCAGCTGGCAGAGCCAGAGGTTACATACTGCTCTGTAGATGAACTGCGGGAGGCAAAGCTTACGGATACGGACAACGGGAACCTAATCCTTCCGGAGGATGTGGACTTTTCAGCGATAGAGGACATTGGGATCCTCCATATAAAAATAGAGGATGGCTTCCTGGATGACGGGAATATAGAAAAATATGCTTCCCTGTTCCAGATAGACAGGGAAGGGTTTGTAGAAGGGGAGGCGTCTGGGCTTGGCAGGTGTATCACTTATGGGGAAGGGGAGGAAGACGACTACATGAACATATGTGAGAATGGGGGGATGGCCTATATAGCTAAGCATAACTCCAGCCCTGGTACTGGCGAGGCAAAGGCAGAATACAGCCTAGCCAAAGACGATATATCGGGGGTTTTTGTGGATTTCCCCGATGGAAGTGTCAGCCTCCCTAGGTTCTGCCAGGATATTGAAAGGTGGATGGATCGGGAGATGCCGATAGAAGGGGTCTCCTATAAGGTTTCCGATGTGGCTGTCAGGGGGCAGGATGGCGGCAAAGATACCCTGTCCATGTGCGTGGAGTATGAATACAAAGGCATCCGCTTCAACAACCATACGACCCCATTGTATGGGGATACGTATTATGAGAATGGGGACGTAGATCTCCTTACCACGTATTTTATGACCTTAATGGACTTCGGATCCCAAGGCGTCCCCTCCTTCTTCACAAGGAATGAGAGTTTTTCCATAGAGTCATCTGACCCGATTACGCAGGTGGTTGACCTTGGGAGCGCCATAAAGGTTGTGAAGGATACCATGTCCGGTTTTGGCATATCTAAGATCCAGGAAATCCTCCCCTTATATATACCCTACACGCCAGAACACTCTAAGATGCCGGGGAAGAAGATAGAGGCAAGGCCAGTCTATGCCTTCCTTACCGGAAAGGATGAAGAGGAGACGCCGGATAGGCTGGTATCAGGATTAGGGAGGTACAGGCACTTCTTCCTGGTAGATATGGTGACTGGGGAATTATGGACAGATTTAGAAATGGAGCGGAAAGGATGATATCATTGTATGTGAGGAAAAAAGCGCCGTACTATATCCTGGGGATTGCGGCTATTGCCGTCCTGGCATCCATGGGGCCTTTGTGCTACTTGGACAACGATGAATTCCTTTCTGTGGCTGCTGCCGTGGTGTACTTCCCCAAGGAGAGGCTCCTAGGGTTTTCGGCTGAGGATGCGTTCCATAGCTGTGCTACCAGCTGGATGTATGTGCTGCTGGCGGCCATCGCAGCCCTGCCTTCCGCCTCCAGCGTCTATGAGGAACTTGCCAGCCGCTTCTATATGGAGGTGGAGGGGCGCATGGGGAAATACCGGTATGTGTACTCCAGGCTGCTTTATTCGGCGGCAAGCGGCGGGGTGCTGTCCGCAGCTGGGCTTGTGGCATATGCCCTGGCTGTGTCCTGCATCTTCCCCTTGAGCCCCATTTCCCCAGGCGGCCAGGAGCCATACGGGAGTAACGCTATGATGGCAGGCTCCCTTCTCCTGTCGGTTGGTGCCAAGACCCTATATATGGCGTCCTACGGCATGGCCATGTCCGTATTGGCCATGTTCCTGGTATTCCTCTACCCAGACCTATACACCTGCTTGGGTGTGCTATTCACCATAGGGTATCTGCTGAAAGAGGCCGCAATGGCGGAAGCTATGCTGCTCCCATGGGGCATGGCAGCGGCAGGGGCTGCAGCCTGCGGGATCCTGTGGAAGATGAAAGGGGGGAGGGCATGATGGGTGATATCAAGTTAGGATCCATCCTGTTGGTGGCAAAGGGGGAATATGCCCGGTGGCTGTCCACACCGAGGATTATCCTGCTGGCGGTGGCATTCCTGCCCCTGCGTGACGGCACTGTCCTGCCCCTTCTGGAGGCCTCCAGGCGGATGGGCAGCCCTTTGAATATCCTGGAGCCCTGCATCGCCACCATGAATTCCTGGATGGGACTTCTTCTGTTCGGGCTGGTATACCTGGTGCTAATGTCCCCCTTCCCTAAGGCAGACGGGAACATGCTGTTTTATGTGGCGCGTATGGGGAAGCGGAATTGGGTTTTGGGGGAGATGCTGTTCCAGCTCCTTTGTGCAATGCTCTACAGCCTGGCGGCCAACCTGCTGACTATGGCGCAGGTGGCGGGGGATTCCTTCCTGGACAACGGCTGGAGCCTGGTGGTGACAGAATACGATGAAAAATTCACCCCGGGATGGGGGAATATGATAAAAGAAATCCTGCCGCCCAACCTGTACTTCCAGATGCCGCCTTATTCGGCCTTCTTCTTTTCCTTTGCCATGTTTACCCTCTTCCTGCTGCTCTGCGGGATGGCTTTCACGGCAGGCTGCCTGTACCAGAAACGGCTCCTGCTGTTCTTCGTGCAGGTATTCCATATCACGGTGGGGAGCGGGCTTATCCTGCTGCGCACAGGCGCTATGTGGTTTTTCCCAGTCAGCCATTCCCTGCTGGCATGCCATTACAGGAAATATTTCCGTGCCTATGTGTTCAGCCCATGGCTGTCTGTGGGGCTGCTGGCGGGGGCATGGCTGCTGCTGGCAACCCTAATGTACCGAAAATCCAGGAACGTAAGCCTTGACATGATTGGGGGCGAAGTGCTACGCTAGGTATATCATTTGGCAGACAGATGCTGGCCGCGTGGCTGCCGCTGGCTTTTGCCATGTTAGTGCCATAGTACGCTAAGGGGACCCATAGGGATCTGTAAGGAGGAAGGCGCTATGTTTGGGAAATATGAATTGGGGAATATTATCCGTGGTTACCGGCAGCAGAAGAATGTCTCCCAGGCTGATTTATGTAGGGGCATTTGCTCGCCCTCCCATCTTTCGCGGATAGAACACGGGGAGGCCGAAGCCCCGCTGCTTCTGGCCCAGACGCTTCTGGAACGCCTGGGTGTCGGGCTGGACAGGCTTGTGCTGTTATTAGAAGAAGGGGATTACAAGCTTTACCAGCAGCGCAGGGAAATCATCCAGGCCATACGGGCAGGGCGGGCCGGCATGGCAGGGCGGGCATTGGCCGCTTATGAAGAAGCGGCGGGAAATGATAAGCTGGAAAACCAGTATGTAAAATACTGCAAAGCCAAGCTTTGGCGGCTGCATATGCAGGACAGTTCCTTAAGCTGGGAGCGGAGGGAACGCCTTGCACAGGAGGCAGAACAGCTTTTAGAGGAAGCAGCGGCGCTGACAATCCCAGGAGAGGGTTGGAATATGCTGCTGGGCCGGACAGAAATCGGGATTTTATTGGCACAGACCGAGGGCATCAGCTTAAAGAAATTGAAATACATACAGCATTTTGTAAAATCTTATTATTCAAAGGGATGGGTAGAGGAATATTATCCCAAAATCCAGTTAAAATATGCAGCCGCCCTGGCAGGGAAGGGGAAATGCCGCAAGGCGTTGGCAGAAATAGAAGAGGGGCTTGCCGTAATCAAGGCAGGGAAAAGCTATTGCTACTGCGCCGACCTATATTTCCTTTCTGTACAGCTTCTGGAACGTTTAGGCAAGGGAACCGTACAGGCAAAGGAACAGGAGGAACTGGCCAGGAGATGCCAGCAGGCCTATTCCTTATACACCTTGGACGGCAACCCAAAGGCTTGGGAAGTGGAGAGGCATATGCAGCGGTATAAAGAAAAATGGAAGGTTTAAGGGATATGGGATAGAAGTATCCGGGGATTTTGTGTAAAGCAGGAAGCGTGGGTTAGGGATGGGTATTTACTATTTTGGTGAAATATTAAAAAGATACCGGGAGTCATTGGGGATGACCCAGGAAATGTTAAGCGAGGGAATCTGCTCCCCCCAAACCGTCTCCAGGATTGAAAATGGCAGGCAGAAGCCAGGGAGGGCAATCAGCAGGCAGATGATGGAGCGTCTGGGGAAGGAAAAGGGCAGGGGCTATGCCATCGTGCCGATGGGTGATGCCCAGGTGCAGGAGGAAATCCAGCGCTATGAGGATCTGATGGAGAAGGGGGAGTATAAGGCTGCGGACCGAATCATCCGGAAGCTGGAGGGGGTTTTCGGTGATACGCCTGCACACCGCCAATATATCTTAGGAGGGAAGGCGCACATTGGCTGGAAACTCCGACAGATAACCGGGGAAGAGGGACGTGCCATGCTATGGGAAGCCCTGGGGCTTTCTGTCCCGAATCCAATGCAGCAGGAACTTTCCAGGTATCCGTGGATAGGCCATGAATTACTGCTCCTGTATGGCATTGCAGACAGCTATTATGGGGAAGGGAAATACCAGGAAGCGGTTTCCATGCTGGAAGGGATTTACTGTGGGCTTGGAAGCGGTTACCGCATACCAGGGCAGGGGCAGAAGATAGAATTAATGGTTATGGAGCGGCTGATGGGGGCATATGGGAAGCTAGGGCAGTATAGGAAAGCGTTAGGATATGCAGAGCGCGGGATAGAGGCCAGCAGGCAGGAGAAATCCTCCGAACGTTTCGTGCCGTTTTTGGAAGGGAAAGCGCAGAATATGGAACATCTGCTGGAACTGGGGGAAGCGGGGGAGTTTTCCTGGGAGGATTACAAAGAAGCCTTACGGCAGGCTATCGCTATCGCCTCTGCCCTCGGGAAAAAGAAACAGAAAAAACGGATGCAGAAGCATTATCAAGAACGTTTTGGGGAGGAACCATGGTGGCTGTAATGCCCTAACTTTTTAATTATAACATAGCATGGGGATTATTACCATGTCGTATCCTGAAAATATTTCGAGCAAAATTTTCAGGATACGACATGTTTTTTTGCTGTGGGATGGTGTATAAATAAAGTGTAAGGATATCATAATTTTGGTATAAAATTTTCCGTTCATTATATGTAGGGCAGGGAGGAGAGCGGTTATGGATAAAATAAGGAAAATGGGGATTCTTTTGTTGGTATGCCTGTATCTTTCAGGATGCGGGAGCCCAGATAAGAACCAACAGGGCGAGGTACAGCACATAGAGGCAGCGCAGGATAAGCGGCAGGGAACAAGGGCTGGGCGGCAGGCGGAAGATGCAGCCGTGCAGCGGGGGGGAACACCGTCTGCCCAGACAGGTTGGGAGGGGAGGGAAGAGAACCGGCAGGGTGGATCCGCAGAGGAAGATAGCAAGGATGGGTATCAGGTGGAATTTTTAGGGGATACAGATTGCCGGATACAATCCTGCCAGATTTACCATGGAGACGGATTAAGGGACGTTGCGCCAGACGAAATGAAAAGCTTTGCCCAGATGCTATCAGGTTTTGTGGAGGAGGCAAAGGATGATTGGGGATATATTTTAGGGATTTTGGATCTGAAGGATTTAGGGGAGTTGGGTGATTTGGCAAAGGAGGGACCAGAGAAGTATTATATCCTATTGCAGTTTGCAGATGTGGATGCTGGGCTGGAATTTGGTTCTGTATTTGGAAAAGCAGAGAGGATGCGGTTAAATGGCAGCGTATACATATTTGAATTGGACACGGCAACAGGGGATTATATGCTGCATTATGAGTCAGGCTGTAGTAAATATATTAGTTTCTCCCCAATCGGGGAACTGCAGAACATGGAGAGGGTAGAAGGTTTTTTGCAGGAATATAAGGAATGGGAGCGGGCAGGGGATTAGGATGCATTCCTTGAGGCAGAAAGAGAAAGGCAGCAGTAGGGAAAGACGGCGGGAAAGGACGGGGGATCTTATGAAAAAGACATTGTTAATCAGCATTCTGTTACTGGCAAGCCTAGGGCTGCCGGGATGTGGGACCCAAGACAGGAACCAGCAGGGCATGGCGCAGCTGGCAGAAGCAGCGCAGGATAAGCCGCAGGAAACAGGGCTTGGGCGGTTGGCGGAAAATGCAGGCGTGCGGCAGAAGGAAGCACAGGTTGCCCAGACAGATTGGGATGGGAGGGAAGGGAGCCCGCAGGTAGAATCGGCAGAGGCGGATAGCAATGATGCATATAAGGCGGGGCTTTTTGGCGTGGATAGCAGTGAGATGCTGTCCTGTACGGTTTACCACGGGGAAAGCTGTGAAGAGATTGATTTGACGGAAGCCAGAGGGAAATGCCTCATCCAGATGCTGGATGAGTTCTTCAGGGATCCGAAATATACCTATGGGATGCTGGAGGGAGGTTATTTCCAAGAGGAAATAGAGGACTTGGGACGCATGGCATCATCCAGACAGAATGACTACTTTATCTATATTGAATTAGGAAAAAGAATCACCCATGCATTACAAGGAGAAACCTTAAAAAATTTTAATACAGTTATGATTGAAACATATAGCCCATCTAGTGGATGTGGGGTGATTTTAAATTATAATATAGAGAATGACGATTATTTTTACCCTGCTTCAGGTATGGAACCAGGAATGCGGGAGGACTTCCTGTCAAGGTATCGGGACTGGGAACAGACAGAGGACTGGGATGCAGCCGTTGAGGAGCTGAAGGAAAGACAGGAATAAAGGACGGTGAAGGCAGCAACATCCCGTTTATTCCCGCGGGGTTTTTAATTGGCAGCATGGGGGTTACGGCAAGGAGGAATCTAAGGGAATTCCGAAAGATGTATGGGGGTTAAGAAACGTTTGCAAGGGGAGTGGAGGATATATAAGGGGAAAGATCTGTAAGAAGTGGGAAACTCCTTGAAAGGAAGTAAGGAAGTAATGGTAAAAGGCTGCCGTATGCGGCAGCTTTTTTGCGTATACGTTTTCTGGGCAGTTTTCCCTGGGGGAATCCTTCTTTCTGTAAGGCTAGGGGAATGAAATGGCTCCAAAAAGCAAATCCTAAGGGCAAAACAAGGGATTGGAGGTTTGGGGATGGGGCAGAGGATGTATGTATGCATTGACTTAAAGTCCTTTTATGCTTCTGTGGAGTGCGTGGAGCGCGGGCTGGATCCGATGGCTGCCAACTTGGCAGTGGCCGACCCAAAACGGGGGAAGGGAACCATATGCCTAGCCATTACCCCGTCTATGAAGGCATTGGGGATTCCGAACCGGTGCAGGATATACCAGATCCCGCCCCATGTGGAATACATTATGGCGCCGCCCCGGATGAAGCTGTATCTTTCTTATGCCGCCGATATCTATGCCCTGTACTTGAAGTATGTGGCCACGGAGGATATCCATGTCTATTCCATTGACGAGGCCTTCCTGGATGTGACAAGTTATCTCTCCTTGTACCGGCTGACCGCCAGGGAACTTGCCATGCGGATTATGGGGGATATCCAAAAAAGCACCGGTATCCCGGCCGCAGCAGGGATTGGGACAAACCTGTACCTGGCCAAAGTGGCGCTGGATATCCTGGCCAAACATGCAGAAGGCAGCATCGGATGCCTGGACGAAACCTCCTTCCGGGAAATGCTGTGGGACCACAGGCCGCTCACGGATTTCTGGCGGGTAGGGGCGGGGACACAGGAACGGCTGGCGCACTTGGGGATCCTGACGATGCGTGATATTGCCCATGCAGATCCCGGGGTCTTGTACCGCATGTTCGGCGTGGATGCGGAGTTATTGATTGACCATGCCTGGGGGAGGGAAAGCGCCAGGATGGAAGATATAAAAGCCTACCAGCCAAAGAGCAGCGTTTTGTCCAGGAGCCAGGTGCTGCTGCGGGATTATACGTTTGATGAAGGGAAATTGATTATAAAGGAAATGGCAGACGGCCTTTGCCTGGATTTGGCGGGAAAGGGGTTAGCTGCCCAAGCCTTTACGCTGAGGATTGGGTATTCCTATGAGACAGGGCTAGGGCCCTCTGTTGGGACGGTTTCCCTGGAAGCGCCTGCCAATTCCTATCAGGCTGTCGTCCCTTCCCTATTGGGGCTGTACGGGCGGATTGCCAAGCAGGGCCAGCCAATCCGGAAGGCAACGATTTCCTGCGGCAGGCTTGTAGGAGAAGGCTATCAGCAGTACAGCCTCTTTACAGACAGTGCAAAGGAAAAAAAGGAGAAAGACTTGCAAAAGGCCATCCTGGAAGTGAAGCAAAGGTATGGCAAGAATGCCATTGTGCGGGGGATGGACCTTCTGGGGGCAGGCACGGCCATGGAGAGGAACCGGCAGATAGGGGGGCACCGAAGTGGCGAATAATCCGAGGGCCTTTTGGGGGAAAATGGACAGGGAGGCGCGTGCAAAGCAGTTTATGCCTTTTGATGCCTTGCAAGGGTTCCAGGAAGCCCTTAGGGAAAAGGAACGGCCATGTGTCCCGAAACGGGAGCTGGCAGAGGATTGGCTGGAAGAGCTGGACCAAAGGATGCGGCAAATCCATGTAATGGATGCGGTGGTGGCAGAGTATTTCCGGAACGGGGAATATAAGAAAGTGGCGGGGACAGTATCAAAAATAGATGCAGAACACAGGATATTGAAGGTAGGCGGGGTAGGGATTCCTTTTGAGGATATTGCAGACCTGAAGAAAGAGGCGCCGGATGCATGACCCCTCTCAGCCCCCCCAACTGCGTGGGTTCCCAAAATCCAGTATGGCCGCCGATGCTGCAAAATCTGGAAGGAAAACAAGGCTTTTACCTTTGACAAGGGGGGAGGTGGGATGGTATGATGGCTATAGAAAGAGAGTTCGCCAGGCGCTATAGAAAAGGAGGTGGTCCCAGTTGAAAATGAGTGGGCGCAGCCCGTATCCAGCCAACCCCTGAATGGAAAGAAAAGGAGTATTACTGTATGAAAAAACACCGTAAAATAAGAAAATCTATCGTTAGCCTGTTCCTTACCATGGCAATGCTTGCCGCGTCTGTCGCGGGGAATACAGGGGCAGGCTTGGTTGTATATGCCAAAGGCGGGGAGGAAGCCCCGGCCATCTCCCTGAAGATAGACCAGGAGTATGCTTCTGTCGGCACGCCGCTGACAGTTTCCCTGTCCGGCGCCCCAGAAGGTACGGTCTGTAAATATCACTGGAAGGTAGGAGGGGCCTTTAAATCAATCCAGGAATCCTACACCCCGACCAGTGCGGATCTGGAAAAAATGCTGACAGTAACAGTGTCTGCCTCTGGCAGCCACACGGGCACTTACCAGGCTTCCATGTACCTCAGCAAGCTGCCGGTCATGTATGTGGATACAGAGGGCGGCCAGCCGATTACCAGCAAGGAAACGTATATTAACGGCAATTTCAAGATCCAGGGCAATGCGGAATACAATTCTGCCAATACCACCCTGTACGACGGCGTGATAGAAATCAAAGGGCGGGGCAATTCTACCTGGCAGAACCCCAAAAAGCCATATAAGATTAAGCTGGATAAAAAGACGGATATTTTTGGGTTTGGCAAGAATAAGCATTGGGTGCTTTTAGCCAACTACACAGACGAATCCCATATGAGGAATATGCTGGCTTATAACCTGTCCGATGCCATGGGGATGCCATATATGCAGAATGTCCATGTGGATTTGGTTTTGAACGGCAAGTACCAGGGCACATACCAGTTCTGCGAGCAGATAAGGATAGCGGACGGCAGGGTAAATATCCATGACTGGGAAGATTATGCCAGCGTTGTGGCGAAAGCCGTATACAAGGCAGAAAGCCAAAACGGCCTGGTGAAAGACGACCAGGACGCCATAGAGGCACAGCTTGCCGAACAGGATATGAGTTGGCTTGCAACCAAGAAATTTACATACAAAGGCAAGGAATACGACATTACGGAATACATTTCCGATATGCCGGAGGCGACAGGGGGATTCCTGTTAGAGCTGGATGCCTATTTTGACGAGGTTTCTAAGTTCCAGTCCAGCCTGGGGCAGCCGCTCATGTTCAAGAAGCCGGAATTCCTTGCCACGAGCCCGGAGACTATGAAATATGTCCAGGATTACATCAACACTTTTGAGAAAGCCATCAAAGCCTCCGATTACACAGTCACGAAAGATGGGCAGGAATTAACTTACAGCCAGTTCTTTGATATGGGGTCCCTGACCCGCTTCTGGTTGGTAAATGAGCTGTTTATGAATGTAGACGCCATGAAGAAGAGCACATACCTTTACAAGGACATTGACGGCCTGTTCCAGATGGGCCCTATCTGGGATATGGACTGGTCGTCCAATAGCCTGGTAAGCCAGTACGAAGGCTCTGGGATATACAATGAATGGCAGACCACCCATTTTTCAGCCCAAGCACAGGCGAAGCAATGGTATAAAGACATTATCAAAGATCCATATTTTGCAGTGCAGGCTTACGAACTGTATACCCAGATGCGGGAAGAGCTTGGCAGTATCGTAGCCGAGGGCGGCAAGATGGATACCTGCCGGGAGTATCTGGCGGAGTCTGCAGACGCCAATGCCGCTATGTGGTATGGCGGGGATAGCCGCAAAGCCTTTGGCGCCCAGGTGGAAACCCTGAAAACTTATCTGAAAAACCGCCTGGGTTGGATGGACCAGCAATTCCAATCCCCAGAGAAGCTGGCAGAATCCCTTGGCTATCGGACAGCAGGGGGAATCCATGTGGAGGAAGAAAACATTACAGCCCAGGAAAACGGCTCGACAGCAATCACTGCGGAGGTAGAGAATAAAAATGCAAAATCAGTGGAATTTTTAGTGAATGGAAAAAATGTGGGCACTGTTGGGGTAACCAATCAGAAGGCTGTTTTGGAAGTTCCTACAGATTCACTGGCAGCTTCCCCGCTTTATAATACCGTCCAGGTATTTGCCCTTGATGCAAACGGCAATGTAATTCTGTCCGGGGGCAAAAAAGTGACAGATTATGATAAATTCCATGCGGAAGCTCCGGTAGACCCAGACAAACCGGTGGATCCAGATAAACCGGTAGATCCAGACAAACCAGTGGATCCGGATAAGCCAGTAGACCCAGATAAGCCAGTGGATCCAGATAAACCGGTAGACCCAGATAAGCCGGTAGACCCGGATAAACCAGTGGATCCGGATAAGCCGGTAGACCCAGATAAGCCGGTAGACCCGGACAAACCAGTGGATTCAGATAAACCGGTAGACCCGGATAAACCAGTGGATCCAGACAAACCGGTAGACCC
>CAJUSO010000026.1:0-32695 GCA_910588965.1 uncultured Lachnospiraceae bacterium | reverse complement strand
CAGATAAACCGGTAGACCCGGATAAACCAGTGGATCCAGACAAACCGGTAGACCCAGACAAGCCAGTGAATCCAGATGTTCCGGACAAAGTGCCTGCTGTAGGTAAAGTCTTGTTCGATGCAAAGGGCAAAGCACAATATAAGGTTACAAAATCTGGCAAGAAGGGCGGCACGGTAGAATACTATAAAAACAAAAATACCAAGGCAACGTCCATTAAAATCCCATCTACTGTCACCATTGGCAAAATCACTTATAAAGTTACCAGCATTTCAGAAAAAGCATTGAAGGGCAATAAGAAGATTACGAAGGTAACCGTGGGGAATAACGTTACCCAGATTAGGAAGAATACCTTCAGCCAATGCACGAAGCTTAAGGCAGTGTCTTTGGGCAAAAATACGGTTTCCATCGGGGACAGGGCGTTTTATAAATGCACGGCCTTAACCCAGATTGTATTTCCCGGCAAGGTGGCAAAGATTGGGAAGCAGTCCTTCTATGGATGTAAGAGGATGGTAAAAGCCGCCATCCCTGCTTCTGTAAAATCCATCGGCAGCAAAGCCTTTGCCAACGCACCGAAACTGAAAACCATTGTCATTAAAACAACGCGCCTTACTTCCAAAAACGTAGGGAGCAGCGCATTCCAGGGCATCAGCAGCAAGGCAGCCGCCAAGGTTCCTGCCAAGAAGCTGAAGGCCTACAAAGCGCTTTTGAAAAAACGGGGGATTTCCGGTAAAAAGCAGAAGATTACAAAATAAAGAACCGCAGTCAGATAAAGACGCCCGAAAACACCCTGGCGCCCACCAAAGCCGTTGCTGCTTTGGATGGGCGCCAGGGCGTCTTTAACCGGGCGTTTTCGGGAGCAGATCCCCAACCCTGATGCTCAAGCCAGGGGAAATGCATATTGCCTTGTGTCCTTCCATTCTTATCATCTTCATTCAGGAATACGGCAAAAGGGGCAGGGAATACTTCGCAGCTGCCGCCTTTTTCGTCCATGTAGTTTGTGATAGCCTGGCACAATTTCAGGATAAGCCGCTGGTGGATTGCCCTTGGAGGGTTCATCATGAAAAGGCCATGATGCCGCCCTCCGTTCCATACCGTTTTCCAAACAGGGCGCCGTTCACACCCGGTTCTCATTCCGCCATTCCCGCGGCGACCGTCCGTACAAGTTCTTAAATGCCCTGGAGAAATGGAGCTGGTTCGCATACCCCACCGCATTGCCCACATCCCCGATAGATAATTTCGTAAGCTTAAGGAGTTCCGTTGCCTTAATCATTCGGTAGTCCAGCAAAAACTGCTGGGGCGTCTTCCCAGTGGATCCCTTAAAGATTTTCCCGAAGTAGCTTCGGTTCAGCCCGCAGACCTTGGCTAAATCCTCAACGGAAATATCGTTCTGGAAATTCTGTTCAATGTAGGCAAGGGCTTCCCGGATATAGAAGTCCTGCAGCCGTTTCCCAGTATAGGCCTGTTCTGGTGTGATAGAGCGCAGCATTGCATCGAAGAAAAGGTAAAGGTGCCCAATCAGATGGAAGGGGGCTTCGTCCCCATGCTCTACCAAGTACAGCATTTCCTGCATCATGGTTTCACGTAAGCCTTTGGATTTCGCCCGGTACACAGGCGCATCCTGGGATAAACCGGCGATGCGGAGGGATTCCTTTACCCGGAGCCCGTCAAATTCCACCCAGGTGTATTCCCAGGGCAGGTGCGGATCCGAGACATAGGTATTGATCTGGCCGGGGAAAATCATAAAGCCTTGCCCGCTTTTGATATGGTAGGTGTCCGTGGCGCCGGAGGAGTTATTGGCAAACAGGGTGCCTGTCCCGGAGATGACGTAATGGAACAGGTAGTGGTTCCTTGCAGCAGGCCCATAAGAATGGGAGGGAACCGTCTTTTCCCAGCCGAATTGGTACAAGCTGAGATCCACAAAATTTTCATTTGGAAAAATTGAGAATTTCAAGTCCTTGTTCAAAACATCCATGGGGAACCTCCTGTATTTTCTTAGTATGTTTAATATACCAAAATGCCACCTGATATGCAAGTAAAAAGATAAATATCGCATAATGGGATAAAAGTGGTAAAACGGCGATATTTTAAGCGGTAAAATGCCATGTTATACTATATACTAAAGAGAATCAAATGCATTTGGTATTCAGAAAGCGAAAGGAGATATGAGTAATGCGTAAACTTATCAAAAAGTGTACGGTGTTCATGTTAAGCGTTCTGTGTGCGTCATCCATACTGGCTGGCTGTGGGGATTCTGGCCAGGATGGGGTGACGCAAATCCATGTCCTGCAGTATAAGCCGGAAGCAGTCGCTGTTTTTGAACGCCTGCAGGAGGAATTTAACGCGGCCCACGATGATATCCAATTGGTTATCGAGTCGCCGAATGATGCAATGACCATCCTGAAAACGAAGCTTGTCCGGGAAGATTACCCGGATATTATTGGGATTGGCGGGGATATGAATTATTCCTATTTTGTGGACGCCAATATTCTGGCGGATGTTTCAGATTATGAAGGGCTCAAGTCCATTAAGCCTGCTTACCTGGAGATGCTGGAAGGCCTGGAATTCGTGCCGACGGAAGGGACGTTTGGCGTCCCCTATGTGGCGAATGCAGCAGGCGTGCTGTACAACCGGGCGATGTTCCAGGAACATGGATGGCAAATCCCTACCACATGGAGCGAGTTCATCGCCCTGTGCGAGCAAATCCAGTCCGAACAGATCCAGCCCTTGTATTTCGGGTTCCGCGACACTTGGACCTGCCTTGCCCCATGGAATGCCCTGGCAGTCGGGCTTGCCCCGGCGGACGTGTGCGCCCAGGTAAACCGGAAGGAGACCACCTTCCAGGAAAATTACGGCCAAGTGGCAGACCGGGTTCTGGAAATGCTGAAATACGGGCAGTCCGGCCCCTTTGCTTATAATTATAACGATGCCTGTATCGCCTTTGCCAATGGGGAAACCGCTATGTACGCGATTGGGAGTTATGCCGTTCCCCAGATTAAGTCGGTGAACCCGGATATGGATATTGATTCCTTTGTGATGCCGGCCAATGACGATGCTTCCAAGAATGTCTTAAATTCCGGTATTGACCTGCAGTTCTGCCTGACCAAAGAGTGCAAGGATAAAGAGGCTGCTTACGAAGTGCTGGATTTCCTGTTAGAGCATGACAATATGCAGTCCTACCTGGATGACCAGAATGCAGTCCCCTGCAAGGATGAGGCCTTTACATTGGCGCCGATGCTGGACGGCATGGCAAGCTATATTGAAGAAGGCAAGATGTCGGATTACCATGACCACCATTATCCGTCTGAGATGGCAGTGGACGGCATGATCCAGACTTTCCTGATGGAACAGGACAAAGACGCATTCCTACAGAAATTTGACAAAGACTGGCTCCGCTACAACCGGGACATTATCCGCAAGGTAGAGGAGTATGGATCCGGGCAGTAAAAACGCATAGAATCTAAGAAAGGGATGGACATTATGGGAACGAAGAAGAAAATGGGCAAGGAAGCCACATATTTGGCAATTACAATTCCAATTGTAGCGCTGTTTTTCTTGTTTAACACGCTGCCCTTAATCCAGGGTGTTATTTACAGCTTCACGAATTTCAAAGGCTATGGGGATTTTGACTGGGTTGGGCTGCGTAATTATATGGACTTATTCACAGACGGCAGGGTAGGGAAATCCTATTGGTTTACCTTCCGCCTGGCGATTGTGTCCACGGTTGTGACAAACGTAATCAGCTTGCTGCTGGCCATGGGCTTGAACAGCAAGATTAAGTTTAAAAACACCTTAAGGGGCATGTACTTTATCCCAAATGTATTAGGCTCCTTGGTAGTGGGCTATATTTTCAGCTATATTTTCACCTACATCTTCCCGGCATTCACGAAGATGCTGGGCGGGGAAGGGACCAGCATCCTTTCCAGCACCTCCTGGGCATGGGTGGCAATTATGATTGTCTGCGCATGGCAGGCGATTGCGATGAACACGATTATCTACATATCGGGCCTGCAGACTGTCCCGGCGGAAGTATACGAGGCCGGGGCTATTGACGGGGTAAGCGGCTGGGGCAAATTCAAATACCTCACCTTCCCGTTAATCCTCCCGTTTTTCAGCATCAACATGGTGCTTTGCATGAAGAACTTCCTGATGGTATTTGACCAGGTAATGGCTATGACGAAAGGCGGCCCGGCACAGAGCACGGAGTCCATTTCCTACCTGATTTATAACAACGGTATGTCAGGCGGCCAGTTTGGGTTCCAGAGTGCAAACGCAGTGCTGTTCTTTGTTGTCATTGTAGTGATTTCAGTCATGCAGATGAGCTTTACCAATAAGAGAGAGGAGCAGTTGTGATGAATCAAAATATGCAGACAAACGACGAATTTAAGAAAAGCGTTTTGGCAAAGGTAAGGAAGCAAGCTGCCAGGGAAGTGAACTGGCCGGTAACCGTGCTGCTGATTTTGGGGCTTTCCACGATTATCTTCCCCCTTTATATGACGTTAGTGATTGCATTTAAGCAGCCTTCGGAAATGACGAACAGCATTTCCGGTATCCTTTCATTGCCCAAGAGCTGGAGCTTCTCGAATTTTGCGGAAGCCATGAGGGTAACGGATTTTTGGAACTCCCTGTTTAACAGCTTGCTGATTACCGTGGTGACCGTGGTACTGTCCATTGTGCTCCATTCCATGCTGGGGTATGTGGTAGGGCGCAGCAAGGCCAAGAAGAAAGGGTATAAGCTGATTTATTTCTATGTTGTAAGCGGTATGTTCGTGCCCTTTGCCATCCTGATGATGCCTTTGGTAAAGCAGACGGCTATCCTGCAGTTAGACAATATGTTTGGGGTTATCCTGCTGTACACGGTGTTCTACATGCCGATGAATGTGCTGCTGTATTCCGGGTATCTGACCAATATCCCCATTGCCTTGGAAGAGGCGGCCTTTGTGGACGGGGCGACGACCTGGACGACGTATTGGAAGATTATCTTCCCCATCATGAAACCCATGCATGCCACAGTAGCTATTCTGACGGCATTGGGGACTTGGAATGACGTAATGACGCCATTGGTAATTATGTCTGGCTCTAAGAATACGCTGCCATTGGCACAGCTGTCCTTCCAGACACAGTTCGGGGCGAACTACAACCTGGCGTTTGCTTCCTACCTGCTGGCGCTGCTGCCGATTATCCTGTTCTACCTGATTTGCCAGAAGCAAATCTTGAGCGGCGTGGTGAATGGGGCTGTGAAGTAAGGCCCTATGCAAAAGGAAGTGGGATGCTTCCCATTAGGCTGTTATTTTTGAAAAATAGTTGAGTTTTTTTGCAGAGTATGATACCATAGCCAAAGAGAGGTGCGCAGGAAGAGTTTCTGACTGCAGACCTTGTTCTGTGCCATCTTCTATAGGTTCCCTGCCGGTATGGGCGACGGGAAATAGAGGATTTGCAGATAGGAATAAAAAAGCAGGCCTGACCGGAAGGAGTACCTTATGGGAAGGGAGCGGGTAAGATGTGTTATGGTAGAAATTGCTAAGGAATACTGTCCCCCTATGCCTTCTGGTATAGGGGGCTTGTTGTTTTGAAAGCTGGGGGCTCTGTCCCCCGCGGCATGCGCCAAATGCCCAGCAGGCACGGCGCTTGGTGCATTGGCTCACGGCAATTCCTTATGGCAGCCAAGTGCCCATGCAAGCACGGCGCTTGGGGCATTGCCCGCAGCAATACAGTATGGGGATGCGTGTGCTGGGTTTAAGTTCGTATAGGTCCTTTAGGGGAGTAAGGCGACGGGAGGAGATATGGATTTTTTATATGGTCTGATTGACAAATTAGAAGCGGCTTCGCATCTTACAAAAGAAGAGTGGGTACAGCTTATCGAAAACCGCGATAGCCAGCTTTCCGGATACCTGTTCCAAAAGGCGAGGAAATGGCAGCGCCGCTATTTTTCTAACAGAATCTATGCCAGAGGCCTGATTGAGTTTACAAATTACTGCAAAAATGACTGCTATTACTGTGGGATCCGCAGGAGTAACCAGGATGCGGCCCGCTACCGCCTGACGGAAGATGAGATTATGGAATGCTGCCATATCGGCTATGGGCTGGGGTTCCGCACTTTTGTGCTCCAGGGCGGGGAAGACGGCTGGTTCACCCAGGAAAAGCTGGAGGGGATTGTCCGGTCCATCAAGGCATCCTATCCAGATTGTGCCATTACCCTTTCCATTGGCGAGCGTACATTGGAAAGCTATCAGCGTCTGTTCCAGGCAGGCGCGGACCGTTACCTGCTGCGCCATGAAACCGCAGACACGGCCCATTATGGCAGGCTGCATCCCCCAGGGCTCTCTTCGGATAAGCGCAAGCAATGCCTGTGGGACTTGAAAGGGATTGGCTTCCAGACAGGCACAGGGTTCATGGTTGGGAGCCCCGGGCAGACGCCGTCCCATCTTGCAGAGGACATGCTGTTTATCCGGGAGCTGGAGCCCCATATGGTAGGCATCGGCCCTTTCATTCCCCACCATGATACCCCTTTTGCCAATGAACCCCAGGGGACGGTGGAATTGACGCTGTTTATGATAGGCCTGCTGCGCCTCATGCTGCCCAAGCTTCTCCTTCCGGCTACGACGGCATTGGGGACGATAGATCCGAATGGCCGTGAAAAAGGCATCCAGGCGGGAGCCAATGTGGTGATGCCCAACCTGTCCCCTGCTTCCGTCCGTAAGAAGTACGAGCTGTATGACAATAAGATCTGTACAGGGGATGAAGCCGCAGAATGCAGGATGTGCTTAAGCCGCAGGATAGGGCGTATTGGTTATGAACTGGCTGTGGACAGGGGTGATTACCCGGCAGATGCGCCATAAACATCTGGCGCCATACAGCATGGGGGCGGTTGCCCCAGGAAGGGATTGGAAAGCTTTATAAAGACTGTGATAACAAATGATTGAGAGGAAAGGAGGCAGGATATATGGAGGTTTTATTTGTAGAATACCCAAAATGCAGCACTTGCCAGAAGGCCAGGAAGTGGCTGCAGGAACGCCAGGCGCCGTTCACATCCCGGCATATCAAGGAAGAAAACCCTACGAAAGAGGAGTTACAGGAGTGGCACGAAAAAAGCGGCCTGGATATTAAGCGTTTTTTCAATAGCAGCGGGATGCTTTACAAGGAAATGAAGCTAAAAGACAAGCTGAAAGATATGTCCTTAGAGGAAAAGTATAACCTGCTGTCTACGGATGGCATGCTGGTAAAACGCCCTATCCTGGTTACAGAACAGGGCGTTGCAACGGGATTTAAGCCAGAGGAATGGGAAAAGCTGCTGATTTCCTGAAAGAAAAGCTGCCGTTTCCTATAATGCCATAATATAAACCTGGCATGGGTTATGTGCGTCCCATAAGGTTGGGAATACCTCAAATTCCCGGAACCCAAGGGAAAGGTAAAATAGGTTCGTGCGGTCATACTCTGCATAATGCCCCATCTCTACGGTCTTTACCTGGATGAAAGAATATCCCTGCCGGCGGGCGGCTTCTTTTGCGCAGCCAAACAGCTTCCTGCCCAGCCCCTGCCGGTGGTATTCCTTGCGCACTCCCATCACGGCGATTTCAACGGTATCCCTCCCGGTTTCCTCTAGGTATAGGAACCCTATCGGCCGTTCTCTGTCATAAGCGCAAAAAAATAGCTTCCCGGCGCTTCCTAAGATATACTCTTCCCTGGCTTCTGGAATCCCGAACCAATCGGGAAGCGCTTCTAAGATATCGCGGGTAATTGCCTGTTTTAGGGCGTCTTCTAATATCTGTACTTGCCTCAATGGTATGTTCTCCTTCTTCTTGTATTATCACTTATGGTTACAATAATCCCCCAATCACTGCCACGAACGTAGCCCCGCCTCCTGGCGTGTCCTCTACCCATAATTTCCCCTTATGCATATGGATGAATTCCCAGGCAATGCAAAGCCCCAGCCCGAAATGGGATTTGTCCTCATGGGATTTGTCACAGCGGTAGAAGCGGCCGAATATGGCTTTTTTTTCGGAATCTGGGATGCCGGCGCCGCTGTCTGCCACCCGGAGGGTGATTTTATCAGAGGCGGCCTGTAAGGATAGGCGGATGCTGCCGCCAGCCGGTGTGTAGCTTAAGGCATTGTCCAGCAGGATGGACAGCACCTGTTCCATCCTCCCTTTGTCACAGAGGCAGGGCGGCACCCATTGGTCAGGCAGCAGGATGTTTAGGGATATGCCTTTTTCCCTTGCCAAAGGCTGGAATTTCTCATAAGCGGACAGCAGCAGCGTGTCCAGTTCCACAGGCTCCTTCTGCAGGGTGATATGGAGGCTGTCTGTGCTGGATAGGGTCAGCATATCCTCAATCAGGCGGCCCATACGCTTCCCCTCCTGGGCGATTGTCTGGGAGAATCCTGCCGCTTCTTCCGGGGAGGCATGTTTCATGGCAGAGAGGCAGGACAGCATTACCGTTAAGGGGGAACGCAGCTCATGGGAAGCGGAGGCGATGAATTCTGCCTGTTTCTGCTGGCTGGCAATAAGGGGGCGGATCATGCGCCAGGTAAACACCCAGAAGAATGACCATAAAAGCAGGATCCCAGTGATGTCAGCCGCGGCAAACTGCAGCCGGCGGAGGCGGATGGTTTGGTACAATCCCGTTAGGGGGTAGAGGAGGGCAATATTTAAGACGCCGCTGTCCTTGGGGATAAGGATGGCGGAGGCGTAATAATTTTCCCCCTGGTACGGAAATTCAAATTCTGCATGGATGGAGAGCCGGGAATCCCTGGAAAAGGATTCTTCTATGATGGCATATGTTTCCCGGGCAGTTTGGCGGACAAGGGCAAATGTGCTTTCCTCCAGGTGCAGGGGGTTCAGGCGCCGATAGGCAAGGCGGTTGCCGTTGTCTAAGATGTCCATCTGGAACTGGGTGTCAGCCTGGATTTGGGAGAGCCAGCTATGGGAGATGACAGACTGGTTTTCAAAATGGCTGATAAGCATATTGACATTGATCTGGAAGTCCGCATAATGGCTTTCCCTGGATTCCATTTCGGAAAAGGCCAGGCAGAGCAGGGTCATCAGGGCTAAAATTGCCCCGCAGATGATAGTGCAGAATAAGGTCAGGCGCAGATGGAGCTTACGGAAGATGCGGGGAGGGCGCCCGCTTTTCCTAGCCATGGGGAAGCTCCAGTTGGTAGCCTATGCCGCGTATGGTCTTTACCTGCAGGAAGCTTTTTACGCTTTTCAGCCTGCGGCGCAGGAAATAGATATAGTTGTCCAGGTTGCCGTCCTCCACTTCTGCGTCAGGCCCCCAGACCTTTGCCAGGATGGAGGCCCGGGGGATGGTCTGGCCGGGGTTGCGGAGGAAAAACTCCAGCAAATCCCCCTCCCGTGCAGAAAGGGAACAGGAAATATTGCCGCAATAGAGTTTTTTCTGCTGGGTGTCATAAGAGATATCGCCAAGTTCCAAGGGCTTGCTGCCTTCCCATTTGGCAGGCCGCCGTAGGATGCAGCGGATGCGGGCGAGAAGCTCTTCAAAGTCAAAGGGCTTGACCAGATAGTCGTCCGCGCCGCAGTCCAGCCCGGTTATTTTCTCATTTAAGGCGCCAAGGGCAGTGACGAAGATAATGGGGGTGGGGATGTTTTTCTCCCGGGTGATTTTCAGGACCGAGATGCCGTCCAGGATGGGAAGCATCCGGTCCAAAAGGATTATGTCATGGGATTGCTGTTCAATAAAATGCAGGCCTTCTTCCCCATTGTGGCAGACGTCCGTCTCAAAATGGTTCTGTTCCAATTGGAAACGTAGGCTCTCTGCAAGGGATCTGTCGTCTTCTATAATTAAAATTCGCATGTGTGCACCGCCTCTCTTCGTTGCGGCGGTCCTGCTGCCTGCACCGCTTGCCCAGTGGCAGCACAGCAATGTACAAACAGCAGGCGTTAGCCGCCTTAGGATGATAGATAGCTGCCTATCATATCCAGTATACCACAAGAACCTCTAAATAATCTCTAAAAATTTCCCATGGTTTTAGAGGATGTTTAGAGGTTCTTGTGGTATCCTAAGCTGCAAATGAGGGGTGTGGGGGTTTGGATGATGGAAAAGAAGGATGATTTACAGGAGGAATCAGTATGAAAAATTGGAAATGGAAACGGATGATAGGGATATGGATGGTATTAGCGGTGCTCTGTGGCAGCCTAGGGTGCAGCGGGAAAGGCGCTGGGATTGGAAATCTTGCAGACAGCGCTGCCGAAAGCAGCGGGGCCAATGGGGGGGATAGCGGCAGTCCAGGTGATGCCGATAACGGCGGCAGCGGGGAAAAAGCCATGGGGCGTTTCTTGGAAGAAGAAGTAGGCGGCTCCACGTTGTTTTGCAACATTTTCGATATGAAGAAAATGGAGGATGGGACAGTCCGGCTGCTTGGGGAAGATGCAGATAAAAACTGCATGGGTGTTTGGGATAGCAAAGATGCGGGGAAGGACTGGGAATTAGCCTTTGAGATTCCAAGAGAGCTGGAAGGTAAGGAGGGGTACGTCGATTATGCCGCATTGTCCGCAGGGGGCCAGGCAGTGATGGCCTATAACCAGGCTGCCGAGGGAAAAGGCGTTGTGTCTGTTTTATATCTGCTGGACAAAGAAGGGAATGCAAGCAGGATTCCCTTTGAGATGCCAGCTGCAAAGGATATGCCAGTAAACGGGGCATTTGATTCATCTGTTTATAGCAGCACTTCGGTAGACGTTTATATGGATGGCGAGCCGGAAGGGGGAGGAAGCGGCGGCACAGACGGAGAAGGCCAGGAAGAAGGGAAGGAGCCTGAAGAAAGCGCAGCAGGAGAAGAGCCATCCGGGAACCAGGAATCCAGGAACGGGGCAGAAGAGGATCCATCCGGGGACCAGGAATCCGGGAACGGAGAAGAAGAGGGGAACGGCTTGCAGAAACTGAGCGGAGCCAGCAACTTAATCCTGGGGCTGTCCTGCCTGGGGGAGAACCAGGTATTGGTGAAGGGGATAGGGGGGCAGGTCTACCAGGTGGATGTGTCAGACGGCAGCATCAAGCAGACCTATGAATTTGGTGAGGAATCAGGGCTTAGGGAGAGTTTTCTGGCAGGGGATAAGCTGGTATGCCAGACGGATACCGAGGTCCTAGTCTATGATACGGCCACAGGGGAGCAGCAGCCCAAAGAAGATGTGCTTCAGAAAAGCATTGCAGAAAGCGGGTATTTCCGGGCAGTTGATTCCCTAGATAGCGGGAAAGAGATGTATTGGCTTACCAATAAGGGGCTGTACCACTATACGTTTGGGGGAAGCGTAATGGAGCAGGTGATGGATGGGAGCCTAAATTCCCTGGCAAATCCGTCCTTTTACGTGATGAAATTACTGATGCTGGATGAGAAGAACCTGCTGGTGGCGGCCAATGATTCCAATTCCCTTACGGGGGTTACGCTGGCGAAGTTTTCGTATTCTGCAGACACGCCTGCCAGGCCGGAGAAGGAACTGAAGGTGTATTCCCTCAATGACAGCAGGGAAATGCGCCAAGCAATCAGCCGTTATCAGAAGGAGCATACGGATGTGTATGTGAATTATGAAGTGGCGCTGTCAGATGGGAATGGTATGACGGTTTCCGACGCCTTAAAGACCCTGACCACAGAGGTAATGGCGGGGAAAGGGCCGGATGTGCTGTTACTGGATGGGATGCCGGTTGAAACTTATGCTGAAAAAGGGATCCTAAGGGATTTGTCGGCGGTGGCTGCAAAGGCCGGAGGGAATTATTTTGAAAATATTTTAAATGCTTACAAAGATGGGCAGGGCGTGATGTGCGCAATCCCAGCCAGGTTCCTGATGCCTTTGGTCCATGCAGGGAGCGCCTATTATACACCTGGGGAAGGGTTTGATTCATTTATGGAGAGGAAGGACGCCCTGGTGAATATGGATCCGGACAATGTGGTGGAAAAGTTTTGGTATACTTGCGGGGCGGCATGGAAAAAGGAAGATGGCACCTTGGATAAGGAAAAGGTAACAGATTTCCTAACGAAGCTTAAAAATGCCTATGGGGAATATGAAGCCTCCCAGGAAGAGGGGATGGAGGTTTCCATGACAATAGAGGGGCAGGAACTGAACGAACTGAAGAGGGTATCCTTAGACTATGGTGAGCTTGACCTGGCAGCCCAAAAAATCAATACTAATATCGGCCTGTATGGCGGCGGGGACTACGGGATGATGCGGGCGGTGTCTGAAAAGCTGGAAGAGGGTGATTTTGGCAGTATGCCAGGCCAGGCGGAAGGCATTTTCGTACCGTCCCTGGTACTGGGGATTAGCAGCAAGAGCACGCAGCCAGAAGTGGCCGAGGCATTTGTGGGCTACCTGCTCTCACAGGACGCCCAGAAGCTGGCTATGTCCGGGGGGTTCCCAGTTGAACGGGATGCCTTCCGCGGCACGATAGACGGGCATGAGTATGAGCCCAAGGAAGGCCAGGAAAATCTATCTATGACAATGGTAGGCGTCGGTGGGAATAGCGAGGATGTGAGCGAGGCGATTAGCTATGAGATGGTTCCGGCTACAGAGGAGGAAATCAAGAAGCTGACAGACCTTGCAGAGTCCTTGGAAAACCCGGCCCTTATGGACGATGTAATCAAGGAGGCCGTGGTGGAGCAGGGGGAGAAAGTGCTGAAAGGTGAACTGGAGCCCCAAGCGGCGGTAGATGCGATTATGCAGAAGGTGAATATTTACCTGGCAGAGTAGGGGAAAGGCAGGCAAGATTCTTGTTTCACATGTGCCAAAGCGGCGCTCCCCCAAGGGCATCCTGTGTGAGATAACCAGTGATTCATATTATGTTGTAGGAGGAAGGGAACAAGTGGGATGGAGAAAAAAGCGTGCCCCCAGAAAATTTTATGGCAGGCAAAACGCGCAGGCGGGTCAGAAGACGCCGGCTGCTGCGGGGAAAAAAGGGATAAAAAGATACTGCGGCCTGTTATGGGTTATGCCGAGCTTCCTGGGCGTGCTGCTCTTCTATTTGCTGCCCTATGGGGATGTGGTGCGGCGGTCTTTCCTGGGGGCTGTGGATAACCGCTTTGTAGGGCTGGAGAATTACCGGACGGTGTTTGGGAACACGGCGTTTTGGCTGGCGGTAAAAAATACCCTATGCTTTACAGCGGTATGTATCCCAGTATTAATCCTGCTGGCGCTGGGCTGCGCAGCCATACTGTTCCGCAGCAGATATGGCGGGCTGATAAAAAGCGCCTTCCTGATGCCCATGGCGCTCCCCGCCGTGTCTGTGGCCTTGATGTGGCGCCTGCTCTTCCATTCCCAGGGGCTTTTGAACCAATGGCTGACGCATCTGGGGATTGTAGGAAGCGACTGGATGAATACGGGGCAGGCGTTCTGGGTCCTGGTATTTAGCTATATCTGGAAAAACCTGGGTTATGACATTGTGCTGTGGATGGCCGGCCTGGCTGGGATTTCCGAACACATTTATGAGGCTGCAAGAGTGGACGGGGCGGGGGAATGGCAGTGTTTTGTGAAAATCACGCTGCCGAACCTAAAGCCCTCCCTTTACACCATTACGGTGCTGTCCTTCCTAAATTCTTTTAAGGTATTCCGGGAATCCTATCTGGTGGCGGGGGATTACCCCCATGAAAGCATTTATATGATGCAGCACCTGTTCAATAACTGGTTCCGTGGATATTCCTTCGATAAAATGGCTGCAGCGGCCGTGTTGGAAAGCATTGTGCTGCTGTTGCTCATCCTGATGCTGCAGAAGGCATGGGACAAGAAAGGAGATGGCATCCGCTATGCGCCATAGGAAAGCCAATAAAATCCATAATATCCGCCTTGGCCGGAAATTCTGCTGGCTGGTTCTTGCGGTTTTGGCAGTGATTGCTTTGTATCCAGTGTTTTTCCTGCTGGCTGGTTCCTTTATGGGGAATGATGAGCTGAGCTCCTGCCTTGGCCCCGTTATTTCCGGCAATAAGGGTTATGTGGATTTCCCCTTATTGCCCCTGTTCCCCACCTTGCGTCACTATGTAGAGGTTTTCCTGGATACGCCGGAATTTTTCGTGATGTTCTGGAATTCCGTTAAAATTACTTTTGGCGTGCTCGTTGGCCAATTTGCTGTAGGGACTATGGCGGCATGGGGCTTTGCGAAGTATAAGTTCCCAGGCAAGAGGGTTTTTTTCTTGCTTTATATGATTTTAATGCTGATGCCGTTCCAGGTCTTGATGCTCTCGGATTATCTGGTATTAGACTGGATGAAGCTGACGGATAACCTTTGGGGGATTATCCTGCCAGGGGTATTCTCGACCTTTCCTGTTTTTATTATGTACCGTTTTTTTACAGAGATACCAGACAGCCTCCTGGAGTCTGCAAAGCTGGACGGCGCAAGGGAGTGGCAGCTGTTTTGCTATCTTGCGCTGCCCATAGGGTCTTCAGGGGTTATTTCTTCTATGGTGCTGGGGTTCTTAGAATATTGGAGCCTGATTGAGCAGCCTATGACGTTCTTAAAAGATAAAAGCCTGTTCCCCCTGTCCATCTTCCTGCCGGACATTACGGCAATCAGCCAGTCGGGCGTTGCGTTTGTGGCCTCAGTGGTTACCTTCCTGCCGGCGCTGCTGGTATTCCTGGGAGGGCAGGACTATCTGGAACAGGGGATTATGGCCGGTGCGGTAAAGGAGTGACGGGGCTTCGCAATTCATGGAAAGGAAAGGGAAAGGAAGAAATGGTTCGAAAAAAGGCATTTGGGATATTTGGAGGGTTCCTGGCGGTGATGCTGGTGTTTACGCTGATCTCCAGGGCAGTGAGCGGAGCCGCCATGGCAAGGGTAACTACCGTGAAATTATCCACAGGGACAATTGACCATAAGGTAAGCGGAAGCGGCAAGGTGGAAGCAGGGAAAGAAGTTGCAGTCTATACGGAAGGCGGGCAGCGGGTGAAAGAAATCTGCGTGCAGGAAGGCCAGGCCGTGGAACAGGGAGAGACCTTGTTCCTGCTGGATTTAGGCCGCCTAGAAGAACAGATTTTGGCCGCCCAGCAGGAATTGGAGAAAATCCGGCTGCAGGACCAGGATGCCAAAAGCAGCCGGGAATCGCAGCAGGAAACCCGTGCCCTTGCCAAAAAGCGGGCGGCAGAAGATTATAACCAGGCAGTCTCCCAAGGGGATGCGGACGTAGCCAAGGCAAAGGCAGCCTGGGACGCCGCAGAGCGGGCTCTGCAGGAATTTCTGCAGAATAACCCGCGCCCAGCCGGGATTGTGGGCGCAGCCTATCCTAACGGCATGTCAGCCTGCGCTGCAAAAAAGGCAGCAAATACAAAGGGAGGGAATGGCGCCGCAGAGGCTGCCAGGGCAGTATATGAGGGCAACCGTTTCGGAAATCCGGAAAAAGGAAGCTGGAACCAAGGGAATCAAGCCAACGGGAGCCAAAGCCAAGACAGCCAGGAAGAAGGGGCTCAAGGTTCCCCAGTCCAGGACAGCCAAAAAGGGGGGATTCAAGGTTCCCCAGTCCAGGACAGCCAAAAAGGGGGGACTCAAGGTTCCCCAGTCCAGGTCAGCCAGGAAGAAAGGAAGCAAGGTTCCGAAGTCCGGGGTAGCCAGAAAGAAGGGAACCAGAATTCACAAAGCAGGGAAAATCAAGAGGTTGGAATCCAAGGCTCCCCAAGTCAGGACAACCAGAAAGCAGGGAACCAGGATTCACAAGGTCAGGAAAATCAAGAGGCTGGAACCCAAGGCTCCTCAAACCAGGGCAACCTGGAGGAGGGGATGCAAGGCTCCCCGGGTGAGGATGGCCAGAATGAGGCTCTAGGCTCCCCGGGCCAGGAAAACCAGAGCCAAGGGGACAGCGCTGCTGAATGGGATGCCCAGAAATCACAGCTTGAGGCGTCTGCGGCAGAGGCAAAGGCTGCTTATGAGGCGGCAGTTACCGCAAGGATAGACAGCATAAGGTCAGCTGCCCGGGCTGTAGAGGATGCAGCTGCGGCAGCCCCTACGGACAGTACTGCCGCTCAGAATGAAATTCTAAAAAAACAGCAGGAGTTAGCTTTAAGTAAGCTCCAAACCCTGCAGGAGGAAGGCGGTAAGGTGACAGCGCCAGTCAGCGGCATGGTTACGGAAATTGCGGTTACTACGGGGGATTTTACGACGGAGGGAACAGCTGTCCGGCTGGCGGATACTTCCCAGGGAAACCGTCTGGTGGCAACGGTAAGCAAAAGCAATGAAGCATACGTCCAGAAAGGGAGCCAGGTCACCATTTCCCCTTCGGGCAGCAAGGATAAGCTAAAAGACTTCACCGTTTCCAATGTATCTGCCAATAAGGAAGACAATACCCTTCTAGATATTTTCATCGAGTTGCCGAAAGGCGTGCTGGAGCCTGGCGCATCGGCACAGATAGAAATTGTCCAGAAATCTGCCCAGTATTCTTCCGTGATTCCTGTGCAGGCGCTCCATGAGGAGCAGACAGGCTATTATGTGCTGATTTTGCGGGAGCAGCAGGGAGTGATGGGGCAGGAACTGGCGGTAGAGCGTATGGATGTGCAGGTACTGGACAAAAATGGCACGGTTGCCGCATTGGAAGAAGGGGTGCTGACCGGGGAGCAGGAGATTATCAGCACGGCCAGCCGTTCCATAGAGGATGGCAGCAGGGTAAGAAGGGAGCAATAATTCATGAGGAAATATGCAAGCTATTTGGTGCCGGCAGGCATATCCGCCCTTGCTATGGCCCTGCTTTACCTGTCGGCTGTTGCCTGGGGAAGCCTGGCTCTGGGGAAGGTGATGTTCTACCTGGAAAGCCCCATATCTGTAACAGAGGGGATGGAAATGATGAAGGATATGCAGAAGGAGGCAGAAAAGGCAGAAGAGGAGGATGGGGGCGCCCAGAAGGAATTGGGAAGCGATGGGGCGCTGCCTGCCTTGTGCATTTGGGGGCAGGAGGAAGGGGTAACCCTAGAAAACAAAAACTTGTCCAGGGCGGCAGTGGCAAATGCCATCCTCCTGTGTGGGAACCCTGGGTTGGTGCTGGATGGCTGCCAGGTGCCTGCACAGGGGGATGTGGAAGGATGTGTTCTCAGCGAAGAAGCTGCCTGGGCGTTATTCGGCAGCAGCCAGGTGGTGGGAAAGGAGGTTTCCTATGGGGAAGCTTCTTATAAAATCCGCCAGGTGGTTCCCATCCAGGGGAATGTAGTGGCATTCCAGGCAGGGAAGCAGCAGGGAGCCGGCGCAGGCGGACAGGGAAACGGAGGGCTGGCGCAAGCGCAGGCAGATGGCGGGACAGAAGTATTGGACAGGGTGACGGCCAAAAAGCAAGAAGGGCTTACAAGCCGCAGCCTTGCAGAGAAGCTTAGCATACAGTATGGGCTTTCTGCCAAGCTGCTGGACTTAGAGCTGCTGCGGGGAATCAGCGGGGGATGTATGCTGCTGGTTCCCATTACCATATGTATATGCTTCTGTGCGTTCCTTTTCCATCTATATAGGAAGCAGGAGGGGATGCTGGGCAAGGCAGCAATGGCAGGGGCATGTATGCTTCTGGCAGTTATCTCTTTTCTGTTCCTGAAAAGCCAGGTGCGGATCCCAGAGGATTATATTCCTTCCCGCTGGTCTGATTTTGCTTTTTGGTCAGGGCTGTGGCGGGAAAAATTAGAGGCGTTGAAGTTCCTGGTGGGGATGGAAAAGGCCGGGCTGGATGATGGGTGGGCATATGGGTTCCTAAAAGCAGCAGGGTGCGGGTTCCTGGCGGAGTTCCTGCTGGCAGCAGGGATTTGTGTGCAGCTAGGCGCCGCAGGGAAAAAACCTAAATTACGGTTCTTGGATGGTTGAATTTACGCCGGAATGATGATAAGATGAAGTTATAGGCAGGGGAAGGGGGCGGCAAATGGGTAATATATATGACGGGGCATTCCGTACAATCTTAAACGATTGCCGAAAGCTGGTTATCCCGGTAATCAATGAGATTTTCAAAGAATCATACACCGGGGAAGAAGAAATACAGTTTTTTCCTAATGAGCATTTTATAGGCCAGCAGGATGAGGCAGGTAAGGAACGTATTACAGATACGAATTTCCGGATTCTTGGAAAGGTACAGAAAAAATACCATATTGAGTGTGAAAGCAGCCTGCCAGACGGCAAGATTACAATCCGGCTTTTCGAGTACGATGCACAGATTGCGCTTGACGAGGGCGAGGTTACAGAGGAGATACTGACAGTGGCATTTCCCCATACTGCAGTCCTCTACCTTCGGGCGTCGAAAAAGACACCCGATAACATGAAGTTTGTGATAGCCACGCCAGGCGGGACGGTGCGGTATGACGTGCCGGTTATGAAGGTGCAGTCTTATTCATTGGATGACATTTTCAGAAAAAAGCTGCTTATGCTGATTCCGTTTTACATTTTCTCACATGAGAAAAGTTTTCCTGAGTATAATAGCAATGAACAGAAGCTGGAAGGACTGAAAGCGGAGTACCAGGTTATTCTGGAAAGGCTTGATGAATTAGAACGGCAGGGGGTAATAGGGGCGTTTGACAAACGGACAATTATTGATTTATCAGGCGATGTTATGAAGGAAATTGCGCAGAAATATGAGAATGTGCAGAAAGGCGTAGGTGATATGATGAGAGGCGCATTGATTGAAACAAGTGCAAGAAGGTTAAAAAAAGAGGCAAATAGGGAGACAGCACTCAGGATGCTGAAAATAGGAAAATTATCAGTTTCGGAAATTGCAGAGTATTCTGGGCTGAGCATTGCGGAAGTGGAGAAACTTTCAGGGTTCCAGGCCATGCAAAAATAGTTTGGTTCCCGCACGGGATTTCGTTTATGGCAGGGGTAATTAGGTAAAGGCATGGCCTAATTACCCCAAAAGATTGCATGGGGTTATTTTTCGGGCATTGCCAAGGGAGGGGCATATGGCTACAAACATTGTCTGTTCTGATACATATATAGACGCTTTCCTAAAATTAGATAAGAAAACACAAAAGAAGTCTTTAGAAACAATCCGCCTAATGCGGCGTAGTTTAAGAAGTGATAGCTTGAAAATAGAAAAACTCAATACAAGGCTTAACTTTAAAAGCGCAAGGGTAACACAGGATTTCAGGGTAATATTTACCCAATCAGGGAATACGGTGCTTTTCGTATATATAGGACGCCATGAGGATGCCTATTTTTGGGCGGACAAGAGATTAAAGGGATTTGATACGGCAGATGTAAAGCCTGTATATGAATATTTTGAGCAAGCAAAAGCAGATGATTTTGATGCCATGGAAGGGCAAGGGATAGATTTAGCCAGCCATCGGAATCCCGGTGAATCTTTTAAGGATTGGAAACCTAAAGTGGAGACAGAGGCGCCACTTGAAATCCCAAGCGAATCATTGCACTGCTCTTCGGTGCAGGGAACACGGGAGAAAGCTGCTGTCCTGAATACTGCCATTGAGAAACCATCTTTCCGTTTTTGGCTAGGCGTGGTATGCTTTCTGCTTGGGGTTATGGCGGGAGCAGCCCTTACAACTGGATTTTTTATGTTCTATCCATTATGAAGGTTTTTGATTCCATATATGCCGGTTTAGGCGGAGCGCAGCATATGCCGGTAAATTTACGCGGCGGGCATCCTACCCCTAAGAAGGGATAGGATACCCGCCGCAAAATGGCTTGCCCTTATAAAATTATTTCTTTACGGTTATCTTCACAGTTCCAAGCTTCCGGGTTTTTCCTTTATACTTCTCACGGACGGTAATTTTTGCCGTCCCTGCTTTTTTGGCGGTCACTACGCCCTTCTTGCTGATGGAGACAGTTTTTGTCTTGGCAGGCAGGAAGGTATAGGATGCGCCCTTCTTCTTGTTGGAAACCACAATAGTTTTTTTCTTGCCTTTCTTTATCGTAAGGCTTTTGGTTTTGAGTGATGCCTCTACGGCAGCAGTGATTTTTATGCTCTTGCTGGCGGCGCCGATGGCTGTTGGGTAGCCTTTCTGCGTTTTCACGGCCTTGATAATGTATTTCTGGGTCTTTTCTTTTTTCAGGTTGAGGCCGGTAAGGGTAGCGGTATAGGTGCCGCTTTTCAATGCCGCAGAGCCGATTTTAACATATTTTTTCCCCTGGTAAGCGTACAGCTTTTTGCCCTGGATCTGGAATGCGGGCACAAAGTTCTTTTTGCTGGTATTGTACTTGTAAATGTAGTAGGCGCTTGCGCGCGGCACCTGTTGGAATGTCAGAGTGGCTTTGGATTTCGTGCTGGCTGCCCCCTTCTGTTTTAGGCTGGCCTTTGCGGTTTTGCCTGGCAGGGTGAGGGCCTTAATTGGGCTGGAAGCCTGCCCAATCCATTTGCTGCCGCCGCTGGCTTTATAAGCATAAATACGGTAACAGTAAGCCGTGGCGGAAAGAAGCCCCTTGTCTTGGAAGGAGGCGGCCGCGGTATTGGTTTCTTTTACCAGGGTATAATTCCCGGTATCCCCTGTCCTTCGGTAAATCTGGTAGCCGTCTGCGCCTGTTACGGCTTTCCAGCTCAGCTTTACAGAGGTGGATGCTGCCTTTGCCGCTGCATTTGTTACCTGGCCGGGCTTTTCTTGGCCAGGCTCATCCGGACCTGGTTTATCGGGGCCGGGGTCTGGGCCAGGATTAGGGTTATCTGGATCTGAGCCGTTTGGGTCTTTTACAATAACGTCCATTTGTACGGTTTCATTTGCTTTGGCCAGTTCCAATTCCCCTGTCATGTACAGCACGGGTTCCCCGTCTGCGCCGAAATGGACGGTGCGCAGGCCGGTATTCCGGCTCCCTACCGAGCCGTCGGCGTTGACAGGCCTTGCGTGGTATACGAACACTAAGTTGCCGGCGGCGTCTGTGGTATAGGAGTTGTGCCCAGGGCCTGCTTCTCCTTCTACGGCGCGTGCATAGAGGATGGGGAAGTTGCTCTTGTGCCAGCTTGCAGGGTCTAAGAGGTTCCCGTTACGGTCTGCGCTTAAGAGCCCCACACAGTAAGTTGCGCCCACGGAAGAGCCGGAGAAGGTAAGGAATACCTTATCCTCACGGATAATGGCATAGGGCCCTTCGTCTACAGGCGTATTGTCATTGTTGTCCCAGCCATAGTCCGGGCGGGCAATAATGGCGGGGCTGCTGGTTAATTTCCAGGGTTCCTTCGGGTCGATGGAGCCAATGCAGAGGACGGAACCAGTGGAACGCCCAAAATCCCTTTGCGCCCATGCCACATATTGGGTGCCATCTAGCTGGAAGGTGGTCATATCTAAGGTAATCCCTCCGAAGTCGCCTAGGGCTTCATTTAGTGGGCGGCCGTCCTTGCCCTGGAAGAGGATGGGCTTTTCCCAATTGCTTTTGTCTGCCAGTTCCCCGCCTTTGAAACGCATGACATGGGACTGGACATTCCAGGCTTCCCCAGGGTTGGAACTAAAGAAAATATAAAGCTCGCCGCCGACCTTGTGGATTTCCGGAGCCCACAGCATGCCGTTGATGTCCGGGTACATATCCAGGTTCAGGATTTCCGTTTCCGGGGCGTCCTTCAGCCCTTCCAGGCTTTTGGCCTTCTTAATGGAAAAAGAGTAGTTATTATTGGCGTCGTTCGTAGCAATGAAATAGTAATACCCATCATCTGGGTTGTAATATGCGCAAGGGTCTGCCCGGTTTACGCCCAGGGAGGTGCTGTTGTGCGCCTTCATGGATGGTGCGCGCTGTACTGTCCCGCTTACGGTATAGGTCCCTGGCTTGGCGAAGTCCACGCCGCTTAAATCCCAATCTACCTGTTTTGTGGCTTTGGAGCCATCACTGTAATGGAGGGTTGCCAGGACTTTTGCGGCTTCTTCGGGGCTTTCTGCCGTGATGCTTTCCGGGACCTGGACGGTTGTATTCTGTAAGGTACTGAATTTTTGGATAGCGGCTTTCCCAATCTTCCCAGGCACATAGAACTGGTTGCGCATGTTTGCCCCTGGGATAGAGGCCTGTACAGAGGGGAAGCTAAAAATCCCGCTTTTTTGTGTCTGGGCAGACAGGCTGAGGATATCAGCTGCCGTGCTCTTATAATAATTCCCGTTGGTATCGCACCAGCGGAGCACATATTGCCGGGCGCTGCTGTCATATTCACAGGTAATATCCGATACATACGCCTGTTTCTGCAGGTTGATAAGCCCGACCTCCTCATAGTGGATAAAATCCTCTGTGGTAAATAGGAGCGCCTTGCCCTTGCTGGCGTCATCTGCGGCATTTGCCATATCCTCATTGGAGGAGTCTGTCCGTACTGCAACAATGCCATAACCCCCTTCTGGCATTGCGAACACATAAGGGTTCTTTAAGTTTTTGGGATAGAGGGTGTTGGCGGCGGATATGTCCGCTTTGGCATAGAGAATCCCATTGTTGGAGTACAGGCCCTCATAGGAGCCGTTTTCTGTCCGGTGCGCCAGGTGGAGGCTGTAGGAAAGCTTCCCGCTGTAGACGTCTTTGGCTAAAGGCGCACGGGTATAGGCTTCCATCGCAATGGCGTCCTTGGCAAGGATCCTGGCAGAAAAAGACTTGGAAGCGCTTTGGCCGTTGCATTGCCAGGTGGCGGTAAGGCTTGCCTCCTGCTCTGTGTCTGCGGCTGAAAGTTTCCCATCCGAAGATACCAGGCTGCCGGACCATGTGATGTTTCCCTGCCCATAGGATGTGGGAAGGGCTGTCTCCCCAGCAAGTACAGGGGGGATAAGGAAATCTTGGGTAAAAGAATCCTTCTGCATGGAAACAGGAAGGACGGGAACCACGAATTTCTTGGAGGTTGTATCCCCGTCCAGGGAAATTTTGGCAGTTAACGTCACTTCTGCGGCAGCGTCTGGAAGGTGTACGGTGCCGTCGTCCCCAATCATTTCCTTCTGGCTGGATGACCAAGTGATACTTGCACCGCCGAGCTGCCCTGGAAGCGCAAGCTTCCCTTCTGCCATGACCGCGCCGTCTGGGATTACATTTCCTAACGTAAGGCTGTCATAGTACCGCTGCATGGCCTCTGTGGAGATAACGGAGTCATCGTCTAAGTCCCTGCCGTTGTACAGGTTGTTGACCTGGCTGTCCGTCATGGCGAAGCCATAGATGGAGTACTCATCCATCAGGCCGTTGAAATATTCGCCTGCGCCCCAGTTGGCCTTGCCAATGTAGAAGATGCTGTTGCTGCCCAAAAGATCTGTCAGCTTGTAGCTGCTTTCTGTCGCTTTGGCTCTTCTTCCGTTCAAAAACAGGCGCGTCTCGTTCTCTGTGATGACAACAGCCACATGCTTCCATTCGTTCGCTGTGGTAGTTCCGGATGCGCTTGGCGGGCGGCTGCCTGTATTGAGGTAGCGTTCTACGGTTACGGCGCCATTGTTGTCCATAATCCCCAGGTATTTCTCCTGGCCGTAATTCTGGGTACTGCCGTCTGGGGACAGGTAGGTAGCCCAGTTGGTCTTGCTGGCAGTTTTGCTCCAATAGGAAATGGTCAGCGCGTCGTAGCCGGTCAGAAGGCTTGTGCCGTCGCCCTTGGCAATCTCCAGGTAGCTGCCCCCCTCCATGGACATGGCTTTGCCCTGTGTCCCATCCTGGGTAAAGCCTGGCGTTCCATGCATCGTAATTTTGGCGCCGGGGCTTTCCAGCCCATCCTGGGCGTTGTTGAAGCTCAGATGGAGGAGGGGCTCCTTCGTGGGGGCAGGCGCCGGTTCCTTGTGGAAAATCCTTCGCATAAAGTTGTAAAGCCCATGCTTGTAGACATCCCCATGGTGGCCGCCGTCCCCAACCTGCCCGCTGGCATTGACGCCGTCCGTGGCGTAGTAAATGTGCGGGACTTGGTTTTTGGCTAGGGCGTTATGGTAGCGTTCCGGTTCATTCCTTACAATATCGTCCTTTGTACCGGCTGCAATCAGCACCAGCGTGTCGTCCCAGTATGCTTGCTGCAGGGTAAAGGTATCCTCTGTAAACAGGCCGTCTTCATGGACGCCATAATTCTCATATTCCAGGATCCCAAATGCCGGGTTGAAGGCGCCGATATAGCGGACCGTGTCTTGGAGGGTGAAGCCGATGTGCAAAGACACCCGCCCGCCCATGGAAAAACCGGAAATGGCTGTATTCTCCCCGCCTGTGGCGGTGGAGAAATGGCTGTTTATGTAGGGCATCAGGCAGTCTTTAAAATCATTGATAAAATTGTCGTATGCAGCATAATGCTCCAGGGAAAAACCTTCGTCTGGGGGCGTGCCCGTCTCATTGGCGCAGGCATTGGGCAGCACGACAATCATTTCCTCACTGCCGCCGGAAGCGATAGCGTTGCCGATAACGGTCTGTACCTGGTCGTTGTACAAGGTGTCCTCATTGCCGAAAATCCCATGGAGCAGGTACAGCACAGGGTATTTTTTGCTGGCGCTGTATCCGGCTGGGAGGATGACCTTGGCCTTGCGGGTTGAATTGGTCGCAGTGGATGGGTATTGGATGTTTTCCACTTGGCCGTAGTCAACATTGGCCTTCCTCACCATATAATCCGTGGGGACATTGTAGTCTGTGTCCTGGATATATTGGCTGATGGGCGTCCATATCCCTGCCTGTTCCCCGGAGGGCTCTGTAACTGCCTCAGAAAAAGGCTGTGCCGCCAGGGTTTTATCCTCTGGCTGTTGTGGTTGGGCAGGCACCTGGCTGTTGCAGCTTTCAGCAGCGGCTGCCGTGGCAGGCGTCTGGCTGTTATGGATTTCAGCAGCGGTTTCCGTGGCAGGCGCCATAGGGGCGGCCGCTTTAGCGTCCCATGAAAACATCATGGTAGAGGCCATTACCAGGGAAAGGGTAAAGGAAAGCCATTTCGTTAGGGTTTTATGCATCATGTCGTGTATCCTCCTTTCTGGTTCTGCTCTCCCCTTATGCGGCAGATAGCTGGCGCACAAGGGAATTAAATGTCAGATATTTTTTATTATAGCAAAATATCTGTTTGCTTTCATTCCCATAAAGTATATATAATTTGGGAAATAAACGGGCAATCTTTTGTTTTTATAAATTTCTCTGTAAAAACCCTATATATTATTAGGAAGTAGAGTGATTTACCGCAAGATATGTGGTAAAATAATTCCAAGGATAGTCCGCCGCCAAGGGATTGGCCAGGGCGGTGTCCCTGTAAAAGCAGATCCGGTTTTTAAGCGGCGCGGTTTATCTTCCAGGTGATTGGCCAGGGCGGTGTCCCTGTAAAAGCAGATCCGGTTTTTAGCGGCGCGGCCTATCTTCCAGGGAATGGCTGCGCCGGGATACCGGTATCCTCCAAGCAGCCGCGTTTGCGCGGATATTTGGAGGACGCCGCGGCGGTAAGCGCCCTTTGGGCGCAGATACACCGCCCCCTGGGGCGGAAAGAACAAGCTAGGCCATGCCCCGCAGCTTGCTAGGGGGCATTTATAGATTCCTAAGACAAAATGAAAAGGAGGAGAAGCAATGCTGAAAGATTGGAACCATCTGGAAAAGCCAGAGGTGCAGGAACTGGAAGAGCGGCTGAAAGCCGCAAAGGCCAAGCTGGCCGTGCAGCAGATGCAGATAAAGGAGCATAAGCTCCCGGTATTTGTCCTGTTCGAGGGCTGGGGGGCGGCCGGCAAGGGCAGTGTGCTGGGGAAAGTAATACTGAACATTGACCCTAGGTTTTTCAAAGTATCCACCATGGATATCCCGACAGAGGAGGAAAGGCGTAAGCCCTTCCTGTACCGTTATTTCGTAAAAATCCCAGAGGCTGGGAAGTTCTGCTTCCTGGATTCCGGCTGGATGGATGAGATTACCAGGGACAGCCTCCACAATGGCTTAAGCGACAAGGAATACAAGAAAAGGATTGAAAGCGTGAAGCGTTTTGAGCGCCAGCTGACGGACAACGGCTACCTGGTGATGAAGTTCTTCTTCCATATCAGCCAAAAGGAACAGCAGAAGCGCTTAAAAGGCCTGGAAGAGGATGAGAATACCAGCTGGCGGGTCAGCGAGAACGACAAGTGGCAGAATATGCATTATGAGAAATGCCTAAAAACCTATGATAGGTATCTGGACGATACGCATGTTTCCACTTCCCCTTGGTATATCGTGGATGCCAAGAGCAAGAAATGGGCGCAGCTCCAGGTGCTGGAGACCTTGGTTAGCGGCATTGACACAGCCCTGAAGAACCGTTCCATCGCCGTGCCTTTGCTGCAGAATGTTTTCCCCATGGAAAAAATGCCGAAATTGTCCGAGATTTCCCTGGATAAATCTTTGACGACGGAAGAATATAAGAAAGAATTAAGCCGTCTGCAGGCAAGGCTGGGCGTGCTGCACAACGAACTGTACCGCAGGAAAATCCCGGTTGTCATTGCCTATGAGGGTTGGGACGCTGCGGGCAAGGGCGGCAATATTAAAAGGATTACCGGGGCTCTGGATCCCAGGGGGTATGAGGTGCAGCCCATTGCCAGCCCCGAACCCCACGAGAAGGCCCGCCATTACCTCTGGCGCTTCTGGAACCGCCTGCCTAAGACCGGCCATGTGGCCATTTTTGACCGTACCTGGTACGGCAGGGTGATGGTGGAGCGTTTAGAGGGGTTCTGCAGTGAGAACGACTGGCAGAGGGCCTACAATGAGATTAATGAATTTGAGAAGGAACTGGCAGACTGGGGCGCCATCCTTATTAAATTCTGGGTGCAGATAGACAAGGACGTCCAGCTGCAGCGTTTCACCGACCGCCAGAACACGCCGGAAAAGCAGTGGAAGATTACAGAAGAGGACTGGCGCAACCGGGAGAAATGGGACTACTATGAGACAGCCGTCAATGAGATGATGAAAAAGACCAGCACCACCTTTGCCCCTTGGCATGTGCTGGAATCCAATGATAAAAAATATGCCAGGATTAAGGCGTTGAAGATTGTAGTGGAAGAGATTGAGAAAAAGCTTCCATAGGACACGGCAAATTTCCCAAGGATAGGGCGGGCTTGGCAAAGATAGGGCCCCAAGCGCCGTAAGAGCCTTAAGCGGAGATGGGATACAGAAAAAGAAAAGCTGCCAGGCAGCGAAAATGGCTGCCTGGCAGTCTTTTTTATGCTAGCCCCTCCCTGTAAGGCCTTTGTGTAAGGCGGTAAGGGGGCAGGGGTTTAAATTTCTTCATCTGGATCGGTGATGACGCCGTCGCTGGTAGAAATCAAATCTTCATTCTTAAAGGTAATAATTTCCAATTCCGGAGTTTCATATTCTCTCATATGCGTTTCCTTCTCTTTCCTTTCTTGTTAGCTTGTTCCGATTCTTTTCCATAGCTTTTTCTGTCCCTTACAGGGCTTCCGCCACCACGACCTCCAGAACGGCTGCGTCATCGCTTTCCGTGTCCTGGCTGGCAATGCCGGTGATGCGGACCTTATCGCCCTCCTTGAAATCGGGTTTCAGGTATTTCAGGGGCAGAAGGGGGGAATCCTCCTCTGCGTCATGAGCCAGGCAAAGCGCCGTCCCATCCATTTTGAGAACGCCTTCCAATTGGTAGATTTGCCCCGTGTATTCCGCAGTGCGCTCTAAGATTCCTGTGGCTGTGTCATGGAATTCTTCTTCCGTCACCACATGGATGTCGTCTTTCAGCACCTCCAGCAATTCTTCATCGCTGGCTCCAGCTTCTAAGACAGGTTCTTCCTGCGTTTTAGAATCGCTCTGGGCATTATCTGCTTTGGGATTGCCATTGGCATTATCCTGCGATTTGGAATCGCTCTGGGCGTTATCCTGCGCCTCGGGATTGTCTTGGCTTTCATCTGCTTTGGATCCGCCATTGGCGCTGTCCTGCGTTTTGGAAGAGTCCCCAGATAAATTTTGTGTGCCCTGGCTGCTGCAAGCAGCCAGGGAAACACTTAAGAGTGCGCAGAGCAAGAGTTTGGGGATGCGCCATGCTTGGGGCGCAGTCCCGTCCTGTTGCCTGCAGTTCATGTGATTGCAATTGTTTTTCATAAAATTCATAAGATTACCCTGCAAAGTCATTGTAGCTTCCGCTAATGATATCGCCATAGTAAGTCTGGGTCTTGCCGGCTTTGTCTGTTACAGTGATAAAGCCTCGGGCATAGAGCTTCCTGGTGACATTTGTGCCGACCTTCAGGCTGAAACGGTAACCTGTTCCAGTTTCTGTGGTAGATTTTTTCCTTACGTCGCCAGAAGCGCTGCTGACGGTCAGGTCTGTTTCCGGGTTCCCGGCGTAGCCTTCTGCCGTGATGTATAAGATGCCCATTTCCACTACGGTTGCATCCGGGTCAGTTACCGTGATTAAATTCTCAAAAGTAACTTTGTTCTCTCCGTCAATGACGCCGGCGGTTGCATCTGTGCTGGCTGCAGCTGCTTTCTTTCCGCAATTGTTCTGGCATACGCCGTCTACGAAGTTGTGGCCATTGACTGGGTCGATGGCGATTTCATCAAATTTTACGGAGTCGCAGGGGCACTCATATTTGCCAACGCCAGGGGTGGTGCAGGTAGGCTCTACCAGGGTGTTTACAAGCTCGTATTCATGATTATCAGGATTAATCTCAATCTTGCCCATGCCAGACAATGATTTGTCGCATACGGAGCATTTTGTCCCGGCTTCTGTCCCTGCCTTGGTGCAGGTAGCTGGAACCTCTGCAACTTCTACCGGCTTATGGCCTTTGGCAGGGATTAGGTTGCTGAGGTCTTTGGTAGCCGTATAGTCGCAGCGTTTGCAGGTTTCTTCCGCCTTTGCGCCCTCTTCGCAGGTGGCCTCGATTACAGTTGATTCAATATCATGGCCCAGGGGCTTTCCAACGGACTGCAGCTCGCCATCCGGCTTATTGCATACCGTGCAGATGCGTCCTGCCTTCATGGGCTCTGTACAGGTGGCGTCGATGTAGCCTTCCTGGTAATTGTGCTGATTGGTGGCAGCGATTGGCTCTGTATAGGAATGTCCCTCGGTATCTGCCGTGCACCCTGCGTTGGTGCAGGTAAATGTCTTCACGCCGGCCTTGCCGCAGGTTGCAGGGGTCGTCACGATGCCATTGTTGTATTTATGGCCTGTTTTGGCGATGGTTTCTGTCTTTTCGCCTTCCTCGCATACGGTGCAGTGGAAAGTCTTGGAACCATCTGTTAAGCAGGTGGCCGGTACAATTACAGGATGCGCCTCATCCCAGGTATGGGAAGCTTTGATTACGCCGTATTGCTCCTTCTCGCAAAGCTTGCACTTTAATTTCCCAGCCCCATCTGTGGTGCAGGTAGGCGCTGCGAGAGTTGTAACGACTTCGAATACATGGTTGTCTGGGTCTGTTTCTGTCTCTGTTCCGCCCTCTACTATTTCGTCGCATACAGGGCATTTTTTCCCTGCTGCGGTCCCTTTGGTCATGCAGGTGCCGGGAACGGCGTCTACATCCTCTAAGGTGTCGCTATGTCCCTTTGCTTCTTCGCCTGCAATACCTGCCTGGAAAAGGTCTTTTTCGTTCTCATATTCACAGCGCTTGCAGGCTTCCTTGCTGATTCCGTTTTTGGTACAGGTTGGTGCGCTGTACGTAACTTCTAAGTCATGCCCAAGGGGTTGGCCTATCTCTTGAGGCGTGATAGCTGGGTTTTCCGCGTCGCATACGCTGCAGAAGCTTCCTACCTTGGCCTTTGCTGTGCACGTCGCAGGTATTGCCTTGTCCTGGAAGTTGTGTTTGCCCGTTTTGGTAATAGCTTCTGTCTTGGTGTGGCCCGTTGTATCTGCGGTACATCCTGCGTTGGTACAGGTAAATGTCTTCACGCCGTCTTTGGCGCAGGTTGCGGGAGTGGTTATTACGCCGGCATCGTATTTGTGGTCTGTAGCCAGGATAGGCTCAACTTTTGTGTTGTCCTCTTCCTCGCATCCTCTTGCACAGGTATAAGTCTTTGAGCCGGCTTTCACGCAAGTAGCTGGAACGGTGACACAATGTGCTTCATCAAAGATGTGCCCTTTCCCAATTACGTCAAATTTCACAGCTTTATGGCAGAGGTCGCACTCGTACTTGGCTGCGCCGTCTTCCGTGCAGGTTGCTTCAAGAAGCGTAGTAGATATTACAAATTTATGCGCATCTGCATCAATTGCTAGTTCTTCTCCGCCTGCTGTCATTTTTCCGCATTTGGTGCAAAGTGTTCCTGCTGCGGTTCCTGTGGTAGTGCAGGTGGCTGGGATAGCTTCTACGTCTTTTGTAGTGCCAGCATGGTTGGTAGCTTTTTCAGCATCGATATTGCCAAGGTCTATGGTAGCCTTATGGTCGCAGCCTTCCCGTTTGCATACAATCTCGCTCTTGCCGTTTTCTGTACAGGTTGGCGCAGTGTACGTGGTCTCAAGGTCATGCCCAAGGGGTTTGCCGATGGTGGCAATCTCGCTGCCTGGCTTAGGCTGCTTGCATACCTTGCAAAGTTCGCCTACTTGCATTGCGGTTGTGCAGGTCGCGGGAACTACGATGGCGTCATAATTGTGCTTGCCGGTTGCTACTTTGGTATGCTCTTCTTTGGTATGCCCTGGAGTATCTGCTGTGCATTTTGTACAAGTGAACAAGGTTATTTCATCATTGCCGCAAGTCTGCTGCTGTTTGATGGTTCCCTTGTCGTAAGTATGTGTGGCCGGGATGGTTTCTTCTTCATAGCCTGTTTTTGGCTCCGTAGTACCATTATAGCACACTTTACAGGTTCTGTGCCTTGCGCCTTGCGCCGTGCAGGTGGCTGGTGTATCTACTACCCACTCATTCCACTTATGTCCAGCGGGGATGGTTTCTGTTATGGTATGCTTTTCTACGGGTTGCTCTTCAAAGGTTTCAGGACAATTCTTGCAGGTTTTGGTGATGGAGCCGTCTGTGGTGCATGTAGCATTAACTGTATTAGTAGTCTCATATACATGGGCAACTTTCTGTCCATATTCCACCCAGTTTCCATCTCCGTCCTGCGGCGTCTTGCAGCGCTTGCATACCATGCCGGTTCTCGTTGCGTGGTAGCAGGTGGCAGGAAGTGTCTTTTCTGCAAAGTCATGGCCAAGTGCTGGGATATCTTCTGTTTTGCTGAATGCTGTCTCTCCGTTCTTCTGTGGGCAACTTGGGTTTTTGCATGTTAAAGTTTTTACACCAGCCGCTGTGCAGGTTGCGGGGGTTGTGATGGCCTCTTGCCAGTCATGGGTCGCCGCGATTGTCTCTGTCTTTGTGGCCGGATTTCCTTCTTCCCCGCCGTCGCATCCCTTACGGGTACATGTAGATGTTTTTACTCCCGGTGTGTCACAGCCTGGCTGTGTGGTAACCTTTCCATCATCCCATTTATGTCCAAGCGGCTTGCTTCCCTCAACAGGCTTTGCCTCGCCGTCAGCTTGTTTGCAGACGGAGCATACCTTGCCGACCTTGGCCGGCTGCATGCAGGTTGCCTCAGACCTGCCTTCTACGAAGTTGTGCTTATTGGTTGCCGGGATGTTTTCTGTCTTTGTCTCGTCGCATTTCCTGCAATGGAAGGTCTTTACCCCTGCCGTTCCGCAGGTGGCGGCGGTAGTTACTGTTCCCTCGTCCCAATCATGGCTGTCTGCGATAGTCTGGTACTGGCTCTTCCCGCAAAGGGTGCAGGTATATAAGCCGATGCCTGTATCCGTGCAGTTTGCCGGGGGCTTTAATACGGTGAAGTCATCGCCCCATACATGTTTGGTATTATCTATGGGAGCCTCCGTAGGCTCTTCAGTGATTGTGCCGCAAACCGAGCATTTTTTGCCGCCGGTAGATCCGGCTGCGCTGCAAGTGGCATCAACATCAGGGATATCCACTTCTGTATGGTCGGGCTTGGGCTCTGTGGATTCTTGAGGAGCCACAGTGATTGTGCCGCAGACAGAGCACTTTTTGCCTGCTGTCATGCCCTTCTTGTTGCAAGTAGCAGCGACAGCAGGGATATCCACTTCTGTATGGTTTCCGCCAAGCGCAGGGATTGTCTCTGTCTTAGTATCCTGGCATACGGAACATTCCAGCTCTCTGCTGCCAGCGGTGGTGCAGGTGGCGGCAGTTGTGCGTATTACCTCGTAGGTATGGTCTGCAGGCTCTCCTTCTGTCCTGCTGCTGATAACTGCCTTGCAGACACGGCATACCTGCTCAATTTTTTTGGGATCCTGGCAGGTAGCGGCTGTGACTTTCTCCTCTGTGTCATGCTTGCCTGTAGCAGGGATTTCTTCTGTGTAGGCCTTGCTGCAAACAGTACAGGTTGTGGATTTCTCCCCCTTATCCACGCAAGTAGGAGCTTTTGTGACAGTGCTCACCCCTGCGGTATGCTTCGGGGCAAGAGGCTCATACTTTGTGTCTTGGCATTTGGAGCAGGTAAACAGCTCGATGCCGGTTGTGTCTGTGGAGCAGTCCGGCTGCCGGATGATAGCTGAAGATACCCAATCATGCGCACATTCAGCTGGCGGGTCAACGGGATCTGTCGGCGTCTGGCCTGTGTCACCCGTGGAATCCCCAGGGTTCTGTGTCTGGCCTGCATCGCCTGTGGAATCCCCAGGGGTTTGTGTCTGGCCTGCATCGCCCGTGGAATCCCCAGGGGCCTGTGTCTGGCCTGCGTCATCTGCGGAATCCCCAGGGTTCTGTGTCTGGCCTGCATCGTCCGCAGTGTCTTTGCCGGCCTCATCCTCTGTCAATGCTGCGCCGGCATCTTCGGTTGCAGATGCATCTTCTACGATGGCATCGGTCGCCGCTGGAATGGCAGCCTCAGCGGCAAAGCTTGTCACATTCATTGAGAACACCATGCTCAATGACAATGCGAAGCTTAAGAAACGTTTCAACTTTTTTGAGCTCATAAAATTTGAAGTCTCCTCCTAATATAAAAGTGTAGGGTTTCAGTACCCAACAGCCAGTTGGGACTT
>CAJUSO010000025.1 GCA_910588965.1 uncultured Lachnospiraceae bacterium | reverse complement strand
GTATTGATTTTTCAAGGAGCAAATCCCATTTTTAATGTGGGAAGTTTGAGTAAATCACTGTTTATACAGGCAGCGCAAGAGTATGGTGAGAAGAACTTCCAGGATGACATGATTTTTATGACTTCAGATGGGTCATATGGAGTGGTATCTGGTACCCAAGTATGGGATTCATTGGAAAGTGCAGGTTCAGCTGCAAGTCATCTGGCTTCTGTATATGGTGGGAAAGCTAGCGATGCATGGTCAGCTTTACTTGCCAGTGCAATTGTATCAGGAACGACAGCAGGCGGTTTTGGCTCAGATGTTACGATAACCGCTCCGTCTGTAGATGATTATGACAGTGCAAACGCTACTTTGAATGCAGTACAGGATGCTATCAACCGCGTATCTACCCAGCGTTCCGCTCTCGGTGCATTACAGAACAGGTTGGAGCATACGATTGCCAACTTGGATAATGTGGCAGAGAATACCCAGGCAGCAGAATCCAGGATCCGTGATACGGATATGGCGTCTGAAATGGTGGAATACAGCAAAAATAATATTCTTGCTCAGGCAGGGCAGTCTATGTTGGCGCAGGCAAATCAGTCAACACAAGGCATATTATCCCTGTTACAGTAATCGGGCTGTATGATAAGTGGAATGAAAAAACCAGCTTCGGCTGGTTTTTTTATTCCTGGACATATAGGACAGGAAAGACGGGGAAGAAAACGGTGAAAGAAAAAATAGAAAATTTGTATGAAACCATCAACTTCTTGGGTTTCAATGCGACTTACTCCAGGAATAACAATTATGCGCAAAATACAAGGAAAATCATTCCGCAGATCCAGGAATTTGTCCAGTGGTTCCTTACAGATATTTCCGGCCTGGAAGAGGGCATATACCTGAATTTGATTGATATTTTAAAAGACTGTGAGACGGCGCTGCAGGAAGATGACAATGTGCTGATGATGGATGCTTTGGAGCAGGGATTATCCGAATATCTGGAAATGTTCCTCTCGGAAGAATATTTTAGAGAGAAGGAGACAAGTTATGTCAACGGAAATGCGGAACAGGAATCTTGACGCGCTGGAAAAGCGTTTCCCTGGAATTTCTAAAATAATAGAAGATAAAAAAGAGGAACTGTTAGAACAAGAAGCGATACAGATTGCAGAGGAGACTGCCTTTACCGGTGAGAAAATCCTGACTGTAAAAACAGGAGGACGGAAGCTGTATCTGGCGGGCAGGCGCGATCCGATGGCACATCCGCAGAATCAGATTAAAATATTGGGGGAAATCGTGCCAAACGCCCCAGTGTTTATTTTGGGTATGGGGAATTTGCACTATTTGGAAGAATTAGTCAATCAGACGGATGAAAGCGTCATCCTATTGTTGTATGAGCCCTTGTTTTCGGTCTTTTATAAGCAGTTGGAAAGAGTTGACTTGGACAAGATTTTCGGGAAACGTACGGTTGCCGTCGTCGTAGGCGGGATTAATGACGACGGGCTGGAAGGGGTAATTATCTCCATGATGCGCGGAGATAAAATACCTTTGATGAAATATTTTGTCCTTCCTAATTATGTGAAATTATGTATGGAAGCGGTAAAAAAGTTCTATGATTGCTTAAGTAAATACGCTTCCGAATATAAAATGGGAGTTAGTACGAATTTATTTTTCAGCCCATTCCAGGCAGAAAATTTCTATCATAACGTCCAGTATGTCCGGACAGGGTATAAAGCGTCCAGCCTTATGCGCGTGTTGCCAAAAGATGTTCCGGCTATAGTGATTGCGGCAGGCCCGTCATTAAATAAAAATATAAAGGAATTAAAACGGGCAAAGGGAAAGGCTTTCTTGATTGCGGTGGATACGGCTGTGAAACGGCTGTTAAAAGAGGGCATCCTTCCAGATATGTTTGCTACCTTAGATGGAATGAAGACGGCAGAGCTTTTGAACCTTACCGAGCAGGAAGAAGCAGCCAAAGAAATACCTTTGCTTACAAAGGTGACAGCGTCAAAAAGCCTGATGGATTACCACAAGGGCAAGAAGTTTTTTATCAATGATGGGTATCGTTATATCAATCAAATCTATAAAATGAATGGCAAGGCGCTGGAAGGATTTACCTCGGGCGGGTCTGTGGCGACTTACGCATTTGCGTTTGCCTGCCATTTGGGATTCCGTAAAGTCATATTTGTCGGCCAGGATCTTGCTTATACCGATAATAAGTCCCATGCAGACGGGACATTCCAGGAAGAAATGCCAGAAGAAAATACGGAGAAGTTTTTGATGGTGCCGGGAAATTACCAGGAAGAAGTGCCGACACTTTCAAATCTGGACAGTTACCGCAAATGGTTTGGGGACTTTATCCATGAATGGGGGAAAAAATATGATGTAGAGTTTATCAATGCGACAGAAGGCGGCGCCAAGATTGAGGGGACAAAGGTTATGGCGTTGGCAGAAGCAATCAATCAGGAATGTAAGGAAGAAGTGGATATAAGCGCCTGTATCAACCAGCTGGAACCGGAATTTGATAAAGAAGCACAGGGGAAAATCCTAGAGTATTTTCATGATACGCCAAAGAAAGTGCATGAAATCATATCATTGGCAAAAGAAGGAAAGAAAATATATGCCCAATTAGATAAGCTGTGCCGTTCTGGCAATATGGATAGGCGGGCATATCTGAAGCTTTTAAAGCGTGTAAAGAGGAACCGGAAGAAAATAGAAGAAAACGTAAATTATGACCTGCTGCAGCAATCCATGGTAAGGGCGGAGCAGATCCTGCGTTCCGGCCAGTATTTTAAATATGCTTCTTTGGAAGAAGAGGGGCTGGAACTGGCGCGCCAGGGCAAAAAATATATGGAGTTATTAGAAACGTATACCAATATCATTGAAGCTTATACAGAACAGACCGTGGCAAAAGTAGAATAATCCAAAAAATACAGAAAACAGGAGGCGGCGCTATGCTGAACCAAAAAACGATTCTAATCACAGGGGGGACAGGGTCTTTCGGCAATGCATTTACGGAATATGTTTTAACGCATTATAGGCCAAAGAAGATTATCATTTATTCCCGGGATGAATATAAGCAGTTCCTTATGGCAGAAAAGCTGAAAGAGTATCAGGATATCCTACGCTTTTTCATAGGGGATGTCCGGGACAGGGACAGGCTGTACCGTGCGTTTGGCGGGGTGGATTATGTCATCCATGCGGCAGCGTTAAAGCAAGTCCCGGCTTGTGAATATAATCCGATTGAAGCTGTGCGGACGAACATCAATGGGGCAATGAATATTATAGATGCTGCATTGGACTGTGAAGTAAAAAAAGTAGTGGCCCTTTCTACAGATAAGGCAGTCAATCCCATCAACCTATATGGAGGGACCAAGCTGGTATCAGATAAATTATTCATTGCAGCCAATGCATACTCCGGAGAAAAGGACGTGCGTTTTTCCATTGTCCGCTATGGGAATGTGGCAGGGAGCCGGGGATCTGTGATTCCGTTTTTTAAAAAAATGATAGAAGAAGGGAAAACGGAGCTCCCGATTACGGATTACCGCATGACCCGTTTCTGGATTAGCCTGGAGGAAGGCATACAGTTGGTGGTTAAGGCTTTGGAGGAGGCGAAAGGCGGGGAAACCTTTATTTCTAAGATCCCGTCTTTTAAAATTACGGACTTAGCCAAAGCGATGGCGCCGGAATGCGCCAGAAAAGAGGTGGGGATCCGGGAAGGGGAAAAGCTGCATGAGATTATGGTGACACGTGAAGATTCCGCCATGACGTATGAGTATGACAGGCATTATATCATATATCCCCATTATAATTGGTGGGAGGAAAGCCGTATCCTGCCAGGCGGGAAAAAAGTAGAAGAAGGGTTTGAGTACAGTTCCGGCACAAACCAGGAATGGCTGGATGTCGGGGAACTTAAGGGGCTTTTAAAGCAGATGGGATAGAAAAGGCAGAGTGGAAAAACAGCGGTATCAGCTGTAATTAGGCAGACAGGAGGCAGGAAATGGAATACAAGACAGAACAGGAAGTGTTTTGGAGCGGGGAATTTGGGAATCAGTACATAGAAAGGAATGAATGTACCAAAGAGATGATGGCTTCTGCTGTTGGGTTCTTTGCGAAAATCTTGGGCAGGACAGGCGGGATAAAAAGTGTCATTGAATTTGGCTCTAATATAGGGAATAACCTAAAGGCAATTAAGATGCTGCAGCCAGATGTCCAGGCAGCGGCAATTGAAATTAACCATCAAGCGGCGAATCACCTCAGGGCAGATAAGTTCTTTGACAGCCGTCTGGAAGTATACGAAGCTTCCATTTTGGAATATAAGCCTGCCAAAACGTATGATATGGCCTTGATATGTGGGGTATTAATCCATATCAATCCAGACGCATTGCAGTCTGTATACGAAAAATTGTATGCGTCTGCTGAAAAATATATCTGTATTTCAGAATATTATAACCCGGTGCCTGTGGAGGTATCTTACAGAGGGCATGAGGGACGGTTATTCAAACGTGATTTTGCAGGGGAATTTTTGGACAGGTATCCAGATTGCCGGTTGGTAGATTATGGGTTCCAATATCATCGGGATCCCTGCTTCCCGAAAGATGATGTCACATGGTTTTTGCTGGAGAAAAGAGGATGCGCCAGGCCGTAAAGCCTGCCATGGAAAGGAAAGGGAAGATGGAAATCAGGACGTGCAAAAAATGTGGGTTTATCCTTGGGACTAGGCCTAACAGCAAAGATGTAGGGGGTGTTTGCCTCGCTTGCCTGAATAAGGACAGGAAACATGGCATCAATTGGGAAGAAAGGCAGAAATGGCTGACACAATTCATACAGGATAATAAAAATGCAGATAGTAAGTGGGAATGCGTGGTGGGCGTTTCAGGCGGGAAAGATTCCTGTACGATTGTCAAACGGTTAATTGAGCACCATGGGGTGAAAAACCCGCTGCTCGTACATGTATGTGATGAATTTACCCCTTCGGAAGCTGGAATTGCAAATTTGGATAATTTGGTAAAAACCTATGACCTGGATCTTTTAAATTTCCGCTGCGCACCCCAGACGTTTGTAAAAGAGACCCGTAAAAGCTTTTTTGAAAAACTCCATCCCTTAGAATGGGTAGAGAAACAGATTTATGCAAAGCCGCTAGAAACCGCAAAGGCTTTTGGGATTCCGATTGTGTTCATGGGGGAGAATCCTGCCTTTGAATATGGGGAGAGTGAAACATGCGAGATTTTCCATCCCGCAAGCGACGGCAGCACAAAGATTATTTACTTTGGCTCCATTTGGCCATATTCCAATGCAGATTCCCTAGCCCAGGCGCAGTCCATGGGGTTCCGGACCCTTTCCGATTTTGACGATTGGCAGAGGCAGGGAAGCGCAGATGATTTCACCCAGATTGACAGTAAGGGCTATATGATACAGCTATGGACAAAATTTATCAAGTTTGGGTTCCAACGGGTGTCAGATGTAGCCTGCAGGTTTGTAAGGGAAGGGGTTTTAACGAAGGAACAGGCAGGGCAGATGATTAAGGATTCCGATTGGATTTGCGATCCCCTTGCCAAAAAAGATTTCTGCCGGGCAATCAAAATCACAGAAAAGGAATTTGATGAAACCATTGATAAATTCGCAAATACAGACATACTTGTGAAAGATGCAAACGGGCACTGGAGAAGGAAAGACCTTATTTAAAGGGCAATCTGGAGGAGAAGCCAACTATCCTGCTGCAGATATTGGCATGGCAGTATTTTCTGGATAGCAATGTAAGAAAGGCAGGTTATGTATGGGGAAATCAATCGCAATCATCACTGCGAGGGGCGGCAGCAAACGTATCCCTGGGAAAAATATCCGGGATTTCTGCGGCAGGCCAATCCTGGCATATTCCATAGAGGCAGCTTTGGCGTCCAAGGCCTTTGAGGAGGTTATGGTATCAACAGATGACATGAAAATCGCTGCGGTAGCAAAAGCATATGGGGCAGGCGTCCCCTTCTTGCGTACCCCTGAGGCTTCCGATGATTATGCCACCACTGCAGATGTGCTTACGGAAGTATTGGGGCAATACCAGGCAATGGGCAGGGAATTCCAATACGGCTGCTGCATTTACCCTACGGCGCCCTTTGTTACGGCAGAGAAATTACGTCGGGCAATGGGGCTTTTGGGGGATGAGGTATATTCTGTCATTCCCGTAACGGAATTTTCCTTCCCGCCAATGCGCGGGATGCGGCTGGAGCATGGGAACCTGGCCTATGTGTTCCCAGAATTTTGCAGCATGCGTTCCCAGGATATCCCGCCGATGTACCACGATTGCGGCCAGTTCTATTGCTTCCGGGTGGATAAGTTTTTAGAGGCGAAAACCTTAATGACAGCCCATACCAAGGCAGTGGTCGTCCCGGAAATGGAAGTACAGGATATAGATAACGAGCAGGACTGGAAAATTGCTGAGATGAAATATAAATATATGCATCAGCATAGAGGGGCCGGCAATGCCTTGGATGAAACATGCGTGGATGGGCAAGTGACGGATAGGCAGCGGCATAAAATGGCGGACAAGGCTTTGGAATAAGAATACATGGATAGGCAGGAGATAGACATTGGGGGAAGCGATGGAGTTTTATTTGAGGAAGGCAGGCTGGGGGGATGCTGACTTGCTTTTTGCCTGGGCAAATGACAAGGATGTGCGCAAGAATTCTTTTTCGGAAAGGCAGATTACATATGAAGAACATAAGTCCTGGTTCCGTAAAAAAATATTGGATCGGGATACGCAGGTGTATCTCTTTTGCCAGGGAAAGCAGGAAAAAGGGATGCTGCGTTTGGAGGATCATGGGAATTGTGTGGAAATTAGTTACAGTATTGCAGCAGGAGAACGGGGGAAAGGCTATGGGCAGAAACTGATCCTGCTGGCAGAAGCAGAAATCTGCCAGAGGTTCCAGAGAAGGAGGGGCGCCGCTGGGAGCCATGCAGGGCAGGAAAAGCCCCAGGAAATTGCAGCGGTTGCCCGGGTAAAAGAGGAAAACCTGGCGTCAAACCGGATTTTTGCTAAGCTGGGGTATGAGAAGCATGGGACGGAATACCGGAAACGGATTTATTGCCAATAGGGAACCTATCATTTTGCGGACTGGAAACACTCCCCATCTGGTTTCATATAATAAGATGGGGCGTATATGGTTTTGCGGGGGATGATTGCCTGGCATGAAGATAGGGTGCAAGGCGTTGGATCATGCAACAGATAGGAGAACAAGACAATGGGTAAATTGGTAATAGATGGGAACAGCGTATATGAAATTGATGAGGAATGCGTTCGGAGGAAAGGGCTCCAGGAAAGCCAGCCAGGGACGCAGAAGCTGCCAGAACGGGCTTACAGGGGAACCGATAGGAATGGGAGGCGGCCGCAGCGCCCGGTAAACTATTGAGATTGAAATGCTAGGGGAGGCATCCGCCTTCCCTGGCAATTTTTTTTCCTGCCTATCCGAAAGGGAAGAACCTAAGGCATCTTAGCCCTACCTATCCGAAAAAAGGAGCCAGTGCATCCGCGCTGGCTCCCTTTTCCTTTCGGAGGTAGTTTGGGAAAAATTCCCTGGCGTTATTCCCACAGGCAAGATACCCGCAGGGCGCCTGGTTTGGCGCCCTGTTATCTGCAGTGGGAGATTGGGCTAATTAGCAGCAGAAGCCGCCGCCGAACCCACTGCCGTTCCCGCCGCAGCAGAAGAGCAACAGGATAATCCACAGGCAGCTGTTGCCGCCGCATCCGCCGCCGCAGCCTTCGTTGCCGCCAAAGAACCCATTGCCGCATCCGCCGCCGCAGCAGCACAGCAGGATAATAAGCCAGATAATAGAGGAGCACCCTCCGTTGTTATTGCTTTCGCATCCGCATCCACAGTTTGTAGCAGCTAAATCACTCATGTTTGAATCCTCCAATAATTTTGATTACAATGTATCATATGTGGGCTGCTTGTATCTGTTTCTATATCTTTTGAAAAAAATTTTGTAATGTATGGAGATATCTGTTATAATTCAGGGTAGAAAGAACGTAGTTGCGGAATGCAAGGAGGCGCGCCATGGATACAGTAGTGATTTTGGATTGTGACAAAAAGTGGATAGCCAATTATAAGCGGATGCTGTCTTCCATCCAGGATCCGATGGACTGCAGGTTTTTCCAGAGGCCGGAGGATGCCATCCAATTCCTGACCGAATACCCGGCTGCGGTACTGGCCTGCGAGCAGGATATGCCCTTCATGTCTGGGATAGAGGTGTTCCAGATGGTGGATATGCTGTCCCCGGAGACAGTGAAGGTTATCATCACGGAGAACAAGGATGTGGCTAAGACCTTAGACACCATTAATAGCAGCCAGGTATACCGTCTGATTGTGAAGCCTTTTTTCATGGTAGAGGATATCGAGAAGCCTTTAAGGGAAGCCCTGGCATATTACCAGGAAGGGAAGAAGCAGGAGGAGGCTGGCAGGCAGAAGGAATTACAGCTGGAATCCCTGGAACAGAGGATTTCAGGGCTTTCCAAAGAATTGGACGGGAAGCGGCAGCGTTATGCTGTTTTTTCCCAGGTAGCGGAAGGCATGATCCAGGGGAACCTGGGCAGGGAATTTGTGGGCCTTAGCCAGGAGGAGGCTGCGTTTGCCGCACAGGCCTGTGAAGCGCTTCTGCAGGAGTTTATGCGTTATTACATGTTTGAGCAGCATGGGTGCCAGTATCACATGAAATACCTAACGCAGTTCTTCCACCGTCCCAAGGAGGGCTATATTTTTCAGCTAAGCAGCCAGGCAGAAGGTGAAATCCCTTCGGAAATGATGTCCAGGATAGGGTATGGCATGTTCCTGATGGGTTATTTGTGCCAGAAGGTTTTGTCAGAATGCCAGGTGGCTATGGGAATCCGGAAGGAAGAGGGGGGCTATGCACTGCGCATGGCTTGCCGATACCCCCAGGATGGGAGTGCATTCCGTATCAGCAGCCCAAGGCTTAGGCAGATTTTGGGGCATGTGGTGGAGAAAGTAGCAAAGTCCCTGGCTAGCCAGATGGCAGGGGCTTTCAAGGGACAGGGGTTCGCCGTAAGGCTTATGTTTCAACAGGAGGGCAGCGCACAGTGAACGAGGTAATTATGGGGCTTTATGAAATTGAAGAGCAGGCTGGGAGGATTATGGAAGAATCTAACCTGCGCCGCCAGGAGATTTCGGATAGCCACCGCAGGCAGATGGAAGAGGCAGAGGCGGAGATGGCGGCAGAGATGGAGGGGAGGCTGACAATCCTCCGCTCCCAGTTAGAGGGGCAGAAGGCAGAAGAGATTGCCAGGATTACCCAACAGAGCCAGGAACAGATGGAAGCAATCAATGGGGATTACCAAAAGGATTTGGAGCGGCTTGCCCAGGAAATTGTGGGCAGGATGATAGGGATATAACGGAATGGAACGAGGGGCGCAGCTATGTGGGGGATGGCAGGATTAAGGCAGAGGTGCAAAGAATGGCAGGAGGATTATTGCAATACAGCGGGCTGGTGGCAAAAGCAAGGGCGATGCAGGGGCGTCTGCTGAAGCGGGAGGATTTTGAAAGGATTACAGAATTCCAGACCGTAGCGGAGACCATTAATTTCTTGCGGGAGCAGGAAAGTTATGGGAAAATCTATGGCGGGCGTGAGGAAATCCAGCATAGGGGGCAGGTGGAGGCGCTTATCCACAATTCTATCTTAGAGGATTACCAGAAGCTTTACCGGTTTGGCAGCCAGGAGCAGAAGAGGGCGATGGAGCTGTATTACGGCCAGCTTCAGTATGAGGATTCCATCCCCAAGGTAGAAGAGGGCTATTTTGAGGGAACCTGGAACCAGATTGGGGAACTTCCGGGGGGGCGGATGAAGCGGGTGCTCCGCGAGATATTCGGGACGCAGATTGACTGGCTGAATATCCTGTGGATGTACCGCAGCAAGGTGTTTTTCCACGAATCCCCAGAAGAGATTGCCAAAATCTTAATCCCGGCCCGTTATAAACTGACGAAGCTGCAGTCCCGGGAATTGATGGAGGCAGGGGAAGCCGATACGTTCCTGAAGGTTTTGTCTGCTACCGCTTATTTTAGGGGCAGGGAACCGCTGGTAACCATGCAGGATGAGGTATCTTACCGGCAGGTCATGCAGAAGATGTACCGGCGTACCTGCAGGAAATACCCTGCCTCCATTGCCCCGGTCTTTTACTATTTTTACCAGAAGGAGCAGGAGATTGAGCATTTAACCACTGCCCTAGAGGGCATACGCTACCAGGTTCCGGCCAAGGATATCCGGGATTTGATTTTATCCTGACAGGCCAAAGCCAGAAAGCGGTAGGGAAGCAGATTGGGAGCGTATCGTTGATGCAGGTTAAGATGGAGGGAACGACTTGATTGAGAAAATGAAGTTATTGCATATCACTGGGCCCAAAGGCGATATTGACCGCGTGGTGAGCCAGTATCTGAACAAATATGAGATACACTTTGAAAATGCAATGACTAGCCTGAACAATTTGAAGAATATCCGCCCTTTTGTGGAGACGAACCTCTATAAGGAAGCGTACCAGAAGGGAGAGGAACTGAAAGAATACCTGGATATTTCCAGGAAGACGGATTTGGAAGTGACGGCGGAGCAGGCCAAGGGAATTATCCTGTCTACTTCGGAAGAGCTGGAAGGCGTGGCCGCCAAGCAGGAGGAAGTCCAGGAAAAGCTGCGCCGGCTGAAGGAATGGATGGTGCAGATTGCCCCGTTCCTGGATTTGGATTTCGAACTTTGCAAGTTAAGGGATTTCCATTTTATTGATTATCAGTTTGGCAGGATTAAGGTGGAGAATTACCATAAGCTGGAGCAGTATGTCTACCAGAACCCTTATACCCTGTTCTATGAGTGCAACAACGACAGGGAATATGTCTGGGGCGTCTATTTTGTGCCCCATACCCACCGGGTGGAGCTGGAGGCGGTCTATGCTTCCTTCCAGTTTGAGGAAATCCAGGTACCGGAGGATTTGGAGGACACCCCCCGCCAGGCCTTTACCCAGGCAAAAGAGGCGCTGGCAGGCCTTGAACAGGAGCGGGAGAGGCTCCAGATGCAGGCGATGGAGATTGTAAAGGGCAGGGAGCAGGAGGTGCTGGCTGCCTGTGAATGCTTGGGCAGCTATTGCAGCAATTTTGACATCCGCAAATATGCAGCCTGCACCCAGCCCAAAGATGGGGGCGGGGAACAGTATATCCTGTATGGATGGATGCCTGCAAGGGACGCCGGGAAGCTGGAACGGGATATGGCCATGGATGAGCTGATCCATTGGGTAGAGCAGGAGCCGGGGGATGACGGGGGCGGAAAGCCGCCGACGAAGCTTAAGAACCCTTGGATTTTAAAGCCTTTTGAACTGTTTGTGGAAATGTATGGCCTGCCTGCCTACCATGAGATGGACCCTACCTTATTTGTGGCGCTGACCTATACCCTGATGTTTGGGATTATGTTTGGGGATGTGGGGCAGGGGGCAGTCCTGGTGGTAGGCGGCGTGCTCCTGTACCGGCTGAAAGGGATGCGCCTGGCTGGGATTATTGCAGCGGCGGGCGTATGGTCTGTGGCCTTTGGTTTTTTGTATGGGAGCGTTTTTGGGTTTGAAGAGGCAATCCCGGCCTTGTGGATGAAGCCCAATGGGGATATTATGGGCACGCTGATGATTGCCGTGGGCTTCGGGGCGGCGCTTATCCTGGTTGCCATGGTGCTGAATGTGGTGAACGCCCTGCGGGCAAAGGAATATGGACGCCTGCTGTTCCACCAAAGCGGGCTGGCGGGGCTTCTCTGTTATGGCTTCGTGGTGGTTTGCGCAGCCCTTTTGGCGACAGGGCACCAGCTTCCGGCTATGGCGCTGGTTGGGGCTGCAGTTGGGATCCCTTTGGCGGCAGTCTTGATGAAGGAGCCGCTTTGCCGTTTGCTGGAGCGGGAGGATAAGATTTTCCCAGAGGGCAGCAAGGCCATGTTTTTTGTGGAGGCCCTGGTGGATGGTTTTGACGTGGTATTGAGCTATGCTACCAATACCATCTCCTTCGTGCGTGTGGGCGCATTTGCCCTGAGCCATGCCGGGATGATGGGGGTGGTAATGACGCTGGCCGGGCTGGAAAAGGGAAACCCTAATTGGTTTATTATTGTATTTGGGAATGTGCTGGTGGCCGGCCTGGAAGGCCTGGTGGTAGGCATCCAGGTGCTGCGCTTAGAGTATTATGAGATGTTCAGCCGTTTTTACTCTGGGACGGGTAAGCCATTTGAAGCATTCCGGAAGAAGGGATAATGCCGCAAGGCAAAGGAAGCGCTGGTAAGATAGGATGAAAGAGTAGGAGGAAAATAGGGATGGCGACAAAAATAGTGATAGTGGCAATTTTATTGTGCAGTATTCTGATCCCAGTGGGTGGTTTCCTGCTGGGCAAGCGGAAGGAAGGGGGATTTAAGGCAGCCTTAGGGTGCAACCTCTTTTTCTTCTTTGGCACGCTTCTGATAGCGGATATCCTGCTGTTTAGCGGGAATATCCAGGCGGCGGAGGCTACGGCGGAAGCGGCGGAGGCAGCCGCGGCAGGCGCTGAAGGGTGGCGCTATCTGGCGGCGGCGCTGTCTACGGGCATTGCCTGTATCGGCGCAGGGATTGCAGTGGCCTCTGCTGCCAGCGCGGCTTTGGGGGCTTTGAGCGAGGATTCCAGTATTATGGGGAAAGCCCTGATTTTCGTGGCGCTGGCAGAGTCTATCGCTTTATATGGCGTGCTGATTTCCTTCTCCATCTTGGGATAGGAAGGGGATAGGCATGAAAATGTTTTTGATCAGCGACAATAAGGATACATACACAGGGATGCGGCTGGCCGGGGTGGAGGGCGTGGTGGTGCATGAACGCCAGGAATTAAAGGATGCCCTGGATGCGGCCATCAAGGATAAGGAAGTGGGGATTGTGCTGCTGACGGAGAAATTCGGCAGGGAATTCCCAGAAGTTATCGACGATGTGAAGCTGAACCGCCGCCTTCCCCTTCTGATTGAAATCCCGGACCGCCATGGGACTGGGCGCAAGGAGAATTTCATTACGGATTACGTCAGCGAAGCCATTGGGCTGAAACTCTGACGGGACGGAGGAAAGGATGAAAATAAAGGAAAAGATGGAAGTGTTCCGCAAGTTTGCCATCGAGGTGGCAAGCGGCGAGAGCGAGGCGTCCCTGCGGGAATTCCAGAGCGCCTGCGACAGGAAGCTGGAGGCGTTCCGCAAAAACCGGCAGATTGAGATGGAACATAAATTCCAGGCGGAGGAGGCAAAAATCCGCAGGCAGGCCAACCATGAGATTTCCAAAGAGGTGCTTGCCCAAAAGCGTATGGTGGACAGCTGCAAGCGGGAATGGAAGGAACGGCTGATGGGCCGGGTGCGGGAACTGCTGGCAGAATACCAGAAGACAGAGGCATACCAGCATTACCTGGCAGCCAAAATCAGGATGGCAAAGGAAGTGGCAGGGGAGGAAGAAGCCATCTTTTACATTGACCCGTCGGATGAAGGCAGGAAGGCTGGCCTGGAGGCAGAGACCGGCGTGCCCCTTGTGGTAAGCGCGGTTGATTTTGGCGGCGGCATCCGGGCGGTCATCCGCGCCAGGAATATTTTGGTGGATGAGTCCTTCGCGACGAAATTAGAGCAGGAGGAAATGGGCCTATGAGCGTGTCGGGAAAAATCTTTGGGATTAATGGGCCTATCGTTACCGTAAAAGGGAATCTGGGCTTCCAAATGTCAGAAATGGTCCATGTGGGGGAAAAACGCCTGGTGGGGGAAGTGATTGGCTTAACGAAGGAGCAGGCCACCATCCAGGTATTTGAAGAGACCACAGGCCTGCGCCCTGGGGAATGGGTAGAAGGGGCGGGGAAAGCCATCAGCGCCACCCTCGCGCCGGGGATTATCACAAATATCTTTGATGGGATTGAACGGCCGCTGCAGCTGATTGGGGAGCAATCTGGGGCATTTATCCCCCGGGGGGTGAATGTGGATCTTCTGGACAGGCAGAAAAAATGGGAAGCAAAAGTAACCGTCCAGATAGGGGACTGGGTGGCAGGCGGGACGGTAATTGCAGAGGTGCCCGAGACCCCGGCTATCCTCCACAAGGTAATGGTGCCGCCGGGTGTGGAAGGCGCCGTGGTGTGGGCAGCAGAGGACGGGGCATATACGATTGAAGAGCCTTTGGTTTCGATCCGTACCGCGGCAGGCAAAGAGCAGCAGCTTACCATGACCCAGCAGTGGCCAATCCGTATCCCCAGGCCAATCCAGAGGCGTTTCCCGGCAGACCGCCTGCTGGTGACGGGGCAGCGGATCTTGGATACCCTGTTTCCCATTGCAAAGGGCGGGACGGCGGCTATCCCAGGAGGGTTCGGCACGGGGAAAACCATGACCCAGCACCAGCTGGCCAAGTGGTCCGATGCAGATATCATCATTTACATTGGCTGCGGGGAGCGGGGGAATGAGATGACAAACGTGCTGGAGGAGTTTTCCAAGCTGGTGGACCCGAAAACCGGGAACCTTCTGATGGACCGCACCACCCTTATTGCCAATACCTCCAATATGCCGGTGGCGGCCAGGGAGGCCAGCATTTATACAGGCCTTACCCTTGCGGAATATTACCGGGATATGGGCTACCATGTGGCCATTATGGCAGATTCCACTTCCCGGTGGGCAGAGGCCCTTAGGGAACTCTCCGGGCGGCTGGAGGAAATGCCGGCAGAGGAAGGCTTCCCGGCTTACCTAGCTTCCCGGCTGTCAGCCTTCTATGAGCGGGCAGGTTATGTGGAGAACTTAAACGGCACGGATGGCAGCGTGACCATTATCGGGGCAGTTTCCCCCCAGGGCGGCGATTTTTCGGAGCCGGTAACCCAGAATACCAAGCGGTTTGTACGGTGCTTTTTGGCCCTGGACAAGTCTTTGGCGTATGCCAGGCATTACCCGGCCATAAACTGGCTGACCAGCTATACGGAATACCTAAAAGACCTGGAAGGGTGGTATCTTGCCAATGCGGGGGCGGATTTTATTGCCTGCCGGAATGAGCTTTTGCATATCCTCACGACGGAAAGCCGGCTGAATGAGATTGTGAAGCTGATTGGGAGCGATGTGCTGCCGGATGACCAGAAGCTGGTGCTGGAGATTGCCAGGGTCATCCGCCTGGGTTTCCTGCAGCAGAACGCCTTCCATGAGGAGGATACCTTCGTGCCGATGGAAAAACAGCTCCACATGATGCGGGTCATCTTATACTTGTATGGGAAATGTAAAAAACTGGTGGAAATGGGGATGCCCATGGCGCTCTTAAAAGAAGACCGGATTTTTGAGAAAATCATTGCCATCAAATATGACGTGGCCAACCAGGATTTATATAAATTTGAAGAGTACCAGCAGGGCATTGACGAGTTCTACCAGAAGCTTTTGGATGCCAATGCATAGGAGGGCAGATATGTCGATAGAGTATTTAGGGTTAAGCGGGATTAATGGCCCTTTGATTGTATTGGAAGGGGTGCGGGACGCCTTTTATGAAGAAGTCGTGGAGTTTGTGGTAGAAGGCAGGAAACGCAAGAAGGGCAAGATTGTGGCAGTAGATGAGGACAAGGCTGTCATACAGGTCTTTGATACAACAGATGAAATGTCCCTGAAAAATACCCATACCAGGCTCAGCGGCCACCCGATGGAGATTGGGCTGTCTTTGGAAATCCTGGGGCGTACCTTTAACGGTTTAGGGGAGCCTATTGATGGGCTGGGCAGGATAAAACCGGAGGCCGTCCGGGATGTGAACGGGCTGCCGTTAAACCCCTGCGTCCGGGAATACCCCAGGGATTATATCCAGACGGGCGTTTCTGCCATTGACGCGCTGACTACGTTAATCCGGGGGCAGAAGCTGCCGATTTTTTCCGGGAACGGGCTGCCCCATGACCAGCTGGCGGCGCAGATTGTGGAGCAGGCTTCCCTGGGGGAGGGCTCCAGGGAGAAGTTCGGGATTGTGTTTGCGGCCATGGGCGTAAAATATGACGTGGCAGAGTTCTTCCGCAGGCGGTTTGAGGACAGCGGGGTAAGCGCCCATGTGGCCATGTTCCTGAACTTGTCCAACGACCCGGTGGCGGAGCGCCTGATTACCCCCAAGGTGGCGCTGACGGCGGCAGAGTATTTGGCTTTTGAGAAAGGGATGCATATTTTAGTGATTTTGACAGATATGACTTCCTTTGCGGAAGCCATGCGTGAGGTGTCTGCCTCCAAAGGGGAGATTCCAAGCCGGAAGGGCTACCCAGGCTATCTGTACAGTGAGCTGGCGGCTTTGTATGAACGCGCCGGGATTGTGCAGGGCAAGGAAGGGAGCGTGACCCAGATCCCCATCCTGACCATGCCCAATGATGATATTACCCATCCTATCCCAGATCTGACCGGGTATATTACGGAAGGGCAGATTGTGCTGGAGCGTTCCCTGCACCAGAAGAATGTCTACCCGCCGATTAACGTGCTGCCCTCCCTATCCAGGCTGATGAAGGATGGGATTGGCGCCCGCTATACCAGGGAGGATCACCAGGATTTGGCCAACCAGCTTTTTTCTTCCTATGCAAGGGTAGGGGAGGCTAGGGACTTGGCCAGTGTTATCGGGGAAGATGAGCTGTCGGAAACAGATAAGAAATACCTCCGGTTCGGGGTGCGGTTTGAGCAGGAATTTGTAGCCCAGGGGGCGGATGAGGACCGTTCAATGGAAAAGACGCTGGACATCGGCTGGGAGCTGCTGCACATTTTGCCGAAGGAAGAGCTGGATAGGATAGATACGAAGATCTTAGAAAAGTATTATAGGTAAGGCTTAAAAAAGGGCTCCTGCGGCAAGGGGATTGGGGAAGGGCATTGCAGCGGCCGGAAAGGAGAGGGCATCATGGATCCAAATACATTTCCCACCAAAGGGAACCTGATACTTGCAAAAAATTCACTTGCTTTGTCCAAGCAGGGCTATGAGCTGATGGATAAAAAACGGAATATCTTAATCCGTGAGCTGATGGAGCTGATTGGGCAGGCTACGGATATCCAGAAGGAGATTGACATGACCTTTACCGAGGCCTACCAGGCGCTGCAGAAGGCCAATATCCAGATGGGAATCCATGAGGTGGAAGCTTTGAGCCAAAATGTGCCGGTGGAAAATTCCATTACCATTAAGAGGCGCAGCGTGATGGGGACGGAAATCCCCAAGGTGGAGTATGAGAAAAGGGTACAAAAACCCACCTATTCTTTCTATGGGACAAAAATGTCTTTGGATGAGGCCTGCCAGAAATTTGAGAAGGTAAAGGAGCTTACCATCCGCCTGGCGCAGATAGAGACCTCAGCCTACCGCCTGGCTTATAATATCAAAAAGACCCAGAAGCGCGCCAATGCCCTGCAGAATATCACGATCCCCAAGTATGAGGCGCTCACAAAGAGCATACAGGGCTCTTTGGAAGAGAAGGAAAGGGAGGAATTTACCAGGCTTAAGGTAATTAAAAGGATGAAAGGGAAGAAGTGAGGATGGAAACGGCTTTTGAAGTAATAAAAGAAGTGAAGAAAGCGATCATTGGGAAGGATGGCTGCATTATCCAGGCAATGGCTGCCATCCTGGCAGGGGGGCATATCCTGTTAAATGATATCCCGGGCGTGGGGAAGACAAGGCTTGCCATGGCTTTGGCTAAGTCGATGTCCCTAAAGCAGAACAGGGTGCAGTTTACGCCGGATGTGCTGCCCTCTGACCTGACGGGTTTTTCCATGTACCAAAAAGAAACGGGGAAGTTTGTTTTCCAGCCGGGCAGCGTTATGTGCAACCTGCTGCTGGCGGACGAAATCAACCGGACCTCCCCCAAGACCCAGTCGGCGCTTTTGGAAGTGATGGAGGAGCAGGTGGTGACAGTGGACGGCATCAGCCATCCCGTCCCATCTCCTTTTGTTGTGATTGCCACCCAGAACCCTTTTGGGAGCGCTGGGACCTGGATGCTGCCGGAAGCACAGCTTGACCGTTTCATGGTCTGCCTGAAGCTGGGCTACCCGGAGAGGGAGGATGAGATAGAGATCCTGAAGGGGAAGCAGAATGAGGAGGAAATCCGTGCAGTGGTGACCAAGGAAGGGCTGCAGAAAATGCAGGAGGAAGCGGATTGGATCCATGTGAAGGATGCGGTTTACCATTATGCTGGGGATCTGGCCAGCCGCACACGCAGCCATCCCATGATTGACCTGGGCATCAGCCCCAGGGGCACAATCAACATCATCCAGATGGCCAAATCCATGGCGTATCTGCAGCAGCGGGATTATGTAGTGCCAGAGGATATCCGGGAAGTGTTCCTCCCAGTCTGCAGCCACCGGCTGATGCTCAATGCCAAGGCGCGGGTGGCCCATATGGATGCCGGGCAGGTTCTGGAGGAAATCTTAAAGTCTGTGCCGGCGCCGAAGGCATTGTAACAAGGGGAGCGGAGGGTGGCATGAGAAATCTATTGTTGTATGTGCTGGGAACCGGCAGTATTTTTTATCTGGCTGTCCTTTATAACAGCCGCGGCTTTTTGGCCTTGGGCGCGGTTGCGCTCTTGCTGCCGCCGGTTTTTTTATATGCTTTGGGCGAGGTGGGGCGGGGGCTTGAGTGCGCCCTTTTCCTTCCGCCATATCCAGACGGGACAGGCGGCTACCGGGCTGTATTGGAAGTGCAAAACAAAAGCGCGGTTGATATCCCAAGCCTGCGGGCAAAGGTTTCCTTAAGGCACATGGACACAGGTAGGACATACAGGGTGAAGCTGCGCGGGAAGGTCCTGGCAGGGCAGGCAGCCCGGCTGGAGGGAGGGCCGAAGCGCCTGGAATTTGGATTGTGGCAGATAGAATGCAGCTGCGTGGACTGTTATGACTGGCTGGGGATTTACCGTTTCCGCAAGAAATGGGGGGAGAGGCAGCAGGTGACCCTATTCCCGGAATGTTACGGGACTACCGTGAAGGCAGGCGTGCGCACCAGGCTGTTTTTGTCGGACGGAGAGATATACCATCCGCAGATTGGCGGGGACGACCCTACGGAAATCCTAAAGCTTAGGGCGTACCAGAAAGGGGACCGCCCGAACCGTATCCATTGGAAGCTCTCAGCCAAAAACGGCAGCCTTCTGGTAGCAGAGATGGGATTGCCTATGGGCTGCAATGTGGTCTTTTTCCTGGATGCGGACGTCGGGCAGATGGGGCAGGAGGAACGGGCTGCATTTTGGGGGGTAGTACATTCCATTTCCCAGGAGATGCTGCAGCAGGAATGCGCCCATTACCTGGTGTGGTTTGATGTACAGACCCAGCAGCTCTGCCGTAAGGCGGTGCGCAGCCCAGAGCACCTTATGGAATTTTGGGGGGAAATCCTGCGCTTTTCCATGGGGCGGTGTGATTTCGTAAGGTCGTACGGAAACCAGTTTAAGGGTGAGGCATACGCTTCCAGGATTTCTCTCAGCCAGGAACTTTTGCTGTCCTGTAATGGGAAACGATTAGCGGATATCCGGCCAAAAGATGTGAAACAGCAGCTTTTGGAAATAGAATTAATACTGTAAGGGTGAGGAAATGGAAAAAAAGAATCAGTGGCAGGAAGCATATCAGGGTGTTTGCCTGTTTTTGGTGCTGTTGGGCATGTTCCTCTGTATGGAAAGGCTTTTGGAGCCAGAGGTAAGCCTGGGGGCTTTGGGCATGTCTGCCGCCCTGCTGGTAGCAGCTGCCGGGGTGATGGGCTTAGGGAGCCTGGAGAAGGCGGCGGCCTGCCTGCTGTTTTTGGCCGTACAGTGCTTTGTGGCTGCAGGATACCATGGGTATCTGCTGGTGGGGGCGAAAGCCATCGGCAACCAGGTGCTGGAACTGTGCAATTACCATAACCGGACCGGCTACCTGCTGTGGTACTTGGAAGCGGAAGAGCCAGGGAAATCCCTGTTTTTCTTAGTGCTGTGCGGGATTGTGGGCTTTGTGCAGATCCTGGTGTACCGGTCAGGCTGGGGCCAGAAATCCCGCCTGGCTTCCCTGGCGCTTTGCCCTGGGCTGGTGGTAGCAGCCTCCCTTTCCCTGGGCAAGGCGCCTTCCGCACCTGGGAGCATCCTGCTGCTGGCAGGCTTGGTGGCAGGGCATGCACAGATAGGGGAGAAGGGATCCCAGCCCTTGGCGGCAGCAATGTATTTAAGCCTGGCGGCAGGCATCCTGTTTGCCGTAAGCCCCTTGGCGGGGCGTTTTTTGGGCAAGTGCCATGAACCTTGGCTGAGGCGGCAGCTCCATTTCGAAGATGCGGTGCTGGACGCCCTGGAAGAGTATGGGAATATACGGCTGTTTGCCAATGCAGGCGTGCAGGCAGAGTACCGCCTGGGGAATGGGGAGCCGGATGTCACTGGGCGGGAAGCCCTCCAGATTACCGTAAAAAAGGTTCCCAAGGAAAACATTTACCTAAAAGGGTTTGTGGGCGGGGATTATGAAAACGGAAGATGGAAAAACGTGTCCAGCCAGGAATTTTCTGACTGGGCACAGCAGCAGGGCTATACGTCGGAGGAATACCAGGAGATAGTGCGCAATTTCCCTTATCAGTTCATGAAGCGGGGGATGGGCGATGCCGGGCAGTATAACCTGGGAGCGGAACTGAAGCTGCGGCGTTCCACCCGGGGGTATACCCTGGTGCCCTATTTTTCAGAAATCCCTGCCGGGCAGCAGCAGGAGGCAGACGGGGCTTTGGCGCCCCAAAAACAAAGGGAATTCCAGTGGGATACGCATCTTACGGTTGGCGACGGCCAGAGGGTGATATACCATAACATGTATTATTTTTCGGAAGATGACGAACGGGTAAAAGCCATGCATGCCTACAAGGAATATGCTTACCGGGCGTATACGCGCTTACCTGGGGAAGGGTTAGGGCAGCTTAGGGATTTTGCCGAGAAGGAAGATAAGGGGATACCAGGCATTTCTTATTCCTATATAGGGTTTGGCGGCGGAAAGACGGATTTTTTAGCGGATTCTCTGGGCAATAGCAGGACGGAGCAAAGGATAAGGCTTGTACAGGAACTTCTATGGCGGGATACGGAATACAGCCTTGAACTGGGGGAAGTGCCTAAGGGAGAGGATTTTGCAGAGTATTTCCTGTTCGGGCAGAAAAAAGGGTACTGTACCCATTATGCTACAGCAGGGACCCTATTGCTGCGCATGTATGATATCCCTGCCCGGTTTGCCGCGGGGTATCTGGTGCTGCCTTCTGATTTTAAAAAAAATGGGGACGGCACCTATACGGCTGTCCTGACGGATGAGAGGGCGCATGCCTGGACAGAAGTCTACCAGGAGAATATTGGCTTCTGCCCCATAGAAATGACCCCGCCTTCTTATGTGGGGATGCTTCAGGATCTGGAGCCAGGGCAGGATGTGCGCCAGGCCCTGGCACAGAAGGATGCAGGACGGGAAATAGAGAGGGAAGAAAAAGAAAAGGGGCAGGAGCCAGGGCAGGATCTGGAGCCAGGGCAGGATGTGCAGGCAGACGGCCAGGAAGGAGGCAAAGAGGAAGAGGGGGATGGGCAGCTTCCTGCACTTGCAGCTTCCGGAAGTGGGATTTGGGGGAAGGCAGCAGGCATTTTGAAGGGGATTGCCCTGTCCGCGGCAGCTTTCGCCCTCCTTGCGTCTGTATTCTGTTCCGTGCGGAGAGGCCGGATACGGAGGCGCCAGGAGGCATTTTCCCAGCCGGACCGGACTGCGGCAGTGCAGGCATTAGCTGGCAGGATGGCATGGATGCTGGGGATTTTGGGTTTTCAGCGCCAAAGGGGGATGGGCGACCAGGAATACAGCGCCGTCCTGCAGGAGGCCATGCCGGACATAGGCTGGGTGCATGCCGTGGCCCTGCTGCAGAAGGCAGCTTTCTCCGGGCAAGGCGCCACAGAGGAGGAATATGGGGAAGTGCAAGAAATCTATGGCTGGTTGGAAAGGAAGCTGCGCCAGGAAAAGGGGAGGGTGAGGGCGTTCTTTTATGACTGTAGGAAATAACCCCCTTGACAAATTCATCCAACTTTGTATATGATTTTATAGAGGAAAATATAGCAGAACTTACAATTCAGGAGGAGACATAACCATGGAAAAAATTAAAATGGCCACCCCATTGGTAGAAATGGACGGGGATGAGATGACCCGTATCCTTTGGAAGATGATTAAGGATGAGCTGATCCTGCCTTTTGTGGATCTGAAGACGGAATATTATGACTTAGGCTTAGAGCACCGCAATGAAACGGATGACCAGGTGACCTTTGATTCCGCTGAGGCGACCAAAAAGTACGGCGTTGCCGTAAAGTGCGCCACCATTACCCCCAATGCCGCCCGTATGCCGGAGTATGGCTTAAAGCAGATGTGGAAAAGCCCCAACGGCACGATCCGCGCAATCTTAGACGGGACGGTATTCCGCACCCCGATTACGGTAAAAGGCATTGAGCCCTGCGTGAAGAACTGGAAAAAGCCCATTACCATTGCCCGCCATGCCTATGGCGATGTGTACAAGGCAAGCGAGATGAAGATCCCCGGCGCAGGCAGGTGTGAACTGGTCTATACGGCAGAAGACGGCGCCGAAACCCGGGAATTGATCCATGATTTCACAGGGGCTGGCATTGTCCAGGGGCAGCATAACCTGAATGGGTCTATTGAGAGCTTTGCAAGGAGCTGCTTTAACTATGCGCTGGATACCAAGCAGGATCTGTGGTTTGCGACAAAGGACACGATTTCCAAGAAATATGACCATAGCTTTAAGGATATTTTCCAGGAAATTTATGATACAGAATATGACGGCAAGTTCCAGGAAGCTGGGATTGAGTATTTCTACACCCTGATTGATGATGCGGTTGCCCGTATTATGAAAGCAGAGGGCGGTTTTATCTGGGCGTGCAAGAACTATGACGGGGATGTAATGAGCGATATGGTAAGCTCTGCCTTTGGCTCCCTGGCCATGATGACCTCCGTGCTGGTATCCCCGGAAGGGTATTATGAGTATGAGGCGGCCCATGGGACCGTGCAGAGGCATTACTACAAGCATCTCAAAGGGGAGGAGACCTCCACCAATTCCGTGGCAACAATTTTTGCATGGACAGGGGCGCTTAGGAAGCGCGGGGAGCTTGACAGCCTCCCGGAATTGTGCGCATTTGCGGACAAGCTGGAGCAAGCCTGCCTTTCTACCATTGAATCTGGGAAGATGACGAAGGATTTGGCGCTGATTACCACACTGGAAGACCCAACCGTCTTAAACAGCGAAGGGTTTATCCAGGCAATCCGTGGGGCATTGGAGGCCCTGCTGGCATAAGGAGGGTAGGACGATGGTTTTAGCGTGCCAGAACATCAGTAAGGCCTTTGGCACAGATCAAATTTTACAAGATGCTTCCTTCCATATAGAGGAAAATGAGAAGGCGGCAATTGTAGGGATAAACGGAGCAGGGAAGACAACCCTGCTTCGGATTATTATGGGAGAACTGGAGGCAGACCAGGGGGAGGTAATCTTATCCAAAGGCAAGTCTATTGGATACCTGCCCCAGAACCCGGATATTTCCGGGAACCGGAGCATTTATGAAGAAGTTTTTTTGGCGCGTGGGGACCTGGTCTCCATGCAGGAACAGCTCGTATCCATGGAAGGGCAGATGAGCCATTGCCAGGGAGAAGCATTGGAGCAGCTTATGGAAAAATACAGCCGTCTGAGCCATGCCTTTGAGCAGGAAGGCGGGGCGGCGTACAAAAGTGAGGTCATAGGCGTTATCAAAGGGCTGGGTTTTGCCGAAGAAGAATTTACAAAGCGCATGCAGGAACTGTCCGGGGGGCAGAGGACCCGGGTGTGCCTGGGGAGGCTTCTGGTGAAGAAGCCGGATGTCATCCTGCTGGATGAGCCGACGAACCACCTGGATATCGGATCCATTACCTGGCTGGAGACCTTTCTGCTGAATTATAAGGGGGCGGTGGTGATAGTATCCCATGACCGGTATTTCCTGGACCGGATTGTGGGCAAGGTGGTGGAACTGGACCGATGCAAGGTGGCCTCTTACTTGGGGAATTACAGCGCCTATGCACAGAAGAGGGCAATGCTGCGGGAAGCACAGCTTAAGCAGTATTATAACCAGCAGCGGGAGATTAAGCGCCAGGAAGAGGTGATAGCCAAGCTGAAATCCTTTAACCGGGAGAAGTCCATACGGCGGGCGGAGAGCCGGGAGAAACTGCTGGATAAGGTGGAGCGCCTGGAAAAGCCCACGGAGGCAAACACTGCCATCCACCTGCATCTGGAGCCGCGGATAGCCAGCGGCAATGATGTGCTCAAGGCAGAGCATCTGGCAAAATCCTACCCTGGGCAGACGCTGTTTACGGATCTGTCTTTTGAGGTGAAGCGGGGGGAGCATGTGGCTTTGATTGGGGATAACGGGACGGGAAAGACCACTATCCTGAAAATTATCCACGGGATGCTGGAGGCGGAAGGCGGTTCTATCCGACTGGGGACAAATGTTCATATCGGCTATTATGACCAGGAGCATCAGGTGCTCCATGGGGAGAAGACGCTGATAGAGGAGATTGCAGACGATTACCCGGACCTGACCCATACGGAAATACGGAATGTGCTGGCGGCGTTCCTTTTTACAGGGGATGAGGCCTTTAAGCGGATTTCCGAACTGAGCGGCGGGGAACGGGGGCGCGTGTCCCTGGCGAAGCTGATGCTTTCGGAAGCGAATTTCCTGCTGTTGGATGAGCCTACCAACCATTTGGACATTAGCTCCAAGGAAATCTTAGAGCAGGCGTTGAACCATTACGAGGGGACCGTGCTGTTTGTATCCCATGATCGGTATTTTATTAACCGGACGGCGACCCGTATCTTAGACCTGACGGGGCAGGCGCTGGTCAATTATTTAGGGAATTACGACTATTATTTAGAAAAATGCAGGGAACTGACAGAAGTTTATGCCCCCAATGCCCAAGGGCAGTGCAGGGAGGGGAAGGAGAGCAGCAATAAGACGGGCTGGAAACAGAAGAAAGAAGAGCAGGCAAGGCAGAGGAAGCTGGAAAGCGGCAGGAAACGCACAGAAGAAGCGATAGAGGCCGCAGAGGAGAGGCTGGCTGAAATTGAAGGCCTGTTCCAGGACAGCGGGATAGCGACAGATCCCATAAAACTGCAGGAACTGCAGCAGGAATATGAGGCGTTGCAGGCAGACAGGGACGCCTTATATGAGAAGTGGGAAACGCTGATGGAATAAAAGCATAGAATGAAAACCGCATACATTGACATCCATTCTGGGATTTATTATAATGAGACGATAAAGTAAAATACCCCGCAGCAGGCTACGGGGCATCCAGCTTGTTGCCCACGGGGATAAATCAGGAGGAAGTACAATGGAAAAAGGAATTTCGCAGGCAGTGATTCGAAGGTTGCCAAGATATTACAGATATCTGGGGGAGCTGTTAGAAGACAGTGTGGAACGGATTTCATCCAGTGAACTAAGTGCCAGGATGCGGGTGACAGCCTCCCAGATTCGACAGGATTTGAACAATTTCGGTGGTTTTGGACAGCAAGGCTATGGATACAATGTAAAGCACCTCTATGATGAGATTGGCAGGATTATGGGCATGAACCAGCGGCATAACATGATTGTGATCGGCGCAGGCAATTTGGGGCAGGCCCTTGCCAATTATGTAAAATTTGAAAAAATGGGATTTGTCATTATCGGCCTGTTTGACGTGAACCCGGCATTGCAGGGGATTTCCGTCAGGGAGGTCAAGGTGCGCATGATTGATGAGATGAAGGATTTCCTCCGGGAAAACCGGGTAGATATTGCAGCGCTTACCATGCCCAAGGAAAAGGCAGGCAAGGTAGCCAATATGCTGGTGGAATTGGGCGTGAGCGCTATTTGGAATTTTGCCCATTTGGATTTGGAAGTACCAGGGCATGTGGTGGTAGAGAGCGTCCATCTTTCGGACAGCTTGATGCAGCTATCTTATAATATTGCAAACAGGGAAAATCAAGAGAAAGAATAAGAAGTGATAATGTATGGCGAAGAAAAAGGGCACGGACCCTCGGTTTGAGAGAATTGCACAGAGTAAGGATATCCCCATCCTGGTGCTGGACCAGAAATGGCACCATCTGTTTTCCGTGGATGGGAAGCCCAAGGAAATCCAGCGGCTGGAGAAGAAGGTAAATAAGCATCTGGCCAGGCAGGGGCGCCTGAACCAGGATATGAAAGAACTGAAAGGCTTGAAACATAAGCTGATGAAAAATATCATGGTGAACATGGATGAAATAGGGGAGGAAGGGCAGGAGACGCCCAAGCTCCGGGAGGACAGGCGGCTGATTACAGAAATCAATGACAGGATGGATGGCGGCAGGTCTGAAATCAAAGGCCTGGAAGAGGAACTGAGGGCGGACAACGAAAGGCTTATGGCTGAGACCATTTCGTATTGCTATGGGCTCATGAACCAGTACGAGGCGGAGCGGGAAGAGATTGCAAGCTGGCTCCGCCAGACCCGGATGGAACTAAAGCGCAAGGTTATCCGCAAAGAAAGCATTGAGGATAAGAATAAAGAAATCTATACATACCTGCATGATATTTTTGGCGCCCGGATTACCGAGACCTTTGATGTCAGGTATTGGGCAGAATATAAGTAAGGCGGCCTTTGGCTAAGGGGATGGAGATAAAGGAGTGAAGGCAATGGAAATATTGGTTGGCAGCCAGCAGATGAAGCAATGCGACAGGAATACAACCGTTCATTTTGGGGTGCCGTCTTTGGTACTGATGGAGAGGGCGGCCCTTAGCGTGGCAGAAGAAATCGGGCGGCATCTAAGGGAACAATCCCCCCAATGCTGCAAGGAAGGGCAGGGCAGCCTTGCCCGGCCCGTATTATTGGCCTGCGGGCTGGGGAATAATGGGGGCGACGGCCTGGCAATCGGCCGTATGCTCTGGCAGAAGGGATACCCTGTCACCATTGTGATGCCCCCGTATCTGGAAAAAGCGTCCCCTGAGACAAAGGCGCAGTTACAGATTATAGGGAAGTATGGCATACCCATCAGGCATGAGGTCCCAGAAGGGGAGTTTGAGGCGGTGGTAGACGCCTTGTTTGGGATTGGGCTTACCAGGGGGCTGGAAGGGGTGTACCGGGATTATATAACTGCCATGAATGGGAAAAAGGGATGGAAGGTGGCGGTTGACATCCCATCTGGGATCCATGCAGATACCGGGCAGGTGATGGGGGTAGCCTTCCAGGCAGACCTGACGGTTACCTTTGCGTTTGCCAAATGCGGCTTGATGCTATACCCAGGGGCGGCTTATGCCGGCGAGGTATTGGTCAAGGATATCGGCATTGACAGGCACAGCTTCCTGGAAGGGGCGCCGGATAAATTCCTGGTACAGGAGGAGGATCTGGCGCAGATCCCGAAACGGCGCGGGGATTCCAACAAGGGCACCTATGGCAAAGTCCTGGTCGTGGCCGGCCATAAGAATATGGCGGGCGCAGCATTCCTAAGCGCCAAGGCCTCTTACCGTACAGGCGCCGGCCTGGTGAAGATCCTGACAGAGGAATCTAACCGGGTGATACTCCAGCAGCTCCTTCCGGAAGCCATCCTGGCTACTTATGAGGCGTTAGGGGATGCAGGGGAAGAAGGCTATGATGTAAATAGCAGCTTAATTTCTTCCCGGCTGCCCAATGACGGGGATGTGGAAAATATTTTCCCGAACCTGCCCGAAATGTTAAAATGGCCTTCTGTGATGGTGGTAGGCCCTGGGCTGGGTACGGGGGAGGAAGCCAAATTCCTAGTAGAATCAGCCTTGAAGAAAGCAAAGGTGCCTATCATCTTGGACGCAGATGGCTTGAATATCGTAGCGGAGCATCTGGAATGGCTGAAAGAGGCAAAAGCCCCAGTCATCATCACCCCCCATGTAGGGGAAATGGCAAGGCTTACCCATACCTCCATCCCAGATGTGAAAAGCCGCCTCTTGCAAGCGGCGCAGTCCTTTGCGGCGGAATATCAGGTCATTTGCGTCTTAAAGGATTCCAGGACGGTAACTGCGCTCCCAAGCCAGGAAGCCTACCTTAACCGGACAGGGAACAATGGGATGTCCACCGCCGGCTCTGGCGACGTGCTCACAGGCATCCTGGCCGGCTTGGCTGCCCAGGGGATGGATCCCCTAGAGGCCGCCCCAACGGGCGTCTGCCTCCACGGCGCCGCAGCCAGCCAGCAGGCAAGGCAGACGGGCGCCTATGCCCTGATGGCGCAGGACATCCTAGAAGGCATCCCCAAAATCCTCAACAAGTATTTTCCATTCCCAGCGTTAGAAAGGCAGCAATTATGAAACCATATCCCAGGGTCTATGCAGAAATAGACTTAGACGCAATCCTTTGCAACATGTCCCAGATGGGGCGTACCCTAAAGGAAGGCGCCCAGATTATGCCTGTGGTGAAAACGGATGCCTATGGCCATGGCGCCGTTCCCATCAGCAGGGAATTAGAGCCTCTCCCAATGACCTGGGGCTATGCCACCGCTACGGTGGAGGAGGCCCAGGTTTTACGCCGGAACGGGATGCAAAAGCCTATCCTTGTGCTGGGGGCTACATTCCCCAGCCAATACCAGGCGCTGTCCCCTTTTGGCATCCGCCCAACGGTTTTTTCCCTCAGGCAGGCCATGGAGCTGGAGCGCTTTGCCGCCAGAACGGGTGCGCCGATTACAGCCCACCTTAAGATAGATACGGGCTTAAGCCGCCTGGGCTTCCAGGTAAGCCAGGAAACTGCAGGGGAAATTGCACAAATTGCAGCAATGCCCCATATTATAATAGAAGGGATTTTCACGCATTTTGCCAAGTCCGATGCTAAGGATAAGTCCATGGCGCACATGCAGCTGGATAAGTTCCAGGAAATGAGGGGGATGCTGGAGGAGAGAGGCATTTGCATTCCCCTGCCCCACTGTTCCAACAGCGCGGCTATTATTGATATGCCCGAAGCGAACATGAGCCTGGTGCGGGCAGGCATCAGCCTCTATGGGATGTGGCCCTCAGACGAGGTGCAGAAGGAAAACCTGGATTTAGCCCCAGCGCTGTCCCTGAAAAGCTGCATTGTATTCCTAAAGGAACTGGAAGAAGGCAGGACGGTTAGCTATGGCGCCACTTACAGGACAGAAGGGAGGCAGAGGATTGCCACCATCCCGGTGGGATATGGGGACGGCTATCCCAGGAGCCTTTCCAACCGGGGCTATGTGCTGGTGCATGGGCAGAAAGCCCCGATCTGCGGGCGTATCTGCATGGATCAGTTTATGGTGGATGTGACCCATATCCCAGAGGCCCAAGAGGGGGATGAGGTAACCTTGGTGGGCACGGAGGGGGAGGAACGGATTTCCATGGAAGGGATAGGGGAGCTGTCCGGCCGCTTCAACTATGAATTTGCCTGCAATTTGGGCAAGCGCATCCCCAGGCTGTACAAAAAGGGCGGGAGGGTTACGGAAGCCAGGGATTATTTTGAAGGTTAAATAGGGGAATCCTCAGGAATTATGTATACACACGAAAAAATGGGGAACAATAGGAAATAGAAATAACCTATAAAGTTTTGGAGTGTGAGAAAAGTGATTATTCATAGAGGAGATATTTATTATGCTGATTTGCGCCCGGTGGTAGGCTCAGAGCAGGGAGGGGTCCGCCCGGTCCTGATTATCCAGAATGACGTGGGGAACCGCCATAGCCCAACGGTCATCTGCGCTGCCATCACATCAAAGATGAACAAGGCAAAGCTTCCTACCCATGTGGAGCTGGATGCAAAGAGGTATGACCTGGTGAAGGATTCCGTAATACTTTTAGAGCAGCTTAGGACGATTGACAAGCAGAGGTTAAAGGACAAAGTCTGCCGCCTGGAGGGGGAAGTCTTGAAAAAAGTAGATAGGGCACTTGAAATCAGTTTGGAATTATATACATAAATCTTGACTAATATGCCGTAAAATGGTATATTTCAAGTGTTTGTTAATGTATGGAGGGATTGCCGCGATATGGCCTGGGCGTGTTTTGGCAGTGCAGGCTTTTTTGGCAGTTCCTGGGCAAGAGAGGAAAGAGGAGCAGGAACAATGGACGATGGCGCGAGCCCTGCCATAGGGCTGATAGTATTCTTGGGATTGGTAATCATTAATGGGATGATGTATGGGTTCCTTACCGCTTTGGAGGAAGTGTCGGAAGGGCAGGTGCAGAAGCGGGCGGAGGCAGGCAGCAAGCACGCGGCCTGGCTGCTGGCTATTATGGATTCCCCTTATAAGGTGAAGCATGCGGTGCAGATTTTAGTGACGTTTGTCAGCGGGGTTTTTGGGATTTACCAAATCCGCCTGCTGGGGGATGTGATGTTCCGCCGCCTTTTCCTGGAGAGCCAAAACCCATATTTACTTTTCTGGTGCTATGTCCTGGCTGCTTTGGCGGGGATTTTCATTTTTGTTGTGCTGGGGATAATCGCACCGCAGAAGGTTGCGGCCAGGAAGCCGGAGAAATGGCTGTTCCGCCTGGCAGGGGCGGTACATGGGCTGCTGTATCTGGTGTGGCCTTATGCCTTCCTTGCAGAGAAGCTGTCCAATCTGGCCGTGCGGCTGGTGGGGATTGACCCCAATGCCAGTTTTGACGATGTGACGGAGGAGGAGATTATCTCCATGGTGAATGAGGGGCACGAGCAGGGGGTGCTGCAGGCCAGTGAGGCGGAGATGATCCATAATATTTTTGCCTTTGACGATAAAGAAGCCAAAGACATCATGACACACCGCAAGCATGTGAATGCCATTGAGGGCGGCACGCTTTTAAAAGAGGCGCTGGAGATAATCCTGGAAGGCAATAATTCCAGGTTCCCGGTGTATAAAGGGGATATAGATAATATTATTGGGATCCTACATATGAAGGATGTTATGATTGAAAGCCGCAAAGGGCTATACCTGGACCGGAAAATACAGGAAATCCCAGGTTTGGTGCGGGAGGTAGCATTTATCCCAGAGACCAGGAATATCAATGAACTGTTCAAGGGCATGCAGTCTAAGAAGAACCACATGGTCGTGGTGGTGGACGAGTATGGGCAGACAGCAGGGATTGTGGCCATGGAGGATATCCTGGAAGAAATCGTGGGGAATATCTTTGATGAGTATGATGAAGAAGAGACGGATGTGGCCTGCCAGGCAGATGGGAGTTACCTAATCCGTGGGATGGCGCCTTTTGGGGAGGTCTGCGAGACCTTGCATATTTCTGCAGAAGGGGCGGAGTATGAGACGCTGAGCGGGTATCTGATTTCCCTGATCGGCAAGATACCTGGAGAGCATGAGCAGTTTGAACTGGATGACCAGGGGTGGCATTTCCATGTGCTGTCCGTAAGGGATAAAATGATCCATATGGTGAAGGTTACGGAGCCAGAAGGAGCCGGCGGGCAGGAAGAGAATAGGAGAAAAGAGGAGAAATAGTATGTCAGGACATTCTAAATTTGCGAATATCAAACATAAGAAAGAGAAAAACGATGCAGCAAGAGGAAAAATTTTTACCATTATCGGAAGGGAGATTGCGGTAGCTGTCAAGGAGGGGGGGCCGGACCCCAATAATAACAGCCGACTTAGGGATGTCATTGCCAAGGCGAAAGCCAACAACATGCCCAATGATACGATAGACCGTGGGATTAAGAAAGCGGCAGGTGACGCTAATTCGGTAAATTATGAGTTTGCCTCCTATGAAGGGTACGGCCCGAACGGGACGGCCATTATCGTGGATGCATTGACAGATAATAAGAACCGGACGGCGGCTAACGTGCGGAGCGCATTTACCAAGGGGAATGGCAATGTAGGGACGCCGGGATGCGTATCCTATATGTTTGATAAGAAGGGCCAGATTGTCATTGACAAGGAAGAGTGCGGGATGGATGCGGACGACCTGATGATGCTGGCGCTGGACGCAGGGGCGGAGGATTTTTCTGAAGAAGAAGACAGCTATGAGGTACTGACAGACCCGGAGGGGTTCAGTGAAGTGCGGCAGAAGCTGGAAGAGGCAGGGATTGCCATGGCTTCGGCTGAGGTGACGATGATTCCCCAGACTTGGGTACAGGTCACGGACGAGGAGGCCATCAAGAATATCCAGAAGATTTTAGACCTCTTGGAGGACGACGACGACGTGCAGGCCGTATACCATAACTGGGATGAGTAATTGCCCGCCGTCCTGTAAATATGGATGATGGGATAGAGGCAGGAAGCAGCTAATGTGTGGTTAGCTGCTTTTTGCTATATTCTTGCGGGCAGCGGGGAAACCGCCTGCCCTGGCGGCAGGAAGGCACGGCCCAGGTTGCTCTGGCGATGGGGATTACAAAAATAATGCAGCTTTTTTCAAATCTGTACTAGCCAGAAAGAGGCGCCGTCTTTTATAATAGGATAAGAACCATTTTTATGCTGGAGAGAAGGAGGACAATGATTTATGAAGGCAAGAAATGTAAAAAAGTTATTGGCGTTGGCTTTGGCGGCAAGCATGGCATTTCCTTCCATGCCTGCCTATGCCGAAGGGGGGAAGGCGGCAGTGGGCAGCGCAGCAGGAACCCTGCAGGAGGCAGAAGTGCAGGGGGAAGGCCGAAAGGCAGGAAGCCCAGAGGCAGGGTTGCAGGAGGAAGGCCGAAAGGAAGGAGCACAGGCAGGAAGCCCAGAGGCAGGGTTGCAGGGAGAAGGCCGAAAGGCAGGAGCGCAGGGGCAGCCGGTGAAGGCCAGGGATGCGGCCATCCCCCAGCCTTATTATGAATTTACCTTTGATGGGGAGGTGAAGGACAATAAGGTAGAGAATGAAGGGACCAAAGCAGGCGTGTCCGCTACCATTGAAGGGAATAGGGCGGGCCTTGGCATAGAGCACGACGAGGAGCGGAGCAGCAATGTGCTGAACTTGCCAGGGGGCACGGTAAACGGAGCCAAGGAAGGGCGGCTGGCCCTTCCGGAGGATATGTTTGCAGAGGTGACGCAAGCGGGGTTTGCATTTTCTTTCTGGATCAATATTGACCCAGGCGCAAGCCAGTACAGCCGTATTTTCTCTGCCACCGTGGATGGCCAGAATTCGGATCCGGGCGGGTCTTGGACGGCCCCGGAATTTTCTTTTGTGGCAGGAAGCGAGGGCGCTTCGGATTTGGGGGCGGATAACCCCAACGGCTACCACACGGCTGTGATGCTGCCAGACAGGGCTTCCTGCCTGAAGCTGGTATGGGAGAAGCAGTTTGCCCGGGGGCGGTGGCAGCATGTGACCGTCAGCGTGTCGCCGGCTGCCTATGAGGTGTACCTGGACGGGGAGCCAGTGAAGATGCTCTATGACAGGAACAACAACCAAGGGGCGGTTTTAAGCCGGCTGTTTGCAGACAATGCAGCCGTCTTGAAACAGTATAAATACAGCGGCATCGGGCCTTCGGTCTATACGACAGACAAGGACCTGAAGGCAAAAATGGATGAATTCCGGTTCTATAATGCGGCATTGACGCCGGAACAGGCCAAGGCAGCCTATGACAGCTATAAGGTAAGTGATGAGCTTTTAGCAGGCCTTCAGGCCAAGGTAGAGGAAGGGAAGGCAAAGAGCATTAGCTTCTATACCAGGGATTCTTTCGGCAGGCTCCAGTCTGCCATTGCAGAAGGCGAGAAGGGGATTGCCAATCCGGTTACTGCAGAGAATGTGGCGCGGCTGGCAGAAAATATTGGCAAAGCCCTTAAGGGGCTGGTATGGTATCCGGGCGTGGCAGAAGGGACATCCTTCTCAAACGCGCAGCTAAAAGCCGAGGCGGCCGAGGCAAAGCAGCTCATTGCGCAGGGAAGCTTAAGCAGCGCCAGCGAGCAGCAGATCGAAGCGGCGCTTACGGCTGCGGATACCGCCCTTTCGGGGCAGGACCAGGCGGCTGTGGACGCAGCGCTTACCGCGCTGCGCAAAGCCGTGGATGAGAGGGCTTATGGGGCGGCCCTGCATTTTGACGCCGACCCGGCGAAGGGCAAAGGCGCCCTGTTCCATGGATCTACAGGGTTCCTGTATGGGGTCAGCGAGGTGGGCGTGCCCTCCGCAGATTTAATCAGCGCCATTTCCCCCAAAATCCTGGTGCAGAAGGTAGCAGACGGGCAGCAGCATCCTTCTGGGGATGGCTACCGCTTGGATTCTTACCTGGAAGAATGCGGTGTGGAGAATGTCCAGGTTTACCTGCAGGATTACTATCTGGAATGGCCCTACGAGTCCAATGGGATTGAGGATTACAATACAAAGGTGCAGAAGATTGTCAGCAAGATGGTGGCAGGCAAGACAGCAGCGGAATTGGAGCGTTACAGCTTTGTGATTTTCAATGAGCCGGACCAGATTTGGTATGGCGGCAGGCTGGGGCAGATGTGCACGGATTGGCTGAAAATCTATACCACCATTAAAAATATCAATCCGGCCTTAAAGGTGGCGGGCCCGAATTTCGCCGGCTATAACAGCAATTCGCTCCGCACCTTCCTGGAGTACTGCAGGGATAACAACTGCCTGCCAGAGTACGTTACCTGGCATGAACTGCAGAAGGATAAGCTGGCCAGCTTCAAGTCCCATTGCGATGAAGCCAAGCAGTTTGTAAAAACCTATTACGCAGGGTCTGGCATAGAGCCAATCCTGTTTGTGAATGAGACAGTGAACTTTGACGACGTAGGGAACCCGGGGGCGCTGGTGAACTGGCTGTCTATCTTTGACGAGGAAGATACTTATGCGTCGCTGCCGTACTGGGGCCTGGCAAATTCCATGAATGAGCTGGTGGCTGACAGCAACAAGCCCAACGGGGCATGGTGGGTATATAAATGGTATGCCCAGATGACAGGGAATAAGATGCCGCTGACCCTTGAAAATATCGGAGGCCCAAGCGCCCATGGGAGGCTTTATGGGCTGTCCAGCATGGATGAGGGCGCCAAAACCCTCTACAGCCTCTTTGGGGGCCAGGCAGGGAAGCAGACGGTCAGCATTGAGAATATCCGTTCCACCAAGACGTTCCAGGACGCCAGCAACGCCCATGTGAAAATCTACAGCACAAAATATACGGGGCACCATGGGTTTGCGGACCAAATCCCGGTGGAATTTGAAGGGAACATGGCTTTTACCGGAAATGACCTGGTATTTACGGTTCCGGAGGCAGAATTGATGGACGCGTATTTTGCCGTTATCACCCCGGCTACCGGCACGGAGAACAGCTCCATTTCCCAGTATGAAAAGGAAAAATGGGAAAAGACGTATGAGGCGGAGGACGCTGCCTTGTTAGGGGCAGCCCAGGTATACAAGAAGGAAGGCGGCGGCGACCTTGCCCGTTCCAACCGCGCAGAGGTAGGGCATATCAACAGCGAAAGCGATGGGGTAAAATTCCGGGTGGAAGTGCCCAAGGCTGGAAGATACCGCCTGGATATCTATTACAGCAGCCAGGCGCCCCAGGTGGATCCCCTGACGCTGCAGTATGTAAGTTCCGGCGGGCAGAACCGTGCAATCGGGGCGCTGGTTACCCACAGCCTGTCCATCGACGGGGCAGCCCCGCAGGAAATCGTCTATGATTCCACGGTAAAGTGGGGCTATTACAATTACAAGACCATATATGTGGAACTGGCAGCCGGCAAGCATGACATCCAGCTGATGCACAAGGGGGAAGACCAGAACCTGAAGCAGGTAGATTCCCAGCTTTGCGCCGCTTTGGACAAGATTGGCCTAACCTATGAGCCAAGGGCTGAAGCAATTGTAGAAATTGAGCCGGAAGAGCTGGCCGGGACCCAGCCAGGCTACGCATTGTCCCAGGCAGGCACATACAGCGGGGCTGGGGCAGCCGTCGGGAGCGGTGGTTTTGAGTTCTATGTCAATGTGCCTAGGGATGGGTATTATGCCCTTGGGACGGCTGGGGCTGGCACGGCGTCCCTCGCAAAGAGCAAGGTCAGCTATGCAAAGGACGCAAAGGCAGAATCCAAGGTAAGTATAGGCTGGCTGCATCTTCTCACCGTTACGTTAGGGAAGGAAGACGCAGGCATGGTATACCTGACAGCCGGGATTAACCGCCTGCGCCTGTCCGGGAATAACATTACGTTGGATAAGATTGTGTTTACGGAAATGCCGCAGGCTACCCAAAGCGGTTCCATCGTCTTGGAAGCAGAAGGCCAGAAGCTTAGCGGTACGGCGTCCAATGACAATTACACCTACCTGCCAGGCAGCAAGGCCGTCCCGGAAGTGGTTTCCACACCCTATGCCTCTGGCGGGAAAGCAGTAGAAGGCTTCCGGGGCGGAAAGGGCAATGCCCTGGAGTTGACCGTAAATGCGCCCGCAGCCGGGGCGTACAAGCTGTCCGTTTTCTACTCCAACAATGAGCCCGCCCCAGTGATGAAAAAGCAGGACGGCGGCAATTATGTGCATCCCTACAACACAGATTTAGTAGAGCGCTATATGCAGGTCAGCGTGAATGGGGCTGCGCCGCAGACCGTATATTTCCGTAATACCTTCTGCTGGGATACTTACAAGAATACCATCCTGGATGTGGAACTGGCCAAGGGAGCCAACACCATTACGTTTACCAATGACAACTCCTATAAGTTCAGCGCCCTGCAGGATGACTTTACGCCCAGGATGGACAAATTTGTGGTTGCCCCTGCCGCAAGCGCATCTTCCTCCCAGCAGGGTAAGGTAAATGCAGAAACGCCAAACATCCAGAAACAGCCTACAGGCGCGTCCTATGTGTATGGCAAGAAGGCGGCAGCCCTTACCGTTGCGGCAGCGGTAAGCGACGGGGGCTCCTTAAGCTACCAGTGGTATAAAAACAGCAAGGGCAGCACTGCAGGCGCAAAGGCTATTACCGGCGCCACAAAGGCTTCCTATATCCCGCCCGTTGCAGCAGTGGGGACAGCTTATTACTATTGCATGGTGACAAATACCAACCGGGCGGCCACCGGAAGCCAGACGGCTGCAAGCGCCAGCAAGCTGGCTGCCGTGACGGTGAAGAAAGCGCCCAATAAGATTACAGGCGTCTCTTCCGCCAAGAAAACGTATGGGGATAAGGCGTTCACCCTGAAAGCCAAGGGGCAGGGAGCCGTCACCTACACATCCTCAGACAAAAAGGTCGCAGCCGTAGGCAAGGCCAGCGGGAAAGTAACCATCAAGGGCTGCGGCATTGCTTCCATCACCATAAAAGCAGCTGGCAACAAGAATTATAACGCTGCCACAAAGAAAATTACCATTACCGTGAAGCCAAAGAAGCAGGCAGTTTCCAGCCTGAAATCCGCCAAGAAGAAGGCCTTTACGGTAAAATGGAAAAAGGATGGCAAGGCTACAGGCTATAAAATCCAGTATGCTGCGGATAAGAAATTCAAGAAGGCCGTAACCGTAACTGTGAAAAAGAACCGCACGATAGCCGCCACGGTAAAGAAGGGGCTGAAAGCAGGCAGGAAATATTATGTCAGGGTATGCTCCTATAAGGCTTACGGGAAGAAAACCATAACCGGCGCGTGGAGCAAGGTAAAAACTGTAAAAGTAAAATAGCACCTATCTTATGGCCATTTTAGATGCATGGGCAAGAAGGACGGCAGGCAGGATTGCCTGCCTCCTTTCGTGTGCGCTTTTGGATGACGCCAAGTTAGCCCAGGAAGTCCTGGGTTTTCCCCAGTATTCCTCCGTAATCAAAAAATCCAAGATGAGATTGATTGGTATGGGGGAGATGGGAAGGTGCCAGGATACGCAGGCCAGCGCCGGGAGCCCAGTCCTTACCTTACGATGTAAGAAAGCCGCGGGGGGAGAAAAATCCATTTTTCATATTGAAGAAAATCCGATTCTGTTGTAAAATCATCCTATCTTGTGCAACCAGAATCCTTGATGACAGAGAGGCTAATACCAATGGAAAAAGATACATCTGCAAAACGGATTGCCTTCCCGGCGATTATGTTCCTTATCTTTTTGGCGCTTATGATGATAAGCCTGACCCGGGCCGGCATCCGAGAGAAAGAAACCGTAGAAGAGCCTACCTCCCCGCAGCCAGTACAGGAGGAGGCAGGGCTTCCCGCGCAGTGGGAGAACAGCCTCTCTGCGGGGACAGGCAAATGGCTTTCCCAGAGCCTATCCCCCCAAGACAGGCAAATGCTGATTGAGGCCTTTACCCTCAAGGACGAGGAGGTCTATTCCTTCCTCCAAGGCCCTAAATCCTGGAAGGCCAGGCTTCCCTGGTCAGGCTCCTGGTGCCGCTTTAAGGTGGAGGGCAATCCTTTCGGCGGCTTTGGCTGCGGCCTGTGCTGCATGGCCAATCTTTACAATACCCTGTCGCCCTATGAGGTCTCCCCGCTGGATATGTTTGAACAGGCTAAGGCGGTGTCCGGCTATACCCCTTCCGGCGCAGTAGGGGCCATTGGCTGGCAGGATATGGCGGCAACCCTGGAAATCTGCGGCATTTCCTGTAAGCTGCGCCGCAAGCCTAGCAGCTATAAGAAGTTTAAAAAACAGATTTCCGAAGCAAAATCAGCCGTTGTGCTGGTCAGCAGCTATGAGGACGACGCATATTGGCAGGACACCCCGGGGCATTATGTAAATATCTGGCTGTACCAGGAAGGAGACGGTACGGTTTTCTTGGCGGAGCCTGGCGACCCAGATAAAAACCGCAGCCGTATCCCCTTGCGCTATGTGTACGACGCACTGAAAATGACCAATGAATTCCAATACCTTACCGTGCAGGGATATGCAGAAGAAGGCAACCAATGGAAGGCAGACGGAATCCAGGTAAAATGGAAAAGGCCAAAGAAATAAGAAATAAAAAATATAGATTGAATTTTTAGGGCATTTATATTAGAATAGATAGAAGGAATCTTTGTAGGAACGAAAGAGCAGAAAATAAGGGCGTGAAAAAATGCAGGATAAGAAAAACACTCAATATTTCAAAGTAGAAAAGGAGCAGCAGATAAAGGTAGACGATGTGCTGGAAGTGGTATATGGCGCTTTGCGGGAGAAGGGCTATAATCCGGTGAACCAGATTGTAGGCTATATTATGTCCGGCGACCCGACCTATGTCACCAGCCATAACAATGCCAGGAGCCTGATTATGAAGGTGGAGCGGGACGAGCTGGTGGAGGAGATCTTACGCCAGTATATCAAGAATAATGCCTGGGAATAGGAGGCGCATATGCGGATAATGGGCCTGGATTTTGGATCTAAGACAGTAGGCGTTGCAATCAGCGATGCCTTGTTGGTGACTGCCCAGGGAATTGAGACAATTGTTAGGAAATCGCCAGGGAAGCTCCGCCAGACATTGGCCAGGATACAGGTTTTGGCGGAGGAGTACCAAGTAGGGAAAATTGTGCTGGGGTTCCCAAAGAATATGAACAATACGGAAGGGGAACGCTGTGGGAGGACCCTGGAATTCCAAGAGATGCTGGAGAAGAGGTGCGGCCTCCCGGTGGTGCTGTGGGACGAGCGCCTGACGACAGTGGCGGCGGACAGGAGCCTGGAAGAGGGCGGCGTGCCCAGGAAGGACCGGAAAGCCCATTTGGACCGGATTGCGGCTGTGCTGATCCTGCAAGGGTATCTGGATTCCCTTGCGTTCCAAGCAGGGCAGGATTGCAAGAGGCAGGGAAAGGAATAATTGAGAGGATGGAAAAAGTGGTATTTCAGTCTCCCGGGAATGGGGAGGCTATGGAAGTATTTGTGATAGAGCAGACAAAGATTAATGGTGCGGACTACCTTTTGGTGGCAGAGGAAGAAGAAGGCGACTGCGATGCATTTATTTTGAAAGAGGTATCCCAGGGGGACAGCGGGGATTCCATGTATGAGATGGTAGAATCGGAGGAAGAGCTGGAATATCTTTCCAGGATATTTGAAGAGATTTTAGACGACGTGGATTTTGCCATGTAAGAAAGGAAAAAGGCAGGCGCCCGCAATGGAGCGGGGACGGAAGGGCGGTTGCCATGATTAGGAGGTGCGATTTGAAGAAAGAAAAAAACTCAAAATTGAAAATCATTCCGCTGGGAGGGTTAGAGCAGATTGGAATGAACATTACTGCCTTTGAATATGAAGACAGTATTATTGTGGTGGACTGCGGGCTGTCCTTCCCAGAGGACGATATGCTGGGCATTGACCTGGTTATTCCGGATATTACTTACCTGAGGAATAACATTGAGAAGGTAAAGGGCTTTTTCATTACCCATGGCCATGAGGACCATATCGGGGCTATCCCCTATGTGATGCGTGACATCAATGTGCCCATTTACGCCACCAAGCTGACGATTGGCATTATTGACAACAAGCTCCGGGAGCACAACATGCTTACCAAGGTGAAGCGGAAAGTGGTGAAGTACGGCCAGCATATCAACCTGGGCTGTTTCCGTGTGGAGTTTATCCGTACCAACCACAGTATCCAGGATGCAGCGGCGCTGGCAATTTACTCACCGGCAGGGACGATTGTGCATACCGGGGACTTTAAGGTGGACTATACGCCGGTCTTTGGGGACGCCATAGACCTGCAGCGGTTTGGGGAGATTGGGAAGCGGGGGGTATTGGCGCTGATGTGCGACAGCACCAATGCGGAGCGCCCAGGCTTTACCAATTCAGAGCGTACGGTAGGGAAGACGTTCGACAATATTTTTGCGGACCACCCCAATACCAGGATTATCATTGCCACCTTTGCTTCCAATGTGGACAGGGTGCAGCAGATTATTAATTCTGCCTGCAAATTTGGGCGCAAGGTAGTGGTGGAAGGGCGCAGCATGGTAAATATCATTGCCACCGCTACGGAACTGGGGTATTTGCAGATACCGGAGAATACACTGATTGATATCGAGCAGCTGAAAAATTATCCCTATGAGCAGACCGTGCTGATTACCACTGGGAGCCAGGGGGAATCCATGGCGGCGCTGTCCCGGATGGCCGCCAACATCCACAAGAAAGTGACTATCCAGCCCTATGATACGATTATTTTCAGCTCCAACCCCATCCCAGGGAATGAGAAGGCAGTTTCTAATGTGATTAATGAGCTGTTCCGCAAAGGGGCGGAGGTTATCTTCCAGGACGCGCATGTGTCCGGGCATGCCTGCAGGGAGGAAATCAAGCTGATTTATTCCCTGGTGAAGCCCAAATACGCCATTCCGGTCCATGGGGAGTACAAACACCTGCGCGCCCATGCGACCATAGCCCAGGAACTGGGTTACGACAAGGAGCATATTTTCATCCTTTCCTCTGGGGATGTGCTGGAATTGGACAGCGAAGGCGCCCAGGTGGCCGGGCAGGTGCCGGTTGGTGACATCCTGGTGGATGGCCTTGGCGTAGGCGATGTGGGGAATATTGTATTGAGGGACAGGCAGCATCTGGCTGAGGATGGGATTATCATTGTGGTCATGACGCTGGAATCCGGCAGCGGCCAGGTATTGGCAGGGCCGGATATCGTAAGCCGCGGCTTTGTCTACGTCCGCGGGTCTGAGAGCCTGATGGACGAGGCCAGGAAGCTTTTGGATGAGACCATGGGCTATTGTATGGAAAAGCGTATTACGGATTGGGGCAGGATTAAGACAGAGATTAAGGATGAACTGGGGGAATTTGTCTGGAGGAAGACCAAGAGAAGGCCTATGATTATGCCGATTATCATGGAGGTATAAGGGGAGGTAATGTATGGACGGTCAGTTGGAAGAAATTTTGAAAAACTTGGTAAGCACTGTGCGGGAAAGCGAGGAGTATAAGGAGTACCGGAGGCTGCAGGAGCTGATACACCAAGACCCGGGCAAGGAGCGGGCGGTCAACGAGTTCCGCAGGAGGAATTTTGAGCTGCAGAAGCGCAAGGATGTGGATCTGTTCACGGAGGTGGACCGCCTGGAACAGGAATTCGCCCCTTTGCGGGCAGAGCCGTATGTAAATGAGTACCTGGCTGCCGAACTTGCCATCTGCCGGATTGTGCAGCATATCAACTACAGCCTAATGGTAGAAATGGACTTTGACCTGGGCTTCGAGCTTTACTAAGCGATACGGGCAGGAAGCGCTGCATCGGAGGAGGGATGCTATGAAAGACAGCAAGATAGCCCTCAACATACTAAGCAGTTCCCTGAATGTCCTGGTTATGGTGCTAATCCTGTTTGTGCTCCTAAAGGCTGGGGAAGTTGCTTATGGATTGGGCTACCGGATATTTACAGAACCTGCCATGGAGGCTTCCCCAGGGAGGGATGTGGCAGTGCGGGTGGAAAAGGATATGTCTGGGATAGAGTTAGGCAGCATGTTAGAGGAAAAGAGGCTGGTGGACAATGGGTTCCTGTTTGCCATTCAGTTTGGCCTTTCTGCCTATGCAGATAAGGTAAAGGCCGGCACGTACACCCTGAATACGTCCCAAACCGCAGGGGAAATCATCCGCCTGCTGGCCGGGGAAGGGGCGGAGGATACAGAAGAATGATAGTGGATGAGCGTTTCATGACTTTTATCAATTCCCTGGGGCAGGAAAATACGCCCCTCCTGTCTGAAATAGAGGCTGAGGCACGGTGTGCCCATGTGCCGGTAATCCGTAAGGAGACCCAGGGGCTCCTGAAGCTTTTGCTGGCAATGAGCTGTCCCAAACGCATTTTGGAGGTAGGCGCGGCAGTGGGGTTTTCGGCGCTTTTCATGGAGCAATACAATCCTGTGGCATGCACGGTTGCTACCATAGAGAATTTTGGGAAACGGATTCCCATTGCCAGGCAGAATTTCCGGCGTGCGGGGAAGGAACATGTAATAGAATTGTTGGAGGGGGATGCCGCCCAAGTAATGAAAGGGCTGCAGGTCCCGTTTGATTTTATCTTTATGGATGCGGCAAAGGCGCAGTATATTTATTTCCTGCCAGAGGTGATGCGTCTTCTGAACCCCGGCGGGATGCTGGTATCAGACAATGTCCTCCAGGATGGGGCGGTGATTGAATCGCGCTTTGCCGTGGGCAGGCGGGACCGTACCATCCATAAGCGGATGCGGGAGTATCTGTATGCATTGACCCACGATGCGGCTTTGGTCACCTCGGTGCTGCCCGTCGGGGATGGGGTGACAGTCAGCGTAAAGGGCGGCGCCCATCCATAGGCGTTAGGCGGCAGGGAAAGAGAGGGAAAGAGCATGAAAAAACCGGAGCTGTTGGTGCCTGCTGGGAACCTGGAGGCATTGAAGGTTGCAGTGGTGTTTGGGGCGGACGCGGTGTATATTGGCGGTGAAGCCTACGGGCTGCGGGCAAAAGCAAAGAATTTTTCCATGGAAGATATGGCAGAGGGGATTGCTTTTGCCCATAAGCACGGGGCAAAGGCCTATGTGACGGCGAATATTTTGGCCCATAACCAGGACTTGGAAGGGGTCAGGGAATATTTCACGGAACTGAAGGCGCTGGAACCAGACGCCCTGATTATCTCAGATCCGGGGGTCTTTACCCTGGCACGGGAGGTTTGCCCGGAGATTGAGGTGCATATTTCCACCCAAGCGAACAATTCGAATTATGGGACGTTCCGGTTCTGGCACGGCTTAGGGGCAAAGCGGGCGGTTGCAGCGCGGGAACTGTCCTTAGAAGAGATAGCAGGGATCCGCAAGTCTATCCCTGAAGAGATGGAGATTGAGGCATTTGTCCATGGGGCTATGTGTATTTCTTATTCCGGGCGCTGCCTGCTCAGTAATTATTTTACCGGTCGGGATGCAAACCAGGGAGCCTGCACCCACCCCTGCCGTTGGAAGTATGCCGTGGTAGAAGAGACAAGGCCGGGCGAATACCTGCCGGTCTATGAGAATGACAGGGGTACGTTCCTGTTTAATTCCAGGGATTTGTGCATGATTGGCCATATCCCGGAACTGGTGGAGGCGGGGATTGACAGCCTTAAGGTGGAGGGCAGGATGAAGACGGCGCTCTATGTGGCTACGGTAGCGAGGACCTATCGGAAGGCCATTGACGACTATTTTATCTCCAGGGAGGTTTATGCATCCAATATGCCCTGGTATCTGGAACAGATTGCCCAATGTACCTACCGGCTTTTTACCACAGGGTTTTTCTTTGGGAAGCCAGATGGGGAGGCGCAGATTTATGGGGAGAGCACTTATGTGAAGGAATCCACGTATCTGGGAATGGTGGAAGGGGAGAATGACGATGGATTGTACCAGATACGGCAGAAGAATAAGTTTTCTGTTGGGGAAGTGATTGAGGCTATGAAGCCGGATGGGGAGAATATCCCGTTGACGGTAAGGGGGATCTGGGATGCAGAAGGGAACCCGATGGAGTCCGCGCCCCATCCCAAGCAGGTATTGTATGTTGATGTAGGACAGAAGCTGGCAAAATATGATATTTTGCGCAGGAACCAAAAGGAGGAACAGGCAAATGAATGAAGACAGGTATGTAGCATATGTGGGGACCTATACCCATGGCAGCAGTTTAGGCATCCATATCTACGACGTAGATGTGCAGGAGGGCAGTATGAAAGAACGGACGGTCGTGCCCATCAGCAACCCCTCCCATCTGACTGTATCTGCAAATGGGAAGTTCCTGTATTCCATCGCAGACGAAGGGGTGGCGGCATTTAAAATCCTGCCGAATGGGGATTTGGAATTTATGAACGAGAAATGGATTGGCGGCATGCGGGGATGCTTTGTAGATGTGGATAAGAAGAACCGCTATCTGTTTGTGGGCGGCTACCATGATGGGCGCGTATCCATGATGCGCCTCCAGGAGGATGGCAGCATCGGGGAGATTTCCGATGGCATTTTCCATACAGGCATGGGAAGGAGCATTGCAGAACGCAATTACCGCCCCCATGTGAACTGCGTGAAGCTGACCCCCTGGCAGAAGTACCTCTGCGCAGTGGACGGGGGCTTAGACCAGGTGAAGATTTACCATATTGATTATGAGAAGGGCAAGCTGCGGATTGCAGATATCCTGCGCGGCCATATGAAGTCTGCGCCTAGGATGCTGCGCTTTACCCCGGACGGTTCCTACGCCTATGTCCTGTGCGAAGAGAGCAACGACATTGACGTATACCGTTATGAGTGCGCCCCCCAAGGTCCGGTATTTGAGCAGATACAGAACATCCCGACGGTGATTGAGGAAGAGAAGTGGAACTGCGGCGCATCCGATATTGAAATCACCGAGGATGGCAAATACCTGTTCTGCTCCAATGCAGGGGTCAACTCCGTGGTGATTTATTCCATCAACCAGGAGACGGGCTTCCTGGAAAAAATGTGCGCGGCAGCCATTAGCGGGGATTACCCCAAGACCATTGCGGTTTTTCCGGATGGGAAGCATTTTGTGAGCCTGAACCATGATACGAATGAAATCACGACCTTTAAGGTGGATTATGAGAATAAATATTTCCTGATGGATAAAAGGCCTATCCTCATTGACCAGCCCAACTGTATCCGTATCCATAAGCTGGTGGGGCAGAAGCCGGCATAAGGGAGAGGAGGACGGGCAGCAGTAGCAGCAGTAAGCCCAACAGGATATAGAAGCAACGCCAAACAAGCCTGCAGGCCAGCAAAGGTTCTGGTTTGCAGGCTTGCCACTACATCATCAAATGGTTAGACGGTGACGGCAAAAGCAACAAATAGCCTGGTGGGTGCTTTGCCACCATAAAAGTAAAGAAGAATCCCCGGACTGTGCTGGAACACGGTTCGGGGATTTCGTTCTTTGTCCACATGGAACTTTTGCATCTCTTTTTGCCTAATGGCATTATAGCATATGCAAATTTTAATTGCAAGATACATTTTCCTTCTTGAGTTTCCGCAGATTTATCCACAGACCCCTAATACCTTCAGCTTTATTATAAACAACTTTCAAAAAACGCCCAAAATATAAGGAATCCTATTCCTTTTTGATGTAAAATTTAATCACCACAAAAAAATCATACTAAACAAAAAGAAGGAGGATTCCCTGTGGTTAATTTTACATCAAATACTTATCAAATGAAACGGGAGGTTTTATCTTTTTCTAATAAAATTTCCAGAAACCTTCCCAAGCCGGAAAGAAAGT
>CAJUSO010000024.1 GCA_910588965.1 uncultured Lachnospiraceae bacterium | reverse complement strand
AAGCCCGCTCCTGGGTAAAGCCCAGCACCTCTAACATTTTTTCCTGGATATCGTTCTGGTGGATACGGACAGAGCCGCCGCCCAATTCCGTGCCGTTTAATACAATATCATAGGCTTTGGCCCGGACTGCACCGGGGTCAGAATCTATTTTATCCCAATCTTCTTCCATCGGCATGGTGAAAGGATGGTGCATGGCCATAAAGCGGTTTTCTTCCTCTGACCACTCCAATAAGGGGAACTCTGTTACCCACAGGAACTTGTACTCTCCTTTGTCCAGAAGCCCCAGTTCACGGGCCAGTTCCAGGCGGAGGGCGCCCAGCACATCCCATACCACTTTATTTTTGTCTGCTGCAAAAAGAAGCAGGTCCCCCGGCTCCCCTTCCAGGGCCTCCACCAGGGCTTTCAGTTCTCCCTCTTCCATAAATTTCGCAAAGGAGGATTTGTAGGTGCCGTCAGCATTGACCGCCAGGTAGGCTAAGCCTTTGGCGCCATAGCCCTTGGCAAATTCCACCAGCTTGTCGATTTTCTTGCGTGGCATTGCGCCCTGCCCCTTGGCATTAATCCCCCGGACAGAGCCGCCGTTTGCCAAGGCGCCGGAAAATACGCCAAAGCCGCAGCCTGCCACAATTTCAGAGACGTCCACCAGTTCCATGCCAAACCGGATATCCGGCTTGTCCGTCCCGAACCGGTCCATAGCCTCCTGCCAAGGCATCCGTGGGATAGGAAGGGGCACTTCCACGCCGATTGCCTCTTTAAAAACATATTGGAGGAGGCGTTCATTGACGTCAATCACATCATCCACATCCACAAAAGACAGCTCCATATCCGCCTGGGTAAATTCCGGCTGGCGGTCTGCGCGTAAGTCCTCGTCCCGGAAGCACCTGGCAATCTGGAAATAGCGGTCATAGCCAGAACACATTAAAAGCTGTTTAAACAACTGCGGGGATTGGGGCAACGCGTAGAAATTCCCCGGGTGGACACGGCTAGGCACCAGATAATCCCTTGCGCCCTCCGGGGTGGATTTGGTTAAGATAGGGGTTTCAATCTCCAAAAACCCTTCCTGTTCCATAAACTTACGCAGCAGCATGGATACCTTGCTCTTCATCATAAGGTTCCGCTGGAGGTCTGGCCTGCGCAAATCCAGGCAACGGTAGCGGAGGCGCAAATCCTCCTTTGTCTGGGAATTTTCCTCAATGGGGAAAGGGGGCGTCTCTGACTCAGACAAAATGCGGATATCGGAGGCAATTACCTCTATATCCCCTGTCTTCAGGTTTTCATTGACAGCGGCAGAACGTTTTTCTACCGTGCCTGTGACAGCCACCACAAATTCATTCCGCAATGTCCCAGCCTTGGCAAACCCTTCCGTGCCTACCTTGGGTTCGTCAAACACAATCTGCAGCAGGCCGGAGCGGTCGCGCAAATCCACAAAAATCAGGCTGCCCAGATTCCTGCGTTTCTGTACCCATCCCATAACCGTAACTATTTCGCCAATATCCTGGTTGGAAACCTCTGTGCACCGGTGGGTCCGGTGCATCCCCTTCATTGACTCTGCCATAATCATTCCTCCTTGCACTTTCTCTTTCTATCATTGTTTGGATTATCCTACTGTATTTTCCTTGGTTCCCTCCTGTGCCGCCCCAAAACAGCCGCTGGGTTTCTTTATGGCCCAAAGAATTCCTTAAATTCCTGGTAGCCTTCGGCTGCCAGCTTTTCCTTCTGGAACTTTTTATTTTTATTCATACGGGTAACCAGTACCTGCTTTCCCTGCTTGCGTTCTTCCCCTGCCTGGGCAATGACCTCTGCCAGCTTCCCGCTGGGATAATTTTTCTCAATTAGGTATGCAACCTTTTGGGACTGTCCCGGGATCTGGAAGCCACTTTCCAAAAGCAGCAGGATAATACGCTCAAAACCGATGGAAAAACCGCAGGCCGGGACGTCTTTCCCTGTGAATTTCCCTATCATCTTGTCGTACCGCCCGCCGCCCCCGCAGCTTCCGCCAAATTCCGGCATGGCAATCTCAAAAATCGTCCCTGTATAATAAGACATGCCCCGTACCAGGGTAGGGTCAAAAACCAGGGCAAACTCTGCAGCCTTCGTATCATTGACGCAAGCCGCGATTTCCTTAAGGCTCTCCGCCACGTCCCCTTCCAGGTATTCCCCCAGCTTACCGGCCAGATAAGAAATCCCCTCCGCCGCATCCTCTTTGCCTTCCATATCACGGAACAGGCCTAGGTATTTCTCAATGGATCCTTTCCCAAAACCACTTTTTTCCAATTCTGCCGCCACGCCGTCTAAGCCAATCTTATCCATCTTATCCAAGATGATAAAGACCGTATCAAAAGATTCCTCCGGAAACCCGCTGTAGGCTGCCATCGCCTTTAGGATCCGGCGCTCGTTGATGCGGATCTGGAAGTTACGGAACCCTAATTTCCCCAAGGTCGTAGTAGTGGCAAGGATAAGCTCAATCTCCGCCAAATTGCTGGGCTCCCCTAAGATATCAATGTCACACTGCATGAACTGGCGGTATCTGCCCCTCTGGGGACGGTCCGCGCGCCAGACATTCCCCATCTGCAGCGCTTTAAAAGGGGAAGGCAGGCCGTTCGCATTATTGGAATAGAACCGCGCCAGGGGTACGGTCAGGTCATAGCGCATACCGAAATCCACTACGTCGTCCTCACTCTGGGCAGCCTCCAAATCCAGCTTCTCCCCCCGTTTGAGCACCTTGAAAATCAGCTTCTCATTCTCCCCGCCCTGCTTATTGCTCAGGTTTGCAATATTCTCCATACAAGGCGTCTCAATGGGCGTGAAGCCAAAACTACGGTAGGTATCCTTAATTACATTCATTACATAGTCCCGGATCTGCATTTCCTCCGGTAAAATATCCTTCATGCCGTTCACAGGCTTTTTTGCCAATGCCATCGGATGATTCTCCTTCCATCATTAATATATAATCCTGTTTTAATTACATAACAATTGCCTTAGATTTATGTAAGATTCCATTTATCCGCAAAATATCCTGCTGCCCACGGGCGGCGTCCCCTGGCTTCCTTATGCCGCCGGGCCATTATTGGAAGTATTTTTCTATGCCAGCCCGTTTGCGGCCTATCATTTCGTCTATCCGTTCCATGTATTGGGTAATGTTTTTCACATTTTCCGTCCGTTCCACACGGACATTTCCCGTTTCCTTGTCTGGCTCAAATACATATTTCGTCACAGCCCCAGCGCCTAGGGCCAGGATACTCTGCTTCTCCTCCATCATTAAAATGTTATAAAGCCCAGCCTTCCCTGGGGCTGCATAACCCACGTTCTCAAAGTTGCCCGCCATATTCTTCTGCCGGTAGAGGTAATAGGGCAAAAGCCCCATTTCCCTGGCATACTTTGCTGTCAGCCCTATGATTCCCCAGGTATTTTCCATTTCCATGCCCTGGTACTCCTCTGGGGACATCCGCAGCCGGGCTGCCCGTTTCACTGCAAGGGAATGGACTGTCAGGCTCTCCGGCCCTAGGCCTGCCACCTGCTCCATGGTATGCCCCACGTCCTCTATCGTTTCTCCCGGAAGGCCCACAATCAGATCCATATTGATATTGTCAAAGCCCATCTCCCTGGCCAACCAAAAACTTTCCACGGTCTGGGCCACGGTATGGCAGCGCCCAATCAGATCCAAGGTTTCCTGCTTCATGGTCTGGGGATTGATGGAAATACGGGAAATCCCATGGCTGCGGAGCACCTTGAGCTTGTCCCTGGCAATGCTGTCCGGCCGGCCGGCTTCCACCGTATATTCTACCAAATCCGATAAATTAAATCTATTTTCAACTTCTGTCAGCAAAAAGTCCATCTGCTGGGGAGAGAGGGTCGTCGGCGTGCCGCCGCCAATATAAACAGAATTTAACTTTTTATGTGCGCACGCATCTGCCGTAAAAGCCATCTCTTTTGCCAACGCAGCCAAATATCCATCCACTTTGCCCTCCCATTCCTTTATAGGGGAAGAGGAAAAAGAACAATAGGAACAGATGCTGGGGCAGAACGGAATCCCGATATAGAGGCTGTACCCTTCCTGGTAGCCAACCGGCTCCAGCAGGCGCATTTCCCGTTTTGCAATTTCAATGCTCAGGGCTATCTTCTGTTGGGACGCCAGGTAGGTGCCGGCCATAAACTCCTCCACCTCCCCTTCCCCAGCCCCATTCTCCAGCATGGACATCGCTATCTTGGTAGGACGGATGCCGGTAAGGGTGCCCCAGGGCAGGGTCTGCCCTGTATATTCCGACAGCAGCCGGTAAAGGCACCGCTTCAGGATATTTTTTGCCTCCTTCCGGTCGGAAAAATCAGCTTCTGCAGCCCTCTGTGCGCCAAGGGAATACCCATCCTGGCCGGCAGCGGCATGCCCTTCCCCTGCGGGCGGGGGGAGGAACAGGCGGATATCTATTCGATCCTTTCCCTTGCCTGCTGCGCCTGCCCCTTCCGCAGGGACTGCGCCATATAGATAGGATATCTCCATGCGGAACAGGGGCGTCTCATCCTGCTCCAGCTTTTGGATCTTCTCCCTGTCTGCAAATACCTTAACATCCTCCTTCCCGTAAAATGCCTTCACTAGGGAATGGATGTCGTACTCAAAATTTGCCTCATTCAAGCATACGGTTATCATCTCTGCCTACTGCAAGCCTCCCTCTCTTTATAAAAACGGGTTCCCATTGCGTTCCATGCCAATGGTGGTGGCGGACATATGGCCTGGGTACACCTTCACATCGTCTGGCAGCGGCATCAGCTTCCCTTTGATGGAACGCACCAGCTGGGACATGCTCCCCCTGGGGAAATCCGTCCTCCCCACAGACTGGCAGAAAAGGGTGTCCCCGCTAAACAGCGCTTTTTCCTTCTCCAGATAGTAACAGCAGCCTCCCTCCGTATGGCCCGGCGTATGCAGCACCTTCAATTCCATGCCCGCCAGCCCCAGCACTTCCCCATCCTTCACAAATACATCCGCATGGTAGGCATCCCTGCGCCCAAGCATGGCCGACACATTCAGCTGGGGCTGCCCTAAGGTCTCCTTCTCTGCCTCATGGGCATAGATCTGGATGCCAAACATCCCTGCCAGTTCCTCTGCCGCCATGGCATGGTCAAAATGCCCATGGGTCAGGAGGATTGCCTTGGGCTGATAGCCGCCTTCCCGTATTTTCCCAGCCAGCATCCCTGCCGAATCCCCTGGGTCGACCACAAGCATTTCCTTCGTGCCCTCATTAATTGCAAAATAGCAATTCGTCCCCACTTCCCCTACACAATACTGCTCAATCTTCATAATCTTCCTTGCTCCTTCCTAAAAAGGGATATCTATCCTATTATAACCTTTCATGGAAAAATTGGCTAGATATTTATGCAAAAAGCATCTATCTTCCAATAGATGCTTCTCAAATACCTGCATGTATCTTTTCCATCGTTCCCTCTAACCCCCGTAATATCCCATCTCCCGCTATAGGGCATGCCCTATCCGCGGGTCCTCTCAATATCTATCACGCTTTCTACCTGGCGGATTTTCCCCACCAGCCCTACAAGCTCATCCTTGCCCTTCGTGCCAAAGGCAATGGTAATGGTAGCAACCCCCTGCTTACTGGTATTGGAATGGATCGCGCTGATGTCAATCTGGCACTCTGTCAGGATCTTGGTGATATCCACAATCAGCCCCACCCGGTTATTCCCATAAATTTTGATTTCCGCCATGTACTGGCCATTTTCCCCTTCTGCCTTCTGCCATTCTGCGTCCAGCAGCCGGGCACGTTCCACCTCAGTAAGATTAATGATGTTGATGCAGTCTGTACGGTGGATGGAAATCCCCCTCCCCCTGGTGACAAACCCCACAATCTCATCCCCAGGCACCGGCGCACAGCAGCGGGAAAAACGGACTGCCACGTCATCAACGCCCTTCACCACAATGCCGCTCTTCGAACAGGGCGTTTTCCTGCGTTCCCCGCCCCCGCTGGAAGCAGCATTTTCCATGCCGTCGCTTGCCATCTGCTCCAAGATATCTGCATCCGTCAGGATATGCTTGCGGTCCTTCCGGCAGTATTCCTGCATCTTATTGATAATCTGGCCTTCCTTCAGGCCTCCATGGCCAATCGCTGCCAGCACAGAATCCCAGTCACGGAAGCCATACTTGCGCATAATGCGGCTCTGGTAAGAAGCCTGGTTCAGTTCCGGCCAGTTGATGCTCTTCGTTTTGCAATACTGCGCCAGCAGATCCTTGCCCCTGGAAATGTTCTCTTCCTTAAATTCACTGCGGAACCATTGGTTAATCTTATTCTTGGCTTGGGTGCTCTTGACAATATTCAGCCAGTCCCGGCTAGGGCCCCTGGAATTTTGGGAAGTCAATACTTCAATCCGGTCCCCATTCTGGATGATATAATCAATATTCACTAATTTCCCATTCACCTTGGCGCCAATCATCTTATTGCCTACCGCCGTATGGATATTATATGCGAAATCTATGGGCGTGGAGCCATTGGGAAGGTTCTTCACGTCCCCGGAAGGGGTAAAACAGAATACCGTATCTGCAAACAAATCCAAATCGCTCTTTAACAGGTTCATAAACTCCCGGTTGTCAGACATATCCCTCTGCCACTCCAGGATCTGCTTGAGCCAGCTCAGCTTCGCCTCTTCCTGGCTCTTCTCGGACACCTTGTTGCCATTAGAGGCTTCCTTGTATTTCCAATGGGCTGCAATCCCATACTCTGCCGTGCGGTGCATCTCATAGGTACGGATCTGGATCTCGAAGGGCTGCCCGGTGGGCCCAATTAAAGTCGTATGCAGGGACTGGTACATATTGGGCTTGGGCATGGCAATGTAATCCTTAAACCGGCCGGGAATCGGCTTATACTTCTCATGGATGACCCCAAGTACCGCATAGCAGTCCATCACGGACCGCACCAGGACACGGATGGCAAACAGATCGTAAATCTGATCCAGCGTCTTATCCTGGTTCACCATCTTCTTATAGATGCTGAAGAAATGCTTGGCGCGCCCATCAATGGAAGCCTGGATCCCTGCACTGCCTACGTGCCCCTTCACTTCCTCCACCAGCTGGTCAATGTATTCTTCCCGCACGCTTTTGCGGACAGCCACCTTCTCCACCAAATCATAATACGCCTCTGGCTCCAGATACTTCAAAGACAGGTCATCCAGTTCAATCTTCACCTTGGAAATCCCAAGCCTCTGGGCAATGGGCGCATAAATATCCATGGTTTCCCTTGCCTTTTCCTTCTGCTTCTCCGGCTTCATGTATTTCAAGGTACGCATGTTGTGGAGGCGGTCTGCAAGCTTAATCAGGATGACGCGGATGTCCTTGGCCATCGCCAGGAACATCTTACGCAGGTTCTCTGCCTGCACCTCCACCTTATCCGCCTTGTAAGACAGCTTCCCCAGCTTGGTGACCCCGTCCACCAGAAGGGCTACTTCCTCGCTGAATTCCTGGGCAATCTCTTCCTCTGTCATGACCGTGTCCTCCACCACATCATGGAGGATACCTGCCACAATGGTCTCCTTATCCAGTTCCAGCTCCGCCAGGATAATGGCCACGCAGAGGGGGTGGATAATGTAGGCCTCCCCGGACTTACGTGCCTGCCCCTTGTGCGCCTCGTCTGCAATCTTGTACGCTTTCTCAATCAGGGAAATATCTGTAGATGGATGATACCTCCTCACACTGGCAATCAATTCCCCATATAGGCTCTCTGGGCTTACAAATTCCTTTGTCGGCTTAATATGGTCCTTTCGCATTGCAATTTCATCTTGTTCTTCCCATTCAATCTTTTTCATATCTTCCATAGGCATTTCTCCGTCTTATAACTCTCCCGCTGTTATCCTCACTTCATTTTCGTAATAAGCTACATTATAATACTTTTTTCTGAAATTGCAACGTTTTCTTGTATCTTTGCATCGTTTTTCCCTTGATTTCTACCTCTTCCTGCCAGGAAAAACCCAATTTGGCCGCCAAATGGATGGAAATTCTATTTTCCTTGTGTATCAGGCAGCTGATTTCCGAAAAGCCCGTCTTCTCCCTGGCAAATTCCAGGATAGCCTGGCACAGCTCTGTCGCATACCCCTGGTTCTGGTAAGGCTCCCCCACCATATAGCCCAATTCCAGGATAGCCTCCCCTTGGAGGGACATGTTCTGTATGCCCGCCCTGCCGATTATTTCCCCGCTTGCCTTCTCCAAGGCAACCCACATCCCATACCCATAAAAACGGTACATGTTCTTGATATAAGCCTTGGTATAGGCCTCCTCCTTTTCCCTTTCATACATAGGCTCCATATAATCCGTAATGCCCTTCCCCTGGTACAGGCGGTATAAGTCGTCCAAATCCCCCAGTTCTATTTCCCGCAGGATGCAGCGCCTCGTCTCCAGCACTGTCCAAGGGAGGTTGTGCCTGCGCTGGAGTACCTGTTCCAGGAAATGGAAATCCACCTCATCAAAGCCTTCCACCAGGAGCTCTGGCTGGCGCAGGGACTGCTGGGGGAGGGTTGGGTTACGGTAGCCTAATGTGGCAAGCGCAAGGCCGTCTGCCAGGGAAAGGGTCTTATCTGTAGCAGCAAGCAAAAGGGCTTCCTGGGGCGAAATATGGTGCAAAGCCAGGAGGGCGCACAGGTCTTGGGGCGTGGAAGGATGGAAGGCGTCCAGCTGGATGGGCTGGGCGCCGTAGTGGGGCAGGGTATCCAAAAGCTCCGTCAGGGCGTCCTCCATTACAAAGCGCTCTGGGTCTTGGGGACGGGCAAGATTCAGTTCATTCAGGGAAAAAAGGACTCCTTTTAACGGCATTGCAGCCACCTCCTAAGGCATTATACTAATGATACTCCCGCACAATCTATCTGCTATAACAATATAACACAATCCCGCCAGAAATATAATCTTTTTTTCTATTCCTGTGGATTTTTGCGCAAAGAAACGGAGGGATCCCCAGAGAGCCGCGCCTTCTCTTAAGAAGAAAAGGGAACTGCGCACCAATTCCAGTGCAACAGCCCCCTTTTGCGGGATAACGTTACCCCACTACGGTTTCTTTCGGATGCCTTTGTATTATCATAATGTATCCCAATACTATTGTAATACAATAGGTTTCTTAAATTAGGATCACTTCTTAACCTTCTCGGACGTTTTCTTTGCGCTCCATGCACTGCAGAGTTTTGTGTTCTTCTTGTTAATCTTCACTTTCTTATAGGCACAGATGCGCACATAATATTTCTTGCCTGCTTTCAGCCCTTTCATGGTGGCGGAGGTTATACCCGGCTTCTTAACCTCTATCTTCTTTGCGCCTTTAAAATCCTTCTTCAGGGCGTATTGGATTAAGTACCCGTCCGCCTTGGAAACCTTCTTCCATTTTACTGCCAGCTTTTTGCCTTTCACGGCTTTTGCACTGCTTAAAACAGGCTTTTTGGGGGTCACCTTTAGGGAAATGCTGACAGACTTTTTGTTGTATAATGCAGTTGCCGCCGCCGTTGCAGTAATCGTGCATACGCCGCTCCCCTTAAGCGTTACCTTCCCATTCTTATCAACAACCGCCACCTTTTTATCTGAAGACCGGTAGCTTAGCCTGCCATCCCCTACGGTAACTTTGGCATCCAGCCGGAAAGCTTTCGCGCCATATGCCTTTTGCAAGGATTTGCTATATCGGATGGCTTGGTTTTTCTTGGTTACCCTCTTTTTTTCCAGATTGGATTTTGCATCCCGCAGGGACTGCCCCATCTTGGCCACATCTTCTGCTGTCAGGCTTCCATCTGCCAAAAGCCCCTTCGCTTCCTCCAGCACAGACTTGTAAGCGTTCCAGCTTGCCTCCGTATACTGGCCTTTCTCAGAATCTGCAACGGTATTGGCTTTAATAACAGCTTCCAAATCCCTTTTCAGCGCTTCCTGGACAGACTTTATGGTCACTAGGGCATCCCTGGCAGCCATCAAGCCTTCCTTCGCAGCGTCCACCTCCGCCTGGGATGCCTCTTTGGATGCTTGTACCTTCTTGGCGTCTGTAAGCTTCTGTGCAAACACAGACCATGTCTCCTGGGTATATTCCTCCTGCTTAAGCTGTTCTGCCTGGCTGATTGCCGCATCCAACTGTGTCTTATCTGAGTATGCCAAAGCTGCCTTCGCAGCAACCAAATCCTTCAAAGCCTTGTTTGCCTCATTCTCTGTCAGGGTTTCTTTCTCTAAAAGCGCCAGGGCTGCCTGCAGCTTGGCGTCGTAGGCTTCCCAGCTTGCTGCCGTGTATTTGCTTTGCTCGGAACCTGCAACCGTATTGGCTTTAATCCCTTCTTCCAAAGCAGATTTCACCGTCACAAGCCCCTGTAAGGCCTCTACCAGTTCTGCTGCCGCTGCGTCTACCTGCGCCTGGGTCAGGATTTCGCTCCGTTTTGCCTCTTTCGCCGCGTCCAAAGCCCTTTGCCGCCGCGCACTCGTACTATTCCAGCTTTGGCTGGTATAATCTTCCTTCTTCAGGCTTTCTGCCTTTCGGATTGCCTCAGCCAAAAGCTCCTTATCCGTATCCATTTTGTCGTACTTTGTCTCCTGCATAACGGCTACCCAGCTTAAGACAGGGCTGTTTTCCCCAGATTTTCCCACTGTGATAGTTACATCTGCCTCATGGTCTAAGGAAAAAGCGATATCTTCCTGGCGCCTTCCTCCCTTGGGCAGGGTAACTTCTTTGGCTGCCAGCTCCACCGTCTGGCCTTCCCAGGATACGGAAACAGCCATATCCATCTGCCTGTCCACGCCGTCCCAATCCTGATAGCCGCCCACAGCCTTGTATTCCCCCGGCTCTAAATGAAAGGCATACTCCAGATCTTTCCCCTCTTTTGCCTGATACCCCCGGGACCACATATCTGCTCCGGCTTTCCCTTCCATGTCCGTGCCAAGGATTCCTGCATATCCTGCTTTTGTTTTTTCTGAATAAGCCTGATCCGCAGCAGTGTTACGGAGCTGATCTTGCAGCACATCTTCCAGCTGGTTAAAGTAAGGGGATGGAGACGTCCCTGCATTACAGTCAAAGAAGTACACCATTTTCTCATCGTAGAGGCTGATATCATGGGTAAATATGCGGCCGCTTTCTAATGTGCCTGTCACTTCCACACTGCCCAATACCGTTGCACCCGGAAGCCCGCTCCAGGCCACCCCCTCCTCATGGGGCTCATTTTCCTCTTCATACTGGACGGATATGGCGGTTGGTAAAACCTGCTGCAGGCTTGCCGCTGGCGCTATGGTCGGAAGTTCTGACTTGATAAATGCAAAGACTTCCTTTAATGCCAGAAACGCCTCAATCATCTTATTGCGGGCTTCTGACTTTGCCGCTTCGTCTGCAGATCCAAACAATGCCTTTGCTTCAGCCAGCGCACGGTCGAAACCATCTTGGGACTCTGGGGTATAGCTGTGGCCTTCCGCCTTTTTCTGTTCCATCTTCCCTTCATAATAAGCAACCCAGCTTTGCAAGGAATCTGGGAACTGAAACCCATCTTTTAAGGAAAACACTTCAATCTCCGCGATGTTGGCGCATTCCTTCCCTTCCTTGGACATCTGCTCATACCGTATATAACGGTAGGATGGGGCGCTGGCCAACTCCCCGTTAAATTCATTAAAGCATACATAGCTAATCCCATTCGGGGGGACTGTGCCTATCTGATAGATTGGCGTCCAAGCCACCCCATCGTTTGAGCCAAAAAATTCCCCTCCCTCGCACCTCCACTGCATGCCTGGCCTTGGGGCGTAGCCGATAACCCCAACCTTTACCTCGCTGCCCAGATCGATTTCTACCCATCCTTCTTCCACACCGTCAAAAAACGTATTATAGTCCCCGTCCACTACGTTTGCCACGCCATTCGTCTGGTCGCTATTCCATGGCTCGCTACCTGTCACGTTCTCTGCTTTCAGCTCCATCTTCTGGGAAAAATCCTTTATCACTTCTTTCTTCAGTTCTTCCTCATCAATGAACATTTTCCCACTCTGGGCCTTAGCATCGCTTTCCGCCGCATAGACTGGCAGCCTGGCCTCTTGCGCGGGAAATACAAAAGTAAACATTATGGCGGCGGCTGTAACAGCGCTTACGCATTTTTTTAATCTTATCATCATTTCCCTCCTGCATCTTTCCCCGGCAGGCAATGCCCCGCCTGCCTGCCAGGGGATATATCCTTACAGATATCCGGACATCAGCGTCCCTTACTTCTTCACCTTTACGGTTATTTTTACTGCCCCTTTCCCGTTCTTCACCGTGATAACTGCCTTTCCTTTCTTAACAGCCTTCACCACGCCGTACTTATCCACCTTTACAGCCTTGGTATTTGAACTCTTATAGATATATTTGGACGTAATCTTATTGGCGGATGTGCCTTTCTTAGAACAAGACAGTTTTGCTGCCAAATTGTAAGTATCTCCTTTTTTCGTAAGGCTTATGGTTTTTACCTTCGATGTTACCTTCGTTGCGTTGGCTGCCTTGGCCGCTACATAGACGGTATATGTTTTTTTGCACCTGCCATCGGAAGAAGCCACCGTAATCCGGGCTTTGCCAGCCTTTTTCGCTGTAAGCGTCCCATTTGAAGCCACCTTTATGACGGAAGGCTTGGAACTCTCGAAGGTAACGCCCTTCTTGGCGCCCTTTGTCGTTACGGCTGCTTTCAGCACAGCCTTTTTCCCCTTCGCAAGGACAAGCTTATTACCAGCCAGAGTATAGCCAGAAGCCTTTACGCCCAAAGCTTTTGCCGCATTGTATACGGTGAGCGTACATTTGGCTGTCTTGCCTTCCGCCGTAGCTGTGATAACCGCCTTCCCGGCCTTCCGTGCCTCTACAACGCCCTTGTTAGGATCCACATCTGCAACCTTTGGATTGCTGCTCTTCCATTCTACCTTGCTTACTGCACCTTCTGGCGTCAAAACCTCCTCCAGGATCAGGTACCCGCCGGCTATCAGGTCTGCTTTTTCCTTTTTCAAGCGGATCCCTGTCACCGATGGCCCAGGCGTGGGATTGCCATTTTTTACAAGGCCGTTGATTGCCCCTTCCAGCTTCTTCGTAAATTCTGTGACCTCTGCTTCTGTCACGCCTCCAGAAGCATACAGCCCCTCCACTTCCTTTAGGATATTCTGCAAGCTGCTCATTGTCTCAAATGTATACTCGGACGCATGGTTCTTTACCAGATCCTGCCCTTTCGTAATCAGCGTTGCCAGCCCTTCTGTATTTTGCGCAATCAGCTGGCCCCCTACCTGGAGCTCGAAGACGCCGGACGCCCAGGTGCCCTTGGCATTGCCAAGCACTTCCAGGCGCAGGTACTGGTAGACGCCGTTCAGGCTGCCTTCCTGGAAACCATATACGCTTGTCTGGGAATGGTCAAGGATTTCCTTCCATCCCTCGTCCCCTTCATTCTTTGCCTTAATGACCAGCCGGTTGGAAGCCTCAGATCCCCCTACCAGCCTTGTAGAGATCCCTGCCCAGTCCAGCTTTGCAGGCTTTGGAAGCTTGATTTCCACCCAGAAGGGAAAACCCTCTCCCATAAAGAACTGCTGTATCTCATCATAATTATCCAAATCCCAATCAATGCCGTCTATCAGCTGGTCTGGGGTATATTTTATGTAGGGCATGTCTGAGATTTTGTCTGTGTCTTGGTACACATATCCTGTCGTCGGATCCTTTTGGGGCATCACGCCCGTCCTGCATGCTTCCAGGAAGGCCTGGTTCTGTGCTTCCGATGTAATCCAGTCGCTCTTGCCAGCAGGATCCGGCGCCCCAATAAAGAGCGTACTGGAAGCCTTGACCTTTGAGTGCCCTATAATTTCCACGCCCTCTTGCCGCAGCAGGTTTTTCTGCGGGAGGTCTATGATTACAATGTTCCCATCTGCTTTCTTCTCCAGCTTCAGCCTAGGGTTATATGTAAGCTTCGCCAATCCTGAATCGGCGCCCATCGGGCCTTTGGCGCTGGAATCAATCTCCAGCTGGTAGAAGCAATAGGTAGATTTTGCAAGCATCCCCTCATTCCAACGGTCGCCCATGAAGATATACTGCGGCTTTTCCGGCGTCCCAATATCAAATATTTTTGTTGGCTGGCTTCTGTAATTGGTGCTGTCGCCAAATGGCTGTAAATCGCTCCATGCCGCCTGCCCGTTACGGTAGCCAAATCCCTGCCCCTTGGCTTCTGTCTTATGCTCCGTATTGGTGTTGTTAGGATACAGGCCATCCCTTGCCAATGTGCCGTTTGCATCCAGATCCATATAGACTGCATGGTCTGTAAGCTTCTCCGCCCCAATCCTGGGCTGGTTAAACCCATTTGCAATATCCTGCGTCCTGGCATACTGCCCCTGGTTCGGGCTCCAGCCAGACTGTGCCGATGTAAACAGATATACGAAATCGTCTGCCGTATCCGCCGTCCCCATCCCAGTCCTTACCAATGCGGGCGCTTCCCTGTGGTTGCCTACATAAATGTCGTATTCTTTCCTTGTGTTTACATTTGTATAATCATCATTCAGTTCCCATACGCGTATGTAGATGTGGTCCTGCGCAGTAATCAGGTACGCTTTCCCTGTCTTGGGATCCTCATATACGGTAAAATCGCGGGAACCGTATCCTAAATTATCGCCTTTCCTTGGCAGAACCTTTACCGGATCCGCCCCATCCACGGTATAGTATACCTCCGCATCATAGGTGGGGCAGAACATTTTCAGTTCCTTGTACCCAACCCCTGCATACCTCCCAGAGGGGGAAGGAAGCACCGGCTTATACACTGGGGTGTATTTCTGTTCCTCCTCATCTGTCACAATACGGAACTTCTGGCTGACCGTGGCGCTCTTTTGCTGGCCATCCTTGGTAATGGCAGCCACCTTCAGGGTAAACGTGTTATCGCCGCTGGCGTCTACTGCCTCCTTGACAGAAATAGCCCCGTTCCTCATTTTCGCCTTGTCGTATACAAACGCCTGGGTCATCCATCCCCTATTGTAGCTGGGGGAATCTTGGGTCGGTTCCGACCCATCTACCGTGTAGTGCAGTGACACGATATTCGCCCTGTCGCCCACATACTGCGTATCGCATGTAATAAATACCATATCGTATGGATTCAGCAAAACTGTGCCGTCCAACTGTGTCTCTGTCTTATCTGGATGGATGACGGGATCCTTCATCTCATTCCATTTGGTCTCATCTGCCTCATTGTCCACAATATCATACTGCTGGGATACGGTTTCAGACGCAACCACATTCCCATCCGCATCCTGTGCCGGGTAACGGAGCAGATAATCATTCTTGGACTGGACTGACCCTGGGTTCTGGTAAGCTTCATGGTAGCTCTTCTGATACAGGTAATAATAGGTAGGGTCATAATCCGACATCCTTACGGTTGCCGCTTTCAGCGTGGTGTCATTTTGGAGGTCGTTGAGATGGTATGACCACCAGTCCCCGCCTGTATGCAGGCCGCTGACGCCATAATCCCCATCTTCCATATCTCGCACTTTATTGCTGATGCTGCCCTCCTGCAGGAGCCGGTATTTCTCCCCTGGCTCTGCGGTGATACCGTTGGGAAGCTGGTCCGTCTTTGTCGCTTCCTGAAGGCCTGACACGGTAATCTGGTTTTTCCCCGCATTCTGGCTATCCGCCACGACTGTTACGTCTTTTGTGTTCCTGATTTCGGGGGCATCGTCATACAATTCTGCGAACAGCGGATATTCTGCCTGTGCTGGCCTAGTGGGATTCCATTCCTTAGAATTCCCAAGCGCCGAGTCCCAGTCCTCAATCCCAGAACCATAACGGTCGCCAAATGCCTGTGGGTCGTTGTCCCCAGAAGCCGGGCGGAAATGCACCTTACCGGAATCCGCTGTCACCGTTTCACCTATACGGGTCGGCTGCTCCACAATATCATACGAAGTGGCGTTCTGGTAGCTGTTCTCCTCCACCTTAACCACCCCGTTGCCTTCCACGTATTTGGAGGTTGCCACTAAAAGCTCAGACGCAGAATAGCTTACAGAGGTCTCATAATGCACCCATAACACATATTGCCCTGTCTTCGCATTAAAGACCAGCTTCGGGCGCTCCAGCTTACAATGGTTTAATGGCGTACGCCCAGTGGCCGTCTTGCTCTTCGGCCCTAATACCACCCCTACGTCAATCCAATTCACCAAATCTGAAGATTTGTACATATGTACTGGGTTTCCGATTGCGCTGTTATTGGATTTGTCCTCACCTACCCAATAGTAGGTATCCTCTGCCAGCCTTTCCCCTGCGCTATTCACCTGCGTACCTTTTGGGACCTTTAAGAACCCGCCGCCATGGGCTTGGATTGGCCGCCCATTTGTATCGTACATGGTTTTGCCGGATTCAATGACATTATCTGTCTCCAAAACCTGCGCCTGCTTCGCTAGGTTCTCCCTTAATTCCTCCCCCAGCTCCTCTGCGCCTGCCAGGCCTTCCTCTTCTGCAGCGCCAAATAGCTCTTCTGCCGCTGCCTCCCTCCTATCCTCTTTTCCTGATGCAGGCGGCGTTTGGCTTTCTTCCTCTGCCTGATCCGAGCCTTCTCCTGCCAAGCCTGATCCTTCCCCTGCCTGATCCGAGCCTTCTCCTTCCAGGCCTGATCCTTCCCCTGCCTGATCTAATCCTTCTCCTTCCAGGCCTAATCCTTCCCCTGCCTGATCTAATCCTTCTCCCGCTCCCCCTTCCTGGGAATCATATATGCCTTCCATTGCAGTATCTAGCATTTTCCCCACATCCGCCTCTGATGAAACCTCTGTTACCGTTCCCTCTGGTCCTGACGCCATTACTGGGGAGGCGGATGCTGTAACCGTCATAGAAACGGCGATGAACAATGATGCTGCTTTCTTCCATTTCATATTGATAACCTCCTTGTTATACCCAACCGGCATTTCCTTCGCATATGCCTGCATTGTTCCTAGTTCCCTACAATTTTGTAATTTGTTTGGACTAAGTATATTTTAACATTACGGCATTGCGAAAAAATAGGACATTTTACTACTCTTTTTTTAATATTTTACCGATTCTCCCCCTTTTTTCTTTAACCATATTTGGTAATTTTAACGAAGGCCCCATCCCCCAAAAATAGGATGCCATGCCCTGTAGCTTGCTGCCTGGGATCCGGCTTTTTAGTTTTCTTTGGTTTCCTGTTTTTCCTGTACGGGCAGGGTGATTACCGCTTTTGTGCCCTTTCCTTCCCTGCTTTCCATCCGTACCCCGTATTCCGCCCCATACAGCAGCTGGATCCTATTATTTACGTTATTAATCCCAATCCCTGTGAAATGTTCTTTCTGGCTGGCCTTACGTCCGCCAACCAGCTCCTTAAGCTGCTCTGGCGGCATCCCTACGCCGTCATCACACACCTCCAGGACCAGGCACCCTCCCTGCCGCCTGGCAAAGACCTGGATATTCCCACTCTGCCCCTCCGGGTAAGCATGGAAGAAAGAATTCTCCACAAAGGGCTGCAGGATTAATTTAGGGATCATGCAGCCTGCACAGTCATAGGAGACATAATACCCCACCCGCACAGCCTCCCCATACCGTGCATAATTGATAATTGCATAGTGTTTCAGGTTCTCCACCTCTTGGGCAACCGTCACCAATTCTTTCGTATTACTGATGGTATTACGCAAAAGCAGCACGAACGCGTCAATTACTTTTGTGGACAATTCCACATTTTCCTGCCAGATTAACATCTTAATACTGGCCAATGTATTATATATGTAATGAGGATTAATCTGCATTTGCAATGCATGGATTTCCGACGCCCGTTTTTCTTTTTCCCCTTCTATCAGTTTCTGGATATAATCTTTCTCCCGGCGGATCATCTGGTTATACGTGGTGGTGAGTTCCCGTATTTCCGCCGTCCCCCTTACATCCGTACATTCATCCAAATTACCGCCCCGCACATTCTGCATCATGCCCACCAAGCGGGCCAAGGGCTTCGTCTGCTGCCGCACAATCAAGATAATGCCAAGGAGGGCGGCGGCCGCCACAAGCATAGTAATGATTACCGCCTGCGCCATATTGTAATTCTGCGCAAATTCCTTACTTGGATTTATGACGCCGATTAAATGGTAATTTTTGCTCCGGAGTTTCTGGAACAGGACATTTTCCACTGTATTCCCTTCCCTGACCTGCTCCTGGTACAAGCCTTCTTCCTGCATCTTATCTGCCAGGCCCTGGATCCGCTTCTGCCTAAGGGATCCCTTTTCCAGATAAGCCGGCTCATTCGAGGACAGGATCTGCCCCTCTCCATTCATGACCACAATATCACTGGTGCTAGAAGTAAAATGCTCATACATCCCACGGAAATCCACTTCTTTCATGGCAATATACAGATAACCTAAGATATGCCCTGACTGGCTGTATATCGCTTGCGCCATAACGATGACTGGCTCGGATTTCGTCACATCGCTATAACCGGAATCCTGGTATTCGCAGACAAGCTGCCCCGGCATGCCTGCCGACTTCCGGGTAACCTCATTGACAAGCATGTCCTCAGCCGGGACTGCCAGGATATCCGTCCAGTTATACACATAGTTCTTCCCCCCTGTGCCAATGAGGATTACGTTCAGCTGCGTATAATCCGACAGCCTGGTGCTTGCAATCTCCTGCTGCATATAAAAGATATTGCCCCGTTCCTCCACGGAGGACAAGTCTTGCTCCGTCAGATACCGCTTGACTGCATCGCTGGAACAGATTGTGTTGGAAATATTCAGGACATCCCCATAAAACTTATAGAACTGCTCGTCAATCTGGTCAAAAATCTTCTGCTGGGACTCCGTAAACACGTTGATAAATATCTGTTCCGATATGGACTGGCTCACAAAATGCAGGATAACAGAAAGAGCAAGGATCTCTGCTGTCACCGCTATCATAAGCTTAAACATCAATGTATTGGTTATGTTCCTGCCTTTCACTTCTGCCCCCTCCGGCTTTTCCTCCTGTATTCGCTTGGCGTCAAATCTGTCATCTTCTTAAACACCCTGCAAAAATAGCTCTGGTCAGTATACCCCAGATGGTTCCCGATATCTGCTACTGACATGTTTGTATTGAGAAGCATCCTCTTACCCTCTTCCACCCGCATTTTATTTAAGTACCCACAGAACCCTTCCTGGATATTTTCCTTAAAATAAGTGGAAATATAGCTGTAGCTAAACCCCCATTTTTCCGCCAAGTCCGCCAGTTCCAAATTCTCCCGGAAATGCTCCCGGATATAGTTTTTCATTTCCATCACCGACTCGTCCACAGGCTTCTTCCTCCCATTTGCCCGATTCCGCCAATCTTTCACAAATGCCTGGAGTACCTCCAAAAAACGCTCTGCATCTTCTATATTGCCAATTGACTCAAAACACCTTACCCTCTCCTCCTCTTGGGAAATGCCAAGCCTTTCCGTCTCCACCAAATAATTAAACAGCAGGTTCTTTACCAAATCCTTCACCTTATAGACCTCTTCACGTATCTGTACCAGATATCCCACATATTCCTGGAACATGTCCAATGCTTCTTCGAATTCCTCGGCGTTGATGTATTCCATATAAGCCTCAAAGCCAAACCGCCGGGCTTTCTGGCGCTCCACGGCTTCCGCCAGGACTGCCATATTTGTCCCGGGATAGTAAAACCGCATACCCAGCAGATCTTTCACCCCCCTTTGGAACACTAGGCGTGTCTCCTGTAAGCTGCCGTACTCCCAGCTCACTGCCAGGAAAAACCTCTGGTAATGCATCATCCGCTCCTGCATCCCATGGGCCAGCTTCATCAATTCCTCTTTATCCTTCACGCGGTAATTACACAAAAACAGCAGGTACCGTTCTTCCACCATAGCGGAAAGGAAGCTGATATCCTGGTTTTTCTGCAAATATGCCTCCATCTTCTCCCGCAGTTCCCCCGGCCTTTCCTTCCTCTCCCTGCACAGCTCCTTCATATCCACCCCCATCAGCCGGTATTTGCTATAGGGCATCTTCTCTGCAAAGACGTTTTCTTCCAGTTTTCTCTGGAATCCCCCAATATAACGGGATATATACATTTCGTAAGGCACGTTCTCCTCCCGGCAGTACTGGATGCCCGGGATATTCCGGGATACCTTCCGCAAGATTCCCAATAGGTTCCTGGGGCTTGTCATAGGCTTTAAGATATAATCTGCGGCTCCATTCAGCAATGCGGTTTTCACATATTCAAAGTTATCATGGCCGCTTAGGATGACCACCTGGATATCCGGGTACTGCTCATGCATCTGGATAGAAAATTCCAGGCCGTCCATCACGGGCATTACAATATCCGCCAAAACAATATGCGGGCGGCATTGCCGGATCATATGGAGGGCTTCCTTGCCATCGCTTGCCTCCCCCACAATCTGGAACCCTTCTTTTTCCCACTCCACCATATGCCGGATCCCCTGGCGCATGATAAATTCATCATCTACAATCAGAACCTTACAATACTTTTCCATATTCCTCCTCCGTCTTTCCCTATCTATCTTAATTACATTCCCTTACTTCTCTTTTGAAAACGTGCTCTGCAGCACGGCGTCCATATCCACCCCTTCCAAAACCTTCTGCAAAGCCTCGCACATTTTATCTTCCACTGCATAAGTGTCTTCCCCATAATTGATTACAGGCACTTTCTCCGCCCAAGCGGCAAAATCTTTGAAAATCTCCTGCCCCCCGTAAAACTCCACTCCCTTACTGTAATTCCCTGCCGATGCCGACGCCTTCAGCGTGCTCACCAACTGGATTTCCTCCACTAGCTGGTCCATCAGGAGCACATTGGAGGCAAAGGTTGCTTCCAGGAATTTCTTAGCCTCCTTTTCATGCCCTGCATTCTTAAGCACATACCATCCCGCGCCGCCCAAAGAAGAAGCGTTCACAGACTGCTCCACCTCAGCCATCCTTGGGATTTCCGCCACCGCCCATTTCCCCTTCTGATCCACAGCGTTCTCAATGGAAGGCGACACCCAGCAGCCCGTTGGGACCGTCGCTACCTCCCCGCTGTTAAATGCGCCCACAAATTGATCCCAATCTGCAATCTGTTTGGCTATGCCGGCGTCCACAATCCTCCCATAAGTGGAAATAGCAGCCAGCAGGGCCTGGTTATCCCATATATCCAGATCCCCCTCTGCATCTGTATACCAGGCGCCCGCGCTCTGGAGCATCATACGCAGCTGCCCCAGATCCCCAGGATTCAGCGTCAGCATGTATTTCCCTGTTTTTCTCTTAACTGCCTTCCCAATTTCAATATATTCATCCCAGGTGAGGTTCCTCATATCTTCTTGCGTATACCCAGCCTCCTCCAGATAGTCCGTACGGTAAAACAGGCCTGCCACGCCGTTGTCGAAAGGAATCCCATACATCCGGCCGTCCACTTGGTTCACCCCGGTCTTATAGGACGCAAAATCCTCCGCCCTGGCAATATCGGACAGATCCGCAAATTCCCCCAGATATGTCCTTAGATAGCCTTGGATCCGATAATCTTCAATCAGCACAATATCTGGCAGCTCTTCATATGACCCAGAGACAAACCCATAGTCCAGCTTTGCCACCACATCATCTTGGGCAACCGTTACAACCTCTACCTTTACACCTGGATTTTCCTGCAAATAGAATTGTTTTGCCAGATTGGCGGCAGCGATATTAAAAGATTCATCCCAGGCCCAGACCGTCAGGCATTCATCTTCCTCCACAACATTCTTGATTCCCTCTTCCATCTGCCTTTGCGTGCAGGCTGCTAGGGCGATAAAGCCCAGGATTAGGCATAACGCCCTACTTTTTTTATTTTTTTTACTTTTTTTCACCTTTCCCACCTTACCTTACGCCTGTATTTTTACTTAAATTATCGGACAGTACCATACAACCCTAAACCATAAAAAAGCGGACAAACCCGCTTCCGTTCCCCTCCCCCATCAATCTTGAGGGGATTGTACGCTTTGACGCGCCGCACGCGGCCGCCTTAGCGGTATAATACATCCCGCACGCGTGTGCATATTTTTTATTATAGGAAAGCCATAGACTTTCATGTTTCACAGCAACTTGGTCTTTCCTATAAGATAAAAAACCTGCTTCCTTCTGCCTTCCCTCTCAGAGCACAATCCCATGGGTTCCTGTAAATTTTACTTTTTTACTAATTTTTCCCAAATGCCAGTTCCCCTGTTGCAGAACTGCGCAACGCGAAACATGCAAACACGCAGCAAAAAAGGGCTGCTTACTAATTGCTTAGTACCGCAGCCCTAATTCCATATTGCAAACAGCTTCACCTTAACGTCCTGCCAGGCAGTCCGTTCCATTCCCTCCTAGAATCCCTCCGGCATAATAAATGCCGCCACTAAATACGCGATAATCCCTGTTGTAGTACATCCCAACAAGACAAACAGCAGGCGGATGATGGTGGGATCTACATTTAAATATTCCCCTATCCCGCCGCATACGCCGCAGATAACACGGTTATTCCTGGATTTCACTAATTGTTTCGGTCCCATTACAAACTCCTTTCAAGGTTTAACATCACAATCCGTTAAGTTTCAGAAAAGTGTACATTGATAGTTCCCATGCCGCATTCCACATCCATTTTCTTGCTTCCTGAGTTTTTAATTTCCTTCTTCCCCGCAAGGCCGCTATAGCTGCTGCCCCCCACTTCTATGGTGCCTACGCCGCATTCCAAGTTATAGCTATAATCAGATTCCTTCCCTACGACATGGAGCTCCAATGCGCCCATGCCGCATTCCATAGAAACCCTTTCCGCGGATACCCGCGTCGCCGTCATATTCCCCATGTCGCATTCCGCATCCAAGGATTTAGACTCCAGCCCTTCGAAATAGCCGTTCCCAGCAACGACCTCTACCTCTATGCCCTTTGCGGCCATCAGGCCCGCTAATGCATTGCATTCCCCTTTTTCTACCTTAATCTTTATCTCTTCTGCTGTCAAGGGCGTATCAATACAAATGGTGCCGTTTTCCTGTTTCAGTTCTATTTTTTCCAGCCATTGACGGTCCATAACCTGCACTGGGATTTCAATGTTGATGCTAGCCTCTTCCTTGCGCAGGATACGCTTGGCATTTTTCTTTGCCTCTTTCACATGCAAGGTATCCCCCTCCATATACATGCGGACCGTGCCCCTACTATCATCCGTAACAGGATATTCCGTGTGCACAAAAATCTCATCCTGGTTCTCCTGCCTGCTTTCCATCAATACGATAGAGCCATAATAAGCCTCCACCTCTATGTTCTTCACGGATTCCCATGGGAAATGGGTACTCTCAGACGCAATATCCCCTGTCCCCTCCATGGCCCCCTCATCTACAACCTCTTGCTCTACCTCATCCTCCGCCTGCTGTTCTATATAATCTGCCCAAGCCTCCGCCGCGTCATCAATCCTATCCCCGGCCTCCTCCGCCTGCTGTTCTGCATAATCTGCGAAGGACTCCGCTGCATCCTCTATCTTAGCCTCTGTGTATGTGCTTTCTTGCCGCTCAAATGGGATCCTGGCAAAAGGCCCTATGGAATATTTGCCCCAATCCACTTCCCGCCAAAATTCCGGGAAGCTAAAGCCAATGCCAATCCCTATGGCGCAAAACGCACTGCCTAAGATTACCAGGACCAAGGTAATAATCAGCGCTGCCTTTGTAAAATTCTTCATAACCTCTGCTCCTTCCTGGAAAAGAATCCTTTCCATAATCCCTTAACTGCCCTTAAGAACCACGGAACCAGCTTGCTGCAGGCCCAGACGCACAGAAGGGTAGATAAAACTGCCAGCGCCAGTACCAGCATCCCTGCGCCGCTCAATGCAAACCCCACCCCAAAACCCCCTGTGGCCATCTGGCCAATGCCAACGCCAAACATTACGCCGCCGGCAATAAACAAGGAACCTGTGACACATACAGCCGCTACCGCAATCCCGGCCACAATGCCGCCAATCCCTCCCAGCAGGCCAAGCCAGACAGGGCTTGTAAAGACTGCGATTGCAACCAGCAGGATAATCCTCCCTAATTGGTTCCCATCGTAGGTAGACCTGCTCTCATTGTAAGGGGATCTGCCCCCATTCCCATAAGAGGCGCCGCTGCCTTCCCCGCCTGTATCCTGATAGCCCCGGTTTCCCCTTGGCCCATACCAATCCTGGCTCCCGGCGGCTTCTCCCTTCTTCCCTTCCTGCCCATAGGCGCCCTGGTAACCAGGATTCCCATTTTCCCCAAATCCATACCTATCCCCTGCCTTCCCTTGGGAAGGGCTTGGGGCAACCTTTATCTCCTGCCTGTCCTGGAACCTGCTGTCTGTAAAGCCATGCTCCGTATATTCCCCCATGGCGCTTTCTGTGCCCATGCCCAAATCAGCCTTGATGGTAGCGGCAACCTTCTCCGGTGAATCCAGCTCCCTTAGGATCCTCTCTTCATTCTCCACGCCCGCATCTTCAAAATAGCTCTGGTAATAAGACAGGGCTTCCTGCTTTTCTTCCTGCGGTACATCCGCTAACAGCGTTTCCAGCTGCCTCATAAAATCCTCTCTGCTCATGCCAACTCTCCTCCCGAAAACAACATTGTAATTTTAGAAGAATAATTCACCCATTCAGAGCGGTACAGGTTCAGCTGTGCCAGCCCCTCTGCGGTAATCTTATAATACCTGCGGTTCCTGCCCCCACACTCCACATCGTAGACCTCCAGGCAGCCGTCCTTCTGCAGGCGCCGCAATACCGGGTACAGCGTGGACTCTGATACCTCTATCGCTTTGCGCACATCCTGGGTGATTTTATAACCATATGTGCCCTCTTCTTCTTTACATACAACTGCCAGGACAATTGCATCCAAAAGAGCCGCACCTGTATTAAATACCATGCCATCACTCCTTTATCCTCTGCTAACTAAGATATTATTTTATGTCTATTACTATTTTATGTTTAATACTATACACTGTATAATATTATTTGTCAACAATTATTTTTTCTGTAAAATGACAATTAGCTGGGCTGCCGCGTTCCCGCAGCGCCCAGCCAAATATCATCTCCCTATTCCCAATCCAGCAGCGAAATGTCCACCTGGAACACATGCTGCACTTCCCTGTTATAAGTCTCCGCAAGCCCCCGGTATTTCCCATACAGCCCACGGTTATGCCCGCCTAGCATCAGGTAGCTGTCTGCCATATCTATCCCATACTCCTCCTGCAGCCTCTTTGCCGTTCCCTGCAGGCTTGCCATAAGGCCCTGTTCTGCCTTTTCCTCCAGGCGGGCTCTTTCCGAAGCCGAATTGGCCTGCCCCGTCTTTAGCCGCCCCTGCCCCTTGATTTTCACCGTAACCACAGGGGCGTCCCCTTTCTGCTCCACCTGGCAGGATACCCGGATGCCCGAAACCTCCACCACTTCATCCTCCGACGGCTCGCAGGTAAACCGTTCCAAAAGCCCCTGGGCTAAGAATGACTCCATGGCCTCCTCCACGCTAACCATGCCCCGGTAGGCAAAACCCGAAACCGCCGCATAGGCTGAAATCACAGGCCTTCCCCCATTTTCTGCGAGGACAGGCAGAAGCAGGAGCTCATCCTGGTTGTGCCACTGGTTCATCAAATCTCCCATTGTGGCAATTTTATTCTGCTTAAAATCCTTCTGGCTCTCTAACATCTCCTCCAGATATTTTCCCATAGACCCTTCCGTCTCACTGGTCAGGCTCAGGATTTCTGCTGCAGACTGGCTCCCCACCAGCAAGCTGGTATTCCTTGCAGAAGCCTCCCGCTGTTCCCAAGCCAAAAGCAGCGAACGCAGCATATCCTCCTGCCCAAATAGGCTCTCCCCCAGCACCACGGCCTTCATATGGTTATAATCCAGCAAACGGTTCGTATTATTTTCATAAGACTTTTCCACATGGTACATATCCTGCCCCTCTAAAGACAGCGCCATTGGGATATCCTCCGTCTTGCCCTGTTCCGAAACCTGCGCCAAATCCGGAAAATCAAAGCTTACCACCAGGTTTTTCTTCTCCTCCTGCAGGTCAATCCCCACCGCCAGCGGGAAGCTGCGCTGCTCCAGTTCCGTAGACGAGCACCCGCCGCAAAACAGCAGCCCTGCCAGAGGCGCCAGGCAGCACAGGGCTTTCCTGGCCATACGCCCAAGAAACGCCGGCCTCTTAGAGGCATCCCCATTCCTTTCTGCCATCAATCCCTTCCTCCTTCCCCTTTTTGCCTTACATTCCCATGGCGTATCCACCCGGCCAGCAGCAAGACCAGCGGAATCCCTGCCAGCCCCGGCAATGCAACCCATTTCTGGTATACGCCATATACCTCCTCCAGGACATCGTTCCTAAAAAACGCAAGGGCAATCAGAAACGCAAGGCCAGAAGCGGCGCACAGGCTCCAGCGGACGCCTGGCTCATGGAACAGCTCCTTTAAAATCAGCGAACTTTGGAACACCCCTGTATGCAGCAGGGCAAACAGCGCAAAGAACCACACGGATATCATAACCACGTCCTGCCTGGTAAAAAATCCCCCTGGCAGGTTTACCATGCTCATCAGGGTAATGACCGGGCGCTTGAGCACCCCCATGGTATTCCCCCCAAAGACCCCCAGCAAAACCAGATAAACCACCCCATCCAGCAAGGCCACGCTGATAAGGGCTGTCCGGGCGCAGGACGCCAGCCGCTCCCCCTCCCTGCAAAAAGGCTTCAGGAACAAAATCCCTGTCAGGGGCAGCAAAAACACACCGAAAGAAAGGCTTCCCTGCAAGATATCCCCGCCATTGGAATAGACAATGGGAGCCCACTGGTCTGTGTCCACCTTCTGCAAAGCCAAAAACAGCATGACCAACAAAGGCGCCCCCAAAAACCAGAACAGGATCTCATATACCCTCGCGCGCCCTTCAATGCCGCGCGCAGTCCCATAGGCTGCCAAAAGCACAAGCAGAAGGCCCACCCACCAAAATCCCCCTTCCGGCAGCATCCAGGACAGTACAAGGGTAACGGCCTGGTACAGCACAAACCCGCAAAGGGTTATAAAATAAAGAAAATAAAACACCATAAAGAAATCCGCCAAAAACTGCCCCACAGTCTTTACCATGTAATGGTAATAGCTCTCCTTCATCTGCTTTAGGTTCGCCCCCATGAAAAGGAGCAGCAGGCAGCCCCCCGCCATCCCGAACAGCAGGCAGAAAATCCCATCTGCCCCTGTCAGGGACGACAGGATGCCTGGCATCATCAGGCTGCTCAGCCCAAAAATATCTAAAACCAACAGACGCCTTACCTGCCGTAACGATATTTTCCAGTTATCCGCAAACATAATTCCCTCCCTTTCCGTTATTTTGCATCCATTCCTAGCCCCCTTACCTTAGATTACCTTCCCCCATCCCTCCTGCTGGCTGCTTCCTTGCCTGCCCTGGTATCTCACTTCCTGCCTTCCCTTTCCCGGCTGGCTGCTTCCTTGCCTGTACTAGTATCTTACTTCTTGACTTCCCTCCACTGGCTGCTTCCTTGCCTTCCCTGGTATCTTACTTCCTGCCTTCCCTCTCCTTAGCGCCTGTATCCTTGCCGTTCCCTTGCTTCTCTTTTCCTTTTATCTTCAGCCTGGTGCGGGCCCCTTCCCTGGCATAAACCGGCCTCTGCTTCAGGAAATCCAACGGCAAGCGCAGGAAGGTGTCCCGCTCATCCTGATACCCGCTCAGATCCGCCCCCACAAAAGGCGACAGATACGGGATCCCAAAGCTTTCCAAATGGGACAGATGGATAAGCACGCCCAGGATCCCCACCAGGAACCCAAAGAACCCCAGCCACCCGCATAAGAAGATAAACATAAATTTGAGGATCCGGAACGCCGTGGCAAATTCCTCATTGGGCACCGCAAAGGAGCACAGCGCCGTCAATGCCACCACAATCACCACGATGGGGCTGACAATATTAGCATCCACGGCCGCCTGCCCAATAATCAGCCCGCCTACAATCCCAATGGTATTCCCATTTGCCCCTGGAAGCCGCACGCCCGCTTCCCGCAGGAGCTCAAAGGCAATTTCCATCAACAGCACCTCCACAACCGCCGGGAAGGGCACCCCTTGCCTGGCTGCCGCCAAAGACAGCAATAAATCCGTCGGAAGTATCTGGGTATGGAAATTTGTCATGGCCAGATACACCCCCGGGAATACCATAGCCAAAAAGGATGCCAGATACCGCAGCGCCCTGGTAAAGGATGCAATTTCCCACCGGCTGTAATAATCATCACTGGTCTGGATAAACGTATTATAAGTAGCCGGGAGCAGCAGCGCCACTGGGGAATTGTCTGACAGGAGCACAATCCTCCCTTCCAAAATTGCCATGGCCGCCCGGTCCGGCCTCTGGGTTGTCTGGAACTGCGGGAAAGGGGAATACTTCCGTTTCTCCGCCAGCTGCTCAATCACCCCGCTGTCCAAAGTCCCGTCAATCTCAAATTCCCCCAGCCTCCTCTCCACCTCCTCCAATACCTCTGGATAAATCAAATCCTTCATGTACACCAAATCCACATTCGTATGGGTACGGCGCCCTGCAAAGCTTTCCTTTACCTTCACATGGGGGCTCCGCAGCCTTTTCCGGATCAAAGCCGTATTCAATTTGATTGACTCGGAAAACCCCTCGTTGGATCCCCGGATGACCTTTTCCGATTCCGTCTCATATACCCCCCTGCCGGGGTATCCCTTATCCGGTATCTTCAGGGCCTTGCCATAACCTTCCAGAAACACCAGCGTATCCCCCGTCAGCATCCCTTGGGCGGCTTCCTCAATGGTGGCAAAGGGCTGTGCGTCGGAAATCCCTTCCACATTTTGCTGGACATACCCCACCAAGTCCCCTTCCGGCATCCCCTGCAGCGTTTTTAAGAATTTCCCTACGGCCGAATCCGTCCAGTCCACATTGCTCAGCGACACCTCAATATATGCAATATAGCACTCTTTCCCACGGTGTTCCCCAACCCGTATCCTCCGCTTCTTAATATCTGCGCAATCTGAGAATAATTCTTCAAAATTCCTGATATTCTCTTCAAAATCCTGTGTAATCTGAACTGCCATACAACACTCCTTTCTACAACAAAGCGGGCGCATAATATAAAAAAAGGATAACCCCAATGTTTATCCTTTTTTATACTCTCTATTATATTTTCCCAAAATTTGCCGTTGCTATTCAGCCTGAGCCCTATTTCCTTACCCCATCTCCTGTATCATATTTTTAATCACGATTTCCTGGTTCATCACATGATAGCGGACAATTTCGACCACGGTATCCCTATCCTGGCATTTGAGGCCTGCATAAATTTTTGCATGCTCCCCTATCAGCCTGGGGTAAATGCTCCTGTCCTTCAAATATTCTACCCGGTAACGGAACATCTGCCCCCGCAGGTTATTCAGCATGTTTACAAGCTTCGGGTTATTGGAGGCCTGGTAAATGGCGTCATGGAATTCCACATCTGCCTGGGCGACCTCCTTCACATTCCCATCCATGGCTTTCTTCTCAAAATTCTTAAGGGCCACATAGATTTTCTTCAGCCCTTCTTCTGCCATATTGACGCAGGCAAGCCCCACAGCCAGTTCGTCTAAGGCCCTGCGTATCTGCAGGACATCCTCCATATCCTTCTCCGTCATCCTGGCCACCTCCGCCCCCTTACGAGGCACGGTCACCGCCAGCCCTTCCAGTTCCAGCATGCGGATAGCTTCCCGGATTGGCGTGCGGCTCACCCCCAGCCGGTTGGCCAGCTGCAGTTCCATCAAACGTTCCCCAGGCTTTAGCTCCCCCTTAAAAATCGCTTCCCGCAGCGTCTGGAACACCACGTCCCTAAGCGGAAGATAAGCATTCATATTTAATTCCAGCTTGTCCATCGCCGCCTTCCTCCTACTCCTTGTATTGTACATTGAAAATGTCTGTCAGATATACCTGCTTCGCCTGTTCCAATTCCAATAGCTTCCCATATGCCTGCCTTGCCCGGGTCCCCTCCTCAAACAGGCCAAACACCGTAGGGCCGCTGCCGCTCATCATCGCATGCAAAGCCCCCTCCCTCATCATAGCTTCCTTAATCTGGGCTATCACGGGATAGGCAGGAATCGTGACGCTTTCCAGCACATTCCCCATATAGGAGGCTGCCCCTGCCAAATCCCCCTCCCCCAGGCTCTTTCTTAACTGGCCAATCTGGGGATGCGCCAGGTCCCCCTCTAGCTTCAGGTTCTCATACACAAATTTCGTGGATACGCTAATGGGCGGCTTGGCTATCAGCACATGGCAGGCCGGCATAGGAGGCAACGGCGTAAGCCGCTCCCCAATCCCTTCCGCCAGGGCAGTCCCCCGTAAGAGGCAATAGGGTATGTCCGCCCCAAGCTTCACGCCCCGCTGCATCAGTTCCTCTTTGGATAGCTTTAGGCGGTACATCTGGTTAACCCCATATAGGACTGCCGCCGCATCAGAACTCCCGCCAGCCATGCCGGCCGCCACGGGAATCCGCTTCTGCAAGTCAATAAACAGGCCGCCTGGCAGCTGGAATTCATCCATCAGAAGCTTTGCCGCCTTATACGCCAGGTTGTTCTCATTGTTTGGAAGGTAAAATAAGTTCGTATTGATACGGATCCCTGGTGTCTTCAGCTTTTTCAGCATAATATTGTCATGGAGGCCCACCGTCTGCATGACCATCTGCACCTCATGGTAGCCATCCTCCCTGCGCCGCAGCACATCAAGCCCCAGGTTAATCTTCGCATATGCCCTTAATCTCATCTCATACATAACCGCTCTCCTGTATTCTGTATACACTCTTATTTCATTAGTTAAACATTTTTCTTTGGAAATGTCAACAAAAAGCCGTCCCAGCCGTCCGGATTGTGTTAATTTTTTCCTCTGCCCTCCGATATATATAATGAAAAATGTTATGGATGACCAATATTTTCGCCAAGGAGGGACTATTATGAGCATGGAAAGTGTTAACAATAATGTAAACAGCACAGCCGCCTATACCGCGCCTGTACAGCAGGCTGACAAGGCTGCGAAGAACGCTGATACTGCCGCCAAGGCTGATTCTTCCAGCAGCTCCGCTAAGAAAACCGGGGTTGTATATGAAAAAGGCACCACAGCCACAAGCGGCACATATTCTAAGGATGCTATCGTAGCACGGATGAAACGGGACGCAGAGACCAGGACAGCACAGTTAAGGAGCCTGGTAGAGAAGATGATGACCAGCCAGGGCTCCAAAATCGGCCAAGCTGACAGCATGTGGCGGTTCCTTGCCAGCGGCAATTATACCGTAAGCCCGGAAGTGAAGGCACAGGCGCAGGCTGATATTGCTGAGGACGGCTATTGGGGCGTTGAGCAGACCTCTGACCGTATTGTAGAATTTGCCAAGGCTTTGACCGGCGGGGACGCTTCCAAGGCAGAAGAAATGCGCGCTGCTTTCGAGAAAGGCTTCAAAGCTGCCACCAAATCCTGGGGATCCTCCCTGCCCAGCATTTCTTCCAAGACATACGATGCTGTTATGGAGAAATTTGATAAATGGGTAGGAAAGACAGACACGGAGACGGAAGAATAAATATCTGGCCTATCGGCCTTGCGCAGGGCAATGTACCCAAAGGGCGCTTCGGGATATGGCCATGCCGGCATGGATATCCAAACCTGCCGCGAAATCCCAAAACCCCCCGCTGCGAAGCAACGGGGGGTTCCTTTTCTACCCGCAGGATACCCTTACCTGCAGGCGTTCATGTCTTTCCTGCCTGGGCAGCCTTCCTCCCAGACAGCCTGACAGCAATCCTCAATACAAAATCCATATACCATCTAGAAAAGCCGCTCCTTTCCACAAACAGGTAACTCCCTTCTGCAAGGGCAGCCCCTGCCACTATGTCAATGAACACATGCTGCTTTGTGGTAACTGTGGATATGCAGATACATGCAGCCAAGATGAACGACACCACCTTATACCATCTGGGCACCTTCGGGTTCTTCCTTACGGCAATCACGCAGAAACAGCTGACCAGGCAATGTATGGAAGGGAACAGGTTGTCCGCCGCATCCATGCGGTACAAGATGCGCATCAGCCCATCCCAGATGGAATCCCCTACAATAACGCCCCTGGTATTCGTCGTAGGAATCACCAGAAAACACAGCAGGCACACAATCTTTGAAAAGAAATCGGCGCTCATAAAACGGAATGCCTTCTCCCTTTCCTGCCGGCAGCCAATCATATAATTGACAATCCAAAACGCATAGCATCCCAGATAAATGGATACCGTCCATGGCATAAAAGGGATAAAATCATCCAGGCGGTTTGATAGGTCATAGTGGAACCAGCCCGTCGTAAATATCCTTGACCCATTATAGGCTATGGTATTGATAACCAAAGCAAGAACAACCGGAATCCACATAATCCTTGGTATAATCTCATACTTCTTCTGCATACATCTCTTTTGGCTCTCTGATAGCCTTATCCTTTCCTATTTTGGCAATTGATTGCATTATAATCCTACTTCCCAGGAAAGTCAACTATTTTCATATATTTCGACATCATACAGGCTCCCGACGCTTTTGCCTTCTGGACCAGCCCCAAATTTTCACTGGTAATCCCGCCAATGGCAAATACTGGGATATGGACGCTTGCACAGACTTCCTGCAAAAATGGGACGCCCCTAGGGGGAACCCCCTTCTTGCAGTCCGTGGCAAAAATATGGCCTGCCGTAAGATAAGACGCCCCCAATTCCTGCGCCATCCTTGCCTCTTTGGGGGAATGGACTGAAACGCCGGCCTTGCGTATCCCTTCCAATGCGCCTGCAGCCCGGTACTCCTGCAAAAGCGGGAAAGGAAGATGGATACAGCCAACCCCCGGCTGCCTGGCAGCAGCCAAATATGTGTGGGGGATTACACATGTGCCCTCCCCCTGGCCTGAATAAGCCCTGCATTTTTCCAAAACCGCCTGGAAAAACTCCAAATAGGCAGGCTCCGGCATATCTTTTTCCCTTAAAATCAAGTAATCCGGCTTTTCCCCGGCAAGGCTTTCGGCTGTCACCAGCCTGGCCAGATAATCTATATAATCTTCTATCCTGCCGGTCCCATGGAAGGCACGGTACAGCCCCCAATTTGAAACCGCCACCATTTGAAACGTACCCATGACGCAGACACCACACCTTCTTAAAATGTACCTATAATGCAGGCACAGGCCTTATACATATACATAATCATTCATCACTGGCTGTAAGCCATGTGCTTTGATTGCCGCAAATACCTCTGCCACATCCCGTCCGTCTGCAATCTCGAACTGGCTGTCCCCCTGTTCCTCCACTTCCTCGGAATGGCTGCCAATCCCTGTGCTGACCCCTGCGGAAATCTTTGTAGCCGCCATCCCTACCACATGGTCGCGGAACTGCGCCCGTTCCCTGGTGGAAATGGTCATCCCTGCAAAGGGCATAAACAAGCGGTACGCGCACATAACCTGGAGAAGCTGGCGCTCGCTGACCCCCTGCCCCTCCACGGAGACCACTTCTTCCTTCCCGTCATTGGAAAGGGTGGTAATGGGGCGCAGCCGCGGGCAGGAGAAGGAAATCTCCGCATAAGGGTATTTCCGCTGGATATAATAAGCATGCAGCCCTGTAGCAAACGCGTCCTTCCGGAAATCAGAAAGCCCCAAAAGGGCGGCAAAAGCTACGCCCCGCATACCCCCCTTTAAAGCCCGCTCCTGGGCATGGAAACGGTAAGGGAACACCCTTTTATGCCCGCCTAGGTGCAGCATCCCATAGCGCTCTGCATCATAGGTCTCCTGGAACACTGTCACATAATCCGCACCGCATTTCTGCAGGTATCCGTACTCGTCTGCATTCATTGGGTACACCTCAAGGCCTACCATCCGGAAATATTTCCTGGCAATCTTGCAGGCCTCCCCGATATAGCCCACATCAGACTGGGCACGGCTCTCCCCAGTCAGGATCAGGATTTCCTCCAAGCCCGTCCTAGCGATTGCCGCCATCTCTTTTTCGATTTCCTCCATCCCCAGCTTCATCCTGTGAATCCGGTTATGGCAGTTGAAACCGCAGTACACGCAGTAATTCTCACAATAATTTGATATATAAATAGGCGTAAACATATAGACGGAATTACCAAAATGCTTGGCTGTCTCCTTCTGTGCCTTCTGCGCCATTTCATCCAAAAACGGCTCTGCCGCAGGGGACAGCAAGGCGGCAAAATCCTCAATGCCCATGTTTCCTGCCTGCAGGGCGTGCCTCACATCCTGCTCCGTGTAGCTTTCTGCCTGATAGGCGTCCCTGGCAGACACCACCTTTTCCAATATATCTGAATCAATCTGTTCCATGCCAGCCATGTATTCCATATGGCTAGGCAGCCCATCTTGCATCTGTCCCATCTGCTTACCATCCCTTTCTTAAATTTAATCCCGCAGGAAACCTGTCACAGGCGACGACGCCTCGCCGCCTGCTTCCCGCACCCTGCCAAGGCCGGACAGATATGCCTCCCTGCCAGCCTCTATCGCCCTGCGGAAAGCAGAAGCCATCAACGGGATGTCCCCTGCCGTGGCAATCGCCGTATTGGCCATCACAGCCGCCGCTCCCATTTCCATTACCTCACAGGCCTGGGAGGGCCTGCCAATCCCTGCATCCACGATAATCGGCAAATCAATCTCATCCACCAATATCTGGATAAATTCCCTGGTGGCAAGCCCCTTATTGGAGCCAATCGGCGCAGCCAGCGGCATCACGGCCGCCGCCCCGGCATCTGCCAAATCCCTTGCCACATTCAAATCCGGGTACATATAGGGAAGCACCACAAACCCTTCCTTCACCAGCTGCTCCGTAGCCTTTATAGTCTCCTGGTTATCCGGCAGCAAATATTTAGAATCCCGCATAATCTCCACTTTTACAAAATTGCCGCATCCCAATTCCCGGGAAAGCCTTGCAATCCGCACGGCCTCCCCAGCGTCCCTGGCCCCAGACGTATTGGGCAGCAGCGTGACCCCTTCTGGGATATAATCCACAATATTCCCTTCGCCGCTTGAATTTGCCCGGCGTACTGCCAGGGTTATGATCTCCGCCCCGGCATTCCTAACGGCGGCCTGGATCAGCTCCACATTATATTTCCCAGACCCTAAGATAAACCTGGATTGGAACTCCTTGCCGCCTAATATAAATTTATCCTCTTTCATCATCCATCCCTTTCCTTCTGTCCTTTTTGCCTCTGTTGCCCCGTTCCCCAGCACCCCTATTTTTATCCCTTGCCTTCCTGCCGCATCCCCTCCTGCCTCCTTAAACCCCCTTTTCCCCTAAGATCAGGCGGATCGCCATATTTGCCTGATGCGCGGCGCAGACCATGACCCGGGAGGCCATCAGGCAGGTAGATTGGCCCAGTTCTGTCTCACCATCCCCGGAGACATACAAACGGCTCATTTTCTGCCTTGTTACAATGCTGTTAGCGGAACCGTATCCCGCCATGCCGCTTCCAGATACCACTACGGCCTGGGGGCAGCCCTCCAATACGGCGCTTACCAGCATAGCCTTTTGCTCCGGCTTATCAAAGGCCTCGCATAGGATGGGATAGCCGCCAAACAATCCTGGGGCATTTTCCGCTGTCACCCTAATGTTTTGGGCTTGTATCTGGAGATAAGGGTTAATCTTCTGCAATATGCCAGGCAGCGCTTCTGTCTTGCGCTGCCCTAAATGGCTCAGATCATAGGCCTGCCGGTTCAGGTTGGTAAGCTCCACCCGGTCAAAATCCACCAGGAACAGACGCCCTACGCCAGCCCTGGCCAGCATCACGGCAATATGGGAGCCTAAGCCCCCAAGCCCTGCAATGGCCACCGCCGCACCGGAAATCTTCTCGTACATCTGTGGGGTATACCGTTCCAGCAAGGCTTCCTTTAGCTGCCCTTCCGCCACTCCTCCTGCTATCGCCTGCCCCATCAGCCACCCCCCACAAAGCTTACCACTTCCAGCTTATCCGCTTCCCCTACAAAGGTATCCCCGTAGGCGGTTTTCGGCACAATCTCCCCATTCAGCTCCACGGCAACCCGTTCCGCCCGGAACCCTTCCTCCTGCAGCAGCTGTGACAGGAAACGGCCGCCGGGATAGGATTTCTTCTCTCCATTAATAATCATCTTTTTCCTCCTAGCCATAAGATAAAAAGCCACGACGAAAAGATTACACCCGCGGTGGTGTACCCCTTCGTGTGGCTTCTGCTTCACACTCTGCCTGAAATTATAAAACAACCCTGCAATCCTGTCAAGGGTTTCTTAATTAAAGCCTACAACCTTCTGGGAAATCTTGTAAGCAGCAACGGAAATCTTCCTTCCCCCGCGGCCTGGCAGGTTCATGGCGTGCCCCATAATGCCATTCCGCAAGCGCCAGAACAGGCGTAAGTCATAATCCTTCAGATATTTCCATAACTCCCGCTTTTTCTCCAGATTTTCCCTGGTGCCGGAACGGATTAGCATAATCGTGGAGACAACGGTAATAATCTCCAGATAATTAAACATATATTTCCGCAGCTTACGGTTGGGGAGCTTCCATAAATCTACGGATTCCACCATCATCTTGTTTACCTTAATCTGCTGGTCAATCCGGCGGATCATCACCTTCTCATTGACAGACTGGTCCTCCCTGCCAATGTAATAACGGTAGAAATCCACATCCAGGTAATATAAGTTCTTTACATAAGGCAGCGGGACATATACAAACAGGTTGTCCACATAAAACGTATGCTTCGGCAGCTCCAGCCCGCAGTCATGCAGCAGCTGGGTCCGGTATATGACGGAATGCATCAGGATATACTTGCCCTTATGGAAATGCCTGGCCTCCTCCCAGCCAAAAATCCTCCCTTGGGGCAGCATGGCTGTATATTTCATCACCGTCTTATGCTTCACCCCTTCTTTCTCATAGACAAAGTTGCTGACCAGCATATCCAAAGGCTTGCCTCCCCTGGATATTTCCGCCAAAGCGCCCAAAACCGCATGGTATGCCTCCCCATCCACCCAATCATCGCTGTCCACTACCTTAAAGTAAAGCCCGCTGGCATTACGGATTCCCGTATTGACAGCCTCTCCATGGCCGCCGTTCTCCTGATGGATGGCCTTTACGATATTCGGGTATTTCTGGGCATAGCCGTCCGCTATTTCCGGAGTACGGTCTGTAGACCCGTCATCCACAATCAATATTTCCACATCATCCCCGCCCGGCAGCAAAGATTCCACGCAGCGTTCCAGGTAATCCTGGGAGTTATAGCTAGGGATTGTTATTGTTAATAGCTTCATTTACCTTTTCCTTCCTTCTGTTTGATATTGCACCCAGCGCCTAAAAAGAGATTCCCTTATCATTCTCTATAAAATGAAGGAAATCTATACGCAGCCCGAGGGCAAACCGCAAAATACCAAACCGGCATCCTGTTATGCCTATTATAATCCATTTATTTCCAGAAAACAACCAATAGATATAAATAAAGGTATGCGCACGTTAGGGCATGCCTGGCGCCCCGCCTACCGCTACCCTCTCTTCCGCCTTCCTAAAGTAACAGTTCCCCTGGTACTTTCCTGCCTCATATAACCTTGCCGCAATGCCGCGCATCCGAAGGTCCAGCCTGTGATAAGCCACTTTCCTTTCCCAGGGCAGCCCTTCTATGTATTCCCGCTGCCGTCCCTCTAAAATCTGCAGGGCATCCTCCCATTCCTGGCGGCCCTGCAGCCCAAAATAGCAGGCAATATAGGAATCCTGTTCCCCGTTTTCCCTGCATTTCCTTTCCAAATAAGCGCGAAAGCTTCCGGCTTCCTGCCCGGTAAAATACCGCTGCTGCCAGCGGATCCCTGCCGGCCTGCCAGCCTCCCTGTTTACCTGGCGGAAACTGGGCTTCCCATATTTGCCATATTCCTTTACAAAAACAGGGGCCTCCCTTGGCGCCCCGCTCCGAGGCTCTTCCAAAAGCAGGATCCCACAATCCTTCAAATAACCCCAAACCGCCTGCTGCACCCTTCCATATGGCGCAGGATAAGAAAGGCGTCCCGTAATCTGCTTTACGGTATACCCCAAATCCGCCAGGTGCCGGATTTCCCCGCCGCAGGCTGCGTCAAACGCAAAATCTGACAATGCTTTTTTAAAATATTCCTGTCCTCCCATCCCACTGCCCCTTTCCGAAACCCCTTCCATCCCCCACGGACAGCGCCGCCTTGGGCAAAAGCGCCTGCCGTTAACTGATGCCTTGGATTTTACCATAACTCCCATAGCTTTACAACCGGTTTGTTAACACCGTGTCTTGCCTGTACTTTGGGTAGTTCGGTATATAGTATTTATGGGCACCCTGCTTTTACGGCAGTTTAAAGAAATTTTTCCTGCTTCATGCCCTTTCATCTCCCTAAAATACTTGACATGACTTGGCATTTCCAGAGTATAGGGCTTGTGAAAACTTATGGCAGCCTACTATCTCCACAGGCGTTCATTCGGGCTGGACCGTCCCTATTTGCCGTAATCCTTCTGCTAAGATATTCTTTGCAGCATTGATATCCCTGTCATGTCCCGTTCCACAGACAGGACATACCCATCCCCTGACAGATAAATCTTTTGTTTCGGCATTTTGATACCTACAGCCAGAGCATATCTGGCTGCTTGCATAAAATGTATCTATTTTGATGTACTGCCTCCCATTCCACGCCGCCTTATACCCTAACTGCCTTGTCATCTCATACTGCTCACAAGCGGCAGAATGAATGAGATATCTTTTTCATATACTGTTGACAAACACTATACTGTGTAGTACGATATATATACAGGAGGTACAGTATATGAATATAGATGATTGGAAATCACAGATAAAACGGGGAACGCTTGAGTTTTGTATTTTACTTATGATTCGGCAACAACCATCTTATGGATATGAAATCATTAGCACATTAGAAAAATATCCTATTATTGCAGCTAAAGAGAACACAATCTATCCGCTGTTGAGGCGATTGTTGAAAGAAGGATACATTTCTTCATCATGGCAAGAAAGCACAGAAGGTTTACCGCCGAGAAAATATTACTCTATTACAGATAAAGGGCAGGAATATATTGCTGCCATGTCTGTTGAGTGGGAAAATTTACTTGGAGTTATTAACAAAATGAAAGGAGAATGATTATGGAAAAAGTATTAAATGAATATCTTGAGAAAATGGAAAAGTATCTGAGGCCTGTTGCTGTTTCGGAACGGGTTGACATTATAAAAGAAATCAAAAGCGAAATGCAAGAATTACAAAGCAATGATATTCCTGCTGAACAGATAATTGAAAGGTTAGGTAATCCAAAAGATTTAGCAAAAGCGTATCTTGGCGATTTGCTTTCAAAAGAAAGCAGATTTAGTTGGAACAGATTTTTAATTGTTTGCGCTTTTTACAGTTTGGTAGGATTTTCTGGAATGGTGGTTATCCCTTGTTTGGCTATTATCGCTCCTACTTTTATCGTTTGTGGCGTTATATCCCCGATTTTAACAGCAGTAAAAATGATTGACTATCTATTTACTCTCGGTATTCCTTATGTAGAGAATATCGGCATTTTTCTTGGAGGAACAGTCACTTTTAATCCGATCATTGAATTTGTTATTTCTTTGGTTGTTGGCGCCCTGCTTTGTTGGGTAGGTCGCGGAGCATGGAAATTGCTGGCGCTGTATTGTAAAAAAATAAGTAAAACCGCAAGCAATTTATCTATTTGAGGAGGGTATGGCTTATGGAATGTATTTTGTTGCATGGTTTGGGGCAAACCCCGTCAGATTGGATTGATACAGTAAAAAATCTTGATGATAATTTTGAAGTTTCCTGCCCTGCTTTGTTGGGATGGCTACATGGAACAGAATTTTGTTCCGCTAATTTATATCAAAGGCTTAATTAGGCGAGATAATCAATACTTTTTTATCCTGTGATTTCTTTCCTGGTGCGTACCCGTTTCCCTGCTTCATCAAAGAATACGCTACCGCTGGCAAGCATAACCTCTGGCCCGTCAAGCAGCTTTCTTTCACTGAAAATGAGAGGGATGCGATAGCAAGGCTCTTGGATAAGGTTGCGGGCAAGACAGGACATCATTATTCGTATGCCTGTTCGGTGCTATGAGTATATTTCCTTACAAGAACATCACTGATTACGTCCATATCACACATTATTTTCATATTTTAACAAACGCTCCTCCCGTAAAGAATCCATATCAATACCAGAGGAAATACCGCCAAGCATCCCACGCAGGGTATCCACCGCAGAAACTTGTGGATTTACTACTTTAGCAACCTTTCCATTACGGGTAATAAAGATATTGTAACAACCATGAGGAAGCCTCCTTTTATTTGAGTTATTTTTATTATATGCGGTTTGATTGATACCAGATAAGGATAAATTTTTTAACCTATACATAGGTTCTTTTGATTGAGTATCAGCTTTCCATATGTAATAATGAACTCGTGTAATTGAAAAGAAAGTAGGATGCGGTTTTCCGATAGATGCCCTCTAGTCTAACGAAAGAGGGTGATGCCCGCTATTTTTGCGGACACTATCACAGGACAATTTCTCTGCACATCCTACGTCGTGTCTTTTCTTTCCGAGAAAGAAAATCATTGAACCTGTCGGTTGTGAGAAGATCAACATATATAATCCCAACCGTATCGTCAACACATACTTAATTTTTATCCTTATCTGGTTTCATACTTGATCCGGACTGGAATATTCATTGTTGCCCAGTCGGACTGTGCTATACAGTTTTTAAGGGAAATGGGAATAAAAGGTTGATGCAAAACATTTATTGAGGGCAGCCGCTTCTATAGCTTTCCCTTTTTCTATGCTTCCTATCGTACATTCGGCAGCAGGATCCAAGAGGTTATGGGATGATTCCCAAATTTTCCCAATCATATTTTTTTATCTTTTACGCATACTAAGCAATATTGAAAATGCATAGAAAGGAGTGCATACCATGCGCTTAGGACAAGGACAGGACATTTATGACGACGGGAATATCCCAGAAACGGATATGCCCCAGGATATTGACCCAATGGAAGTGAGCATTCCCGCCCCTTACCCAATCAACAATGCTAAGGACAGCGGGGCGCAGGATCTGGCAACCACCCCTGCGGAGCCATTGCCCGAATCCACACGCCCCAGGCAGGATGGCCCGGGAGGGGCATAACGCCTGCGCCATAAGCCTTGCCCAGGAAGGGCATGAGGTCTTTCCTGGCACCATACAGTCGTGCAACATATCAAAAGGAGGCTGACAAATTATGGCACAAAAAGTAATTACATTCGGCGAGCTGATGCTGCGCTTGGCCCCGGAAGGCTACCAGCGTTTCCTGCAGGCAGGGACCTATGGGGCGACCTATGGGGGAGGCGAGGCCAACGTGGCCGTCTCCCTGGCAAACTATGGTTTCCACCCTTATTTCGTATCCCGCCTCCCAGCCCATGAAATCGGGCAGGCAGGCATAAACGCCCTGAATAAATTCGGCGTAGATACTTCCTTTGTCGCACGGGGCGGCGGCCGGGTAGGCATTTATTTCTTGGAAAAAGGCGCCTCCCAAAGGCCTTCCAAGGTCATTTATGACCGCGCCCATTCTGCCTTGGCAGAAGCTTCCCCTGAGGATTTCCCATGGGATAAGATTATGGAACATGCCGCATGGTTCCATTTTACAGGCATTACCCCTGCGCTGAACGACCAGCTAGCCGGCCTGTGCCTGGAAGCCTGCAAGGCCGCAAAACGCGCCGGCGCCACCATATCCTGTGACCTGAATTACCGGAATAAGCTGTGGAGCCGTGAAAAGGCCAGGCAGGTAATGGAAAAAATCTGTGCATATGTGGATGTGTGCATTGCCAATGAAGAAGATGCTGCCGACGTGTTCGGCATACACGCAGCAAACACAGACATAACGGCAGGCGCCGTTAGCCAAGAAGGTTACCAAGGAGTCGCAAAAGAACTGATGGAGCGCTTTTCCTTCCAAAAAGTGGCGATTACCCTGCGGGAATCTATCTCTGCAAACGACAACTACTGGTCCGCCATGCTCTGTGATGGAAAAGACTATTTTTTCAGCAAAAAATACAAAATGCATATCGTAGACCGGGTCGGCGGCGGGGACAGCTTTGGCGGCGGCTTGATAGCTGCCTCCCTCCTGGGTTATGACCCCCAGAAGGCCATAGAATTCGCCGTGGCCGCCTCTTGCCTGAAACACTCTATCGAAGGAGACTTTAACCTGGTATCCATAGAAGAAGTCCTAAAACTGGCAGGCGGCGACGGCTCCGGGCGGGTGCAGCGGTAAGCTGCCTATACCAATAAGGATATACAGCCCTTTTATGGCCACAAACCAGACGGCCCTGCAACAAATGGCAATCGAAACCATTTGCTGCAGGGCTCTTTCTGCTGCTTTGCATGTTGGCTCGCTTCTCCACAGCTTTGCATGCTGGCCCACTTTTTCTGCAGCCTTGCATGTTGCCTCGCTCCTCCGCTGCTTTGCATATTTGCTAGCTCCGCCGCAGCTTTGGATATTGGCTAGATTCGCTGTAATATTGCGTATTGGCTGGCTCCGCCGTATGCTATCTGGTTTTAGCTGGCCATACCGCCTATCATCCCAGAACCTGTACATAATACTAGGGTCGTGGCGAACCTAGAGACTTCCATGTGGAATCCCTTTTGGAAGGCCACAGAACCTGCGGCCAGAACCAGGAAATAGCAGCATCCCATTGCCATCCCCCATAGGAATTTACGGCTTTTCATCACCTTGCCGCTTAAGAACCCCCCTAAAAAGCCAGAGGCCACATAAATCACCACAATGCCGATTGATACGGCGCTTTCACTGAGCTGCATCTTGTACAGCATCATTGCCAGCCCCAGCAGCAATGCCCCTGTCACCAAATACATCACCAGCAGAATTTTCAAGATAGACAATAGGGATACGTCCGGCCTGCCTTCCCCCTGCCTGCGGGCCGGCGGCCTCTTTGCGTTCTTTTCCATCCTAAATTCCCCCTTTCTAAGAAAATACCGCATCTTCCAGTAACTGCCCCTGGCCTTACAGCAGCCCAAATGCCTCTGCTGCCGGCCGGCACAGTTACAACTCTTCCATCTTTTATCCCATTGCCATTTTATTCTGCCAGATCCCAAACTATGCCACAAAGCCTTTACTTCACCTTAACTTTCCGGATACCGCTGTAAGCCCCATAAGCTTTTTCCCCGCCGATGGACTTAAAAGCACGGATGCGGATTTGGTATGTTTTAGCGCCCTTTTGTTTTTTAATCACATACTCCGCCTTGGATTTCGGGATAATTTTCGTATTTGCTTTTGTAAATGTCCCATTGGATGTATACTGCAGTTCATAGCCCGTAACCCCCGGCACCTTTTTCCAGCGCACCTTTACCTGGCCATTTTTTGCCTTCCTGGCATCCCGGATGGAAGCTTTCCCAACCAAAGCTTTTGCCCATTTCTTTTTTACATCCTGAATCTCTTTTTGTACCTTCTCTATCCGTTTCTTAAGGCCTTTGGCCTCTGCCTGCGCCTTTTCCAAGTCCTTTTTCATCTTCTGGACGGCAGCCTTTGCCTCTTTGGCTTCTTCCTTCGCCTTTTGGGCGGCGGCTTTTTCTCTTTCTGCCTCTTCCCTTGCCTTTTGGGCGGCAGCTTTTTCTTTTTCGGCTTCTTCCTTTGCCTTTTGGGCGGCAGCTTTTTCTTTTTCGGCCTTTTCTTTTGCCTTTTGGGCGGCAGCTTTTTCTTTTTCGGCTTCTTCCTTTGCTTTTTCAGCTGCGGCTTTTGCCTCTTCGGCCTCCTTCAGGGCTTTCTTCAGGCTCTCTTCGGCCTCTTGCTGCCCCATCAGTTCCTGATACCTGCGTTCTGCTGCTTCCAGGATACTGTAATTGCTTACAAACTCTTTCTGCGTCTTTGTCAATGCGTCATAGGCTTTCCTCGCCTCTGCAATTTTGGCCTTGCTGGCCTCTGTGGCAGACACATCCCCTATGGCATTGATTTTACCCATAACCTCCCCTGCATTCCCAATGGCGTCCGCTACCCCATCAAAGGCTGGCTTCCTGCCCAACCTTTCGGAAAACAGCAGCCCCTGTTCCCCTGCACGCCAGGATAGGGCGTCGCTCAAGCCCCAGAAGGTCACGCAGGTAATATCCGCCCCTGCCTTCTTCTCCCGTAACAGCCCCTCCATCAGCTTCTGGTAATAAGTCCCCTGGGATCCTGCCGTATCCCCTTTGGCAATCCCAACATCAAGTTCCGTCACCTGGATTTCTAACCCAAGCCTATCCCGGAACTCCCGCACTGCCGTCAGGTAGCCGCTGTCCCCCTCCAGGGGCCTGGCGGTATCAATATGGCTCTGCATCCCCACGCCGTCAATGTTCCCCGCCTCCCGGATTGGCTCCAGCAGCCTTATGATCCCTTCCCTTTTCGCAGGGAAATATTCATTGTAGTCATTGTAAAACAGCTTTACCTCACGCCCAGGGGCATACTGCCCGGCGTATTTCCTTGCAAAGGCAAAGGCTTTTTCCACAAAATCATCGCCAATGGTCTGATACCACAGGCTATCCTCCTGCCGCATGGGCGCCGGCCCCGCCCCAAAATAATCTGCGACGGCCTCATTCACCACATCCCAGGCATATATCAGGCCTGGGTAATTTTGCTCTGTCCACCCAATGACCCCTTTGATATAGTTTTCCATACGCTTTAGCATCAGTTCCCTGCTGGCCAAAGGGCCGGAAGTATCATAATTTTCATAAAAAAACCACTCCGGCGTCTGGGAATGCCAGATAAGCGTATGGCCGCGCATTTTTATCCCATGTTCTTTTGCATAACCCATACCGGCCCGGAAGGAACTTAAATCTAAGGCCGCGCCCTCTTTATATTCTGCCAGGCTGCCCTTGCTGGCGCCCTCGTCCAGGATATAAGCAGGCTTCATCTCATTTTCCATCGTCATGCTGTTAAACTGCTGCAAAATCAAATCACTGTAGGGCTTTACGCCTAACACATCATCCGGCGCCGCTACCCCTACCAGGAATTGCCCCTGATACCGTTCTTTCAGGGAAGGGTAGCTGCCAGTATCCTCTAACGGCGCCATGGACACCTCCACATCGTCCACATAGAGATCCATAAAATCCTGGCTTGCAGAAGGGTTTGGCGTCCACGGCGTCTCAAAATACAAAACCGCATTGGATAAACCAACCCCTTCCGGAAGCAGAAAACTCCCCGACACCTCGCCCCAAGCCCCTGCCAGAAGACTGCCGCGCCCCACAATATAATACTTCCCGCCGCAAGCTAAGGTCAGCTGCACGGTTTTCTCCTTAGGCCCCTCCAGATACCTGGCATAAGCAGAAACTTTCAGAAGCTGCCCCTCCTGCAGCCAGCTGCCCACTTCCAGCTTGGCGCCGGAATAAGCGGCTTTCCTGCCAGAGATTTTCATGCAGCAGCTCCCGCTATGGGGGCTCTCCCTCTCAACTGACACTACCGCCCCATCCTTTCCGCTCCATCCCCCCAAGCCCCCGTCTTCAAAGCCGCAACGGAAAGCCACGGCCTCCCCCTCCTGGGACGCCTTTGCCGGGAAACCAGCCATCCCTGCCGCAAAAAGGGAGATTGCCAACAACCATGCAAACAACTGTGGTTTCTTGATACGCCCTACGTTTTTTATTTTTCCCATATAGCCTCCTTTTGTGCATATTTTTTCCAGTTATCCTATTATTGCACAAAACCCCTTTGTTTTCATTCCCCTAAACTATATTATTTCTCCAAAAATATCCCCCGGCAGTAAAGCCTTCTGGGCGTCTCCAAGCCGCGGGCCATAACACATGCATCCCTAAATTTCTAAAATTTCCCTAAATTCCTTGCAAAATCCAGCCGTATCAAGTATATTAGTATAGAGTGCCTTTTGGGCACAGCTACTTCCCCAGGACACTCATAGATCGAAAGGAGAGATGCACTTGGATACCAGTGACGTCATACAGTTACTGATTGTTATTTTTTTATTATTGTTATCCGCCTTCTTTTCCTCTGCGGAGACAGCTTTGACCACTTCTAACAAAATCCGGCTTCGGAGCATGGCAGAGGAAGGCAACAAACGGGCCAAACGGGTCTTAGAAATCACAGATGATTCCGGCAAGATGCTTAGCGCCATATTAATTGGCAACAATGTGGTGAACCTGTCCGCATCTTCCATTGCCACCGCCTTGGCCATTAAGCTGTTTGGGAATGCAGGCGCAGGGATTGCAACTGGGTCCCTGACCATACTAGTCTTGATTTTTGGCGAAATTTCCCCTAAAACCTTTGCCACGATCCATGCTGATAAGATTTCCCTGGCCTATGCAGGGCTTATTAACGGCCTTATGAAAGTGCTGACCCCAGCCATTTTCATTATCAATAAACTGTCCATGGGCTTTTTGATGCTGCTGCGCGTGGATGCTTCTGCAAACCAGAACACGATGACAGAAGATGAACTGCGTACCATTGTGGATGTAAGCCATGAGGAAGGCGTCATTGAGACAGAAGAGCGGGAAATGATTAACAACGTATTCGATTTCGGCGACGCCCAGGCCAAAGAGGTCATGGTGCCCCGGATTGATATGACTTTTGCAGACATTAATAATACCTATGACGAGCTCCTGGAGATTTTCCGGGAAGACAAATTCACACGCCTCCCGGTATATGAAGATTCCACAGACAATGTGGTGGGCATTATCAACATGAAGGACCTGCTGCTTGCAGAGGACAAGAAATCATTTTCTGTCCGCAGCATTATGCGCAAAGCCTACTACACCTATGAACATAAAAACACGGCGGAACTGCTGCTTGAAATGAGGAAATCATCCATCAACATCGCCATTGTGCTGGATGAATACGGCGCTACCGCCGGCCTGATTACTTTAGAAGATTTGCTGGAAGAAATCGTGGGGGAAATCCGGGATGAATATGACCTGGACGAAGAAGACCCCATCCAGAAAATCAATAACTCCGAATATATGGTGCAAGGCTCCATGAACCTGAACGACTTGTGCGACAGGCTAAACCTGGATTTGATTTCCGAGGATTATGATTCTATCGGCGGGTATATGATTGGCCTGTTAGACCACCTGCCCAGGGTAGGGGAATCCATTTCCACGCCGGAAGATGTGTTCCTCCGGGTAGAGGACATGGAGAAAAACCGTATCAACAAAATATTTCTGCGGCTTCCAGAGACCGCAGGGAAAGAAAGTTAAGGGGTCCCTATCACCGATAGGAACCCTCACAGCCTCACGTTTACCGCCTGGCCCAGCACAATCCCGCCCTCCCACACCTGGCAGCCATAGGCCAAGATCCTTACGCCGGCTTCTGACACTTGCCGGAGCGCTTCGCCAAACTGGGGATGGGTGCGGTCGTTGGGCTCAAAACGGCGGACGCCCTCCATCTGTATGACAAACAGAACCACCCCTTCATATCCTTCCTGCACAGCCCGGCCTAATTCCAGCAGGTGCTTCACCCCACGCTCTGTAGGCGCGTCTGGGAAACGTGCAATACCATCTTCTTCCAAAGTCACTCCCTTTACCTCTATAAAAATCTTCCTGCATGCCCCTGCTTCCACATAAAAATCAAACCTGGAACTGCCATATTTGCATTCTGGCTTCACATAGGTGATTCCAGGAAAGAGCCCCCCTGCTGCCTGGCGCATGCCCGGCGCCCCAAGGCACACAGGAACTTCCGCCGATTTGTGGGGCAAGCTGTTTTCCTGCAGCCATTCCAGTACCACTTTATTGGGGGCTTGGGAATCCATATTGATCAAAGCCTCCCCTTTTTGGACGGTAACCAGATCATAAGCTGTATTCCGGTTGGGGTTTTGGCTTTTCTCCAGCCATACCTTGGCTCCTGGGAGGAGCAATTCCCTGCACCTGCCTGTATTTTTCACATGGCAGGCTTCCATCTGCCCGCCTATCTCCACCATTGCAATAAAACGGTTGGGGCGCTCCAAAAAGCGCCCCTTAACTACCTGGTTATATTCCATAAATTTATCCTTGCCTTTACTTCAGCTTCCAAATATCCTTGTCATACTCCGCAATGGTCCTGTCGGAAGAGAAGAACCCTGCCTTGGCCGTGTTGACCAGCATCTTCTTCTCCCATTCCCTGCGGTTCTCGTATGCCTGGTATATTTCCTCTTTCTTTGCCGCATAGTCCTTGTAATCCAGCAAGGTCATAAACCAATCTTTATTCAGCAATTCATTGTAAAGCCGCTCTAAGTTCTCCTTCCGGCCTACTTCCAGCATCTTGCCGCTTACGATAAAGTCCGCCGCCTCGCGGATATCCGGGTTTGCCTCATAGTAATCCCGGGACACATAGTCTGCCTTGGCATAATGCTCAATGACGGTATCGGAGCTTTCCCCGAAAATGTAGATATTCTCCCTGCCTACCAAATCCGCAATCTCCACATTCGCCCCGTCCATGGTGCCAAGGGTCACCGCGCCGTTGAGCATGAACTTCATATTCCCCGTTCCTGAAGCCTCTTTGGAAGCCAAGGAAATCTGCTCGGAAATGTCGCAGGCCGGAATCAGCTTCTCCGCCTTTGTCACATTGTAGTTCTCCACCATAACGACCTTCAGGTACGGGCTTACCTCCGGGTCATGGTTCACCACTTCCTGCAGGCACAGGATTAAATGGATAATGTCTTTGGCAATGATATAGGCAGGCGCTGCCTTTGCGCCGAAAATCACGGTAATGGGCGTGGAAGGCTTGTTCCCCCGCTTGATTTCCAGGTATTTATGGATAACATACAAAGCGTTCATCTGCTGGCGCTTGTACTCATGGAGGCGCTTAATCTGGATATCAAAGATGGAATTTTCATCCACTTCAATCCCCTGAGTCTTCTGCAGGTACAATGCCAGGCTGCGCTTATTCTCCCTCTTGATTTCTGCCAGGCGCCCCAGCACATGGTCGTCCTCCAGATATGCCAGAAGCTTCTCCAGCTCGCCTGCATCCTTATGCCACCCTTTCCCAATCTTCTCGTCCAGGAACTGGCTCAGCCTCTTATTGCAGTGCATCAGCCAGCGGCGGAAGGTAATCCCGTTTGTCTTATTATTGAATTTCTCCGGGTAAATCCGATAGAAATTGTTCAGCTCATTTTTCTTAAGGATTTCCGTGTGCAGGTATGCCACGCCGTTGACGCTGTACCCATAGTGGATATCCATATGGGCCATATGCACCAGGCCGTTCCCATCAATAATCCGCACGGATGGGTCCTCAAACTTGTCCTTTACAAGCGTATCCAGCTCCCGGATAATCGGCATCAGCTGCGGCACCGCCTTATTCAGGTAATCCATCGGCCATTTCTCCAGAGCCTCTGCCAGGATGGTATGGTTCGTATAGGCGCAGGTCTTAGACACAATCCCAATGGCGTCCTGCATACGGATCCCCTTTTCCATCAGCAGGCGGATTAATTCCGGTATAATCATGCTGGGATGGGTATCATTAATCTGGATGGCTGCATAATCCGGCAAATCGTAGAAATTAGAGCCCTTCTCCTCGCATTCAGACAAGATCAGCCTAGCTGCATTGCTCACCATGAAATACTGCTGGTACACGCGCAGCAGCCGCCCTGCGTCATCGGAATCGTCCGGGTACAGGAACAGGGTCAGGTTCTTCATAATATCCTCTTTGTTAAAATCAATCCCATCCCCCACTAAGCTCTCGTCCACCGTCTCAATATCAAATAAATGCAGCTTATTGGTCCGGCTGTCAAAGCCGGTCACATCCAAATCATACATCCGGGAATACACCGTAAACCCGCCAAACTGGACAGGATAGGTCACGTCTGTCCTAGTCAGCCAGCTTTTCGGCTCCATCCAGGGATTCTTGTTCTCTTTCTGCAAATGGTTCTCAAAGGTCTGCAAGAACAGCCCGAAATGGTAATTCAGGCCGATGCCCGCCCCATTCATCCCCAGGGTCGCCATAGAATCCAAGAAGCATGCCGCCAGGCGCCCCAAGCCGCCGTTCCCCAAGGAGGGCTCTGGCTCCGCCTGCTCTATCAGGTTAATGTCCCGGCCGGCATCTGCCAGGATTTCCGCCACCTCGTCATAAATCCCCAGATTAATCATATTGTTGGACAATAGCTTCCCAATCAGGAACTCTGCAGAAATATAATAGATTTTTTTCTTCCCTTCCCGGCTTTCCTTGCCCTGCACCAAATCCTTCACGATTTTCTGCAGCCCATAGTAGAGCTCCTCATCTGAGCACCCTGCAAGATTATGGTTACACTCCTGCTCCAATAACATCTTCAGTAACTGTTTGACATTGACACTCATTTCTTCTCCTTTCTGCGCACAGGCCCGGTGCGCCAGCCAATTTCCAGGAACTGCCAGGAAACCGCTCTGCCAGGCAGAACCATTTCCTGGCAGTTCCTTCTTCCCAATACATCCAGTATACTCCCCATTTCCAGATTTTTCTTGCAGTATGGTGGCAAAATATAGTACAATACTATCAAAGGCTAACCGCCGCATAGAACTCATGGAAGGAGCCCCTTATGGACACCGCAGAATACCAGCACAACCAGGAAACCAAATCCCACGGCCACGAAGGCTTCCCCTTCAACATATACATCTGCAGCATCCCTTTAGACTTTACACTAGTCCCCACCCATTGGCACAATGATATGGAAATTATCTATGTCAAGAAAGGGCGGGGCATCATTTCCATTGACCTAAGGCCTTTTGAAGTCGGGCAGGGGGATATTGCCATCATCCCACCAGGCCGCCTCCATTCCATCGGCCAGCTTGCCGCGCATTCCATGGAATACGAAAATATCATTTTCCAGCTCCCCATGCTTATGGCCTACCAGGGCGATTATTATACGGAAAAGCTGTTCCAGCCATTAGCGCAGGGGCAAAGCCCCTTCCCCTGCCATTATACCCCAGGCGCACCCCCCTACCCAGCGCTGGCCGCCTGCCTCAATGCCATGGATGAAATCTGCAGATCCTTTGGCCATGGGTATCAGCTGGCAATCAAAGGGCAGCTATTTTCCCTATTCTATGCGCTGGTTTCCGCCACGCTGCCGCCCCAGCCCCATACACGCAGCAAGTCCCTGGACCATTTAAAGGCAATCCTGAAATATGTGGAGACAAATTTCCAGGAAAAGATTTCCGTCCCAGACGCCGCCGGGATCTGTGGGTTCAGCAAATCCCATTTTATGAAATTTTTCAAATCCCATATGGGCGTTTCCTTTACAGAATACCTGAACGATTACCGCCTGACCATTGCCGCGCGCCTTCTCCTTTCCTCCTCTGATACCATCGGGAATATTGCCGCGGACACAGGCTTTGACAACCTTTCTTATTTTAACCGTATTTTTAAGAAGAAATACCACTGCACGCCAAGTATGTTCCGGCAGAAGGAACCATAATTTTGCAGGCTGCACCCAAAAACCCATCTTCCGCGGCTTAACCGAAAGCGCTGTGTATTGAAAAAAATGCTTTGTACCGCCATAACCTTATTGACATACTTTTGCCAAAGATATATAGTAAAAGTATCATAATTTGTTTATGAAATTACATATTAATTAGGAGGATTTGACCCATGAACAATTTAAAATTGGATGTAGCGGACCAGATTGCAGTCCTTACCATCAGCAGGCCAGGGGCCCTGAATGCCTTAAACAGCGAGACATTGGATGAGCTGAACGCTGCATTAACCGAAATCGAAGCAAGGGACGACGTAAAAGTCGTAATCTTAACCGGCGGCCCGGATAAGAAGGACAACCCCTACAAATCTTTCGTGGCTGGGGCAGACATTGCTGAAATGGTAAACTTCAGCGCCGCAGAGGCACGGGCATTCGGCATGAGGGCTGCAGAGCCATTCTTCAAGCTGATGAACATGCGCCAGGTTACCATCGCCGCCGTAAACGGCTTCGCCCTTGGCGGCGGATGCGAGATTGCCATGGCCTGCGACATCCGTATCGCTGCTGAGAACGCTACGTTCGCACAGCCAGAGACTGGCCTCGGCATCATCCCAGGCTTCGGCGGGACACAGAGGCTTGCCCGCTTAGTAGGCATGGGCAGGGCAAAAGAGCTGATTTTCACCTGCGACAACATTGACGCCCAGGAAGCTTACCGGATTGGCTTGGTAAATAAGGTAGTGGCTAAAGAAGAACTGATGGATACCGCCAAGAAGATGGCGTCCAAGATTATTTCCAAGGGAAGCTATGCCGTATCTATCGCCAAGGCAGCCATCAACAACGGCTATGATATGGACATCAAGAACGCCGTAGAGATGGAAGCAAACCTGTTCGGCATTACCTGCTCCACCCATGACAAGACAGAAGGC
>CAJUSO010000023.1 GCA_910588965.1 uncultured Lachnospiraceae bacterium | reverse complement strand
TCCTGTCAACCGCTTGTGCCTTTCCAATTGCCTCATCTACTTTTGAGTAGTCTGCTTTCTCCGGCTGTTTTTCTTCCAATGCCGCAAACGCGTCTTCAATCGCCTTTGCCATTGCATTGATTTCATCCTGCTTGGTACTATCCAATCCCCTTACTACTGCATTGACGGCTTCGTCTAATTTCGCTAAGCTTTGTTCTGTATATTTCGTCCTGTCGATTGCGTTTGCCTTTTCAATTGCAGCGTCTACCTTTGAGTAGTCTGCTACAAGTTCCGGCGTTAATTTTACAGTAACCGTATCCGATTTTTCATTATCCTGTACAGATACCGCACGTACCGTCAATTCTTCTGCCTGCTCATCAGCCGCTACCGTTAACAGGCCGTTTCCATTGATGGCTGTGCCTGCTTTTGTCCCGCCTTCTACACTCCATACCACGTCTTGGGATGGATTATAAGTCCCTTCTACCAATGCATGGAACTGCAAGGAACTGCCCGTGGTCATTTCAGCGTTTAACGGGGTTACGTTTACGCCGTAAACCATAGGTTCCAGCTCCGGATCTTCCTTTTCCCCTTCCGAAAGCAACGAACGTAATGTCCCGGCTGCTTTGATTTCAGGCATACGGAGCGCAAAATTAGGATCCACAGAATTTCCCTGGTCATCCGTCTGTACCGCTTTGGTCACAACAAGTTTCAGATATCTTCCTACGGCAGTTCCCGGTGCGCAGTCATGTTCCGATTTATTGGCTCCATCATCGCTATCATAGTTGGCAATTTCTGTCCACTCTTCCCCGTCGTTACTGATATATAACTGATAAGCGCGTGTATTCAGCTCTTTCCTGCTATCGTATGTGTTATGCCCTGGGATACTATTATCGTATGCATAGGTACAGTGGAATAGCTGGATTTTGTTCAATTCATAGATTGCCTGCATATCAACCACGGCTTCTCCAGGATTCTGTTCATTAATGGGCTGTGCGCACCATTTTGAAGTAAAGCTTCCATCTACCATCTGTGCGCCGCTTTCACTGCTGCTTACCTGTGAGTTTGTGGTTACCGGCTTGTTGGCCAGTATGCTGTTTTCAATATTGTTCAGTGCATCAAGAGAGGCGCCGCTGCTTAACATCAACGTACTTTCAATGGCTTCTCCCTCTCCCCCATTACCTGCCACTGGCGTGATCCGTACCGTCAGAGATTCCCAGGCAAATGCTTCCTCATTCGCAAGTGTAATGATTTTGTCCTTCTGATCAAGGGCTATCAGTTCACCGCCAACTTTCTTGAACCATTCTATTTTCGTATCGGTGTCACTGTCTTCCTCTGACATCGGAACATACTTGTAGGATGCTTCATAAATGCTTTCATTCGGGTTTTCCTTAGAAGGTGCAACAGTAAGCGCCAGATCCCTTACTACTGGCATACTAACGGTACCTTTCTGTCCCCAAATTTTAAATTCATAAATACGGGCGGTATTATTACTTAACTCAAAACTTGCAGCATTGTCCTGGACTGCCTGCGTTAACCACAGACGATAGTAACGGTAGCTTACACTGTCTTCCAGAAGCAAATCGCGTTCCCTGAGCTCATTGCCCTGTACGCTTACTACATCCGTCCACTGGCTACCATCCTGGCTTCCCTGGATAACGAAATCTTTTGCAATATAACTTGCTGATTCACCGCCTGCTGAGTGGACAGAAAAACCTTTCACATCATAAGATACGGTTTCGCCAAGATCCACCTGCAGCCATACTGGCTGTTTTGTCCCAGTGGTATCTTTCCCACACCATTTGGTCGCTTCATCGCCATCGGTTGCCCGGAATGAAGCTTCACTATCATTCATAGCATGGATTGCTGTCACATTTTCCCTCGGAATCTGTAATGCGATATTTACAGATCCTGTAGTAATGCCCTTGCTTACTTCTGAAACCGGCGCTTCATTTCCGTCGGCATCCACCCCGATTGCTTTGTAGAAATAACGGCCGCGTCCGCTGATTTTATCGAGATAGCTGTTTACGCCAGTGATAGAAGTACCGACACAAGATTGTGCATTGGCTTCAAAATCAGCTGTTTCGCCGCGGTAAATCCGTACCCTTTCCACTCCGGCTGGTGCGTCCCATGTCAGCTGTACTATGTTTAAGGCATCTTCTACTTCTGTGGCTTTCAAGTTCGTAACCGGCTCCACCAAACTGGCTGCCCCATCATGATAGAAAGAGCTTGCTAACAAGTCGCTGCGTACTGCCGTGATGGCCGCAATCTTAATCCCGCCCGCTTCTGGGAGGAGGATGGATTCTAATCCTTTTTCACTGTTTACAGGAATCTTGTATACATACTGATAGTTATCCACCGTCATCCTGTCTACGGTCCCATTGTGGAAATGTGTAAATACATGGGCAATCTGGTCCCTTACTTCAGGCGCCGCAAAAACGTTAGAGAAACGGTCCCATCCGGACAGGTTTGCCTGCCAATCCGCAAAAGAAAGTTCCTTGCTTACCGTCTCACCATCCTGGTATACGGTAAATTCCCCGCTTGTCTTCCCATCGCCAGCCGCTGTGCCAAGTATATAGATGGCGTCATATTTCCCTTCTGGCAGACGGATCCTCTGGCCCGCAGCTTTCACGAAGTTCTTTTCACTGCCTGCCCCTGGGCCCATCTGGAATTCAGCGCCGTTATAAGTAATGGTTGATTCCCATAATGCTTCTGGGATTGTATTCCCTTTCCCGTCAAAATCTCCTTCTTTCCTGTTTGCATCCGGGCTTGTCCCGTCTACATTATAGAATTTAGAAAGATCTGCCGGTTTCGATAACAATTCTGCCTGTTCGAAACCGCTTCCATCCAGAGCGACTTCTACGGTAGTAATTTCATATTTATCTACAGTATAAGAAACCGTATTGCCATTGATTTCGATGTTTTTGTTTAATTTGCTGTCGTTATGCTCTAACAGGTTGACTTCTTTTGCGGAAGTAACCCTGCCAGGAAGTGTCAGTGTTACCCTGCTTCCATCTTTTCCTTCCGATTCATAAGTACGGAGGACAAGTTTGTTTTTCGCCCCTGCGTCATCTGTCGGGGTTTTTATAACGCTCAGCTGGACATTGTTGCCATCGCTTTTTGCGGATGCGAAGGAGTGGTTTCCGCCAAGTTTTCCTTCATGTTTCAGCACTTGTTTCGCATCGACCCCATAGTTGAATTCATATCCTTTATGGACGGTATCCGCAGCTTTCCAGTCACTCTTATGCGGATAAATAGAATAGGACAGTTCGTGATGCGTCCTTTCTATGTAGTATGCCCTCGGCTCCCATCCAGCGCATCCTTGCGGCGCGCCCATGGGGGAACGGAGCACAGACAGCCTCAGCCTTGTACCTCCGTCATCCTGCTTCAATGCATCCCAGCCATATTTGCAATCGTTTAAGATACTTACGCCGTGGCTTCCAGCATTGTCCGTGATATCTGCCCATTTATGCCCGGATACTTCAAATTTCCTTGCATCCAGTTCCGTATCCCTCGTTGTCGGCCGCTCAAGGCTTCCATACGCCATTTCATAGCTGGCCATATCGGCGTCTGCTGCGATTGGGAACGCGACCTTCAGCATCTGCTGGTTCTCTTTCCAATCCACTTGCATATCGACATCGACTTTATCGCTGTTGGCGTCTAAGATAACATCCTGTATGAAAACAGAATCCATCCATTTTTTTGTTACGCGTACAGTAACACGCTGTGCATTTTCTTCCACCACCTTCACAGACTGGGCTTCATTTATAATCCCAATTGGGGCGGCATTCATTTCACTTCTTATTAAATCCCATGCCGGATAGTTTCTTCCGCCCGTATCTTTTAACACATGCAGTTCACTGCCGGTCCCATCAACAAATACTTTCCTATTGCCGTCCTTTTTGTTATAGATCTGGCGGATATTGCCGGTCCCTTTGTCTATCTCTACTTTCAGGTTTTCATTTTCCATTACAATATCATTCCCTGTATTGGATATGGATAGGGAAGAAGCGACGTTTCCTCCTTTATCCGCGCCTACGGAGAATACCTTGTACCCAACGGCTGGGATATCTTTTGCGTAAAAACGGATTTTGGCTGTCTTGTTTTCATCATCGCGTTTTAACACGGCCGTCAGCAGTTTTTCTGAGCCGTCATAAACAGCCAGGTTGGCAGGGATACTTTCCTCAAACTTCACCTCTGCTTCAACCATCCCATCCCTATCCCAGGATAATGCATTGAATACCAATACCGGCGTGCCTTCCACCTGTGTATCGGCCACATATGCCATGGAATCCATGCCGCTGCCAAGGGCGTTTTCCATCAGCCGCTCTGCCAGTTCCTGATCGTTATAGGTATCCATATAAGCATATGGAAGGGCTGACCCCGGCAAAACGTCATGGAACTGGTTAATCAGGATCCTGTCCCATGCTTTACTGAGGTTTGCCGCATCCGCATCCGGCATGGCGTTCAGCCAGTTGCCGACTGCAGCAGCTTTCTCTGCTTTTTCTGCAAGGATTTCATTTTTACGGTTGTATTTCTTTACCTGCCCCCAAGATGTGTACGTACCGCGATGGTTTTCAAAATACATTTCCCCATCCACTTCGCGTACGTTCGTAAGATCTTCTTTTTTCAAATCATTAAAGAATTCTGAAATTGTTGCAATTTTCACCTCTGCACCGTCAACGGTTTTATTGACATACTTGTTAAACCCGTTACCGTCAACGCCGCCGCCATGATCGCCGCCGCCAAACATCCCAAGCGCAACCTTGACCTTTGTCTCTGACCCCTGCTGTTTGTTCCGTGCAAGCGCTTGTTTAATCACATCATCGCTATAATCTGATTGATAATCCCTATACGGGGCATAAGAAAGTATCTGTGATTTCCCATCAATACCATTCCATAAGTAAACATCAGATTTCCTTTCTAAAGCTCCATTATAGCCGTCATTCTGCCAATTCAGTTTTGTAGTGACAAAACTAGTCATGCCGCTCTTCTCTAAAATCTGGGGGAACTGGCCGCTAAAGCCAAACGTATCCGGCACATAGCCAACGGTACTTGTTTTTCCGAATTCCTTTTCAAAGAAATGCTGGCCTTCCAGGCTCTGGCGCACCAAAGACTCGCCGCTTGGGATATTTAAGTCCGGTTCCACTACCTGCCCGCCCGGGTTATCCCATTGCCCGTTCGCCATAAACTTCTTTACGTCTTCATACATTTCTGGGTAGTATTCTTTTACCCATTCATAGTGCTTCGACGCAGACATCGTAAACCTACGGCTTGGATCTTCCTTCAGCGCATTGATCTCCCTCCCCACCGTATCTTTGAGGATGTCCCGCGCCGTATCCTCATACGGCCATTGCCAAGCCGTATCAATATGGGCGTTGGCTACCATATACATGGTGTGCCCATCATAAGCCGCAGCCTGTACATTGATGGGCGCTGCCGCACCGATAGCCATAACGGCCGCTAATGCTGCAGCAAGGACTTTTTTCTTTTTTCTGTACTTCATTTCCTTAAATCCCTCCTTCTGGATGCATTCCTGGTGCGTATACAGAACCTTTCTGGTTTTATCTATCCCAACCAACGGATCCACATACTGCACCAAATTTTCCTTCCTACAATAAAGTTACATACCTTAAATATGTCCTGCATCCATGAAGCCTCCCGTTCCATAAAGCTGGTCCGTAAAATAACAGCAGCCAGCATAGAAAAACGCCCCCCATGAAAAACCCCGGCCTTCCAGCTGTTATAGATAAGGGGAAAACACAGACACAAACATATATTAAGCATCACAATGTATTAAATATAACATACTTATTAATTTCTTTTTAGGTGTGATTCTTCCTATTTATGGTGGTATTTTTTTGATATATTTGACAATAATCGATACTAGATAAGAATAATTTTTTGTGTTTTGAACAAAATGCATATTATAATCAAAATTGTTATACGTTATAGTGCCGATGGGCAAAACAAAATTACATCACGTAAATGGCTTATTTTATTGATTAAATTTAACCCACAAAGCTTTTGTACCTATCTGGGCATACTTAGGTCCCAAATGTATAGAATGGGCAGCATCCGCTTCTGATTGCCTCTTTTTCCCGGAACCATACCAAAAAAGAGCCGCTGCACGGGCTATCGTGCGGCGGCTCTTTTGCTCCTTTTTGTCCTATAGGACTTTTATTTTTTCGTAGTTACCGACTTCACCTTGGACCAGCTGGAATACAGCGCGGTATCCTTCCCTGCAACCTTAACGTTTTTGTAAGTGCGGATGCGGATGTAGTATTTCTTCTTGGCCTTCAGCTTCGTAACGCTGCGGGAAACCGATTTCTTGCTTATCTGGAGGGAAGCGGTCGTCTTCTTCGTAAATTTGCTGCTGGTAGAATACTGGATTTGGTAACCTGTCATCTCCGTTGCCTGCTTCTTCCATTTCATGGAAAATGCCTTTGATTTCCCCGTAACCTTGGAAATAGAAGTCCCTTTCGGCATGATGGTAAATGCCTGCTGCAGGGTTCCGCTGTAATTCCCTTTCAGCTGGACAGTTACCGTATAGCTGCCCACCTTCTTCCTGCCAGATGGATAGGAAACGGTATAATCCGTCCCCTCTATGAGCACACGTCCATTATTGTCCGTTACCTTTAGGGAAGGCTTCTTTTCACTGCCGTTATATGTGTAGGACGCGGCTGACAGGGCGGCGCCCTTCACCTTGGAAATCCCCGTCTCAATCTTGCTGTCACAGCGGCTGCACTGCTGGATGACGCTGCCATCCTTCTGGGGCGTGGCTTTCTGGACGCTTGTTTCATAATGATGCCCAAGCTCATCCATTGGCTCCGTGTATGTGCTGTCACAAATAACACAGGTATAACGCTTTTCCCCCTTGGCAGTACAGGACGGCTCTAAGAGCACCTCCTGCTTGCTGTAATTGTGGACAGGCTCTTTGGTATAATAATAAGCCATTCCCATCTGCTTTGCATAAGCTGCAGCATAGCTGCCATGGATAACGCCCATCCCTAAGTCCTTATGGCATCCGCCGAAGGCATCATAACCGATGCTTGCTATCTTCTGGGGCAGCACAACGGACTTTAAGTTCCGGCATTCCAGGAAGGCAAACCTTCCGATTTTTTCTGCCGTCTCCGGCAAGCTAAGGGATACCAAGGCTTCACAAGACTGGAAGGCCAAACTGCCCACTTCCACAAGGCCTTCCGGCAATGTAACAGAAGACAGGCGCGTGCAGCCGCCAAATGCCTCATCCCCAATCTCTGTAACGCCAGAGGGGATAGCGATACCTGACAGCAAATGGCAGGACTGGAAGGCCTGGCTGCCGATTTTTACAATGCCCGACGGCAATGCAACCTGGGACAGGCGGATACAGTTCTGGAACGCACCTTCACCGATTTCCCCGCCCTGGGAAGCCTCCCCTTCTGCCTGGGAAGCCTCAGCCGCAAAGGCTACCTCTTCCAGGGACAGGCAGTTTTGGAATGCGCCGCTGCCAATAGATGTAATGCCCTTCGGCATCTCTACCTTCTGTAAGGTAAAATGGTTGGCAAAGGCTTTAGGCCCAATCGCTGAAACCTTTTTCCCATCCACCTGGTCAGGAAGGGTAATCTCTGTATCCTTACCTGTGTATTCTATAATTTCAAGTTCATTGCCCCCTAAATCCTGGAACCGGTAATCTTTGGCAACTGGATTGTCCGGGTCATCCGGGTTATCCGGGTTGTCTGGATTATCGGGATTGTCCGGATTATCTGGATTATCGGGGTTATCTGGATTATCCGGGTTGTCCGGGATTTCTTCCCTGGAATAATAGTATGGTATCTTTTTCTCTTTGGCATACTGCTCGGCATAGCTGGGTTCCTCCCCTTCGGCAGGTTTCTCCACAATCATAATCAGATCTGGGATAAGTTCCAGGCTTTCGCCGATTGCCGTAATGCTTTTGGGGAGGGAAAGGATCTTTAATACCGGGCTGCAGCTCTGCAGGGCATTCTGCTCCAATTTCGTAACGCCCGATGGGATTTCCATATCCTCTTTGCCGGTAGGGCAGACAAGCACCGTATCCTTGGCCTTATTGAGCAGGAAACCATCTTGGGAGGCATAAACGGCATTTTCTTCATCCACTGTAATTTCCGTAAGGGAACTGCACCCATTAAAAGGATCTAACATCAAATTCCCGATACCTTTGGGCAGATGGACGCTTTCTAAGCCTGCGCAGCCATAAAATGCGGAGCCGCTGATTGCAGTAACGTCCGCAGGAACCTCAAATTTACCAGACAGCTTGCCTGGGCAGCAAATCAGCCTTGCCATGTCTTTGGTGTATAAGACGCCGTCCGGCGTAGCAGTATATGCTTGGTTTTCCCCGCTGATTGTGATTTTCTCCAGGTTCCTGCAGTAGGCAAAGGGAACCCCTTCTATCACCTCTAAGCCATCTGGGAGAGCCGCCTGCGTCAAGCTGCAGTTAGAAAAAGCAAAATTCCCGATTTCTTTCAGCGTGCTGGGAAATGCCATCCCATCCAGGCTGGTGCACATCTGGAATGCACAGGAACTGATGGCGGCAAGCCCTTCTGGCAATTCCACCCTGGTAAGGGCGCTGCAGCCATCGAAGGCAAAAGAGCCGATTGCCTGTACGCTGCCTGGTATGGCTACCTCCTGCAGGTTTTTGCAGCCCTGGAACGCAGACCCGCCGATTTCTGTAAGTTCTGCCAAAATGGTAACCTTTGTGAGGGTATCGCACTGGGCAAAGCCGTTTGGGGCAATGCGGCTGACCTTGCTGCCTTCTATCTCTGCTGGGATTACCAGCTCCCCATAGGCCTCCCCTGCGTCGGCAGACACCTCCCATGTGCCGTCCTCCAGCAATTCACAGCTGAGCTTTGCGCTTGTTTCCTCCTCTTCCCCGGTTCCCTCCTCCTGGGAAGGGGCTTCCTGCGCATATGCCATCCCTTGCGGCAGGCCGGAACATACCAGCGACAGCGCTATCCCCCAACACAACAACGTTTTAAACTTCATTCCTTTTCCTCCTCTGCAGGCCGGGGCCTTACGCCTCTCCCCGGCCTATGTCATCCCCGCAGGCAACGGGCTTATTTCTTTGTAGTGACAGACTTAACCTTAGACCAGCTTGAGAAAAGCGTAGTGTCTTTCCCTGATACCTTGACATTTTTAAACGTGCGTATCCTGATGTAATATTTCTTTTTTGCCTTCAGCTTGGAGACGCCCTTAGATACTGCTTTCTTGCTGCCCAAAATGCTGGTTGTAGCCTTCTTCGTAAACTTCTTGCTGGTAGAATACTGTATCTCATAGCTGGAAATCTGGCTGGCCTGCTTCTTCCATTTCACGGTAAAGCCATTTTTCTTGGCGGTTACCTTGGAAATGGAAGTGCCTTTGGGGAAGATTGTAAACACCGACTGTAATGTCCCGCTGTAATTCCCCATAAAACGGACAGTTACGGTATATTTCCCAGGATTCTTCCTGCCGGCAGGATAAGATACTGTATAATCCTTGCCTTCCTGCAGCTTGCGCCCCTGGCTGTCTGATACGGATACCCCAGGCTTTTGGGCTTTGCCATTATAGGTGTATTCTGTTTTGGACAGGGACATGCCCTTGATTGCCGCAATCTTTGTCTCAATCTTGTCACCGCAGGCTGCACATTCCTGGATGATGCTGCCATCCTTCTGGGGCGCAGGCTTATTGACCGTTGTCTTATAGGAATGCCCTGTTGCTGCAACCGGCTCCTGGTAGGATTCTTCGCAAATGGTACAGGTATAAACCCTCTCCCCTGCTTGGGTACAGGTAGGCTCCTTTGTAACCTGTGAGGTATAGCTATGGGCGCATGCCTTGGTATAGCGGTATTCCATCCCCATTTTTTTTGCATATTCCCTTGCATAGCTGCCTGGGACTACGCCCAATACCAAGTTCTCCGGGCACCCTTCAAAGGCGTTGTACCCAATGGATCCCAAACGCTCCGGCAAAGCAATGTAGGAAAGCCTTGTACATTCCACAAAGGCAAACCTCCCGATAGATACCAGGCTGTCCGGCAGGGTAAGTTCCGCCAGACTGCTGCACCCCTGGAAAGCCAGGCTCCCTATCTCTGCTACCTGCCCAGGCAATACCAGCCTGGGAAGGTTCCGGCAGCCGCCAAAGGCTTCCTGGCCAATGGCTTCCAGGCTGCCTGGCAGGCTGACATCCCGCAGGCTGGTACAGCCCTGGAAGGCCAGGCTCCCAAGGGATGTTATCCCTTCCGGCAAGCTAGCACGTACCAGCCGGATACAATTCTGGAACGCACTGTCCCCTACCATGCCGCCAGCTTCTTCTCCCTCTGCCAAAGCCGCTTCTGCCTGCCTGCTTACCTCTGTCAGGGAAATACAATTTTGGAAGGCCTCTTTGCCGATGTAGGCAATGCCCTGCGGAAGCTCCACCTTCTCCAAATCATATCGGTCTGCAAATGCCCGCTCCCCAATCCTGGCCACTTCCCTTTCCCCTGTGCCGGAAACAGAGGGCAGCTTGGAAGGGATGGACAGTTCTGTTTTTTCCCCTTGATACCCTGTGATCTCCAAGGTGCCGTCCCCCAATTCCCGGTAGAGGAAATCCTGCCCTTCTATCGGGTCGTCCGGGCCTGGTTCATCCGGGCCGGTGCCGTCTGTGTAACGGTAGGGGATCTCATGCTCCTTGGCATAGGTTTCTGCATAACTTTCCTTTTCCACAATCATTAGCTTCACGTATTCCTTGCGCAGGTTCTGGATTTCCTTCACGCTGGCCGGGACAGTGATTGCCTCCCTGGGGATTGGCGTGCCAAATTCCAGTTCCATATGTGAAAACGCCATCGCCCCTATCTTGGGCGTACCCTCCGGGACAGACGGCTCCATCCTGCCGCCGGGGCACATCTCAAGACCATCCCCTTCTACGGCGTATACCATGCCGTCCTTGGAATAGAAATCCGGATGCCCTTCCTCTATCACAATGTCCTTGAGCCCGCTGCAGAAAACCATTGTGTTCCACATAGTATGGAACTGCCCCGTCTGCACCCCTTTGTGGATCCGGATTTCCTCCAGGGAAACGGCGTTATCCAAGGCATCTATCCCTATTTCTGTCACGCTCTCTGGAACCGCATAGCTTCCGCTTACCTGTGCTGGGACATAAATCAGCTTTGTCATCCCTTTATTATATAAAATGCCGTCCTGCGCCGTATATTCCGGATTCCCTGCATCCACGGTAATGCGTTCCAACTGGCTGCACAGATTGAAAACCTTATTCTCGCAGCCCTTGGCATTGGCAGGCAGGTTCACCTGTTTGAAGGAAGTACATTTCCGGAAAGCCTCCGGCCCGATATCTGCCAGGCTGTCTGGCAGTTCAATTCCAGCCAGGCTGCTGCAGCCGTCAAAGGCAAAGTCGCCAATCTCAAGCAGGCCTTCCGGCAAGGACACCTCTGTCAGGCTGCCGCAGCCCTGCAAGGCATTGTCAGCGATAACGGTGACTGTCCCTGGCAGCTGCAGTACGCCTTCCTTTTTCGCTGGGCAGCAGAGCAATTCCGTCTTGCCCTTATCGTACAGGGCGCCGTCTATGCATTGGTAATCCAAATCATCCTCTGCAATGGAAATGCGCTCCAGGCTGTAACACTCCATAAAGGGGCTCCGTTCCCCTACAATAGAAATCCCGCGGGGCAATGCCATCTCCTTCAGGGAAGCGCATCCCCGGAAGGTATCGTCGGAAATCTGTTCCAGCCCCTCTGGCAGTTCAATCCCTGCAAGCCCCGAACAGCCGCTGAATGCGCCGCTCCTGATCACTTCAAGCCCCTGAGGGAGCTTTACCTCCTTCAGGCCGGTGCAGCCGGCAAATGCCGAACTTCCAATAAGGGTAACCCCCTCTGGCAGCGTTATCCCTGTAATGTCGGCACGGCCATAAAAGGCGTTAAAGCCAATCTGGGAAACTGGGTCCTGGCCCAAGACAGAAGGCACCTCCACCTCCTTGGCCTCCCCTGTATATCCTGTAATCTCCAGGCTGCCATCGGAAAGCTTCTTATAATCAAACCCATCGATATTACCTGTCTCTTCTGAGCTGCCCTCTGTATAGCGGAACTCTATCCCATGCTCCTTGGCATAGGTTTCCGCATAGCTGCCTTCTGGAACAATCATAACAAAGGGCTTGCCCCAATCCTCCGGGTTCCCTTCTATCTTCTTCACGCTTGCCGGAAATTGCACCGTTTCCCGCACTGCGCTGGCCAATGCCGAATCTGCCACGGTACGGGTCCCATCCGGTATCACGGCATTTTTAATCCCGGCAGGGCAGATCCGCAGCCGGCCGCCAAAGCCAAAGAGCATCTTCCCCTTTGAAGAAGCATTGGGGTTGCTTGCATCCACAGAAATCTCCGTCAAGGCATCGCAATCCGCAAAATAATTCTCATAACCGTTCCCTATCCCCATCCTGGCAGGGATCCGGATGGAAGCCAGCTTCCGGCATCCAAAAAAGGCCTCATACCGAAGCTTCAGGACGGATTCCGGTATCTCAAAATCCCCGCCTTTACCGCCTGGGAAGCAGATCAGTTCTGTCATATCCTTATTATAGAGGACATCATCCTGGCAGGTATAATGAGGGTTTTCTGCATCCAGCACAATAGACTCCAAGCCCTCGCAGCCCCAGAATGGGTTTCCATAGGAAATCTCCACTGCTTTGGGCAGCGTAACCTGGGTAAGCCCCTTACAATCCATAAAGGCGTTCCCCCCAATCAGCGTAAGGCTGTCCGGCAAGGTAACTTCTGTCAGGCCGGCACAGTTTTTCAGGGCGTTATCGTCTATCTCCGTGATTGTCCCCGGCAAGGCCAGGCGGCCGCTTTTTGCCCTGGAACAAAAAATAAGCGTCTCCTTCTGCCTGTCATACAGCACGCCTTCTTCTATGATATAATTAGGGTCATCCTGGGCAAGGACGACTTCTTCCAGGCTGTCGCAGTCAAAAAACAGAGCCCCGCCAAATTGGACGCCCGACGGAAACGTGACCTTCTTCAATGCCGTACATTCCTGGAATGCGCCCGCCCCTAAGCTCCCCACCTTCTTCCCATCCACTTGGGCTGGGATAACCAGTTCTATGGCGGCCGTGTCCTTTACCTTTGCCACGGACAGCGTGCCGTCCACCATCTCCTCATACTGGAATGCGGCGTCCTCTACGATTGCCCGCCCCTGGATCTGATCCTGCCCTGGCGCAGGGCTTTCCTGGGCTGCCGGCTCCTTTGCATAGGCCAATTCCCCTGGAAGGGCAGAACCTGAAAGCGCTGCTGCCAAACCCAGGCATAACAACCTTTTATATTTCATAATCTTCCTCCTCTTTGACTCTCTGGTTACAACTATCTCTATTTTATGGCAAACCTACGCTAATTTCAAGTCTTTTCCCGTTTTCGGCAAAAAACATTGTGTTTTACATATCGTCATATCCCGCCGCTTCCTAAAGGAGGCCTTTGGGATCTTTCCCTGCCAAAGCCTGTGCCAAAAACACCTGGCCCGAAAGCCGACGGCAGCCTTCATCCCACAGGGCAAGGATGGCAGCAAACAAAGCGGCAGGAGCTGGCACAGCCTTTCTGTGCCAGCTCCTGCCGCGCTGCATCCCTGCTGCCAAAAGCCTCCCTGCCTTTGGCATGCCTTATCCTACCGTCTTAATAATCAGTATCTTATCCCCTCCCTTCAGCTGCTCTGAGGATAGCTGGTTCGTCCGTACGATTTCCTGGATTGTGGTAAAATTCTCCTTGGCGATATCCCACAGCCGGTCCCCATCCTTGGCAATATACCCAATAATCCCCGGGCGCTCCTGCAGTTCTTCCAAATCTAAAGGCTCCTGCCCCACCTCAGCCATCTTTTTCACCTTTTGCTGCTCAAAGACAATGCAGTCAAGCCCCAGTACTGCCTTCACCTCCACCTGGCTGCTGTCTGTCAAGACCGTAGTAAGCTGGTCGATGCCTGCCTGGAGGTGGTAACGGCAGGATGCATGGATCCCCGGCGCTTCAATCAGGTAGTGGAAGGGCAGGCTATCCTTCATAGAGGCAATGGGCATCCGGTCATCTGCTGTAATATACAAGATCCCCATCTGCAGGGTCCCTTCCACCTGTATGCCGCCTTCCACAATCTCCGCCTGTTCCACCACCACATTCCCTTCACTGGCGCAAATCTGCAGGATAGGTTCCTGGTTCTTGCCTATCGACATTTTTTCGGCCATCTTGCATTTCGAACCATTACGCAATAAGAGCCTTTCAAAAATGGCATCCTCATATACAGGGGACAGCTTCTCATTAATCGCATATAAATCTGCTACAACCTTGCCTTCCTCCTCCGTAAAAATCTGGATTTCCAGATCCAAGACCAGTTCTAGATGGAGCATCCGCTCCTCCCCATCGTAATCCGGCTTAGCCTCCAGTTCCAAGCCGGCAATGTCATAAGAGGCATCGCAGGCCATGTCCTCCCTGCACCCATTACAGTCAATCATGCCGGAAAACGGCAGCGCCGTCTCCATCCATTGGAAATGCTCATCTTCCCCCTCGCCCTCATAGAGGACAAAAACCAAGGCTTCCCCTTTGATGCTCAGCTGGTTCTCCAGAAGGCGCATTTCCACGCCGCGCAGCTGGATGCTTTTCCACAGCACCTGGCGGATATTAGGCTTATTGGAAGGAAGCATGATTTCTTCTTTAAAGCGGAAGGTATCCTTCTTGGCCTGGAACAGCTCCATGGCGGACAGGCTATCCTCCAACAGCTGCACATTCCCTTCAGCCTCCACCCCTGTCACAACCTCTTCATCGTATATCTGGTCGATCTCTGCTTTCAGCACCACCAGTGCCTTCACGCTCAGCTTCCGGGAATTGATGATGCCAATCGACAAGTCCTCCATTTCCCATTTCAGCCTGGCCGTATCGTATTCATTTGCCCCGTCAATGGCCAGGCTTTCCTGGAAGGGGATTTCCCCGCTCATGCTGCTGATTTTCCCATCCTCCTGGTCGCTGCGGTACAAAAGGGAGAACTGCAGCACCCCCTTGAGCCATACATGGTCTTGGGTAATCGTAGTCTCATCCAGCCTGATTTCCCCTTTGTCCAGGATAATCCGAATGAGGTCCGGCTTCGTATCCGGCACATTAAAATCGTCATCCAAAGTAATCTGGGTGACAGCTTTTCCTTTTTCACGGTTCATGTGTATGTATTTTTTGATTAATTCCACAATAATAACGCTCCCATCCTGAATATTTCTACATTCTATTCAAGATGGAAGCGTTTTATTCTCATTTGCAGCGATTCCGGCAACGCCCAACCTGCTGTTTTGGCTGCGGCGCCCTATAAAGATGCTGCCTATCCCTGCTGTACCTATTGAAACATTCCCATAATTATAAAATTCAGCACAGTCTCATCCGGATATCCCTTGTCAATACATCAGCATAGCTGAATGAAAGTAACTGCGGTGGATTTTGCTCGTCCTCATCGTCAACCAAAATGGTAAACACGGACGGGTAGGCTCCCTTGATAACCCCTTCCTGAATGTCAACCCTGTTGCGGCCCTTGTCCAGCTGGATGAGCACCTTGCTCCCAAGCTGTCCCAATACAGAAGCGCGCACCTTGCTAATATCTGCCTGTTGTAACGCCATTCTTACCACCTCATTTCACCTTTATAAAGAATGTTCCCATTCCATTTTAACAACTACATAGTACTAGTATATCACTGTACTAAAGTATTGTCAAAGAAAAAATGAACCCTGCCCTTCCATAGGAAAAGCTGCTACCTCCTCCTGTCATACTGCAAACTGGCTGTTATAAAGTTCCGAATAAAACCCGTTCTGTCCCAGCAGCGTTTGGTGGCTGCCCTGCTCTAAGATATGCCCGTCTTTCATCACCAGGATGATGTCTGCCTCCTGGATGGTGGACAGGCGGTGGGCCACAATAAAGCTGGTACGCCCCTGCATCATCTTAGCAAAGGCATTCTGTATCTTCATTTCTGTCCGGGTATCAATGGAAGAAGTAGCCTCATCCAGGATTAACATGGGCGGCAGGCAGAGCATGACCCTGGCGATGCACAGCAGCTGCTTCTGCCCAGCGGACAGGCTGCCCCCTTCTTCCCCAATGACGGTATTGTACCCGTCCGGCATACGCTTGATGAAGCTGTGCGCATGCGCTGCCTTAGCCGCCGCCACCATTTCTTCCTCTGTCGCTTGCGGCTTGCCCATTACCAGATTCTCCCGGATGGTCCCGGCCTTCAGCCAGGTCTCCTGCAATACCATCCCATAGCTTTCCCTTAGGCTCTTACGTGTGACCTGGCGGATATCCTGCCCCTCTACCTGGATGCTCCCGCTGTCCACGTCATAGAAGCGCATCAGCAGGTTGATGATGGTGGTCTTCCCACAGCCAGTAGGGCCTACGATTGCCACCCGCTGCCCTGGCTGTACCTTCAGGCTGAAGTCCTCTATCAGCTTTTTCTTGGGGTGATAGGAGAAATACACATGCCCCAAATCCACATTTCCCCGTACATCCTCCAGTACGCCTGCGTCCTCCGCGTCCGGCGCCTGGGGCTCTTCCTCTATCAGATGGAAAATCCGCCCTGCACAGGCCAGGGCATTCTGCAGTTCCGTGACTACGCCGGAAATCTCGTTAAAGGGCTTCGTATACTGGTTGGCATAGCTTAAGAAACAGGAAAGCTGCCCCACGGTCAAAGCGCCCCGCATGGCAGAAAAAGCGCCGGCCAGCCCCACCCCGGTATATACCAGGCTGTTCACAAACCGGGTGGAGGGGTTCGTCAGGGAGGAGAAAAAGGTGGCCTGCAGGGATGCCTTCTCCAGCCTCCCATTAATCTCATCAAAAGCGCCTAACACATCCCCTTCCTTCGAAAAGGCCTGCACCACCTTCTGGTTTTCTATCATTTCATTGATAAGGGAGGTCTGCTCCCCCCGGGTGGTGGACTGGAGCATGAACATGGAAAAGGTCCGCTTGGCGATAAAGCTGGCTACAAACAGGGAAACCGGCGTAATCAGCACTACCACCAGGCTGATTTTCACGTTAATGCCCAGCATGAACAGCAGTGTCCCCAGGATGGTGATGACCCCAGAGAACAGCTGGGAAAATCCCATCAAAAGCCCGTCGGCAAATTGGTCTACATCCGCCACCACACGGCTCACCAGCTCCCCGTGGGAATGGCTGTCAATAAACTTTAAGGGCAGGATTTCAATTTTAGCAAAGGCTTCCCGCCGGATATCCTGGATGACCTCATAGGTAATCTTGTTATTGCACACATTCATCAGCCATTGCGCCAGCGCCGTTAAAGCCACAATCAGCCCCATTTTCCATAACAGCTGGAAAATAACGCCAAAATCCACCTGCCCCGGCGCCAGGATATGGTCTATCACCTGGCCGGCCACCACTGGGATATACAAGGTGGACGCCACGGTAGCCACTGCAAATACCAGGGACAATACCAGGAACACCTTATACCTCTCAATATATTTCAAAACCTTTTTCAGGGTCTGCACCTGCTGCTTTTTCTTTTCTCTTTCTTTCATGGCTTCCTCCATTTTCCAAAAATCCCCCTAAAGCCCTGCAATCCTCCCATTTCCTTTCCCAAAACCCTGCTGCCCCTTCGGCGTCCCCGGCCCCTATGGGCCTACTGCCTCTTATACTGGGACTCATAGATTTCCCGGTATACCTCGCAGCCTTCCAGCAGCTGCCCATGGGTCCCTATGCCTGCAATCTCCCCGTCGTCCAGCACGATAATCTTATCTGCATGCTGGATGGAGGACGTCCGCTGGGACACGATAAATACCGTGGGGCTGCCTTCCATTTCCCGGATGGCTTTCCTGAGCCTTGCGTCCGTGGCATAGTCCAGGGCGGACGCGCTGTCGTCCAATATGAGGATTTCCGGCTTCCGCACCAATGCCCGGGCGATCGTAAGCCGCTGCCGCTGCCCCCCGGAGAAATTCTTGCCGCCCTGCTCCACATAGGCCTCCAATTTCCCTTCCTTGCCTTCCACTACCTCCCTGGCCTGGGCTGTCTCCAGGGCCTGGTAAAGTTCTTCTTCCGTAGCGTCCGGCTTGCCCCAGCAGAGGTTCTCCCGGATGGTTCCTTGGAACAGCACCGCCCTCTGCATCACAATCCCTACTTTCTGGCGCAGTTCCTCCAGGGGGTAATCCTTCACATTTTTCCCGTCCACCAGCACCTCGCCCCTGGTCGCGTCATAAAACCGGGGGATTAAATGCACCAGGGAGGTCTTGCCTGAACCTGTGCCGCCGATAATGCCTACCGTCTCCCCTTTCCCCACAGAAAAATCAATGCCTGACAGGCTCTCAGCACCAGCCCCCTGGTATGAGAGCCCTACCTGGCAGAACTGCACCTTGCACGGGCCGCTTCCTGCCGCCTCACGCCGTTCCCCTCCTAGGCCGCTGCCGCTTCCTTCGGCGTCTTTTGGCATGCTGCTCTTGATTGCCAATACAGATTCCACCCGGTTCCCGCAGGCTACCGCCTTTGTAATCAGCACGATTAGGTTCGCAAGCTTTACCAGTTCCACAAGGATCTGGGACATATAATTCACAAGCGCCACCACTTCCCCTTGGGTCAGTACCCCAGCGTCCACCTGCAGGGCGCCGGTATATAGCAGCAGGATGGTCGCCCCATTGATAATGACGTAAGTCACTGGGTTCAGGAAGGCGCTGATTTTCCCCACATGGTTCTGCATAAACGTGAGGCTTTCCAGGCTTTCCTCAAACCGGGACTTTTCCTCCTCTTCCTTATGGAATGCCCGGATGACCCTTGCGCCCGCCAGGTTCTCCCTGGTAATCCCCAGCACCTTATCCAGCCGCTCCTGCACCTTCCGGTAAAGGGGGATACTGACAATCATAATGCCGAACACCACAAGGGACAGCAGCGGGATGGTAACTGCAAATACCAGCGCCGCCTTCAGGTCAATGGTGAAAGCCATCACCATTGCGCCGAACACAATAAAAGGCGAGCGCAGGAACAGGCGCAGCACCATATTGACCGCTGACTGGACTTGGTTGATATCGCTGGTCATCCGGGTAATCAGCGTGGACGTGCCCACCTGGTCAATCTCCGTAAAAGAAAGCTGCTGTATGTGGGCGAACAGCCAATGCCGCAGCTTCGTGCCAAACCCGGACGCGGCCTTTGCTGCAAAATACTGCGCCGTTACAGAGCAGGCCAGGCCTATCAGGCCAAGCGCCACCATGGCCAGGCACATCCGCAGGATATAGGCGCTGTCCCTCCTTGCAATCCCCACGTCAATAATTGCCGTCACCACCAGCGGCACAATCAGTTCAAAAGAAGCCTCCAGCATTTTAAATAACGGCGCAAGCACGCTTTCCTTTTTGTAATCTTTTAATAATACCAGTAATTTTTTCATCTCATTTCCTCTTCGCCTATTATTCTTCCATATCTTCCCTATTATAATACGAACTTACCTGCCAATTCAAGAAAATATTTCATGGCTCCTTAGAAAATCACCCTTGAAAAAATACGCACAATTGCGTATACTATATAGGAATGGATGATAGAAGCAGATACCTTGCCAATGGAAGAGGCAAACAAATGAGATAGGAGATAGGACAGAATGGGTTTGAAAGAAATTCGCGAAGAAAAAGGGCTGTCGAGGAAGGCGCTCTCTGACCTGACTGGAGTTAGTTTACGTTCTTTACAAGATTATGAACAGGGCCACAAAAAAATTGCAAAGGCAAAGAGCGAAACCCTTTACCGGCTCAGCCTTGCCCTTGGGTGTTCGATGGAAAACCTTCTGGAAGAAGCATTATTAGAAGACGCCATCCCATCCACCAATGCAGCCCCTGCACAGCAGCTGCTGCAACAGATGCATGCGGTAACAGCAGAGCCTTCCCATCTTACGCCTTCCCTTAAATTCCAGCATGCATACCGCCTAGATAGCGGAATCACTCAAAAACAGATAGAAAGCCAGAAAATTTTCTGCTCCAAATACCAAATATACGGCAGATGGAAGCTAACAGCATCCCACTGCGTCCTCTTATTTATATACAACGGCATTCTGGTTAAGCTGCTTTTTGATGTCTTTTTTTCAGAAAACACGCTGCCATGGCTGGTAGATGCAGCGGAAATGAAAATGGAAAGCTACATAGATAATGTTATTTCAGGCCAATAGCACTGCAGGGCCGCAGAACAGATGGGCGCATACATAAGAGGCTTTACGGCAGATACCGCTTCCTAATGCTTCTTATGCATGCGCCCTGTACTTGCGGTTCCCCGCTTCCTGCAGCGGGGTTCTCGGCTGCCTTGCAGCCCCCTTTACTTCAGCACGTCCAGCAGGGATTTCCCAATGGTGCCTTCCGGCATAGCCACGCCGAAGTTCTCCGCTACCGTAGCCCCAACCACTGCGAAGGTTTCCTGTTCTGGGATTGCGCCGCAGCCCTCCATAGAGGGGGCGTATGCCAGGAACGGGACTTTTTCCCGGGTATGGTCCGTGCCGGTATAGGTGGGGTCGTTGCCATGGTCTGCCGTAATCAGAAGCAGGTCATCCTCCCTGAGGATTGGAAGCAGCCTCCCTAGGCTTTCATCAAACTTCTCAAGTTCCCGGGCATAGCCCTTGGGATCCCTCCTGTGCCCCCAAAGGGCGTCAAAATCCACCAAATTCACAAAGCACAGCCCATGGAAGCTGCCTTGCGCCAACTCTATGGCCTGCTCCATGCCATGGACAGAACTCTTGGATTTATGGGCTTCTGTAATCCCTTCCCCATCAAAGATATCCCTGATTTTCCCAACAGAGACCACATCCAGCCCCTTGGCCTTTAAGGCATCCAGGACTGTTTTCCCATAAGGCTTCAAGGCATAGTCGTGCCGGTTGCTGGTACGTTTAAATTCCCCCCTCTTTTTCCCCACATAAGGGCGGGCTATCACGCGGCCCACCCGCCATTCTTCCCGCATGGTCAGCGACCTTGCAATCTCACAGCATCGGTACAGTTCCTCTAAGCCAAAGTTTTCCTCATTCCCGCAAATCTGCAGCACGGAATCTGCAGAGGTGTACACAATCATATGGCCTGTGGCAATTTCCTCCTCTGCCAGTTCCTCCAGGATCTCTGTGCCGCTGGCGCTTTTATTGCCAATCACCTTATGGCCGGTCCTTTGCTCCAGTTCCTGGATCAATTCCGCTGGGAAGCCCGTTTCCGTAAAGGTCTGGAAAGGCTTCGTCACTTCCAGGCCCATCATTTCCCAATGGCCTGTCATCGTATCCTTCCCCTTGCTTTTCTCCCGCAGCTTCCCATAATAGCCCAATGGGGCTTCCACAGGGGCTGCCTGGGCAAGGGGCGTGATATTGGCAAGGCCAAGCCTCCTTAAGTTGGGGATTTCTAAGCTGCTTACCGCCTGGGAAATATGGCCTAGGGTATTTACGCCCACATCCCCAAAATCCGGGGAATCCTCCATTGCCCCCACTCCCAGGGAATCTACTACAATTACAAAAATACGTCGGTATTTCTCCATCCTCCAGCGCTCCTTTCCTATATGCCCTCCTTGGCGCATGCCTGCGGTGCATCCCTTCCTTGGCGCATGCCTGCGGTACATCCCTTCCTTGGCGCATGCCTGCGGTACATCCCTTCTTTGGCGCATGCCTGCGGTGCATCCCTTCCTTTGGCTGCCCTCCTGTATTTATTTTTACTCGCCTTTTAATGCAACCACTTCAATCTCCACCAGCGCGTCCTTGGGAAGGGCTGCTACTTGGACAGCGGAACGGGCCGGATACTTCCCTTCCGTGAAAAATTCCTGATACACTTCATTCATTTTAGCAAAATCGCCAATATCCTTGAGGTACACCGTGGTCTTTACCACATTGTCCATGGTGCATCCGCCGGACGCTAGGATTGCCTTAACATTTTCTAAGGACTGCCGGGTCTGGCCTTCAATATCCGCCGCTAAAATTTCCCCCTCTGCAGGGCAGATTGGGATCTGGCCGGAAAGGAACATCAGGTTCCCGGTGTCAATCCCCTGGGAATATGGGCCGATGGCTTTGGGTGCGTGTTCTGTGTTTAATATTTTTTTCATAGCTGCTGCCTCCTTCGTGCAGATTTGGATTATTTTTCTTGTATCATCCCTATAAAACCTTACGGGGCAAAATATGCGTCGATGCCGTCCGCAATCCCCTGCACCATCCTGCCCTGGTACGCAGGGTCGGACATCAGGCGGTCTTCGGCAGGGTTGGTCATATATCCCATCTCTAGGATTGTGACAGGAACGCTGCACCAATTAATGCCGCTCATCGTATCCGTCTCCCAAATCCCCCCATCCTTACAGCCGCAGGCTGCCGCCACATGCGCCAGTACCTGCTCAGAAAGCCTCCTGCTCTGGGGGTAATAAGCGCCGCAATAGACATTCGCAGGCGTCTGGCAGATGGTGATAGCCCCGCTTACATTAGCGTTCGCTGAACCATTTGCATGGATACGGATAAACGCATCTGCCCGGGCGTTGTTTGCAATTGCTGCCCTTGCGCTGTTGCTGATATTGACGTCATGCGTGGTCCGTACCATCAGGACGTCATAGCCGCGCCGTAAGAGCTCTTCCTGTAATTTTAACGCAACCTCCAGCGTCAGCTGGTACTCCGGCTTGCCGGTCGCCACGCCGCTGGTGCCGCTTGCCACCTTGGCTTTATACGAGGACGCCCCCGGCCCGATGGGCTCTAAGGAACTGTCCCCCCTTTGCTGGTGCCCGGCATCAATACAGACAAGCTTCACATCCTTGGTCTTCACTTTCTTTTTCTTAGACCATGCAGAGTAATACTTCTTAACCTTCCCGTCCTCTTTCACCTTTGTATATGCCCGCATACGCACATAATAAGCAGTGGCATTTTCCAGGCCGCTGATTTTCTTTTTGGAGGAACCACGCTTCAAGGCCACCTTCACAGCCTTAGAAAACTTGGGGTTTTTTGCATATTGCAGCTGATAGCCGCTGCATTGCTTGGACTGCTTTTGATATCGGATGGTAAACCCCTTCTTTTCGGCGGCCAGGCCGGTAACCGTTACCTTCTTGGGATTAATCTTGAATTTCTTCACTACGCTTCCCTTGTACCTGCCGCGGAAGGTAATTTTTATCTTATGGGTCCCCACGTTCTTTGCCTTGGCATTTTTAACCACATAATACTTTGTGCTGATTTTCTTGCCTTTGGCGTCCACAACCTTTACTTTGGGGGCATGCGATTTCCCATTATACACATAAGATGTTTTGGAAACCGTTATTTTCTTTATCCTAGGAATGGCAGTCTGTTTCCTGACGTTCCTGCAAACCGTGCATTGGCTGCTGATTTTCCCGTTCTTTTTCGCAGTCGCCTTGGTAACCTTATCCTGGTACTTGTGCCCGGCTGGAGGAACCTTCTCCATCTTGCCTGCTTGGCACACGTTACAAGTATAGGTACGGATCCCCTCTTTCACGCAGGTAGGGGCCTGGGCCAGCACGCCCCCGTCCCATGTGTGGCTTGTAAGCTTGGGCAAAAGGATTTCTGCCTGATCTGTGATTTCCTCCCTCCCTTCCTCATCCAGGAAGCATTTCCCACACTCCTCACAAACCCAGTATTCTATATTGCCTTCCTCTGCACAGGTTGCCTCCTTGCGCCCAACCAAAACCAGGGAATGCATTTCTTCCAGCTCAGTCCCTTCTGCCCTGCCGTCCCCAGGGACAGCCTCCCCTGCCCATGCTGTCCCGTCCCCTATAAGAGCAAAGAAGGACAGGTAAAACAGCAGGGCTGCCATCATGCGCCAGATTCCTTTTTTCATCCAATCTCCTCCTAACATCCGCCCCATGCACGGAATACCTTCCAATCCGCCATGGGAATGATAACATCCCCTACCGGCCTTTTTTCAGGATCCTTGGGAAAAGCACCAGGAATGTGGCCGTCGTGGCAAAGGCTGCAGCCAAATCCGACACGGCTTCCGCCAAGAACACCGCCATAAGCTTATCCTCAAAAAACACCGGCAGGATAAAAATAAGGGGTATCATTAAAATCAATTTCCGGAAACAGGCAAAAAACAGGGAAACCTTTGCCTGCCCCAAAGCCAGGAAGGTCTGCTGGCAGGCTATCTGCGCCCCCATGCTGAAAAAACCTGCCAGGTAGACCCGCATTGCCCAGCTTGCCATATCATAAAGTTCCTGGGAGCTGCTGTTAAAAATCCGGACAAACACCCCTGGGAATACCATGACAATCCCCCAGGCAGGCACCACAAATGCAAGGCTTGTGCCAATCAGCAGCCGGAAGGCTTTTTTCACCCGCTGGTCATTCCCGGCGCCGTAATTGTAGCTGATGATGGGCTGCGCTCCCTGGGTCAGGCCGCTTAAAGGCAGGAAAATCATCTGCATGACGCTGTTTAAAACCGTGAGGGAGGAAACGGCCAGATCACCGCCGTATTTGTAGAGGGAAGTATTATAGGCAACGGTAATCATGCTTTCCGTGCCCTGCATGACAAAAGGCGATACCCCAAGAGCCAGCACAGGCAGCACATATTGCTTTTTCAGCTGCAGGTGCTTCCGCTCAATCCGCAGCTTCGTCTTTTTCCCGCATAGGAACTTCAGCACCCAAAGGGCTGAGATTGCCTGGGAAAGAATGGTAGCCAGCGCCGCGCCGGGTACTCCCATGCCAAACCCGAAGATAAAAATAGGGTCTAAGATAATATTCGCCACCGCACCGATTAAAATCGTAGACATGCCCACCAGGGAAAATCCCTGTGTGGTGATAAAGCTGTTCAGCCCAACGGAATACATGACAAATACCGTCCCGCAGATATAGACGCGCAGATAGCCCCAGGCATAGGGGATGGTCTGGCTGCTGGCGCCGAACAGGAACAGGATCTCCCGCCCAAAAGCCAAAAATACAATGGTAAGCAGCAGGGCAATCCCGGTCAGCATCAGGAAGCAGGAGCCAAGGGTCTTATTGGCGCTGTCCATGTCCTTCTTCCCCATGTAAATCGCCGCCCTCGGCGCACCTCCAATCCCCGCCAAGGCGCTGAACGCCATGATAATAAAAATGACAGGCAGGCAAAGCCCAATCCCAGTCAGGGCAATGGCGCCCGTATCCGGGATATGGCCAATATAAATGCGGTCAACGATGTTGTAAAGCATGTTGACCACCTGCGCCAAGATTGCCGGCAGCGCAAGCTTCAGCAGAAGTTTCCCCACAGGATCCTTTGCCAGATCTGTGTTTTTCTTGTCCTTTGCCATATTCATACCTCCATCGTATCGGTTTCGGATGAAACATACCGGATCCCTATCATCGTCAGGCCATGGGCCGGGGCCGTAGGCCCTGCAGCGCTCCGGTCGCGCTTTTCCAAAATCCCCGGAAGCGCCTCTGGCTCTAACTCCCCAATCCCAACCAATATCAGCGTACCGGCCAGTATCCTTACCATATTGTATAGGAACCCTGTCCCCGTCACACGGATAGTAAGGATGCCTTCCTGCGGCTTTGCAACTGTGCAGGACAGGATTTCCCGCACGGTGTCTTCAACGCTGGCCCTAATGGAGCAAAAACTCTTAAAATCATGCCTCCCCACTACATAAGCTGCTGCCTGCTGCATTTTCGCCGCATCCAGCGGGCGGTAATAAAAATAAGTGTCCCGGCGCAGGGTGGGGATTGGGATTTTCCGGTTCAGGATACGGTATTCATAGGTTTTCTCACTGTAACAGCGGCGGGGATGGAAATCCCTTGGCACTTCACAGGAACTCTGTACGGCAATATCCGCCGGGAGGCGCTGGTTTAAAGCATAGCAGATTTTTTCCGGGGGGATGCGTGTGCCTGTATCAAACACCGCCACATTCCCCAGGGAATGCACCCCGGAATCCGTCCGGCTGGCCCCGGTTACCTTAATCTCCTCTCCCAGAAGCTGGGAAAGGGTATGGTTTAAAACCCCTTCTATGGTAACGCCGCTGGGCTGTACCTGCCAGCCGCAGTAATTTGTGCCCTCATAGGCCACTACAAGCTTAATCCGTTTCACAAATCCCTCCTAAGAAAAAGGACAGCCGCGAAATATCCGGCCACTGCCAGGTAGGCTAGGCCATCCCTTTGATGGTAGCATAACGGTTTCATTTTCGTCCTCCCCTCGCCGCCCCGGTAACACCTGGCCTCCATGGCCATTGCCAGGTCGTTCGCCCTGCGGAATGCCGATACAAAAAGCGGGACCAGCAACGGGAGCATGGATTTTGCTTTCTTTACCAGGCTGCCGCTTTCGAAATCTGCCCCCCGGGCAAGCTGCGCCTTCATGATTTTATCCGTCTCTTCCATTAAAATCGGGATGAAGCGCAAGGCAATGGACATCATCATCGTAACCTCATGCACCGGCACATGGATTTTCCCCAAAGGCGACAAGGCTTTTTCCAATCCGTCTGTCAGCTGGTTCGGGGTGGTGGTCAGGGTTAAAAGGGAACTGCCCAGGACCAGGTATGTCAGGCGCACAACCATAAAGGCTGCGTTTACCAGCCCCTCACGGCTGATTTTCAGCTTCCAAAAAGCCACCAGCGTTTCCCCAGGCGTTAGGAATAATTGGAACAGTGCGCTAATGGCCAGGATAACCAAGATTGCCCGCAGGCCTTTTACCATATACCGGAAAGGCACCTTGGACAGCCATACCATCCCCGCCAGGCCCAAAGTCACCGCCGCCAGGCCTGCCGCGTTCCGGAACAGGAACAGGGATACGATATAACAGGCCGCCGCCATTAATTTTACCCTGGGATCTAATCTGTGCAATAGGGAATCTGCTGGATAATATTGCCCAATCGTAATATCTCTAATCATAATCTTCCCGTCCTAATCTTCGCAAAGGCCTGCAGGATGGAATTTTTGGCCTCCTCCAGGGTAGTGGCGCCCGCATCTACGGGGATTCCCCTCCCTGCCAGTTCCTGCATCAGGTAAGTGGCCTGCGGCGCTGCCAGGCCGATAGCCTCCAGCTCCCGGTAATGGCGGAACACCTCCCGGGGCGCACCGTCCAGCCGGATGCTCCCCTGGTCCATCACAAGAAGCCTATCCACATAATTTGCCACATCCTCCATACTATGGGATACCAGGATAACCGTCATGCCCAGATCCCGGTGCAAAGCCGCAACCTGCCCTAAAATCTCATCCCGCCCCTTGGGATCCAGCCCGGCGGCCGGCTCATCCAGGACCAGGACCTCCGGCTTCATCGCCAGAACCCCGGCAATGGCGGCCCTGCGCTTCTGCCCGCCGGACAGGCCAAAGGGCGGCCGATACCAATATTCTTCCGGCAGCCCCACATCCCGCAATGCGGCAAAAGCCCGCAGCTGGGCTTCCTTTTTGGAAAGCCCCTGGTTCTTAGGGCCGAAACAGGCATCTTCAAAAACAGTTTCTGCAAAAAGCTGGTGCTCTGGGTACTGGAAGACCAGCCCGACCTTGCCCCGCAGCTCTTTGCGGCTGTAATCTGCATCGTAGATGTCCTGCCCCTGGTAGTAAATGCTGCCAGATGAAGGCCGCAGCAGCCCGTTCAGGTGCTGGATTAAGGTGGATTTCCCAGAGCCTGTATGGCCAATCAGCCCGATAAACTCCCCGTCCCCTATCTTCAGGCAGATATCCTTCAGGGCTTGGGTCTCATATGCTGTTTTTTCGCTGTAAACGTAATATACATGGTCTAGTATGATTGACATAATAATCCCTATCTATAGCCGCCGTTCATGCCCCATAGAGCCGGCACAATGCCTCCGCAAGCTCCTGCCTTGTCAGTATCCCCTCCGGCAGCTCCAGCCCCTCCTTGCGCAGCTCATGGGCTAAAAGCGCCATCTGCGGCACGTCCAGCCGGTATTTTTGCAGGGTATCCACTTGGGAAAAGATTTCCCTGGGCGTCCCCTGCATCACCACACGGCCCTGGTCCATCACATAGGCCTTGTCTGCATGGACAGCCTCCTCCATATAATGGGTAATCAGGATCAGGGTAATCTTCTTTTCCCGGTTCAGCGCTTCCATAGCCTCCAGCACCTCCCGCCTCCCATGGGGATCTAACATGGCTGTAGGCTCGTCCAAGACAATGCATTTGGGTTCCATCGCCATCACCCCGGCAATGGCCACCCGCTGCTTCTGCCCGCCGGACAGCTTATTGGGGGAGTGGCTGCGGTAAGGCTCCATCCCCACGGACTGGAGGCTCTTGTGCACCCGTTTCCAAATCTCCCCTGTGGGGACGCCCAGGTTCTCCGGCCCAAAGGCCACGTCTTCCTCCACGACGCTGGCCACAATCTGGTTATCCGGGTTCTGGAACACCATCCCGGTGCATTTGCGCACGTCCCAGAGGTTCGCCCCATCCATGGCGTCCTTCCCATCCACCCACAGCGTCCCCTCTTCTGCCTGCAGCAGCATATTCAAATGCTTGGCCAAGGTAGACTTGCCGGAACCGTTATGGCCTAAAACCGCCACAAACTCCCCTGGGCGGATGTCTAAATCCACATTGTCCAAAGCCGTAAGGACGCCGTCCACATTCCCTTCCTCATCACGCTGGATATATTCAAATTTTAGGCTTCTCGCTTTTATAAACGACATAATACACCTCTATCCCCTGTCCATGTGACGCCCATCAGGCATACTCCCAGCTCAGCCGGTGCAGCTGCCCCTCCAGGTTCATCCCTGCAAACTGGTTCTGGCGCAGCGCTTCATATAAGACAATGGCAACGGAATTGGACAGGTTCAGGGAACGGGTTTCCCCCAGCATGGGAATCCGCACGCAATCCTTGGGATGTGCTTTCAGGATTTCTTCCGGGATGCCCCCGCTCTCTTTGCCAAACATGATATAACAATCCGGCTCATAATGTACCTCCGTATACACCTGCCTTGCCTTCGTTGAGGCCATATATATTTTTGCGCCTTGGTTCTTTTCTAGGAAATCCTGCCAATCCAAGTACCGCCTCACATCCAGTTCCTTCCAATAATCCATCCCTGCGCGCTGGATGGCCTTCTCGCTCAGGGAAAACCCAAGGGGTTCAATCAAATGCAGCGCCGCCCCTGTGGCTGCGCAGGTGCGCCCTATATTTCCGGTATTTGCCGGGATTTCCGGCTCATATAGAACAATGTGAAACTTCGCCATGTCTAAGGCCTCCCTCTATTCTTCTTATGCCAGCCCAACGCCCAAGCCTGCCGGCACGCTTGGCGCAGCCAAAAGCCGCACGCCGTGCCTGTTTACCCCATTGGGGATTTCACCCGCAGCCTTTGGATAAAATGCTCCATGCGGTCTAAGGCTTCCTTGAGGCTTTCCAGGGAATAGGCATAAGAAATCCTTAAAAACCCTTCGCCGCAGCTGCCAAATGCCGTCCCTGGCACCACCACCACTTTCTCCTCTTGGAGCATCCGCGTGGCAAATTCATCCGAAGTCAGCCCAAATTCCCGGATGCAGGGAAAGGCGTAAAACGCCCCAAAAGGCTCAAAGCACTGCAGCCCCATATCCCGGAACCGCTTGATGACATACCGCCTCCTGCCATTGTATTCCTCCCGCATCCCCTCCACATCCCGGTCCCCGTTGCGCACAGCCTCCACGGCTGCATGCTGGCTTGTGGTGGGGGCGCACATAATGGCGTATTGGTGTATTTTCAGCATCTGTTCTAAAATGGCCTCCGGCGCACAGGCATAACCCAGCCGCCACCCGGTCATGGAATAGGCTTTTGAAAAACCGTTGATTAAGACGGTACGCTCCCGCATCCCCGGCAGGGAAGCAATCGTCACATGGCTTCTATCCCCTAGATATGTAAGTTCTGCATAGATCTCATCACTGATAATAAAAAGATCGTGTGCTTCCACCACCTTGGCAATGGCCTCTAAATCCTCCTGCTCCATCACAGCCCCTGTAGGGTTATTGGGGAAGGGCAGCACCAAAAGCTTCGTCTTGGGGGTAATGGCGTCTTCCAATTCCTGGGCAGTCAGCCGGAATTGGTTCTCCTCCTTTAGGCTGATAACCACCGGGACGCCGTCTGCCAAAGCCGCGCAGGGCACATAAGAAACGTAACTGGGCTGTGGGATCAAGACCTCATCCCCTGGATCCAGCATGGCGCGCATGGCCAGGTCGATAGCCTCGCTGCCGCCAACGGTAACCAGCATTTCCTTGTCATAATGGTACGAAACCCCAAACCTCCGCTCCAAATACTTTGCAATCTCTATCTTCAGTTCCTTTAATCCCGCATTGGAAGTATAAGCCGTATGCCCCTGCTCCAAGGAGTAAATCCCCTCGTCACGGATATGCCAGGGCGTGTCAAAATCCGGCTCCCCTACCCCTAGGGAAATCACATCTGTCATTTCTGCAGCAATATCAAAGAATTTCCGGATCCCGGAAAAGGGGATCCCTACGATACGGCTGGATAACGGGTTCCTCATAAGCTCACCAACATCCTTTCATCTTCCTTGGGCTTTGCGATAATGGTGCCGTGATCCTTGTATTTCTTGAGGATGAAATTGGTCTTGGTGCTAAGCACGGAATCTAACGTAGACAATTTATCTGATACAAACTGCGCCACTTCACGCAGCGTCTTACCCTCCAATGTCACCAGAAGGTCATAACCGCCGGAAATCAGGTATACGGCATTTACCTCCGGATAATTGTAGACACGTTCTGCCACGCTGTCAAAGCCCCTGCCGCGCTGCGGGGTCACCCGCACCTCTATCAAAGCGTTTACCTTTTCCATGCTGGTCTTCTCCCAGTCAATCAGGGTGTGGTAGCCGCAGATAATATGCTCCTCTTCCATAGCTGCCAGCTCATTGGCCACAACTGCTTCCTCTGTACCGAGCATGACGGCAAGGTCTTTTAAGTCTACCCGGCTGTTTTTCTCAATAAATGTCAGGATTTTCTCTCTCATTTCCATTGCGGATGCCTCCTTTTCTTGTCCTGGCCCATAATAGCCAAACGCCCCCCATCTTTGCAGGAACCTGGCGCTTCTAAGATACATGGTGCTGCCAACCTTCCGCTTATAAAACTTTATAAAGCTCATCCGGGCTTGAGGGCGTTAAAAACCGCCGTTCTTCCCCATTGTGCACCACCCGGTCGTTCCCTGCCGTGGCTTTCCCAATTACCACTGCATGGATCCCATGTTTTTCCAGCTCCCGTACGAGGCGGTTGCCATCCGGCAGCGCTATCAGCATGCAGCCGCTGGAAATCAGCCCATAGGGATTGATCTGGAAAAACTCACAGATTTCGATGGTTTCCTGGCGCACGGGTATATCCTTCAAATCAACCGCGAGGCCAATGCCAGAACTCTCGGCCAATTCCCACAGCGCCCCAAAAATCCCTCCTTCCGTCACATCATGCATGGCGCTGGCGCCGGCTTCCGCCGCCACTGCCGCCTCTGGCAGCACTGACAGGTATCTTCCAAACCCTTTCGCCTCTTCTACCAGCCATTTAGGATAACGCCCCAGCAGTTCCCCTTCCTTTTCCTTCGCCAAAATAGATGTCCCTTCCAGGCCAACCCATTTCGTAGCCACGATATCATCCCCTGGCCTTGCCCCGGAGGTCGTAACCAGCTTGCCTTCCTTCACCTTGCCAACGCCGCAGACATTCACCAAGGGCTGGCAGACTGCCCGGGTCACTTCTGTATGCCCTCCCATAATCTGGATCTGATATTGCTGGCAAACCGTCTCAACTTGCCCCATAATGGCTTTCAAGTCCTCTTCCCCACTCCCCTCCGGGAGCAATATGGTAAGCATGACGCCCACTGGTTCTGCCCCTGCGGAGGCCAAATCATTGATTGTGACATGCATCGCCAAATGGCCGATATCCTCTGCCGTACCTGTTATCGGGTCTGTGGATACCACAAACATCTCATCCCCTGCCAGCTTCACCGCCGCACAGTCCTCCCCTACGCCAGCCCCCATGCAGACTTCCCCGCGCCTGGTGTGTATCTGGCGCAGCACGGAACGCTTCAGTACGCTTTCCGGCACCTTCCCAACCTTCATCTGGCAACTCCTTCCTATCTTCCTAACAGTTACAAGATACAGGAACTGCCAAGAAACAACTCCCACTTGTCTAAGTTATTCCTTGACAGCCCTATTTAAGACCTATTCATTTATATCCCATCGCTGCCCTGCTAGCCTTCGGCGCCCTCCTGGCCTTCTGGGGGCTGCGGCTCCTGGCCGCCTCCTTCCTCCCCAGGCTCCTGGTCCGCGGGCCCCTCGCCTTCTTCCGGCTTGCCGCCTTCCTCTGGCTTATTGCCTTCGCCTTCCCCTTCTTGGCCTTCCTGCGGCGGCTGCCCTTCTGGGTTCTGCTGGGCTGCTGCTGCTGCTTCTGCCTCCGCCTGCTGCTGGGCTGCCGCTGCCGCCGCAAGGGCTGCGTCATTCCACTGGGCGATGGCTGCGTCGATGGCCCCCCGGTTCTGGCTGCCGATTGCCGCATTCATTGCGCCTACCGCGGATGGGTTGCCAGAAGCCGTACCCACCTGGATAATGGTAGGCGATGCATTGTAGCTGCTCTTGTTAAAGACTTCCCGGCTCTCCTCCACCCCATCGACGGTTACGACTTTCCATAATTGGGCCGTATACCCTGTATGGGAGGACTGTGTCTGGGAAATATAGCCAATGGGCCTTCCCGGCGCAGCCTGGTACTGTACCCCTGGCTGGGTCGTGGACAAGGTCTCGCTGACAAAGGATACTTCCCGGTTCGCAGGCCTGGTCTCCTGCCCAAAGATATTAAAATACAGCTGCCTGTCTGCCGTATACCCTTCAATGTAAATGGGCGCATCCGTATTGTTGACAAATTTCAGGTCCTTATAGGTCCCGGCAATGGCCGCATCTGCTGACGGATCCACATAATTTACAATCATGGAATGGTTGGAACGCTCCGTCACCTCAAGCTCTGCCCGGATAACGGCATTATATAAAGTCGTGGAAACCTGGCAGATCCCCCCGCCATACGTCTCTACGGTCGTCCCGTTCTCATAAGAACCTGCCAATTCATACCCATGCTCTGCGTCAAAGGGGCTGACGGCCTCATATACGGAAAAGCTGTCCCCTGGGTAAAGCAAGGCGCCATTAATCAGGTTCGCCCCGTTCTCTACGTTCTTGGAACGGCCAGCGCCTGAACTGGAATAGGAGGTATGGAAGCTGCCCAGCAGGTCCTTGACCTTGGCAAACTCCTCTTCCGTTCCCCTGGGATCCACTACATCAGCCACAAGCTCCACCGTGCCGGAACCGCCGTCCCATTCCTTCGCAAAATATGCATTCAGCACTTCTAATGATTTCTCAATATTCACGGTTACGCCCTGGCTGCCCGGCGTGATGTTGAACCCGCCGTTTTCCCTGGCCAGGCTTGCATCCTTTGCCTCCGTGTTCAGCTTGGGGGCATTGGCCTCCAATACCTGCTCCACCTTCTGGCTATCTACTTCAAAGGAAAGGTTATACACCCTGTCCTCATTTTCCAAATCCTTCATGGCTTTATACCGGGCAATCAGGTTGCCGCTCTTCCCAAGGCCCGCCGCCTCCTTTACAATCTCCGGGTTGGACCAGGTAACCCCCAGCTGGGACACCGGGATCTGTGCCGTGTTCTTCCCGGCGCTTATGGTAATTGTCTGGCTCTGTATGCCTTTCATATATTCTTCTACAGCTGCTTCGGCTTCCTCCTGGGTCATCCCTCCAACGGAAATTTCATCAAAATATACGCGCTTGGGGATAGTGTCTGTCTCTTTCACCTCTGCGCTTGCGGGAATCGCAATTACGGCAGCCAGCCCTAATACCAGCACCATGCTGGCAACGGCCACGTATTTTTTCCAAGTTCTCTTCATTCCCTCATCTCCTACTAATATGCTATGATTATAGTCTACAACTACAATTCTAACATAAAAACTAAACTTTTCAAGACACGAAAACAACGAATTTCATTGACATTACCGATTCATTTCTGTATATTATGAACAGGTTCGCTTCCTGCGCCGCCCCTTAGACAAAGGCAGCCAGGAACAATGATACAACCATAGACAGGATTAAGATGATAGCGACGGCTGCCGCAAATTTTTTCTTGTTTTTTTGGTTGTTGAAGTCCATCTGTGCTCACCTCCAATTATTATGATCATGCAGAAAGGAATGTGACGATTATGTTTCCAATCTTTTTTTTCTGGTTCGTTATCCTCCTAGGCGTATTCGCCTTTAAGCGGAACAAGGCAGAACGGGAAGGCCAGGAAGCTGAAAGGGAATTTTGGAAGCGGGAAAATGAAGCAAATGCCACACGCAAGCAGGATATTTCCCACCTGGGCTATGTGGATTTTACAGGGGTAAGCCTTCCCTTTGCCTTATTCCCAGATGATTTCCTAAGCCAGTGCGAGTCCCAGGTCCTAGAACTTAAGGATAAGAAAATCCTGAACCTGACCGGGATCAGCAATACAGACCTGAAATTACAGTATGGGGCTGCAAACCTGCCGGCCCTAACCCAGTATGACCAGAACTTTACGCTCTTAGCCCGGACGCTCAATGCATGGGGCCACCGGCTGGGGGAGCTCTCCCATCCCAGGGAAGCCATCGCCGTCCTGGCGTTTGCCGTGGAAACCGGCAGCGACATTAAGGCCACCTACAAGCTCCTGGCAGAGTTATACCTGCAGGAAGGGGAAAACGGCAAAATCCAGGAACTGAAAGAGTATGCCAGCAAATTAAATTCCCTCATGAAGCAGCCCATCCTCAACATGCTGGAACAGATGGCTTAGCTTCCCCTTGGGGCTGTTGGGGCTTTCCCATAGGCTGCCAGGATTTTATCCGTAAGCCTGGAAGCTTCGCTTTTCGTCAGGGAACCGGCCTCTATTGCCAGTTCTATGCCATGGTAGGCGGCCAGTTCCTTTAGGCGCTTCACCTGCCTGGGGCTGGCAGGCCCCTGCTTCTTTACCTTGCACTGGAAAGGGGCTGGGAGGAAGGCAGAAGGGTTTTCCCTACCAAATTTCTCCTGTAAATATCGGAATAATCCATTGGTAGCTTTAGCGTCTTCTAAGGCACGGTGGTTCTTTTCCCGGCAGATGCCCAAATACCCGCAGAGGTAATCCAACGTCTTTTTCTCCGCTTCCGCCAGGAACTTGCGGGACAGCTTCAGGGTATCCAGGCATTCCCTTTCCAGGGGGATGCCGTAGTTTACGGCCGCCTGCTTTAGGAAGCTGTAATCAAACCGGATATTATGGCCTATCAAGGGGAAGGATTGGGAAAACCCTGCAAACCCCCTTACCGCTTCGGCAGCCTCACAGCCCTGGGCCGCCATTTCACTGGTGATCCCGGTCAGGGCTGTAACCTCTGGGGGAATCTCCCTGTGGGGGTTCACCATGCAATGGAAGGCCCCCGCCTCCATACCGCCTTCTACTTTTATGGCGCCTATTTCTAAAATACGGTCTGTTTTCGCCCTCAGCCCCGTCATTTCTAAATCTACTACCACATAATCTTCCAGCATAAGGCTTCCTTTCTTACCATTCTTACCATTAATCCTGTTTGTCCTCTGCCTTGCATAAATCGCCCAAAAAACATTCGCTGCATTTGGGGCTTCTGGCCGTGCAGATGCTCCTGCCCAAGGTAATAATCTGGATATTGTATAATATCCAATGATCCTTAGGCAATGCTTTCATCAAATCGAATTCCACCTTAACCGGGTCATCCTCCCGGGTCAGCCCCAAGCGCTTGGAAATCCGCTTCACATGGGTATCCACCACCACGCTTGGCTCATGGTAGACATTTCCCCGGATGACGTTTGCCGTCTTACGGCCTACGCCAGGGAGGGAGGTAAGCTCTTCTAAAGTCTGGGGGACTTCCCCGCCAAATTCTTCTACCAATTTCCTGGCGCACTTAATGATATTCCTCGCCTTATTGTGGTAGAAGCCGATGGAACGGATGTCCTGCTCCATTTCCTCTATGCCAGCGCCTGCAAAGGCCTCCAAGGTGCTGTATTTTTGGAATAAATCCTTGGTTACGATATTCACCCTGGCGTCGGTGCACTGGGCGCTCAGGATAACTGCAATCAAAAGCTGCCATGGGCTGTCATGGTTTAGGTAACAGCGGTAATCCGTGCCATAAGCCTCGTCCAGCCGGGCCAGGATTTCTTTGGTTCTTTTCTTCATGGGTCCCTCCTTCTCCTAGGTTGTTATTTTCACTGCCTCTGCCTGCCGGGTAAGGGGATTTTTCCTCTCATAGGAAAAAAGCCAAAGCTGCCTTTCGGGCATTTTCTGCGGATATGCCTTTAGCCCGTTAGGCTCCCTTATGGCGTCCATATCATACCAGAAAGGCTCGATATGGGACAGCTTCCCTTTTTTGCAGTATTTTTGCATCTCCTGCCGGTATCCCGCCAAATCCGGCAACCAGGCAGGGCGCGTTTTCATATTTTCCCGGCTGTAAAGGTCAAAGGTAAGGGCTTCCTGGTACAGCTCCAGATGCTGCCCATCCTTTTCCCCCGCAAATTCCAACAGAATCCTGCTCCTGCCCAGGCGGGAATGGCTGGCTCCCAAAAGGCCTTTACGCTCATAGAATTTGCCCAATTCCAGAAATAAAGAGAACGGGTTCTCAAAGGCAAGTTCCAGCACCTTTACTGCCAGCGCAAACTGGCCGCTGTTGTAATACACTTCCAGCATCTCCTCCACCAGCTTGATATCCAGCAGTTCATCATAGGACAGCCACTTGGTCGCCATCACCTCATAAGGCGGGTATTCCTGGTACACCAACCCATACTCCTCCTGGCGCCTATAAAGGTAGGAGCCTTTCAGTACCTTCAAAAACCCAAGCTGCAGCTGCTGCGGCTTCCAGGCATACACTTGCCGGAAAGATTCTGCAAAGGCAGCATACCCCTCCTGCGGAAGCCCGGCAATCAGATCCAGGTGCTGGTGGATATTCCCTGCCCTTTGGATGCGCAGGAAGGCAGATTCCAGGCGGGATAAATCCATCGTGCGGCGGATTTCGCGGATGGTAGGCGCATAGGTGGATTGGACGCCAATCTCCAGCTGTACCAGCCCTGGGCGCAGGGAACACAGCAAGTTAACCTCATCGTCTGTCAGCAGATCCGCAGATACTTCAAAATGGAAATTCGTAACGCCGTTGTCATGTTCCTTCAAATACTCCCAGATTGCCATGGCGTGCGCATGGCTGCAATTAAAGGTACGGTCCACAAACTTTACCTGCGGAACCTGATGGTCCAGGAAAAACTGCAGTTCCTCCTTTACCAGAGAAAGGGACCGGAAACGCAGGCCTTTTTCTATGGAAGACAGGCAGTAGCTGCAGGAAAAGGGGCAGCCCCGGCTTGTCTCATAATAAATGATACGGTTCTCAAACGCTTCCAGATCCGTATAGCAAAAAGGCAGGGAATCCATGGGAAGCAGCGGCCTTGGGGACGTACGCACAAAGCCGCCCTGGCCATCCCGAAGGCATAGGCCTGGGATCTGGGTTAGGGAATCCTTTTGCCCGCTGCCTGCGCCCTGCAGGTAATAGCCGCAAAGTTCCAGAAAAGCCGCTTCCCCCTCCCCCAGCATCACCCCCGCCGCCATAGGGCACTTTTGCAGGAACTTCTCCGGCTCATAGGAAACCTCCGGCCCTCCCGCCCAGATGGGGACTTGGGGGCGCAGCTTATGGAACTCCGCCGCCAATTCCTGCACATGCCTTAGGTTCCAAATATAACAGGAAAAACAGAGGACATCCGGCTTCTGTTTATAAATTTCCTGCAAAATATAAGGAACCCGGTGATTAATCGTATATTCCGCAACCTGGACCTGCCCCTGGTATTCCTGCGCATATGCCTTTAAGCTGTGGACGGCAAGGTTGGAATGTATATATTTTGCATTGACTGCAACTAACAGTATTTTCTTATCCATCATGGCCAATCCTCCCCGAATCCGTTTACAACCATCATACCTTAGGAAGGCTGGGATTGCAAGGGTATTTCTTTCCCAGTGCCCTGGGCGCTTCCTGTACAGCCACCCGCATTCCCCCACATCCGGCAGCTGGACCTTCCGCGGATGCATGGCGGGAGGATTTCCTGTACAGCCCTCCCCGTATTTGACCCCATTTGGCAGCTGGATCTTCCGCAGATGCATGGCGGGAGAATTTCCTTTTGACAGCCCTCCTCTTCTATGGTATTTTTTATATAGGCAGCTTAACGTATCAACTGCGCAAAAGAAGGGATTTCCATGAAGCAAAAAGAATTTGAAGAATTAGCAGAATTATTTAAAATATTTGGGACCCCCACCCGGCTCCAGATCCTGTATGCCCTGGTGGATAAGGAAAAATGCGTCTATGATATTGCAGAAGCGCTTGGGATGTCCCAGAGCGCTATCTCACACCAGCTCAGCATCCTAAAGCAAAACCGCCTGGTCAAGAACCGCCGGGAAGGCAAGACCATTTACTATTCCCTGCTGGACGCCCACGTCCTTACCATTATTGACCAAGGGCTGGAACATATCCGGGAAGAACATGTCCCTTTGGAATAAGGCGGCGTAGGCAAAAAAACGCAAATCCCCCGCCGCAGTGCAATCTACGCGGAGCGTTTTTGTTCATAGGAAAAGCCCAAAGCTGCCGCTTTGGGCTTTTGAAACCTAGGTTATGCCAGACGCCCCTTCCCGGTTCCATTCTCCATGCCATTCCATCCTTACCAGCATACCATTCTATTTTATAAGGAGAACAGGACGTAGTTATGCTTCATGCCCGGCCCAGTTACATTTACCTCCAAACGGTAAACCCCTTTGGTAAACAGCTTCCTGCCCACCCCATTGCTTACCGTATAGCTCACATCCATCTTAGAATGCGCTGGGATACTGATTACCTCTGATGTGAATACCATATCGTCTGATGGGGCAATTTTTTTCCATGCCCCTTTTACAAATTTCTCCACCGTATAAGGATGCCCATAATAATACTCTTTCCCGCTCCGGTTGTAAATCCTTGCCTTTACCTCTACCTTCCCCGAGGTTTTCTTCACTTTGAGGAGCTTTACCCTGGACACTTTGCTGTCCTTTTTCACAGTTACCTTACAGGTGTACGTTTTCCCTGCCGCCTTTGCCTTAATCTTGCAGGTGCCTGCCTTATCCTTCGTGCGGATTACCGCCGCCTGATGGTTCTTTCCCCTGCTCCCCATCACAGTGGCTATCCGCCTGTCCGTAGAACTCCATGTAACCTTTGCATTTACGCCTGTCACTTTAAGCTGGGCTGCCATATTAGGATACATGGCCAATTTGGATTTTGAAATCATGCCCTGGGAAGGCTGCCCCACACCCTTCGCATTTGCTGTTCCTGGGACTGCCGCTTGGCCAACCATACATAGGCATGCCAACACCAACGCCATCATCCTTTTTACTTTCCCATATCCCATATCTTCCGTCTCCTTCCGCTATCTGCTCATTCCATAGTTGCACCGTCCGCCCCTTTGCCCTTGATGGCTAGGAGCCTTCCATTTATAACTTCTGTACAGCGTTCTTACTCTGGCCATTTATGAATGCTACAGTACACAAGATACCAATCCCTTCCAAAATGTTGCATGTTTTTTTATTTTTTGGGAAAACCCCCCTCATTTTGAAGGCACCGAAAACGGGCAGCCCCAGCCTGATGCAGGCACTTTGCTCTATGGCCGCAGCTTCACGGACAAAAAGCGCCGTTGGGGAACACAAAACCCAACAGCGCTTTTTCCCTCCCTAAAAGCCCTCAAAAAAAGAATAGGGGTCAGCATAGGGCTCTTGATACGGATTCTGGTAGGGATTGGGATAAGGGGCGGCAGAATCCGGATTCCCAATCCCCTGCAGCAATTCCTCCACATATTCTAGATATCCTTCTACTCCCCCAAATTGGACATATATCGTAAAAATCCCATAGAGCAGGAACAGCACGCCGCAAGCCAAGGCAAGAATGCCCAGTATCAGGCCGGCCCTGCCAGAACCGCCAATTTTCCTCTCCCCGCCCCTAGATAGCAAGGCGAAGATGACAGCCAGCGACCCGAATATAAACGCCGGATAAATACAGCAGCTTAAAGCAATCCCTACTATCCCCATCACAAGGGAGGCCACTTCCATCCCGGCGGAACGTACCTTTCTATCAAGCCTGCCAGGCCCGTAATCCATAAAACACACCTCCTGTCAGCATCCCCCTCCCTCTCCCGCAACAAAAGAGGGGGGCATAAATTTATTCTATCATATACCTTCCCTGCCGGGACTGTCAATCCTTTCCTAACTTCCCGCTTCCTTAAATTGACAGGAGAAACCTTATCCGCTACAATAAAAGAAACGATGATTTAAAGGAGAAACTTGTATGGATATCATTGCAAAACTGGCAGAGGAACTAGACATCCGCAGGCAGCAGGCAGAAGCTGCCGTAAAGCTGATTGACGAAGGGAATACCATCCCCTTTATCTCCCGCTACCGCAAAGAAGCTACCGGGGCCTTAAATGACGAGGTGCTCCGCAACCTTTTTGAACGCCTAAATTACCTGCGGAGCCTGGAAGAAAAAAAAGGGCAGGTGCTCTCAAGCATTGAAGAACAGGGAAAGCTGACAGAAGAACTGCGCCGCCAGATCCTGGCTGCCGAAACCCTGGTGGCTGTAGAAGACTTATACCGCCCTTACCGGCCAAAGCGCCGTACCCGCGCCACCATTGCCAAAGAAAAAGGCTTAGAACCGCTGGCCAGCCTTATCCTGCTGCAGACGGTTGGGCATAGCCTCGAGCAGGAGGCGGAGGCATTTGTGGACAGCGAAAAGGGCGTAGCATCTGCAGAAGACGCCATTGCCGGAGCCATGGATATCATAGCGGAAACCATTTCCGATGAAGCCGCCTACCGGAAGTATATCCGGGAACGCACCATGCGCTTAGGCAAAATCATCTCTGCCGCCAAAGACCCAGAGGCAGAATCCGTATATGAAATGTATTATGATTTTGAGGATGGGCTGGCCAAGCTGGCTGGGTACCGCGTCCTGGCCTTAAACCGCGGGGAGGCGGAAAAAATCCTGTCCGTCAAAGTGGAAGCCCCAACGGAACAGATACTGCAATACCTGGAGAAGAAGGTTATCACCCGGGACAACCCTTATACCGCCCCTGCCCTGAAAGCTGCCATTGAGGACAGCTACAAGCGCCTGATTGCCCCAGCCATAGAACGGGAAATCCGCAATGAGCTGACAGAGCGCGCAGAGGACGGCGCCATCCGGGTATTTGGGAAAAACTTAGAACAGCTATTGATGCAGCCCCCCATTGCCGGGAAAGTCGTGCTGGGATGGGATCCTGCCTTCCGCACTGGCTGCAAGCTGGCCGTGGTGGATTCCACCGGGAAGGTCTTAGACACTACCGTCATCTACCCCACCGCCCCCCAGAATAAGGTTGAGGCCTCCAAGGCTACCCTGAAAAAACTCATCCAAACATACGGCATATCCCTGATTTCCGTGGGAAACGGCACGGCGTCCCGGGAATCCGAAATGGTCATCGTAGACCTCCTAAAGGAAATCCCGCAGCCGGTGCAGTATGTCATTGTCAATGAAGCCGGCGCCTCTGTCTATTCCGCCAGCAAGCTGGCCACAGAGGAATTCCCCCATTTTGACGTAGGCCAAAGGAGCGCCGCCTCCATTGCCCGGCGCCTGCAGGACCCTTTGGCAGAACTGGTGAAGATTGACCCCAAATCCATCGGCGTAGGCCAATACCAGCACGATATGAACCAGAAAAAGCTAAGCGGCGCATTGGGCGGCGTTGTAGAGGATTGTGTCAATAAAGTAGGCGTAGACCTGAACACGGCTTCCGCCTCCCTGCTGGGGTATATTTCCGGCATCACCAAAACCATTGCCAAGAACATCGTAGCCTACCGCGAGGAAAACGGGCGCTTCCAAACCCGCGCCCAATTACGGAAGGTGGCCAAATTAGGGCCGAAGGCTTATGAGCAATGCGCCGGGTTTATGCGCATCCTGGACGGCAAAAACCCCTTAGACGGCACTAGCGTCCACCCCGAAAGCTACGGAGCCGTACAGAAACTCTTAGATAAATTAGGCTGCAGCCCCAAGGATATCCGCGGCGGCAAGCTGTCTGGGATATCCAAGAAAATATCCGATTATAAAAAGCTGGCAGAAGAACTGGAAATCGGTGAACTTACCCTTATGGACATTGTAAAAGAACTGGAAAAACCTGCCCGGGACCCCAGGGATGAAATGCCAAAGCCCATCCTGCGCACAGACGTCCTGGAAATGAAAGACCTCACCCCTGGCATGATCCTAAAGGGCACGGTACGCAACGTCATCGACTTTGGCGCTTTCGTAGACATAGGCGTCCACCAGGACGGCCTGGTGCACATTTCCCAAATGTCCGAACGCTACATCAAGCACCCCCTAGAAGCTGTCAGCGTCGGGGATATCGTGGAAGTAAAAGTCTTGGGCGTCGATTTGCAGAAGAAGCGGATCCAGCTTACGATGAAGCTGCAGGGCTAGGGGTAACCCCAGAAGGCTCCCTTACAAAGCCTTCCAATCCCCGATTACCTTTCCCAGCCGTTTCACCAAGATTGCCGCTAATATCCCAACCAGCACCCCTGCCGCCGTCCCTGACAGCGCCAGCACCGGCAGGTAATATACCAGCTTCGTATTCTCCATTACCAGTACCGCCACCAGAATCTGCCCCACATTGTGGGATACGCCCCCTAACACGCTGACGCCTGTAGCAGAAAAAAGCCCTGCCTTCTTCCCGGCTGCCATCACCAACAGGCTCAGCATCCCCCCGGCCAGGCTATACACCATACTGGCCAGATTGCCAAAGGTAAGCCCCGCCAGCACAATCCGCACCAAAGACAGGGTAAACGCCGCCCGTCCCCCCATCGTATACAATGCCACAATAACCACCAGATTTGCCAGCCCAAGCTTCACCCCCGGAACCCCCAGGTTGATTGGAAGCAAGGCCTCTATATAAGAAAATACAAATGCCAGCGCCGTCAGCATCCCCATATAAGCTGCCTTCTTAGCCATAACCAGAACCTACCCTACCCTTCTTTTTTCCAAGCTGCCCCCGGCAGCCCAACCTCAATGCGTCGTCCCGTCCACGCCTGCCTCCTGCCCATTCTCAATCTCTACCACAACCCGGTTGGGCAGGCACACCAGGCTCTCCCCCTGCTTATCCACTGGCCGCTGCTTTACGCACAGCTTATCCGGGCAGGAAGCACCTACTATATCGGCTGCCCCCTCCCGGATTTCCAGATGGTTATACCCCCCGCCTTCCACACGGATTTCCACTGTGGCGTCCTGATGCAGGGGATACCTCCCCTGCTCCTTCCCATCCACTACCACCACTGCTTCCGCTTCCTTTGTGCTAACCGCAGAATACCAGGAAATCCCGACGTACGCCGCCAAAGCCAGCAACAATATCCCCCCAACCAATATCAGATCATTTTTCTTCATCTGCCTTAAACCCGCTAGAACAGCGGATCCCTCCATCCTCCATTACCCACAATGCTTCTACGCCCCCCATCCCCTCCACAACAGCAAGCCCCTCCTCATACCCCATACAGAAAAGCGCCGTAGAAAGCGCATCTGCCGCGCCGGAATCCTCCGACAAAACTGTCACAGACAGAAAATCCCCCGCAGGCATCCCTGTATCCGGATCGATAATATGGCAATACCTCTTTCCCCCTACTTCATAATACCTCTGGTAATCCCCGCTGGTCACAAGGGATTGGCCCGTGATGCCAACGGTCTGCACATATCCCCCCTGCACCCCCAGGCCTGGATCCTCAATCCCTACCTTCCAAGGCGTCCCATCCGCTTTCCCCCCTACTGCGCAGACATTCCCCCCAATGCAAAACAGCACATGCCCCATCCCAAGTTCCTTGGCGTACTCCGCTGCCCGCTGCACTGCAAACCCCTTCCCTATGCTGCCCACATCCAGCCGCATCTGGGGATCCTCCAGAAAAACCGTCCCTGCCTCCTCGTCAATTACCATCTTGCTGATATCCGTATGCCCTGCGCGTTCCTTTAGCAGCTTGGCAGGCGGAACCTGCGCATCCTGCGGATCCAATATCCCCGCCTCCCGGTATTCATGCCACACAGCCAACACGCTCCCATATGCGATATTCACCTTCCCCCCTGTCTTCCCATACATTTCCTGCCCCAGTTTCAGCAGATCAATCACCTCCGCATCCACCTTTACAGCCTCCTTACCCGCCGCATCATTAATTGCTTTTATATTATCCTCCCCCTCATAGGTATGGTAGATATCAAACATTTCGTGATACCGCTTCAGTTCCGCGTGCAATAACCCCGCCTGCCTGGCAAATTCCTCTTCACTTTCCGCATAGCCTGTAATACTCGCCACCGTATCAAATACATCTAAAAATGTCATCTCGTACCGCTCAAGCTTCCCCTTGGAAAAATACCAGGCCATCCCCCCCACCAAAACAGCCAAAGCCGCCAATACCCCTGCCATCCTAACTCTCTTCTTCATAATCCTTTTTCTCCTTATCCTCTTCCCCTCCCAGCACCCCCAGGCAAGATCCCCCCGGCTATTTCCAATCCCAGCAGCCCCGGGCAGGCACCCCCCCTCTGCTGGCAATCCAGGAAGCCTTTCACAGAGGCGGGACCCGCTACTTAGGGGGACTTTCCGCAGAGACGGAACCCGCTAAACAGGGGGCTTTCCGCAGAGGCGGGACCCGCTACTTAGCGGGGTTTTTCGTAGAAACAGAACCCTCTACTTAGGGGGCTTTTTGCAGAAGCGGAACCCGCTAAGCAGGGGGCTTTCCGCAGAAGCGGAACCCACTACTTAGAGAACTTTTTACAGAAGCAGAACCCACTACTTAGGGAGACTTAGGCGCGAAGGCAATCCCGAGCGTCTTAGTCTCCCTTAGTAATCCGTTTGCCGGAGCGTCCCCCGCCTGCTGTGTGGGCTTGCCCACCCAGGGCTGCTTCCCCGGCAACTGCCAATATGTTTATCTGCCTCCCCCTTCACGCAGCACACACCTGCGCAAGCCAGCCAGAAAATTCCTTATTCTGCACTGCCGTCCCCTTCTCCTGCCGTGCTGTCTTCTCCTTCCCCTGCTGCGTTATCTTCCCCTTCTTCTCCTGCCGTGCTGCCTTCCCCTGCTGTGCTATCTTCCCCTTCTTCTTCTCCTGCTGTGCTGCCTTCCCCTGCTGTGCTATCTTCCCCTTCTTCTTCTCCTGCTGTGCTGCCTTCTTCCCCTACTTCGCCATCCTCATCATGGTTATGCCCATCATCCGCTGTATGGGCTTCCCCATCCTCTGCCGTTTCTGCCTGCTTAATCGTGAAAAACTCGTCAAATACCACCTTTGCCCATTCATCTGCATTGACCTCGAATTTCACATCCTTCTTATAGCCGTCGCAAATTTCCGTATAATGGTCATTCTTCCGTTCCTGGACAATATTCTCCTTCTTCGTCTCTGTAGCCTCTTCATCAAAAGTACTGTCCATCTTCACAACATAATAGCTGTCATCTGTCGTAATAATATCACTGATTTCCCCATCCTTAAGCTTATCTGCCGCATCCTTTACCTCTTTGGCCAGATTCTCCTCATCCGCACCATAAGAATAAGGCGTAACCGTATACCCTGCCGTCTCTGCGGCCGCTGAGAAGTCATCTGCGGCACTTGCGGCAAATGCCTCTACCTCAGCCTTAAGGCTTTCCTTCTCCTCTTCTGTATACTCCACCGTATTGCCTTCTTCATCCGTAGTCGCATGGTGGTTCACCTGCACATAGGAAATGGTCTTCTGGGCTGCCTCGTCATCTGATACCTCTGTATCCACTTCCTTATCCATCTCTGCCCGCATCTTCACCTGGATGGTATTAAGCCGCAGCATTTCCTTGACATACTCCTTGGTAGCGCCAATCTGCCGGATAGCTGCCTGAGAATTGCCTTCCATGAACTTCTCTGCAGCCTCGTCCATCTTCGCCAGTTCCTCTTCGGTAATCTCCACCTTATAGTCCGCCATATGGTCTTCCAGCAAGTATAGGATCTCCACGTTTTCTGCCACCTGGTTCTTGACAGAAGTCTGCATGTCCGTCCCTTCCCCCATCAGGTCCTGGGTCCACATGGTATTCCCAAACATCGTGCCCAGCTGCCCGTCATAAACAGCCTGCTGGTATCTTGCCATAAAATTCATAAGCCCAAGGGGGATTTCCTCCCCTTCCAGGGTTGCCCCTGGCTTATCCCCATCAATCCTGTTGCCGCAGCCTGTCAGGACAGACACGCCCATGGCGGCTGCCAATAAAAATGGCAATATCTTTTTTGCTTTCATAATATCCTCCTCTGTATTTCTTGTTTATCCCGCACATTGATGTTATGCATTATTCCCTTGCAGGCAGTGCGCCTCTGTGCGCAGGCCTGCCGAATCGTTACTATTATAATTCTTTTTCCGGCCAGTATCAACTATTTTTCCCGTATTTCACGAATTTTTCACTTCTCCACCAGCAATTCCCATACGTCCTCCAGGATTTTCCCCACAAGCTCCAGGGAAGCTATGCCCCTCCCCTTTCCCAAGCGGCTTTTATCGCATTCCAGATAGGGCATTTTGGAATCCCGTACAAACTGCAATGCGCCCTTGTAGGCTTCCGCCAGCTTGGCGATATTGGGCAGCTGGATTTTCGCCTGGGCATAAAAGGTAAAGCGGATTTTATCCCCCGCCTCTTTTACTTCTGTAAAATAGCATTGGTGCGCTTTCGCTTTTAGGCGGGCAATCTCCAAAAGGTTCTGCACGGACTTGGGCGGCTCCCCAAAACGGTCAATCAATTCCTCCAGGATTTCCTCGCCTTCCTCCTGGCTTTCCACTACGGCAATCCGTTTGTAAACCTCTAGCTTCTGGAATTCATTGGGGATATAGGAAACGGGGATAAAGGCGTCCAGTTCCAGCTCTAGGGCTGTGTCAAACTGTTCCGGCTGTTTCTCCCCTTTTAGGGTTTTTACCGCTTCATTGAGCATCTTGCAGTACAGGTCATAGCCTACGGCTGCCATATGCCCATGCTGCTGCGCCCCTAACAGGTTGCCGGCGCCCCGGATTTCCAAATCCCGCATGGCAATCTTAAAGCCGCTGCCCAATTCCGTAAATTCCTTAATGGCAGACAGCCGTTTTTCCGCCACCTCCTTGAGCATCTTATCCCTCCGGTACATCAGGAAGGCATAGGAGGTGCGGTTGGAACGCCCCACACGCCCCCGGAGCTGGTAGAGCTGGGAGAGGCCCATATGATCGGCGTCATGGATAATCATGGTATTCACATTGGAAATATCCAGGCCGGTCTCTATAATCGTAGTGGATACCAGCACGTCAATCTCTCCATTGATAAACTGGTACATGATATTTTCCAGTTCCCGCTCCTTCATCTGCCCGTGGGCAAAGGCCACATTGGCTTCCGGCACCAGCTTTGCCACCTGGGAAGCCACCTCCACAATCTGGTTCACCCGGTTGAACACATAGTAAGCCTGCCCGCCCCTGGCCAGTTCCCGGTGGATGGCCTCCCGGACAATTTCTTCATTGTATTCCATCACATAAGTCTGTATTGGCAGGCGGTCCATTGGCGGTTCCTCCAGCACGCTCATATCACGTATGCCAATCAGGCTCATATGGAGCGTCCTGGGAATGGGGGTGGCCGTTAGGGTTAAGACGTCCACATTTTTCTTCAGCTGCTTGATTTTCTCTTTATGGGCCACCCCAAACCGCTGCTCCTCGTCAATCACCAGCAGGCCCAAATCCCGAAACCCCACGTCCTTCGAGAGGATACGGTGGGTGCCGATTACAATATCCACCAGCCCGCGCTTCAGATCTTCCACGGTCTTTTTTATCTGTGCGCTTGTACAGAAACGGCACATCAGGTCAATCCGCACTGGGAAATCCTTCATACGCTGCAGGAAGGTATTGTAATGCTGCTGCGCCAGGATGGTCGTTGGCACCAAGTAGGCCACCTGCTTGCTCTCCTGTACCGCTTTAAATGCAGCCCGGATGGCAATCTCCGTCTTGCCGTACCCTACGTCCCCGCAAATCAGGCGGTCCATAATCTTCTTGCTCTGCATGTCGCGCTTGGCCGCTTCAATCGCCGCCTCCTGGTCTTCTGTCTCTTCAAAGGGGAACAGTTCCTCAAACTCCCGCTGCCATACCGTATCCTCCCCATAGCAGTAGCCCTCGGTCTGCTGGCGCACCGCATAAAGCTCCACCAAATCCCTGGCAATTTCCTTGACTGCGCCTTTGACCCGGTTTTTGGTCTTTGTCCATTCCTGGCCGTCCAGGCGGTTAATTTTGGGGCGTTTCGCCTCCGCCCCCGCATATTTCTGGAGCGCCTCTAACTGGGTAGCCAGTACATACAGGGTACTGCCCTTATCGTATTCAATCTTTACATAATCCTTCGCCGTCTTTTGGATCTCCACCTTCTCAATCCCACGGTAAATGCCCACGCCATACCGCTCATGGACCACATAGTCCCCGATGCCCAGATCGGTAAAGCTCTGGATTTTCTCCCCCTCATAGATTTTACGCTTTTTCTTTTTCCTGGGCTCCCCGCCGAAGATATCGCTTTCAGAGATGACAGAAAACTGGATATCTGGGTATTCAAAGCCTTTGCGCAGCTTGCCATACGCCACCATCACTTCCCCTGGCTGCACCAGATGGCCATAATCCTCACTGTAAAAGCTGTTCAGCCCTTCCTGCTGCAGGTCTACGGCAAGGTTCTTCGCCCGGGTACGGGAGCCAGACAGAAGGATTGCCCGGCATTTTTTCTTCTTATACTGTTTTAGGTCCTTAATCAATAACTCAAAACTACGGTTATAGGATTGGACTGACCGGGCCGATATGGCATAACGGTGCTTTGGCTCCAGCTCTTCCAAACGCATGTCCAAGGTGGTAAAGGCCACGCACCCCTGCCGCCCTGCCCTGGCAAAGACTTCTTCCCAATGGTATAGGGCTTCCATCTGCCCTGGCAGGATATAACCCTTTTCCAAGCGGTGCGCCATGCTTTCCAAAAATTCCTGTTCCACTGCCCTGCCCTTTTCCGCCAGCCTGGCAGGCTCATCCAGGAACAGCGCCATCCCTTCTGGGAAATAATCAAACAGGCAGGCCGTCTCATCCAAGAAATACATGAGGAGGCTGTCAAGGCTCCCGCTGTAGCCCAGTTCCTGGATTTCTTCTGCCAATGAGCCTACCATGGTTTTGATGCGGTGCGCTTCTTCCGTCTTCATCTCCTTGCGGAAGGCCTCATAGAGGAGCTGCCCGTCCTGTTCCATCTTCTCCAGGCCTTTTTCTATCATTTCTGGGAACAGTGCCGCTTCACAGGCAGGGTAAATGCGCACCTGTTCCAGGTTTTCAATGGAACGCTGGCTCTCCGGGTCAAAACTGCGCATGGAATCAATCTCATCCCCCCACAATTCAATCCGGTACGGGTTTTCCTCCGTCAAAGGGAAAATATCCAGGATACCGCCCCGTATGGCAAACTGCCCTGCGCTTTCTACCTGGTAATTCCGCTCGTAGCCCATTTGGATGAGGCGCGCCTTTACGCGTTCCATATCCAGGGTATCCCCCAGGGAATAGCACAAAATCCCTTTTTGCACCAGCGCGGGGGGCGCCATACGGTCCATCAGGGCGTCAAAGGTAGTGACAACAGTGACACGGGGCTGCTCTAAGATAGCCTTAATGGCCGTCAGGCGCTGGGCAGTCAAGAGGTTCCCGCGGATATCCGACTGGTAAAAGAGGACATCCCTGGCGGGATAGTATACCGCCTGCCTGTCAAAAAAACGGTAACTTTCATACAGTTCCTTTGCCGTCTGTTCCTGGGCAGTGACCAGGATCGCGCTTTCTGTATCCTCTAATAGGCTATACATGAAATGAGGCTTCTGGGTGTCTATGCACCCGGAAACCTGCAGGACTTCTTTCTTGCCTTTCTTTCGTTGCTGTTTGAGTTCCACATATTCCTTTAAGCCCAGAAGGGGCTCTGTAAAACTTTTCATTCGGAGGCCTCCGTAGATATGTTGTAAGATTAATTGTACAAGTTCATGGCGCGGCCTGCCTCGCCCTGCGCCATAAGGGCGGCAGCCCCGCAGGCCCTCTCATATGCTTCCTTTACCAGCTTCCGGTCCTCCTTGGGGAAACGGCCTAACACATAATCCGCCAAATCCCAGCCTGGGGGCTTTTCCCCGACGCCTACCTTAATCCTTTGGAATTCCTGGGTCCCCAGATGGCTGATGATGCTTTTTATCCCATTGTGGCCCCCGGCGCTCCCTTTCATGCGGATCCTAAGCTTCCCTGGGGCCAGGCTGACGTCGTCATAAATGACAAGCAAATCTGTCTCTGGGCTTAATTTATAAAAACCCAGGATGGCAGCGATGCTTTCACCGCTTAAGTTCATAAAGGTCTGCGGCTTAGCCAGAAGGACCTTCTGCCCCTCGATCATCCCTGTCCCGCACAGCGCCCTGTGCTTCTTTTCTTTTAACTTGATATGGTATTTATCAGACAGCAGGTCTACCACCTCAAAACCTACGTTGTGGCGGGTTTTCGCATACTGCCTGGTCGGATTCCCCAACCCTGCGATTACAAACATGGTACTTCTCCTTCTCTCTTATGTCACATCCCAAAATACACCAGGACAGCCCCTCCCAGGATAATCCTGTACCAGCCAAAGGCTTTAAAATCATGCTTCCTGATATACCCCATCAGCATACGGATGACCACGACGGATACCACAAAGGAGACGCCCATGCCCGTCATGAGGATCCCAAGCTCTTCCCCGGTAAAGGAAAGGCCAAATTTCAGGAGCTTCAGGAAGCTTGCGCCAAACATTACCGGGATAGCCAGGTAAAAAGTAAACTCTGCAGCCACCGTACGGGATACGCCAATCAGCAAGGCGCCGATAATGGTCGCGCCGGAACGGGAGGTGCCTGGGAACACGGCGGCAGCCAATTGGAACAGGCCAATCAGCAGCACGACTTTATAAGTAAGCTGGTCCGTGCTGCGGATAATGGGGCGCACGCCCTTGTTGCGGTTTTCCACAAAAAGAAACAGGATCCCCACAGCAATCAGCATGACGGCGACTACCCAGAAATTGTATAAATGCTCTTCCAGCCAGTCGTCAAACAGTACGCCTACGATACCCGCCGGCACGCAGGCAGCCAGGATTTTCCCCCACAAGCCCATGATGCGCCAGTCTATCTTTTCCTTTTCCCCCAAGCGGAAGGGGAAGATGCGGTCCCAGAACATCAGGACCACAGCCAGGATAGCGCCTAGCTGCACCACCACCAGGAACATGTTCCAAAAATCCTGGGACACCTTCATGGGCATCATTTCCTCCAGCAGAATCATATGGCCTGTGCTGCTGACCGGAAGCCACTCCGTAATCCCTTCCACAATTCCATAAATTACAGCTTTCCATATTTCTGACATAACACTGATCCTCTCTGTCTATGCGAAATCAATCCAAACATTAAACTCCGTTACAGTATATCACAATGTGGCAAAATTTAGGAATAAATGTGCTTAAAAATTTATTAATTTTTCAGTTCCCAGGCACCATACCGCTTTCTGGGCATACCCTAATTGAAAAAGGATGTTCCATATGGAAATCTACACCGTCCGCCCCAATGACACCGTGGACAGTATCGCCGCCCAATACGGCGTCCCTCCCCAATCTATCATTTACAGCAACCAGCTTGCCTACCCTTATCCCCTGGCCATCGGCCAGGCGCTGCTGGTTGATACAGGCGCGCCGCCCCAAAGCCCGCTTCCTGCCGCATATGCCGGAGGATACGCTTATCCCTTTATCCAACCGGAAATCCTGGAAGAAACGCTCCCTTACCTTTCCGGCCTTTTCATCTTCTCCTACGGCTTTACCCCAGAAGGTGCGCTGGTGCCGCCTAATTTAGACGATACCTTCCTGCTTACCCAGGCAAAATCCTACGGCACAGCCCCCATCCTGACCTTAACGCCCCTTGATTCTTCCGGGCATTTCAATAACCGCCTGATTAGCCAGCTCATCCATGATGATGCTGCAATACAGCAGCTGATAGATAACCTGTCCTATCAGCTTACAGAGCGCGGGTTTGAAGGGGTAGACATTGATTTTGAATATATCCTGCCAGAAGACAGGCTCCCCTTTGCCGATTTTGTCCGCCAGGTACGCACAGCCATAAATGCCCTGGGCTATCCCGTCTCCGTAGCCCTTGCGCCGAAGACCTCAGACACGCAAACGGGGCTGCTGTACGAGGGCAAAGACTACGCCCTGCTAGGGGAAGCCGCCGACTATGTGCTTCTTATGACTTACGAATGGGGGTATACCTATGGGCCCCCTATGGCCGTAGCCCCGCTCAACAAAGTCCGGCAAGTAGTGGAATATGCCCTGACCAAAATCCCTGCCGGGAAAATCCACCTGGGCATCCCGAATTATGGGTATGACTGGACGCTTCCTTTTGTACAGGGGGCTTCCAAAGCCACCACCATTGGGAACGTGGAGGCTGTCCAAATCGCCGTTTCCCATGATGCCGCCATCCAATTCGACGAAACTGCCCAATCGCCTTATTTCAATTATAGCCTGGAGGGGTCTGTCCATGAAGTATGGTTTGAAGATGTGCGGAGCCTGTCCGCCAAATTTGGGCTGGTAAAAGAATACGGCCTCCGGGGCATGGGCTATTGGCAGATTATGCGGCTCTTCCGGGCAAACTGGCTGCTGCTGGCCGGCACTTTTTCCATTACCTAAGGGCACATCCAAAAGCCTTGCTTGATTGGGAAGCGCTTCCCCAGAAAGACAGAAGCATGCCCAGGAACCTCTTCCCGCTCTTTTACGGAAAAGGATCTGCAGGCATGCTTCTGCCTAATACTCATAATCAATACAGGCCCTGCTTTCCCGAAGCCCTGTGATGTAGGCCCCGAACTTTACATGCTCCGGATGCTTCTGGTATGCCTCTAAGGCCTCCATATCCTCAAAACTGCAGATAAGCGCCAATTCATAATTCGTCCCGTCTGCGGCCGGGGCATTGCACACCACCTCCATCTCTGTAACAGAAGGCACCGTATCCTTCAGGGAAATGGCCTTGGCTTGGGCTTCCTTCGCATTCTCCAGGGCAGTCTTGCCATTGGCCCCTTCCTTAAGCTTAAACATTACAATATGCTTAACCATCCCATCCCTCCTTCCTAAAAAATGCCCCAAATCCTTATCCTACAAAGATTTGGGGCATCCAATGTAAAATGCCGCAGACCGGAATCGAACCGGTACGATGTCGCCACCACAGGATTTTAAGTCCTGCGCGTCTGCCAGTTCCGCCACTGCGGCACAAATGGGACCTATAGGGCTCGAACCTATGACCCTCTGCTTGTAAGGCAGATGCT
>CAJUSO010000022.1:45851-53236 GCA_910588965.1 uncultured Lachnospiraceae bacterium | reverse complement strand
GACAGGAATCTACCATTATCCATACAGAATCGTGGCTTCCAGGGAGAAATTGACCTGTGTGGAAAATATGTTCATCATGCTAGGGCAGGCTGGCGGCATGCCTGAAATGGTATTTGAATTTATCCTGAAAAAGAACCATATTGATATTACCAAAGACCTTACCATTGACCAGAGCATTGATTTTGGCTCCACTGCTGCTGCATTTTCTGGCGGGAAGGGCGACTTCTCTGTGGAATTTGAACCAGGCGCCACGGCTTTAGAGGCGGAAGGGGCAGGCTATGTGGTCGCTTCCTTAGGCATAGACTCTGGCTATGTCCCCTATACGGCTTTCAGCGCAAAATCAAGCTACCTGAAAGAACACCCTGAACTTGTGCAGAAATTCACAAATGCCCTGCAAAAAGGCATGGATTATACCCTTTCCCACACACCAGAGGAAATTGCCAAGGCCATTGCACCGCAATTTAAGGAAACAGATATGGAGACCCTAACCACCATTATCACCCGTTACCATGCACAGGATACCTGGAAAGAAAACCTGGTATTTGAGGAATCCAGTTTCCGCCTGCTTCTTGAGATCCTTTCTGAGGCTGGGGAACTGGCCGATGAACCTTCCTACCAGGATTTGGTAGATACCTCTTTTGCAGAGAAGGCTATCCAATAAAGCCGTGCCAGATACATTGCGGGGGGAAGATACGCCCTTCCCCCCGCAATCTGGCTCTTATTCCCTACAAGAAGCAAATCTCTCCAAAAACCCTTGGTTCGCTTCCTGTCCGGCTTTCCAGCTGCCGCCTGCCTGTCCAGCCATCCACTCCTGCACTGCTAAGATATCCTCATGGGAAAAATTCCAGGTCTCTTGCGGCGCTTGATTGCTCAATATCTTCTGCAGATAAGTATAATTTTCCCCTTCCCGCCAAATCGAATTTTCCTCTAAGGTCTCCAGATGCTTCTCTGAAATATAGCGGACATAGGATTGTGGCAACCCTTGTATCTCTGCCTCATCATCCCATACAACCAGCTTTATCTCTTTCGCGGCCGTCTTTTTATAGGCATCCGTCACCTGGTACACCGCTTTAAATTCTGCCTTTGGTTCTGTCTGCATCAAAACCGCCTGTGGGTCAAAGCCTTGTAATATTAGCTTTTTGCTGATATCCCCATCTTCCGGATCTTCTGCCTTTGCATAGCCCAACAATAATTCCGGCGTTATGCCTCCCTGGTTTGCTTCTTCCTTCAGAAAATAGAATACATCCTCACTCTCTATTTGCGGATAATGGTTATATTTTACGATAACAGGGATTTCTTCTTCCGTAATATTCCCACTGCTGTCCTCCACGGAAAAAGTTACCAATATGTTTACCTTCTCTTTTTCTTCCAGCTTCATATAATAGGTATCCAGCAGAAACCCTTCTGGCACATCCTCCTTGTATTCTTGGATATAAGCCTTCTGGCTCTTATTTTTCGGTTCTGGGTAGGATATTTTCCGAATCTGCACTTTTTTGCTTAATCCTGCCTTGGTGTCTCCCTCTTTGCTGTCCTCTGTATCATGGACAGCCAAACGGGCCACAAGATCCTCTTTCCCAACCTCTTCCCCTTCGTAAAATTCCATTTTGTTTTCTGGATTTAACACGATTGTAGGATATGCATTCCATTCTGCCATGAAATTTATGTATTCTGTTACTAATTCTGGGAAGCCTTGCCCTAATCCGCTCCCCGTGCCTATGGGGAAACGGAACATGGTATAGTTTTTGAACGGTTCTAAAGGAGCACTGGATATGGCTTTTCTCCGTTTGGCCTGCCCATAGATGGATGCCACCCCTCTTTGCTCCTTGGGCTGGCAGAGAAAATCCTCCGCGTCTGCTTCTCCCAGACGCCAGCCCTGGAACCCATATTTTACCTGGCATCGGTAGGGCTTCCCTGCAGGGGTTTTTTTCGTATGGGTTTCAATCCGTAGAAAGGGGTTTTCCCTCACTTGCCAGACAGCCTCCAAAGGGATATCGCATTCCATCATATTTTTTCCTTCTGTCGCCCCATTTCCATGGTATGCCACATTCACCTTCTTATATACAAAATAACGGTACACCGTTTCTGGAGACTGGATGTTCTCCACACTTGAGCATCCTGCATATCGGTAAAAAGAATATTCCCCTGGCTGTACCTCCCATTCATTCCCAGACGCACTCCCATTTGCCTCTTTTTTCCGCAGCTGTTCCTGTATCCCCAGTTTCGCTAATACCCGGAACCTGCCTTCCTTAAAATAAACGGCTTTATCCACTAGCTTCTTCCCATTTTTCACTACTGTCAGCTGATAAGCTGCTCCCTCTTCTGGGACAAAGGAAAGGGAAACGCTTTGATGCTGCCCAGAAGACCCAGACACTACCTGTCCCTTCTTTCCCGAAATAAACATCCCTATCTTGGTTCCTTTCGGCAGGCCTGTGAGTGACACGGTAAAGCCAGGCTGCCCCATTTTTATTATGGTATTCTTAGATTTTGGGTCATAGGAAGCCAATGCCTGCAGCCCTTCCCTTCCATCCCCCTCCGGCGTTTCAAGGTCACAGGGGATATCTGCATAATCCTGGCAAGATACCAGATATTTATACTGCGCATACCAAACGCTGTTTTGGGTACGCTTAAAATTTGCCATGCCTTTTCCTGTCAGCTTCCCCTCCTTATCAATCATTTTGGTTCCCCCCTCTGCCTGGTCAAAATACCCCAAAAAGACATATCCATCTTTTACTGGGATTTCAATCCTGCCGCTCTTTTTTCCATCCTCTAAGGTTTCTTTGCAAGAAGTATCAAGATACCAACCGTTTGCATATTTCTCATAAATTATTTTTGTCCCTGCTGCCTTTGGGGACTTCAGCTGGTTTTTTAAGGTAGCCTTATAAACTTTTGGTTTCCACTGGGCATAGAGGGGAATGGACTGCCCGTCTTTTTTTGCTAAATTCAACAATCCGGATTCTTTATTTTTGTATCTCTTCCCAGAGCCATCCGGTTTTGTAGCCCATCCGTTAAATGTATACCCTGTCCGGCTAAATTGGTTGCCCCGCAAGGCAAAAGCTTTGTCATAGGTAGCTTTTGTGTCTGCCATGTCCCCAGTGCCGCCATTTGGCTTATACTCCACAGTGTATCGGTTTGGTTTCAAGCAAAGCCCAAATACTGCATGATGGAATTTATGGGACTCCCCATAATTCGTCATGCCTGTATTATTGGTATCAATGGCAAATTTAAAATACCCTTCTCCTGTCCAAGATTTCTCATCTGGGTCTAAGACATCATCCTTCCGCTGAATCTGCATATTTTCTGGTTCTATATCAAATAAATCCAAATCCTGATAGATGCTTTCGTCCAATACCATCTGGTAGCCTGGATACTCGTACAACAGCTTTCCGCACAGCTTAAAATAGTACCCATGGTCATTTTCTGGGATTGCCGGCATATTCCTTAGGATTGGGTTTGCCCCGCTCCCGTTCTGCCTGGTTTTTTCCCAAGATTTTCCTTTCTCCAGCGCCAAGGAATATAAGGCTTCCTCTGGCAGGGGTTTGCTGCTCCAGCTCCAATTGGCAATATTTCCAACCCCGCCTACCTTTTTCTTAAGATAAAAGAGTTTCCAGGTGATTGCCTGGCTCTCATAGGAAGAGACGGTGGGAAGGCTCATCTCTACCTTGTACCATGCCCCTTTTTCTATCTTTACCTCCTTCTTCCGTACAAACAAATAAAAATAACCGCGGTTGCTCTTACAGTCATCCTGCTTCCCATAATATTCTTCTTTTGTGTTATACAACTCTGGCTGCGATACTTCTTCCCCCCATAACACCGTCCCTTCCATATTCTCTGAGAAAAGCAGTTCCTGCCACCGTCCCAAAAATCCCACACGGAACTCTGCCTCCCCTTCCTCTTCTATCTTCCACGCTTCTTTCCATGCTTCTTGGGGGTTCCCAGATAAAATGTCCGGCACGGCCCAAATGCCGCCCCCCTTCTCCTTGATTCTTCCATAAGCTGTTTTTACAGCCTCCAAGGTATCATACTGCAAAATATAGTATCTCCCATAATGGAGAACCTCTTTTGCCCCTTCTTTCTGAAATTCCTGCTCTGCCTCTACCAACAGCCTGCCCGTTTGGAATACCCTATCTTCTTTTGTTCCATATTCCAAAAGCCCCCACTTTTCTTGCAGACGGAAAAAACCTTCCCGGAAATGTTTCAGCCCTTCTTTCCCTCCTCTTCGTTTCTCCGTATCTCCTGAACCTTCTTTTCCTTCTGTATTATAAATTTTTGCCTCCCCATTCCCCTTTTCTCTCTTCCCTTCTTTTTCTTTCCCAGATGCCTTCTTTCCCTCTGTCCCCTCCTGCTTTTCTTGTCCTCTTCCATTTTCGCCTCCTGGGCTTATGCTTCCCCCCACCGGCGTTTCTCTATTTTCTCCTGATTTACTCCCTTCCCCGTCCGGCGTTTCTCCATTTTCTCCTGATTTACTCCCTTCCCCGTCCGGCGTTTCTCCGCTTTCTCCTGACTTACTCCCTTCCTTTTCTGGCTTTCCCTCTTCTGTTCCTGGCTTCCCCTCTCCATCTTTCAGTTTTAACCCTGCTTTTCCTGGTTTTAGCCCTTCCTCCCCTGGCTCTTTCTCTTCTTCCCCTAGTTTTTGCCTTTCCTCCCCTGGCTCTTTTTCTTCTTCCCCTGGTTTTAGCGCTTCCTCTCCTGAACCTTTTTCTTCTTCCCCTGGTTTTAGCGCTTCCTCTCCTGAACCTTTTTCTTCTTTTCCTGGTTTGGACCCTTCCCTTTTTTTCTTAATACCCTCCTGGCCTGACAAGCCCTTTCTTATTGAATTTCCCGCTTTTTCTAGCTGTTCCGCTTTTCCTTCGGATGCTACCGGATTTTCTGCCTTCCTTGCTTCCCCTTCGGATGCTACCTTCTTTTCTGCTTTCCTTGCTTCCCCTTCGGATGCTACCGGATTTTCTGCCTTTCTTGCTTCCCCTTCGGATGCTACTTTCTTTTCTGCCTCCCTTATGTCGATTCCTGGTACTCTTGCTTTTTCTAGCTGCCCTGCTTTCCCTTCAGATACCCACTTCTTTTCTTTATCTTCAGGCTCTCTATCAATATCTCTCACACTTTTGATTGCTTTTCCGGCTATGCCCGAACCCCATCCTTTTAAAACCTCCTGTCCCCAAGGACGCAAGGAAACGGCTGCCGGGGTTCCATGTGGGGTTCCTACTGCAAGCGGTATGGACAACAAGATACACATCATCCGTTTTAACATAAATCCAATCCCTCCTCCTATGCTTATTTGTTCCTATCCGGCTTTTTATCCTGTAAATACAGCTTCTAATACGATATTTCCCTCTATTTCCAATTCTTCCAGCTTACATGCTATGCTCTCCCCTTGGCGCGTCCAGCAGGAAAACTTCTTCCTCCCACGATTGGGATTCTTAGGGGCTACCACAGTCCCTCCCTGGCAGGCCGTATACTGATGATAGACTTCCCCTTCTACCAGGAATGTCACGGTATAATAAGGTTTTTCCGCAGTATATGCTTCTATAATTACGGATTTCCTGCAGGTAATCGTTTCCATAAGCCCCAAAATATTCTGGTAACTTCCCGTAACCTTTACATCCAATGCCCCTTTTTCGGTATCTGCTGTCAGGATATCTACTTGCAGCTCGGAATCGGATTCTACCTGAACCAGCAAAATCCGGTTGAAATCGGCAATCAATTCCTGCCTGTTTTTTATTTCATATCCTTTCTGGGATTTTAACTGCTCCAAAGACTGCTCCACAGCAGCATTTAAGGCGGTTTCCATTTCATTCTTACGCACATTGCGCCCGCTAAACACCATAACGGCTGCAACCACTAAAACCGCTATGGCGGACAGCGATATTCCATATATCATATATTTCATCTATTCCCTTTCCTATCATCCTTGCACCAGAAGGGCAAACCTTTTCACTGACACCTTATGTTCTGTATCTGAGGCCCGAAGTTCTAGCAAGTACATCCCTTTCTCCAAGCCTACCAGCTTATGCCCTCCCCTATGGTAATGCCCTATCCGGCTGTTCCCCTTTTCATCTATCACATCCGCCACTTCTACATATACGGCATTCCCTTCTGCATCTGTCCCCTGGAATATGCGGCCAATCCCTATTTCTTCCCCTTCGTTCCATCTCCAGGAACCTTTCCGCACAATCTTGGGGGGCTTCCTGCTGCAAACGGATTTTGTCTGGGCAAAATCCTGGTATCCACGATACTCTGTCCCCGGAATATCCATCTCCTGCCCTAACTTGGGGAGCAACGCGCTGCCCGCTGCAAATACCAGTAAAAAAACCATCACGATTCCTGCTGTCATTATCCCTGCCATTTCCCTATATGCCTGCTTCATCTTGCCCCCCTAACAGATTCCCTGCGCAAAGCGGAAAACCAAATGATGCAGCCCCGTCCCACCCAAGAAAAACTCAAGCGTTATCCCCAACAACAGCGCCACCGCAAACCCACCGGCCGCTACGCCTGCATATTCTTCCATTACCTCTTTCATATCCTTCTCCATCCTTTCTCTTTTTGCTCCTTGCGATATCCGTCAAATATCCCTGTAAACATGGCTAGATTCCCGATGCCATGTATAATACCAGGCAGAAAATGGCGATAAACCCACCTCCAGCGATGGTATACACAACTGCTCCCCCAAATTCTTCTAAAATAGCCTTCATCTAATCTTCTCCTTTCACGTTTGGAAGCCAGGGCTTTCCCTGCCCACGGCGCCTATCCACCCGCCAGAAAGCCAGAGCCTGCGTTATCTTGCAAATCCCCGTACTTTGTGGCTTGATACCAGGTTCAGGATTGGGATTGCATAATCAAACGACAGTACCACTTCTGCCATCTGTTCTTTCCCTTCTGCGCCGTAAGCCAGATTTTCTATTTCTAATCCATATCCCGCTTCCTGCGCCTGGCTTTTGCAGGCGCTGATAACGGCCGGGTGGAAATTGCTGCATTCAATTTCCGTTACCACATCCGCATGGTAATTCCGGGCGGCATTTACTTCCATGCCTGCTGCCACAATGCCTATCCCCACCAGCCCCATGAGCAGCAGGAAAAATATCCCTAAATATGCCTTTATTACCTGTCCCATTTATTTCCTCCTCCTTTGCCCCCCGACTAATCCACATCTTCTGCCTTCTTGGGCTCCCTAAGAGCCCTACTTCCTATGGCTGCTTCTTCCTTCTTGGCTTCCTAAGAGCCCTCTTCCTATGGCTTCCCCTTCCTCCTCGGGGTTCCTAAAGGCTCCTCTTCCTATGGCTTCCCCTTCCTTCTCGGGGTTCCTAAAGGCTCCTCTTCCTATGGTTTCCCCTTCCTTCTCGGGGTTCCTAAAGGCTCCTCTTCCTATGGCTTCCCCTTCCTCCTCGGGGTTC
>CAJUSO010000022.1:0-45751 GCA_910588965.1 uncultured Lachnospiraceae bacterium | reverse complement strand
TCCCCTTCCTCCTCGGGGTTCCTAAAGGCTCCTCTTCCTATGGCTTCCCCTTCCTCCTCGGGGTTCCTAAAGGCTCCTCTTCCTATGGCTGATTCTTCCTTCTTGGGCTTCCTAAGAGCCCTCTTCCTATGGTTTCCCCTTCCTACTCGGGGTTCCTAGGGCTCCCCTTCCTATGACAGTTTTAGCTGGCCTAAGAACATCAGCATAAACACCACCATATGGACCATTGTCTGCAGGGAAACGGTTATCTGGGGCAGATAGAAAATGCCATTAATCCCGGCAAGGCTTTTCTCATTTGACAGTTTCTCAGATTTATCCATCAGTTTGCTGTTGCGCTCCACCAAAACCTGGATCTGATATTGTGCATCCCCGCTTCCTGATTCAGAAATGGCGTATAGCATTTTCATGGAAGAAAGTACAGACGATAGCCGGAACCGGCCTAAAAAAGAAAGGTAAGGCTCAATCGCATCCGGTTTCCTCTTTAGGCTGTCTGACATTTTCTGCAGTTCATCCTTCAGCACCACCGGCGCATGTTCTATTGTCTTCTCTATGGACACCTGGACATTATTTCCCTGCAGCAGCAATGCCATTTCCATCAGCCACATGGGAAAGACCCTGTTAACCTCCCTTACCACCCGGTCAAAGGCCACGCGGTATCCCATCTTGTGCTGGTTCAGCAATAACACGCCAATCCCTGCTGATATCACCATCCCGTAACGGCGCCCCATCCCTCCTAAGAGGGCTGCCCCCAGGAAGAAACACCCGCCCATGCACCAGCTCTTTTTCCGTTCCGCTTTCTCATTGTAGGAAGCCACCAGCCTGTAATATCCTGCCAGTTTCCTCTCTTCCCCTTTTTCCTCCCTGATTAACCAGCTTTTTGCAAGTTCTTTGTTGGCCCTGCAAAATATCAGGACATTCAACAAAAGGTATATGAATGTGCTCATCTGGGTAGCCGGGTTTTCTATTATGCTGTAGCGCTCTGGCATAGAACGGTACACGCTGTGGAACACAAGAGCCATCACCATGGTAACCGCCAGGGAAAATACCACGCGGATCCTGGCTGATTTTTTGTCTTCCTGCAGCAGCATGACGTTGTCCGTCCAAATGGCCTTATCCTGCAACAGCAGGTCAATGGCATCCCCGCAGGCGCCTCCATTATCCTCCACGGTGCGTAGGTATTCATGGACAGCCGGCAGGCGGCTGCTTTGGTATTCCTCTTCAATCATCCCCAAAGCCTCCCCATACAAATCCTTTTCATATTTCCCTTTCTCAATATAGCTGATGGCCTGCAGGAGAACCTGGCGCATCCTGCCTTCGGTAAACAGGGACTGCGTGTCTTTCAGTGCGCTTAAGATTTTCTGGCTCATGCGGAAGGAATACAGCATCTGTTCCAGATAATCCGAAACATCCAAGAAACGCTTATGCTCATACATCTGCTTATAGCCATCCAAAATTAAAAAGGGCAGGCTCCAGACACAGGCTGCAGCAAGCAATACCACATAATACCAACGCAGGGAAAACAGCGTACCGCATCCTGCCGCCCCTGCAATGGCAGATAAAATAAACAGGATATACTTGCCCATGGAAAAGCTATATCCAAAACTGTCAATCTGCTTTTGCAAGTCCCCAGGATGGAAGAGATAAAACAGCCCCCCTGCTCCCTTCTTTTTTCTATTCTGCCTTTTCTTACTGCTTCTTTTCCTTTTCATTTCCCCTCCTGTCATGGGAATCTTCCCAATTTCCCTTTCATTGTATGCCAATTATGGGGCGTCTGCCATATTTTTTAAGAACCCCATATCCAGCGGCTCATAAGGGCAAGTCTCCAGGCATTGGAATGGCTCTGAAATCCCTGCCCGCATAAGCCTCTTCAAAATATCCCCAGGAATCAGCCTGGAAACTAGCTTCCCGTCATCCAGCAGCATGTAAATGTCATTCTTGCCTTCAAACCGGTCATAAAAGCACATCTGGTCAATATACCGCTCCAAAAGCCCACGCTCATTTTCATGCTGGCGGATTAATACGCCCACACTGATAAATTCATAGATGTAATTTTCCAAGCGGTCTGCATCCCTGGATCTTCCAATCATATTCATAATCCGGTCCGGCAGGTTCCGCAAATCATCCAAATGCAGCGTCGTAAACCCGTAAACACCTGTGGACCATTGCTCTAAGAGGTACTGCACCTCTGTGGAACGTGCCTCTGACAGGATAATCCACTTCGGGTTCTGGCGCAGGCATAGCTTAATGGCATCTGTATAGCTTAAATCCTTGCTTACCTGCAGTTCTACGCAGTCATTTTCTGGATTAATCTCATGGAAATGCATTTCCAGGTTGTCCTCTATTGTAATAGCCCTCTGGTTCGCTGGGATGAAGCGGGAAAAAAATTTTGCGCACTCGGTCTTCCCTACCCCTGGCTCCCCGCAAAAAGCAAAATTCATCTTGGCCCTTACGCAATTAATCAGCAGGCTTAATATCTCAATGGAACAGTATCCGCTGTCCAGCATGCTCTCTACCGTATGGCGCACTTTCGGCAAAGACTTCCGGATACAGACGCTGCGGCCAGACACTGCGGCAGACTCATGGACAATACTGATCCTCAGTGCATCCGTCTCAGCCTCCAGTACATTATTCGTCTTGTTAAAGGGCTTATTGACCCGGTTAGCTACCCGGTGCGTAAACTGCTCCATAAATTCTTCGGTTACAGGCACGTCCACCCGATACCGCCCTTTCTTCAAATCGGCAATCCACAAGTTCCTCCCATTATAGTCAATGTCTGTGACATTCCTGTTCCGGATAAACGGGTAGAACGGCCCAAACTCTTCCTCTGTCAATTCCCAATGATACTTCATATACCCTCCTGCCATGCCCTGTGTGTACTGCGCATAGATGGGATCCTATAAAGCCCATAACGCCTGGTATCCGGCAGCACAGTACACCATACCTGCCCATAAGGCTGGCAAGCAGGTACCGTGAAGCGCTTAGCTGTAAAAGCCCCGCTTCCGTCTCCCTGCCAATGGCACAAGGGCAGATACTTATAGCATGTTCCTATTCTTCCTTCCCATGGTATCCCTTATTTCACGCTTGCTTTCTGGAATAGGTCGTCAATCAAATCTACAAAAGCTGTATGCACCGGCCCGTCTGTTGCGAGCAAAAGCGCCACCACGGCAATCAATGCGATAATTGCAAAGGCCGTAATGATAATGCCGCTGTATTCCTCAAAGATAACTTTCATGCCTTCCCTCCTTTCTGCCGTTTGGATGCCTGCACCGGCTGGCTGCCAAGGCCCAAGGCCAAGATCCCACACCGCTTTCATAGGGCGCCCTGGTACAGAATATGGGAATCCCCTCCCCTGTGCCCTGCATCCTGTGCAGGCGTTCGTCATTTCATGCATTGGTAACTGGCGATTTTCCCTGCCAATTGACTTAAGATCAACTCTTAATGCAGAAATAAAAAGATTGTTCCATGCCGGCAAAGAAATGCCGGCGGTTAGAAAATTTAATCCAGAACTTTGTTCTGTAAGTGCATTGTAACCCCTATCCCTCCTAAAATCAATTGGGAATATCTCACAAAAATATAGGGCAGAAAAATAGCCCTGGGGAAGCAAACCCGCTTCCCACAAGGCTTTCACATGTCAAAAAGCTATATGCCCGCTACTGTTCTGACGGCATTTTCCAGATAAGGGTTTTCAATCTTATGGAAATTCCCTTCGTCTGCAAGCTTGGCATAGGCAGGGTCTAAAGGCATTTTCCCAAGGATCGGGATCCCAAGCCCCTTTGCTGCCTCCTCCACATGGCTCTCCCCAAACAGCTTGATTTCCTTCCCGCAATCCGGGCATTTTAGGTAGCTGTAGTTTTCTACCAGGCCCAGCACTGGGATATCCATCATCTCTGCCATATGGACGGCCTTTTTCACAATCAGCTGCACCAGTTCCTGCGGGGATGTGACAATCACAATCCCATCCACTGGAATAGATTGAAACACGGTCAGCGGGACATCCCCCGTCCCTGGAGGCATGTCCACAAACAGATAGTCCAAATCCCCCCAATAAACGTCATGCCAAAACTGCTTGACCGTAGAGGCAATCACAGGCCCCCTCCATACCACAGGGGCTTCCTCATCCTCCATAAGGAGGTTCAGGGACATCACCTTCGTGCCGTCCTTCCCTGGGATGGGGAACAGCCCCATATCCGTGCCTTCTGCCGGCCCATGGATGCCAAACATCTTGGGGATGGACGGCCCCGTAATATCCGCATCCAAAATGCCTACTTCATATCCCTGCCTGCGCATGGCGGCTGCCATGGAAGCTGTCACAAAGGACTTCCCTACGCCGCCTTTCCCGCTTACAACGCCAATTACACGCTTCACGCTGGAAAAAGGGTTTAACTCCTCCAGCATGCCCTGCGGGGCGCCCGCCTTGCTGGGGCATCCCTCACAGCTTTCCCTGGAACAGGCCGACGCCCCGGCACATTCACGATTCTCTGCCATAACAGCAATCCTCCTTCAAAAAAATGATATAAAAAGCAACTATCGCCAATGCCCACAATAGCTGCTTTCCTTCTTTCCCAAACACCTTTATGCGGTTTACTGCATGCCCTCTAACACATCCATGTCAAACAATAGTTTTTCCAGGTTCTGGACATCTGCCTCATTGGGAGCCCATATATTGTTTTTCAGCTCTACATGGATGATTGTGGACGCCTCATCTGCATAAGACGGATTTTCCATCGCGTCCTTCAAAGCATCTTTCAGCAAAGTAAATATCTGTTCATTGACTTCTTTTTCTGATGTCTCTTCCCCGTTCTCAGCCTTGTTAGAGACTTCTTCCACATAGGCCTGGGAAGATGTATTGAAACTCTCCATGGCTGAAGCAAAAATATTCATCTTCTGGTATTTCACTACTACCTCATAAGAATCGCCCTTCCTTGTGGATTCCCCTACGGTATATTTCACTTTTTTGAATACGTTTTCAATCACTTCCCGGAACTCAGCTTCTAATTCCTCTGACACATCCGCCTCAGAAGTCAGGCTCTTCATCTCTGTGTCAATCCCTTGCTTATAAAGCTCTTGCGCCTGTTCCTTTGTACCGACCTTCTGCTCCACAAATGCTGTCGGGTCACCCTTATAGGAATTATCCAGCAATGCCTTCACATAACCAGAAGCATCAAATGACAAGCCGCATCCCCCCAAGAGGACGGCTACCATGGCTGCTGCCAGTAAAACAGCCACTTTCCTTACTTTTGCTTTACTCATAATGCAACTCCTTTTCCATGAATTATTCTCCCAATTAGTGTAATGCTTTTTTTGCTTTTCGTCAATCTTTTTCCCTAAATTTCCTTCACATTACGCCAAGGAAATGGGCGGTGCAGCAGCATGCAGTGTTTTGCTCCCGGCGTACCATGTCCCAATGCATAAAAAACCCCTTCCTACGGCATACTACCGCCATGAGAAAAAATTTTATCCTATGTGGGTTCATGGGCTGGTGCCTGGAAATCCTTTTTACTTCTTTTGGCTCCTTCCGTAAACGGGAGCTTCAGCTAATGGGGCAGACTTCCCTCTGGATGTTCCCCATTTACGGCATGGCTGCCTTCCTAAAACCATTTTGCCTGGCCCTAAAACGTCTCCCGGCCATATTCCGGGCGGCTTTCTATTCGCTTTTTATCTTCTTAGGCGAATATGCCAGCGGGAGTTTTTTGAAAAAGCATCAGATATGCCCCTGGGATTACAGCCATGCAAGAACAAATATCAACGGCGTCATCCGCTTAGACTATGCCCCTTTTTGGATGGCCGCAGGGCTTATCTTTGAAAAGCTTTTGACCAAAAAACCGAAGGAATAACAGGATCCCAAAACATCTGCCGTGCCATCCCCCTTGGGATGGCATATTTTTTTGCTCTAAGGGCAGCCAAACTAACGGTTGCCATAATATGGATTATGTGTTAAAATCTATCCAAGGAATTTGCCAGGCATTCTGGATCTGGCCAAATCCATCTGAACCAAACACTCCACAACAGACCATACAGGAGGAAAAATATGCAGCATTTAATGAGCCCCTTGGATTTATCCGTTGAGGAATTAGACCGGCTCCTTACGTTAGCAAACGACATTGAGAGCTATCCCGAGAAGTATGCCCATGCCTGTGAAGGCAAAAAACTCGCCACCTGTTTCTATGAACCGAGCACCCGGACAAGGCTGAGTTTCGAGGCAGCCATGCTGAACTTAGGGGGGAGCGTCCTTGGCTTTTCCACAGCTGACAGCAGTTCTGCCGCGAAGGGGGAGAGCGTTTCCGATACAATCCGCGTGATTTCCTGTTACGCAGATATCTGCGCCATGCGCCATCCCAAAGAAGGCGCGCCGCTGGTAGCTTCCCAGAAATCCACAATCCCCGTAATCAACGCTGGGGACGGCGGGCACCAGCACCCTACCCAGACCCTTACCGATCTGCTTACCATCCGTTCCTTAAAGGGACGCCTTGACAATCTTACCATTGGGCTTTGCGGCGATCTGAAATTCGGGCGCACCGTCCATTCCCTCATCCATGCGTTAATCCGTTACCCCCAAATCCGATTTGTGCTGATTTCCCCGGAGGAACTCCGTGTCCCAAGTTATATCCGGGAGGACGTGCTGCGCAAAAACCAAGTACCCTTCCAGGAGGTAGAGCGGCTGGAGGACGCCATGGGGCAATTGGATATCCTGTATATGACCCGGGTACAGAGGGAACGGTTCTTTAACGAAGACGATTATGTACGGATGAAGGATTTTTACATCCTGAACAAGAAGAAAATGGCCCTGGCCAAGGATGACATGATTGTGATGCACCCGCTCCCCAGGGTAAATGAGATTTCTGTGGATGTGGACGACGACCCCAGGGCAGCATACTTCAAGCAGGCCCAGTATGGCGTCTATGTGCGGATGGCACTGATTCTTACATTATTGGAGGTGAGCGTATGTTAAATGTGGGGGCAATTACAGAAGGCTTTGTATTAGACCATATCCATGCAGGGGACAGCCTGTCCATCTACCACGACCTAAAGCTGGACAAGCTGGACTGCTGCGTTGCCATTATTAAAAACGCCCGCAGCAATAAAATGGGGAAAAAAGATATCTTAAAAGTGGAATGTGATATTGACAAGCTGGATTTGGATGTGCTTGGTTTTATAGACCACAATATCACCGTCAATATTATCAAAGGGGCGAAAGTGGTGGAGAAAAAGAAACTCCAGCTCCCGAAGGAAATTAAAAATATCATACGCTGCGTCAATCCCCGCTGCATCACTTCGATTGAACAGGGGCTGGAACAGATTTTCCTGCTTACGGATAAGGAAAATGAGACCTATCGGTGCAAGTACTGCGAGGAAAAATACAAAAGCCACAAAAAGGTACGCTAGGTTTGCCATGTAGCCGGCTGCCTGGCCTAATACCTCTTTTGGAACCCAAAGCCTGCCGCAGGGAGTACCGGCACTCCCCCAGCGGCAGGCTTTGGGTTCCAAAAATTATTTGTTTGCCTTGGGAGCCAAAGCCCCCTATAAGCACGGTACTTGGCCCATTGCTTGCGGGAATCAATAAGAAGCAGGGCTGTAAGCCGGGTTATGTCTTGGATAATCATCTATCTAGCCTGGCTGTCGCCAGCCAGGTCCAGCAGCCTACCTAAAGCTGGCGGGCCACGTCATCGCTTTGGTTCGGCCTTGCTTCGGATGGGGTTTACATATGCCCTGGCTGTTACCAGCCAGGCGGTAGTCTCTTAAGCTGCCCTTCCACCCTTACTATTCCTAGAATAGCGGTATATTTCTGTTGCACTTTCCTTGGAGTCGCCTCCACCGGCCGTTAACCGGCATCCTGCCCTGTGAAGCCCGGACTTTCCTCATCTGCGGCCTTTCGGCGCCTGCAGCTGCGATTATCCGCCCTACTTCTTATTCCCTCACCGCATATCTACACGGGCTGTTTCCCAAATATCCTAGCATATCTGCTGCCAGAAAGCAAGCTATTTTATCTTTATTTTTATGGATGCTTTCTTATTGGTCCCATCCGTGGAAGCTGCCCGGATAGTAACCGTTTTCCCTTTCCCTGCCTTCTTGGCCGTCACTACGCCTTTGGCATTTACCGTTGCGTACTTCTTGTTGGAGCTGCTATAAGCCAACGCCTTATTGGCCTTTTTGCCTGTCGCCTTCACGGCTGCCTTCACCGTGGTCTTTTTGCCTGCTGCAATTGTTTTCTTCTTGCAGGACAGCGTGATTTTCTTTACAGCATCCTTGACGATTTTAATTTTAACGGACGCTTTCTTCCCACTCCCATCCTTTGCGGCAGCTGTAATGGTGACTGTTTTCCCTGCGCCGGCCTTTTTGGCAGATACCACGCCCTTAGCGCTTACGGTCGCATATTTCTTATTGGAGGTGTAAAAGGTTAATGACTTATCTGCCGTCTTCCCCGTTGTGGCCACGGTAGCCGTAATGGTAGCTTTCTTACCTGCCGCAACTGTCTTATAATTACTCTTTAAAGTAATCTTTTTCACCTGATGCACCCATACGGTAACCGGGTAATCCCCCACTATGCCCGAACCGTCTGCCGCCGTGGCTCTGATGACAGCTGTCCCAGCAGACAGTGCCGTAACCACGCCGTTGGCATTTACGCTTGCTACCTTCCCATTCGAGGATGACCAAATGACCTTTTTATTGGTTGCATTTTCCGGGGCCGCTACCGCCCGCAAAGAGGCCTTCTGGCCTTTTAAGAGTTTGGCTTTCTCTCCTGTAACTGTAATCTGCGTTACCTTTACCTCAGCGGGCTTTGGCTCTTCCTCCACTTCCGGCGTCCCGCGCAGCAGGCGGATTTCTGCAGCGGAAGCGAAGTCCCCCAGCCCTGCCGTAATTACAAAACGCAGATACCTAGCGGGCTCTTTTGTACGGAAAATAGCGGACTTTTCCGTCTTGTCCCCCTCCCAGGAGCCAGTGCGCACTTCTGTAAAGTCCGCCTCCGAAAGCTGCCCTATTTCCTTCTTGGAGTTACTGGTTAAAATCCGGTATCTGGTCGCAATCCCATTGCTGTCCTTGTCCTGCCTTGGCAAATATTGGAGCTGGTATAAGTCCTCATAAGCCTGCCCCAAATCAATTGTCAGGTAATGGGGAAGGGACGTTGCGCCGCCGCCCCATCGGCAATGCCAGATTGTGCCGCTGTCACCGTCAACCGCCTTCTCTGCCTCATTTCCGGGCTGCTGGGAATCTGCCAGGACAGCCTTCCCTTTCAGGCTTATCTCCTCTGTCTCCATCTTCACTTCCACTAACTTGCCAAGGGCAGACCAGACAGCCTCTGCCGCCTGCAGGATCTGCGCATCAGAAGCGCCTTCCCCAAGGCTCTTCCCTCTATCGCAGGCTTCCTCTACGCCTTTCCAAGACTCTGCCGTATATGCCGCCTCCGCCCGGTTCCCTGCCTCTGCAAGGGCAGCGTCCAGGGGCTTCCACCGCTTCAGCCCTTCCATGGACTGTAGGATGGCGTCTTTCATCTTGGTGATTTCTGCCTCTGCAGTCCCAAAGGGCAGGTCCATGGAGGTATGGAACGCCTGCTGGAAGGTCTGCCACCGTTCCTGGCCGAAATCATACTCTGCCGCTTCTAGCTGGCCTGCCTGGCGGATCACACGGTTCAGGCCAATCTTTGCCTGGCTGTTTAACGTTTCAAAATCACCCATTTCCCATGTGCCATCCCATGCGAGTACCAGCGCCTTCTCCTCTGGGTCAATCTGGATAGGGAGCCATTGGTATCTGGAATCCTTTAAGTTATTTTTCTCCCACTTGTCCCCCATGTAGATAAAACATCCCTCTTTGCCCTGTACTGGCAGCACAAAGGTACTCTGCCCATGGAAGGAAATATTGGCGTCCGTCCCAATACAGGGGTTTTTCAGCCCATCCATCTGAAAGGGCCCGTCCCCCCCATCTTTGGACATGCCCATGCGGATATCGCCTGTTACGGAATATCCCATTACATTCGGATCCCAGCCGGTGCACCCAGAAGTAATAACATAATAATTGCCGTCATATTTAAAGATTGCCGGGGCTTCCCTTGCATAGATGCCCTTGCTCCCATCCCTATCCACATAATTGCGGCTGTAATTCCCTGTCAGCCCTGTATAGTCTTCATTTAACTCTGCAAGATATAAGGTCCAGTTGTCCTCAGAGGAGTACAGCAAGTATGCCTTGCCGTCATCATCCTGGAACAGGGCCATATCGCGGCTTTCTTTGCCCAATGGGTTGATGGTATCCAACAGCCGGAACGGGCCTGTGGGGGAATCACTGACTGCAATCCCAACCTGTGCCAGGGAATAATTCCCTGCCCCTTCCCCGTCCTTGTGGAACCACATCACATAGTTGCCATTCTTGCTGTTGTAGAGTACCTTCGGGCGTTCCAATACGCTGTCCCAATTTAATTTCTGGTAAAGGGATTTCTTTTCTGCCGCCGTACTGCCCTCATACAAGCTGTTCAGCTGCGCAATATAAGAGGCCGTATTGTATTTTTCTAAGGAATCGTACGGGGAAACCGCCTTGCCTGCTGTCTTGGCAGCCTGGTATTCTTCTGAGGACTCTGCCAGGTACATCGGCGTATCTGCCGCCGCTTCCCCGCCCGCCAGAAATGCCGGGTGGTTGAACACGGGAAGGGCTATCCCTTCGTTTTTCCAATTATACAGGTCTGTGGAGGAATAGCAGGAAACACCGATGGCGGCCACACAGCCGTTCTTAATGTTATCCTCTCCCTTATGTTCCCCATACCAATAGTATTTCTGCGTCCTGTCATCCCAAAGCACGCCGCCCCCATGCGCCTGGATCATGGCGCCCCTGTCATCCAGCCATTGGCTATTAGGGGTAAAGCTGCTATAGGTTACGGCAGGCTTCCCTTCTTGGAGCCGTTCCAATTCCGCGAGCAGGGAATAAGCCATGATCCCAAGATCCTCCGCCACGGCATATTGGTTCTGTAAAAGAACCTCTGCCCAGTCTGCCAGCCCTTGTAAGTTGATAGCCTCTGCATTCCCAGCCCCTGCTTCCTCCAAATATGCTTTTGCCTTTGCAAGGGCAGCCCGAAGCCTTGCCCGGTCCCCTTCCAAATCCACGCTCCCGCCGCAGGATAACGTAATCTCTGCTGCTGACGCATACTGGTCATATTCGACGTCATTGTTCCCTTTGGTATGGGTAGCCGTCAGCCTGATGTACTTCGCAGTAACCGGCGCAAAGGTGGCGCTTTTTTCTTCTTTGTCCTGTGCCCAATCCCCCACCGCCACCTTCTGGAAGCTGCTTTCCTGCTGGTCCGTACTGCTGACCCAAACCTCATAGCTTAAAATATCCCCATTCCACTGTGGGTTTGACCCTTTAACATCCTGCCTCGGCAGGTAACGGAGCTGTGTCAGGCCTTCCTTGGCTTCATCCAGTTCCAGCGTAATGGAAAGGGGGACGGTAGGATGCCCCTCTGCCCAGGAAGAATGCCATATCGTGCCGGGATCCCCGTCTACCGCCTTCGCTGCCTCCTCCCCGGCGCTCTCACTGCCTGCTGTTGCCCGTATCAGGCTTTTGTCAATATCTGTGCGTCCCGCACGGCCTGTTTTCCCCTGCCCTGTGCCCTCCTGTCCCTGGGCGGCCTGTACGGCTGGCGGCGTCCATGGCTGCAGGCCCGCCAAGGCCATTGCCCCGCACAGGAGAACAGAAACCATTGTGTGTTTCACTTTTCCTCTCATTGCGTTCCCTCCTATCTGGTTTTTGCTGCGGTATTTCCTAAAACGTAAAAATAAGGCCATTACATCAGAACAAATCCTTTCTGTATCGACCTTATTTTACGAAAAACCAGGAATCAAATGTTACTATTTTCGGCTAAAAAATAAGCAATTCCAATCATTCTTCCCCAAAAAGCTCCCTTCTGCCCATCCGCTCTTGCTTACCATCCCCGCAATGCCCTGGTATGGTAGCTTACAAACCCCTGATTTGCCCCCTTTAGCTTCCACTGCTTTGGGGTATCCCCTACGATTTTTTTAAAATTACGCTCCAGCGTGGAGACGGAGGAAAAGCCCACCTTCCACGCCAGGGCATTCATGGGGATATCCCCTTTGCGCAGGATATCGCATGCCTTCTGGATCCGTACCATATTGATATACTCCAAGGGCGCAACATTCATGCACTCCACAAATAGCCTCCGGAAATAAGGCTCGCTGATATTACAGGCTTCCGCCAACTTTTTGATTTTAATGTCCTCGTTGTAATGGAAATCCACATAGAACAAAGCCGGGCGGATTTTCTCCACATGCAGCGCATTGCCGCCATGCCCCAGGGAAACGTTTTCATTCAGGCGTACCAGCTCTTGCAGCAGCACATACAGATAGCCATTGACGGCTTCCCGGCTGCGGGATTTTTTCTCCCTGTTCTCATCCAGGATGGCTTTGACCACGCCCGACAGCCTGGGGTATTCCTTGGATTCCACCAGGAATGGGATGTGGATGAGGCTCTGTTGCATCTTGTCCTTCGTATAGGCGTCTTCCCCACAGCACTTTCCAAGAAACCCAGAAATATCAATATAAAGGAATTCCCAATAACAAATGCTGCCTGGGGCGCTCTGCACCCCATGGGGGAAACTGGCAGGAATCAAGGAGATGCTGCCTTTCCGGTATTTGGGAGCTTTCTCCCCCAAATATACATTGCCTTTTCCATAGTGGCAATAACCTATCTCGAAGAAATTATGGAAATGCTGTTCCCCTGTCTGGTAATTCGTAATCCATTTGTCCCCTAAAAGAGCCAGGTCATACCTCCCTACCGGCATCTCATAATAGCGGAATTCTTCTATTTTTCCCTGCTTCCCTGTATTCCCATCCATTTTTCCCTCCCAAACGAATTTTTCCATGGCATAGGCAATCCGAAAACCATATCCGCATCTGCTGCCTTACCATCTGGTAACTGCCCTTGTATCTGATACGCACCTTGCCATCTGGTAATTTCCTACTTAATTTTTAATTTTATCACAGCCTTCCGGTTTGTGCCGTCCGTGGAAACGGCGGTAATTGCCACCCTCTTCCCCTTCCCGGCTTTCTTTGCGGTTACGACGCCCTTAGAGGTCACCGTAGCGTATTTCTTATTCGATGTACAAAACGCCAGGGTTTTGTTGGCTTTTTTGCCTGTGGCCTTCACAGCTGCCTTCACCGTTATTTTTTTGCCTGCTGCAACGGTCTTTTTCTTGCAGGACAAGGTGATTTTCTTTACGGCATCCTTTACAATCTTAATCTTTATGGACGCCTTCTTCTTGCTCCCGTCCTTGGCGGTGGCTGTAATGGTGACGGTTTTCCCCGCGCCGGCCTTTTTGGTGGATACCACGCCCTTGGCGCTTACCGTGGCATATTTCTGGTTGGATGTGCTAAACGCCAAGGCTTTCCTGGCCGTTTTCCCCGTTGTGGCCACCGTAGCGGTAATCTTGGCTTTTTTGCCCGCCGCAACTGTCTTATAGTTGCTCTTTAACGTAATCTTTTTTACCATATGGGCTTTTACCGTAACCTTACAGGTCCCTTCTGCCCCTGCGCCGTCCGCTGCTGCAGCCCTTACCGTGGCCGTGCCGGCAGACAGCGCTGTCACCTGCCCCTTGGCGTCTACTTTTGCTACCTTTTCATTGGAGGATGACCAGGTTACGGCCTGATTGGCAGCATCCTTTGGGGAAACGCTTGCTTTTAGGGAAATCTTATCCCCAATCCAAAGATTTGCCTGATTCCTGGAAAGCACGATTTTTTCTACCTTAATAGGTTCTATCGGTTCCGGCTGGATATCACGGATGACCAGGCAGTCCCCTTCCAGTTCCAGCTTTCTGCCTTCCGGCATCCCTTTGACGGAAATCCCTTCTATGCCTGCGCCTTCTTCCACTTTTGCAATTACTGCGCCGTCCCGGCAGTCCAGGATCTGGATGGAAGCGCTTCCGCAAAATCCTTTCGCCAGCGCTACTGTCCCGCCGCTCCGGTTATCCAAGGCGCCAATCTGCGTATCTCCCGCAAGCGTCAGCGTAGCTGCTGGAAGCTGGATCGCTACGGCGCCTACTTTCTTGCCCTCTAAGCGCGCGTCCCCAAAGAGGCTCAGCGTCCCCCCGCTGAGATTTCCCAGAGCCTCTTCCAGGCTGACTGCTATGTTGCTGGCATCTGTCTTTGCGGCTTTATTCGCCGCAGGGGCTTTCTCCAGGAAAAGCCGCTCTACCTCCTCCTGGGAAACGGCGCCCTCATAAATCTTCAGATCGTCCAGCCACCCATAAAAAGCATCGTTCCAAAATGTCCCGCCCACATAAAAATCAACATTTTCTGCAAGGGGGGAGGTATCCATTGCATTGGCTACTTCTGTGCCGTCAATATATGTAGTAACCTCTCCTTCATAATTGGAAAATACATAATGGATCCACTTGTCCGGCGCATAGGAGATGGAATCCCTTGCCAGGTCATGGCGGCTGCCTCCAAAATTGCTCCACACAAAGGGATACCCAGCGTCAAACCTGGCGCTGATCCAATTTTCCTGGCTCTTGCTCCCATTGTCCCGGTTCCCAAACAGCACGGAATTGCAGCTGCCGATATTTTCTGAAGACATTTTCAGCCACATGGAAACCGTGAAGGAGCGGCCTTTCAGGCTCCCTACCTTCAATCCATAGGTGCCGTCCAAACGGAGCGCCAAATCCCCAAGCCCCTGCCCATAAGAAGGGGTTGGCTGGCTCCCTAAGCTCCCAAGCTTCCCATCTGACAAGCTGACGGATTCCGTATCCCCCACATTCCCGTTAAAATCATAGTGGAGCTTCAAAGAGGGCGCAGGGAGATTCTTCACCTGGAAGGACACCTCATTCCACTTGCCATTCTCCTCCACCCTTATGGTGTAATTCCCTGGCTGGGTAATGGATACCCTCTTGACGGGCTTCCCATTTACCGTAATATTCCCCCTTGGGATGATGGGTTTTACCCTTCCTTCATATACCCCGCCATCATCCACGCCCAGGATTAGCGGGGCTCTCTCCTGTACATCCATGTCGTAGGTAAAGGAATCTATGTCCACATAGCCGCTTTCCCTCTCATTATTATAACAGAAAAACCCTACCGAGTCACCCCTGTAGCTCTTCCATTGCAAATTATATTTTCCTGCCGGGATAAAGTTCTTCCCGTCAAAACTGTAAAAAAACGTGCTGTCCATGTGGATGCCCCACTGGGATTTCAGGTATACGGCAGATACTTCCTGTGGGATTTCTGCAACCCGCTCCACCTTGCCCCCAGACGCATAGCTGCACAGGTATTTCCTGCCACCCTCCATGCGGACGCCTATTGCCCCATAGACATCGGAAGAAGCATGCATCAATCCTGCGTTCTGCCCCTCTGCCATATGTGAGATATCCATGCTGGTTTTCACAAGATTAGCCTCTGTGGCATAGCTGCGCTGCAGAAGGCTGTTCCCTGCCTGATCCAACCGGTCTTTCCCAATGGGCTGGAAGCCGTACAGCCGCAAATAGCCAGGCCGCTCAGAAAGGGACCACATCCCTTCTTGGGGCTGGAAGCTCCACATCCACTGCGGGTTTAGCCTGCTGCCGCTAAAATCATCCGAGGCCTGTGGGCGCACCGGCATGCTCTCTGGCATTGGCTTCGGTATGTTTTCCCACTGTTCCTTGTACCCTTCTGCTGCCGGGAAGCCATCTGCCCCCCAAGTGACAGGGACGAGGCAGGCTGGCCTTCCGATTCCCGGCATACCGCCTCCCTGATGGGTGAAGAAATACCATTTCTTTTCCCCTTTATAGCTGTCTGGGGTATCTATGATATTGCCCTGGCACCATTCATGGTAGCCCCATTCCACCACGCCGTGCTGGCTATGCTCATAGGAACCCGGCTGTTCAAAAGAGCCTGCCCCGCCATCTGGGCGGTCTCCGTAGATATGCTTTGCCCGGAGGAAGAAAAGCTCCCTCCCGCTGTCTACGACGCCATTGTGGAGGAAATAATAATAGCCGTCCTTTTTAAACAGCTTAAAGGCTTCCGTGCCTCCTTCCCCCCTGCCTTCTAACAAGCCGTCGTTCTGGTAATGGATGCGGACGCCATGGTCTTCTAAGGTCTTCCCATCCTGGGATAAACGGAACAGGTAATTCTGGTAGCCTCCTGCAAAATGGTTGGCAACCAGATATCCCTGGCCATCGGAATCCCACAGGACGCCGCAGTCGTCCCAGCCCCCGCCAGGGGCGTTTTTGTCATCTGCATAAGTTACCCGCTCCAAATCTGTCCAAGCGCTGTCCCAGATGCCCTCGCGGGTTGTTGTGGTTACGAACATGCCCTCGTCCGGGGTGCAGAAATGGATAAAAAAAGTTCCCGTGGACTCTTGGTAGGTGATACAGGGAGCCCAGATGATTTTGCCGTAGCCCTGCATCTTGTCGTAATTGTAACGGGGGCTGATGCGGGTTAAGTCTTTTACGGCCCCGCCTAAAATTTCCCAGTTTACCATGTCTTTGGAATGGAGCACGGTAATCCCTGGGACAAATTGGAAAGTAGACGTGATGGCAAAATAGTCTTCCCCCACACGGATGACGTCTGGATCGGAATAGTCGCCAGGCAGGATGGGGTTGTTATAGGTACCGTTCCCATTGTCACCCCAGGAACCCTGGTTTTTAGCGCCAGCAGAAAGACGCAGGGTGTTGGCAGGGATGGCATAAAAAATACCTAAGAATAAGGCCAATGTTAAAAAAATCCTGATCCTATGTTTCATAAGGGTAAGCCTCCTTTCGGTTTGGGGATGGATGGGCATATTTTCAGTACCTTCCCGCATAAAGTTTTTTTGCTTCGGATGTCCATTTCTTAACGAATTCTGTCTTTTTGTCCGTATAGGCATCCCGGTTATGCCCAAACAGCTTCCAAAGCTGCAGTTTCATCGCTTCATATTCTTTGGCTATCTGTGTATGCCCAATCAAATAATCCCTAAAATACAATTCATCATTATCTCCTGTGTAGCGGAGGTGTATATGGAAAACTTTTTCAGCAAATCCATCTTTGGTATATCCACGGTTGAACGATATCCTACCGGCTTCTGCTGACATGCGGAGAAACCCGCTTTTTTCAATTACCTTTGCAATGTTCTCAAGATTGGAATCCTTTGATACTTCAACCAGCACGTCCACAATATCTTTTGCCCATATCCCAGGTATTGCCGTACTGCCAATATGGCTAATCCTCTCAACCGGATACCCAGACAAGGCGCTTTTGAGAAAAGCTTCGGTCTCATCATAAGATACCTTCCACTTATCCTTATGTTCCACTAAGCTGATAGGAAATAATTCCCATAATTCTTCTAACGTCATTTCTGAAAGTTCTTTTCCCATTTCCGGCCTTCCTCACAAATTTATCATGAAACCACGGAAGGCTGCTGCAAGGGATACACCCTCTATGCAGCAGCTCCTCTTTCTCTCACTATTTTCTGTCTTATGGCCGTCTGACAGGCTTTTTTCCCATGGACTTCCCCCTACCTAGCCTTTCTGTTTCTGTTATGGCCTTCTGCCAAACTTCTTTCCATGGCTCTTGCCCTACCTGGCCTTCCTGTTTCTGTTTTGGCCGTCTGACAGGCTTCTTTCCCAATTATTTTACTTTTACGCTCTTTGCCTTGCTCCATGCCCCATAAAGCCTGTTCTTCCCAACCTTCTTGTAAGCCCTGATACGGATATAGTAAGTGGTCTTGGGCTTCAGGCTTTTCAGCGTAACGGATTTTAATGTTTTCTTTAAATCCTTCTGCTTGGCAGGTTTGAAGTTCTTCTTCGTGCTATAGGAAATCTGGTAGCCGGAAATTTTCTGCTTGTCCGGCAGTTTTTTCCAGGAAGCCGTTGCCTGTTTTTTCTGTTTGCTTTTCACAGAAGACAGGCTTGCCTTGGAAGGCTTCACATTTACCGTTACCTTATAGGGCGCCGCCTGGTAGGTTTTGGAGGACAGCTTCACAGTGATGACTGCCGTACCTGTGGATTGTATGCTGGCCTTCCCGGCGGAAGATACCTTTACTACTTCTGGCTTGCTGGAGGTATAGGTCAGTTTCCCATCTGCAGTCCCGGCGCAGGAGAGGCTTAGCTGGAAGGCTTTATCGCCGTACGCCTTATTGTATTTCGCCTTCCCTTTAATGGAAACCTGCTTGATTGGCGGCTTGGCAGGGCCTGTATCCTTCTTCACCAAAGCGTCCATTGCTTTTTGGATGGCTTCCCTAAGGCTTTCGGCCTGCCCTTCCGTTTCAATTTCTCCTTTCTGGATGGCGCTGCGGGCTGCATCCACTGCTTTCTGCAACAGGCTCCAGCTCTCTGGCGTATACGTTTCCTGTTTCAAAGCCAAGGCCTTTGCAATGGCGGCTTCCAAATCTTGGGTGGATACGGGCCCTTCTAAATGAAACAACTGCAGTTCCCAAATGGAAATCTCCTTTGTAGCGCGGAAGGCAATTTTTACCTTGTCCGTGGTTACCGGCGCAAAGGATGCCGCATATTTTGCGTGGCTGCTGCGGGATGTATCGTATGACACAAATGCCTGGTTATCCGGCTGCTCCCCGTCAAAGGAATATGCCAGCTCATACTTGCCGCCCTTGTTATAGTATAAATCAAAGGCTTGGATCCGGTGTTGCTCATTGTCTACGGGTTCTGCATATTCGTCAATATAAATGCTGTTGCATCCGATCTCTTTGCCAAAGCTAATCTCTGCCTCATAGACGCTGCTGTCCCCTTTGACTGCCCAGCGGGTGCCGCTGTCCCCGTCCACTGCCTTAGATACGTCCATATTCGGCCAAACCGGAAGGGAGGAACGGATGCTTTTGTTCTTTGCCAGGTTCTCCCCTGCCAGGTACAAATACCTTCCTGAAACGGTCTCTCCAACCTTTACTTGGGAATCCTTGATAAACAGGGCTGCCTTGCACACGGTTTCCCCCCTGGGCAGCGCATATTTCCCAGACAATACCGGGGAATCTTTGGTTGGCTCTGTGCCGTCCAGGGTATAGCGGGGTTCCAGATAACGGCTTTTGCTGTAACGGGCCTCCAGGTATGGTTTCGTTGTATAAATGCCCTCTGGCAGCATCAGGGAGAGGCTGCTGTCGTAAGCGGCGTCAAATTCCTTCCCGGCTCCCTCCAAATCAGACAAGGCCTTACGGATAGCGGCTGTATCTGCAGCTGCATCTGCCCATACGGCGCGGGCTGCTTCAATGGCGGCGCTATAAGCTGCCTGGGCGGAAGCTACATAATTTTGTTCTGTTTCTTTATGGCTGTCCCGCCTGGCTTCTGCATTTGCAATGGCTTCCTGCAGGGATTCCTTGCTTGCTTCATCCCCATAGAAGGTAACCTTTACTACTTCCCCTGCCTTCATCGTTAGGGTAATGCTGTCCCCTGGGGTTACCTTTGCCTGTGTGCCAGAGACATCTGCCTGTTTCCAAGGCAGCTTTGACGTAAGGGTAATGGTCTGGTCTATATCAGAACGTATCTGGGCCATAACCTTGCCCGCTTCCGTATCCCAGCTTAACTTCTCTACTTCTGCACGGGTCCTTGCCCTCAGGCCGTCCATAGAGCCGCGGGTCCAATCAGAGCCAAGGGCGGGGCAGAGCTGGATTTTCCCAGTATTGGAAAACAATACCATCTCATTGATGGTGCCCACCAAACCCATAGAGGTATCCGTACAGTAGGTATCAGAGCCACGGTCGCTGTTATGGTCTGTCATCATGGAACTATAGAAAACCTGGTTGGTAATCAAGGGCTTTAAAGAATCAAGCGCCCCGTCCCCATTTTCCACCCGGGCATACACCAATGCCCGATGCACCCACCCATGGCCTGTGGTGGCGTCCCCGGTATTGTAACGTTCCCGGTTTACCAAAGACTGGATGGCGCCTGCACGGATTTCACTGTCCTCTTTGGTCTCATAGGCAGGCCAGGCCACATACAAATGGCTGACATGCCTGTGGTTGTTATTCTCTGTGTACTCGTCCATAGCCCATTCCCGGAGCGCGCCTTCCCCGGAAGCCGTATTGTCATACTTGTATTCCGGCAAAAGTTCCAGGAGGCGCTCCCATTTTGCGACTGCCTGCTCATAGCCGCTGCGCTTCACGGCCTGTTCCATCGTAATTGCCATCTGCAGGCCATCCCTGGCCGCTGAAATATCCATTGTGGCGTTTGCCGTAATGGTGCTGCTGTAGCCAATCGGGTTATTTTCCGGCGAATAGGTAGGAATCAGCATATACCGCTCCCCTTCTTCCAGAGAGGTTTTCCCTTGGGTATAGCATGCCTTCCCATCCTTGTCCATATAATATTCCGGCGTTACCAGCTGCTCCCAGAAATTTGCCTGTTTCGTCAATAAGGGAAGCAGGATATCTTGTTCCAGGTCCAGATAGCCTTTTGACAGCATCTGGCCAATCTCTGCATCTGTCAAATCTTCGTAATACCCGTCACCATCTGCATCCTTCATGCTCAGCACGGAACGCAGCTCATAATAATCCACCAAATCGCTGATGGGGATTTGCTGGTTCCCGTAGCACTGCCAATACTCATATATCGGCAGCAGGCACCAGCTTGCCCCGGCATTCCAGTATTGGAACGGATACCACCTGTCATATTCCACTGCCTGGCCATGGTCTCCGTCTGTATTTACGGACACCTGGATTGCGTCATGCATCCCATAAGCCTCTTGGGCATTGACGCGGAAATCATCCGCAAGGCGGAGGAAATAGGTGATATAGCCTAAGGTTCCATATTTCATATTGTTCGTATTCATAGCGGATACCTGCAGGTTTACATTGGCATCCATCGTAAAAATATCGCGCCATCCCCCATTGTATTCCCCGCTCCACATGCCGGACAAACGGTAAGCGCAGATACCAGAAGCGCAGAGCTGGGAATAGCGCCCTGCATACCAGGCGCGTTCCAGCAAAGCATGGTTCAGGCGGGATTTATCGTTCCTCTGTTTTTCTAGGAGTTCTTCCGTAGGCAGCCCCTTGTCCGCTTCATCCCCTTCCAGGGTGAAAGTCACGGCGTTAAATTCTTCTCCATGGAGCTTGGCATGGGGAGCCAGGGCCTTGTCATAGGAAAAGGTGCCGTCGTCATTCTTATATTCCCTTTTTTCGGCTACAGCCCTTGTCTCGCTTACCAGCCTGTCCACCAGATCATACTGTTCCTTGGCCGCAAAATTCCGGAAAGAGCACATATTGGCATCCCGGTTGGATTTCGTAACCAAATATACGGCGTCCGCATCCGTAATCTGGATGGCCGGGTTGTTCTCTGCCCCCACATTGAGGGTCTTATCTGATTCCGGAAGCATGATTTTCTCTTTCCTGCCGCCCTCCACGATGACATAAGAGATGGTGGAAAACCCGCCGTATTTTAAATCGCTGTTGGCATAAGAAGGGTATTTCGACACCAATCCTATGTAACTGCAATCCTCTGCCACCAGCTTTTTATAACGCTGTTCCAATACCTGGGTCATCCCATTATACGCCTTGCACATATTGGAAATGTCGTCCACAGACAAGGTCATATTTACCCGCTCGCCATCTGAAGAAGGCTGTATGGAGGTAACCGTCACATTATCCGCGCGGGAGGTAAAGGTACGCCTCTCCCATTTCCCCTTCTCATCTGTAAACTCCACGCCCACTTCTGCCGTCTCATAATTGGTCCACCGTTTATAATCCGACACAGTCCCTTGGGAAGCCATCTGTAAGGAAAGCTGGGCTCCCGGATGGTAGGCATAGTAAAATGTCCGGTTCCTGCCATGCACATCCCAGGAGTCATCCAGGTTGAACACGGCCTGCCTGGCTTCCTCCAAGTACATGTATTCCCCCTTCGGCGCCTCAATGGGATCCGCCGATGGGAAATTAAAATAGATATACTGGAAATTCAAGGTATCCCTATATGGGGCGCCTGACGTAATCACGCCGTTTTCCCCATTCCCGGAAATCATCCCTTCCCTCCAGGCACGGCTGTCCACCCCGCTCTTGTCATTAGGGATCTCATACCAGGAATTGCTGTAAATGCCAGACGCATGATAAGCCTTCTCATCCCCATCTTCCGCAATTTCCTGCATTAAGCCCTGGAGCTGCCCGGCATCTTCTGCCTGCTGCAACGCATCCTCCGACAGCTGGCCTGCTCCTTCCATCCTCTGTTCTTCTGCCTGCATGGCATCTTCTGCCTGCTGCGACGCATCCTCTGACGGCCGGCCTGCTCCCTCTATCCTCTGTTCTTCTGCCTGCGATTCATCCTCTGACGGCCGGCCTGCTCCCTCTATCCTCTGTTCTGCCAGCTGCCCGGCCGGCGTCTGGCTGACAGGGCACATCCCTGCTGCCAGGGCGGCGCAAAGCACTGCCGCTAATAATCTCTTCATTGCTATGTCCCTCCCTTATTTTTTAATGCGGATTTTCTTCTTCCCGCTGTATGCGCCATAGACCTTCTGCCCTTTGGAATCTAATTTGTACGCCCTGGCCTTAATATAGTAAACTTTTCCTTTTTTCAGTTTCTTCAAAACCGTTTTTTCTGCCTTGCTGGATGCATGCTTCACGGATTTCTTGAAACGGCTGTCCGTAGAATAGGCAAACTGATACCCTGCCGCCCCGGAAACCTTCTTGGCTTTTACCAGGCACTGGCTGGCCTTCTTATTCTGCATCTGTGTGATTTTCGTTGCCCCAACCTTGACCTTGGTCCATTTTGCCTTTAGCTTCAGGTTTGCTGCCACAGGTTTCTTGAAATCATATTTCTTGCTCCCAGCATACCATCCTGCGAAGACATATTTCGCCCTGGTTGGGTTTTTGGGTTTTGATACCTTCTGCCCAGACTTTACGGTTTTAGCTGCCACTGCAGATCCCCCAGCGCTGTCAAAGGTTACGCGGTAAGTAACGGTTACAGGCGGGTTTACCACAGGGGGTTTCTTTTCCAAAGCACCCATTGCCTGCCGGATGCGGTTTGCCAGCCGCATGGCTTGGGAGATGGAAGTAACCGCAGGAACCTGCTCCTCTGCCTCCTGGATGGCCTTTTGCAATGCCTGATAGGACGCAGCGGTGTAATCCGCTTCCTTGTATCCTTTTGCCTGGGCAATCAGAGCCTTCAACGCCTGGATTTCTTTGTTGACGCCTGGCTGCAGGTTCTTTATGGCAGCCCAAATGGCATCCTCTAACTCCTTGGCCTCTTTCGCATTGGAAATAGCGTCCAGTTTCGCTTCTGCATCTTGGATGGCCGCCGCAAGCGCCCCGTAACTCCCATTGCTGTAGTCTTCCAGCTGATAGGCTTTTGCCTTCTCTATGGCAGCCTTCAGGGATTCCTTCGCATCCTCTGCCGGCACGGCAGATATCTGGATGGCGCTTACAATCGGCCCCCAGGCATCCGAATCTGACAGGAAGGACAGCCGGAGCGGCTTAGTCCCGTCTGCGATGCATGTCCCCGTATAGGTTTTGGCTGCGCCGCTGATATATTTTGTATTGATATTGTTGGCAACCGTCTCATATTTGGCTCCAAGCGCCCCATTGCTGGCCAGCACTTCAAAGGTCCTGGTATTGCTGCCGCTCAGAAAATAGGGGACGGTAATCTCCACCTGGTACATATCTGCCGGAAGCTCAAATTCATAATAAAAATCACTGGACGGGCCTGCCGCCTGGTAAGTGGCTTCCTTTGAATCCTCATCTGCCCGGCTGTTGGTTCCCGGCTCTGGGTCATTGCTGCCGATTTTCCCCCATCCCCAGGATTTGCCTGTCACAGCGTCTACCCCCAGTTCCTGGTCTGGCCTGCGGTTATACTGCCCGAACAAGCTGTCTCCCGCAAGGCTGGTGTCCCCATTGCCGCAATCCACGAAATACAGTATCTTGCTATCTACAATTTCATCAGTGCTCCTTACGGTAATGGCGGTATCCTGCCTCTTTGTGGTACTGCCAACTTTTACAGCTGTCGTTACGGTAGCCTTCCCAGGCGCTTTGCCGGCCACCTTGCCATCCTGGCTTACCTGGGCGACTGCTGTGTTGTCGGAAGAATATGTAATCTCTGCATTGCGGACGCCCTGAGGCAAGGTAACCTGGATCTGCTTTGAGGAACCGCTCACAATGCTCTTTTTCTTGGATGCAGCAAAGCCTTCCTCCTGGAAAATCTCTTCCTCCCCCCTAGGCTCATACAGGCGGTATACTTCTTCTGCCGTCAGGCATTCCTCATATACGCTCACATCATCAATCAGCCCGCGCAGATGCCCGTCCCAGAAATTCACGCACAAATAAATATCCTGGTTCCGGCCGGAAAGCACATCTGCAATACTGTCAGACTGTGCCACCATCACGCCGTTTTCATAGACTGCTGTGACGTTGCCGTCGCTTTGGATGGTATGCATCACCCATTCCCCCGCCGGCGCCTTTACCGTCTGCGGAAGGGTATTGTAAGCGCCGTTTGCCTTCGTCCAGATTTTACACCCGGAAGAAGAATTATTCCCTGCAATTCCCAGCCATTTCTCCGGGCTGTTATAGCCCAGGAAAACCGTAGGCGTATTGTTCGGGATGGGCACGCTGGGTTTCACCCATACATTTACGGTATACTGCTCCCCTAAATCCTTCTTGTTCAGGCAAAGCCCGTAATTCCCTGTCTGGAGGGCACGTCCGCCCTTCCTGCCTTCTTTGTAAACTGCCTGCCCGCTGTAAGCGGAAACCCCATTCCGGTTCACGACCAGGCTTGCATCCCCAATGCCTTCTTCAAAATCATATACCCACTTCTCTGCTTTTGCCTTCTTCAGCCCCTGCTGCGCAAGGCTTAATTCCCCTGCCGCTTCTTCCCTTGCTGCCTGGTCTGCTGATTCCAGAAGCGCCAATGCCTTCTCATAAGCTTCTGCAAAGGCGTTCCAGGTCTCTTCGGTATAAATCCCTTCCTGGTTACCAGCCTCATAAATAGCTGCCGCGTGTCCCAGAGCCTTTGCGAGGCTGTCTTCCTTGTCCACATAAATTTTGATATAGCCCAAAAACGGCGCCCAGTTTTGGCTGCTGCTGCGGATAGCAGACACCTCCACAACTTCCTTCTCCCCTTTTATGGAAAATTCCGAAGCGATTGCCCGCAGGCTCCCATCCGGGATATCTTCTGTCGTATTCAAGCCCGAAACCAGGTTCTGTTTCTTTCCTTCCCCCACCTTGACGTCCACATTCATGACACGGTTCCCCCACTGATAGCAATGAGGGAGCCTCACCTCTATCTTGTAATCCCCTTGGGGTAACTCGAAATAGTAGGACAGGGGGGCTGCATCATTCCCTTTGACCAGGCGTACCTCATGGCCTACATAAGTGTCCGTCTCATATTCATAGCCGCTGTCATAGCCCCAGCGGTATCCGCCTTCCCCTGCTGCATCATAGGGCTGGTCCGCTACATTGCCATTATACCTGCCATAGCTTTCCCCTCCGGGAATCCCCGTCCCGCCGCAGTTTACAAAATATGCCACATAGCTTTCCTGAGGAGGGGCTGGCTGTCCTTCCTCCCGTTCATAAATTTTAATATAACCCAAAAAAGGCGCCCAATGGTCCTCACTGCTGCGGATGGCAGAAACCGCCACGGCTTCTTTTTCCCCTTCCACGGAAAATTCTGACGTAACCACCTTCAGGGTCCCTTCCGCGATATCATCCGTCGTATTCAGGCCGGATATTAGGTTCTCCTGTTCCCCTCCCCCTACCTGAAGGCCGATGTCCATGGTGCGGTTCCCCCAATAGCTGCAATGGGGAACCCCGATTTCCAGCTGGTACTCCCCTTGGGGTAACTCGAACGAATAAGACAGGGGGGCTGCATCATTCCCTTTGACCAGGCGCACGGAATGCCCTGCATAGGTGTCTGTCTCATATTCATAACCACCGTCATAGCCCCAATGGTACGCCCCTTCCCCTGCTGCATCATAGGGCTGGTCCACTGTGCCTTGATTATATTCCCCGTATGCTTCCCCTTCCGGAAGCCCTGTCCCGCCGCAGTTCACGTAATATACCATCTTTCCTGCGTCTTCTGCACGCCCTGCATGTTCTGCCCTCACATCCATTCCCTGTGCCAGGTTCCCTATCACCAGGGAAACTGCCAGCAGCCATGTAAGGATCCTCCTTGTTCCTGGCAATCTGCTTTTCACGTCTTTATCCTCCTTTTCTCTTCCAGGCTTTCCTCATAGCCCCAAAGGCCCCCGTTTTATGGAAGCTATACATATCGTTAAGTATACCTGCCTTTGCCCAAAGATAAAAGTGAATTTTTTACGCAAAATAAAGAATATTTTCTTGTAGCAGCTCCGTATGGGATGCAGCCGGGAAGAACAAAGAATCCCCTTAAAAGGAAAACAGCAGCTTTTCATTTTCCCCCGTATAGATATTATCCGCTGTGATTACTTCCATCCCGGAATCTATCACCTTTTCCACCGGCTCCCCGTGGGCCACGCGCACAGCCGCCTCTATCCCCAGGTATCCCATATTAAAGGGCTTCTGCACCACCAGGGCGTCAATAATGCCTTCCTCCATATATTGGATGCCCTTCTTGTCATTGTCAAAGCCAATCACCTTCACCTTCCCGCCTAAGCCCAGTTCGTCCACTGCCCTTGCGGCGCCGATGATGGAATATAGGTTCAGGCCGGCCACCATATTAATATCTGCCCGTCTGCCGAACATCTCCTTCGTCAGCTCATAGGCTTTGCCATAATCAGAATTGCAGTACATGATTTCTTCAATCCGCCTTTGGGATCCACCCAGCCCCTGGCGCATCCCCTCTTCCCGTTCTATTGCCGTAGAGGCGCCCTTTACATGGGCAACCACCGCTATTTTTGTATCATCTTCCACAAACTGCGCCATCTCCTGCCCCAGCGCAATGCCTGCATTGATGTTGTCCGTCCCAATGTAACAGGCCTCTATGTCCTTATCAATCCTGGAATCAATCAAGACCAGCCCAATCCCTGCTTCCGTGATTTTTTCTATCTCCTCCGTCATATCGGAATACAGGATGGGGGAAATGGCAATCACATCCGGCTTCTGGGCAATCGCTTTTTCAATATAGGCAATCTGGGTGAGATAATCCGATTCCACCTCTGGCGCAAATACCGTAAGCTCTGCCTGGAATTCCTTAGCGGCGCTCCTGGCCCCATGGATGGTATCCATCCAGAAATCATTGTCTTCGTCATAGACCTTGGGGATAAATACAATCTCTGCCTTGCCCTGTTTCCTATATTGCCCTATGCCGGCAGATACGGACAGGATACTGCCGCACGCCGCCAATACCGCCAGCAGCGCCCTTCTCTTCCAATCCTTCCTCATCCCTTCCCTCCCTGTGTTTCCTGCGGGACCGCTATTTTGACCGTAGTCCCTACGCCCTTTTCGCTCTCAATCTTAAATTCGCACTGTTCCCCATAGTATAGCTGCATCCTTCTTTTGATATTCCCAAGCCCTACGCCGTTGTGCTTCTGGGATATGGGCTTGGGGTCAAAGATATGGGCCAGCGCCTCTTCGTCCATGCCTACCCCATTATCAGACACCTTAATGACCATCCGCTCCCCGGCCGGATAGCCTATCACCTGAATCAATCCCTTGGATTCCTTGTATTTCAGCCCATGGTACAGGGCGTTTTCCACCAGGGGCTGGAGCACCAGTTTCAAAATACGGCGTTCCATCAGCCCCTCCTCCACCTGTATCTTATAATCCACCTTATCCTCATAGCGCATCTTCTGGATAATCAGGTAATTCCTGGTATACTCCAATTCTTCCCGAAGCGTTACAAAGACGCCGGCTTTCCCAATAGCCTGGCGGAAAAACCTGGCAAGGGCGGAGGTCATCCTTATGGCCTGGTCTGGCTCCTCTGATTCAATCATCCAGATAATGGAATCTAACGTATTGTATAGGAAATGCGGGTTAATCTGGGACTGCAGGGCCTTCATCTCGATTTCCCGCTTCTCTTCCTCATCACGCACATTCTTTTGGAGAAGCTGGTCTATCTGGCGGACCATACGGTTAAAATCCTGCTGCAGCCGGTAAATCTCATTTTCCCCGTGAACCTGCACCTGGACGGCCTGGAAATCCCCGCCCTTCACCTTGTCCATCGCCTCCTGGAGCTGCTTCATGGGGCGGGTGATATTCCCCGCCATCACCACGGCCATCCCAATGGCCAATAGAATCAAAATCCCAGCAATCAAAAAATAAATCGCCCTCACCATATTTGCATTCTCCACCAATTCCGACGCATAGACAACCCCCACGATTGTCCACCCTGTCTTCCCAGAATGGAACGGCGTGTATATCTTTTCTTCCCCGCTTTCCTCCGTATAAGTAACGCTTGTGTCCTGCCCTACCATTTCTTCCAGCCGCTCTTTTTTCACATCGCTTAAAATAAGCTGCTGCTGCGGATGGTATACGATACCGCCCTGGGCATCCACAATATACACATACCCCCTTTTCCCCAGGCTGATGGACTCGCATAAATCACTGATGACATTATAATTCAGGTCAATCAGGAGCATGCCTCCCATCTGGCCATCCGCGGGATTTTCCAGGACATGGCTCATGGTAACCACCCAGTCGTAGCGGCCCTTGACGATATTCTGGACATGGGAAGAGGACACATGCATTCCCTGCCCAGCCTCCCTTGCCCTCTGAAACCAGGGCTTCTGTTCCAGGCGGGCATATTGGTTCCATTCCTCCTGCCCGGAATTGATGAAAACCCTCCCATTATCCCCCAATACCGCAATGTTGCAGATATCCTTCCGTATTTGGAGCATTGCTTCCAATTCCTCCCCCAGCTTTGCTTTCGCCTGATCCCCTGCCGCTTCCTCCCCGAACAGGAACTGCTCTATGCTGGTGTTATGCATCACTACCTGGGCAATGTTTTCCATATAGTCCATATAATTTTCAATATTGTAATTCACCTGCTGCACCAGTTCCTCACTATTCTCTTTGGAATTCGCCTTTAAGCTGCTCCTGGTATAGCCTACAGAAAACAGCATAAATGCAATGATGCTGGAAAATACCAGAAGGAAAAAGGCCACGATAATCTGTACCCGGATGCTGCTAATCCTGTTCCTAAGCCCCATGTTCCCTTACCTTTTCTTCGATTTCCTAGCAAACTCCCTGGGAGCCATGCCATAATACTTCTTAAATGCCACGCTGAAATAGCTGGAATCCTTGTACCCGCATTTTTCTGCAACCTCATACATTTTAAGGGACTGGCTTCCCAGCAATTCCCTGGCCGTTTCCATGCGCCGCTCTGTCAGGGCTTCTATAAAGGTCTTCCCCGCAAACTCTTTAAAGATTGTGCTGAAATAGCTTATGCTGATGGCAAGCTCCTGGCAGAGCGCCCCGAGGGACAGCTCTGGGTCGGCATAATGCTTTTCGATATAATCAAGGGCCATAGCTGCCTGCCGCTCCCCGTAATTGGCCCTGCTATAACTCATAACGTCTGCAGCCTCTTCGAAAAACCGGAGGGCTATCTCCTTCATCTCGGATAAATAGCTGCATTTGAACAGGGCGAACATGCACTCCTGCTCTTTTAAAAAAAGCCCTTCATCCTCCTCCATATTGATTTGGCTAAGCGAGGCCATAACTGCAAAAATCATGCCCTGCAGCGTGATAACCGCACGGCTTCTTGTAATCCACCGCTCTTGGCACTCCCTCTGGAATTCCTGCAGTTCCTTCCTCACATCTTCTTTCAAATTGCTCCTCACTGCCAAAACGATACGCTGCTCCCGTTCTTTATCCATGGAAATCCGCTCAATATCCCACTTGTGTTTCTGATAGAAATCCCACTCGTAAATATACGCTTCTTTCTCCAAGTACATAAATTCCTTCATGGCAAAGGCATTTTGGCAGGATACGCAGATATTCTGCAGTTCTGACACGCAAGTGCCGATAAAACAGCTGGCCTTCTGTTGGAGCCTGCCCTTTGCATATCCCGCCAGTTCACAGCAGATCCTGCGCGCCTCCTCCATCAGCAGCTTATTGTTGCTTTTCTTCACAAACACCATCAGGTTCCCTGCCAAGCCTTCAAATGCCAGGGCGTCCCCGCTGGTTTTCCCTATCCACCCAGCCATCTGCCGAAGGCTGTAATCCCCAGGGGGCTCCTGGAAAAAAGCTGCTATGGCGCAATACCGCTCTCCCAAAAACGAAATCCCGTATTCCCTGCTCCTTTCTTCCCAGGCTCCTTCTGGAAGGTTTCCTGACGCAAGCTGCATCAAAAGCTGGCTCCTTAGGATTTCCAGGCTATCCAGGTACACGGACTTTACCTGGTGCTCCGTCTTTACTTCGTCCAGCTTTTCCTTCGCTTCTGCAAGGACTTTCATCAGTTCCGAAGCCGTCACTGGCTTTAACACATAGGAAAGCGCCTGGTATTTGACAGCTTCCTTTGCATAGGAAAACTCATCGTAACCGCTTAAGATAATGATTTTTGCCCCTTTCTTCTCTTCATACACATATTTTGCCAGTTCCAGGCCATCCATATATGGCATGCAAATATCGGTCAATATCAAATCCACGTCCTCTGCCTGGAGGAAATCCACCGCCTCTTTCCCATTCTCACAGACCGCCGTAAGGCAATAGCCCAAATCCTCCCAAGGGATCCTTTTAGAAATCCTCTCCCTTACCAAAATCTCATCATCCACAAGCATTACTTTATACATCTTCGTTTCCCTTCTATCCAAAAAAAGTGATATTAACCGCTGCAAGCCCCTTTGCCTTTGGGTATCGCAACATCCATCCCCTAAAGCGCTTCCATGCCAATTAATATCACTTTCTGTCATCCTGCCGCCTTACCCTTGCCTTCCTTTCCCTGGCTCAGGCAGCCTTGCCTCAGGGCTTGCGTCCCTTACACATGGAAACAGCTCCCCCCGATAAACTCACGCAAAATGGAATTCTGCGCCACATCCTCGCTGGGCACCGGGAGGAAATAGTCCAAGAACTTCAGAAGGCGCTTTGCCTCCGTATACTCTGGGCATTCCTTCCCAATCTGGAACAGCAGCGGCTCTGCATACTGCTTCAGCACCGCCAGTTCATAAACCAATGCCGAATTAAACATAATATCCGCATCCTCCTGGAAGGGGAAGATATACTGCTCCTCGCCCCTGCGCACGGAATCCCACATCTTAATCGTATCTTTGGCTGTGATATTGCGGGTCCTGGCGTCCCGCACCATCCGGCGGATCATCCGCCCATCCGTGGTAGGCAGGCTGTTGTGCTCATCAATATTCAGCTGCGTCAGGGCGCTGATATAGATTTTCAGCTTGCTGGAAGAAGGCAAGGTATAGGAAAGCCTGTCATTCAGCCCATGGATACCTTCCAGCACCAGGATGTCATTTTTCCCCAGCTGTTTATAAACCCCCTTATACTCCCGCTTGCCTGTGCGGAAATTATAGGTAGGCAGCGGCACGCGCTCCCCTTTCAGCAAGGCGGACATATCCCGGTTAAATAATTCGATATCAATCGCTTCCAGGCACTCAAAGTTGTAATTCCCATTCTCATCCTTTGGCGTATCCACCCGGTCTACATAATAATCATCCAACGCAATGGGATGGGGCTTTAGGCCCTGCGCCATCAATTGGATGGAAAGCCTGTGGGAAAACGTGGTCTTCCCGGAGGAAGAAGGCCCTGCAACCATCACAAATTTCTTATCTGGCTCTGCTGCTATCTGCTCCGCCAGCTTCCCAATCTTCCGTTCCATCAAAGCCTCCGCCAACAGGATGACTTCCCGGATCCTCCCCTGGGACACTGCGTCATTCAAAGCCCCAATCGTGGCAATATCTAATTTCTCGCTCCATCCTGCTGACTCCCGCAGCACCTGGAACAGCTTGTGGGAAGGCTGGAAGGGCGGGATTGCCTTCGTGTCCTTATCTGGGAACAGCAGCACGAAGCCCTTCTCATAAAGCTCCAGCCCGAAGTATTTCAGATACCCCGTATCCGGCACCATATACCCATAAAAATAATCCATATAATTCCCAATACTGTATATATTCACCTTCGAGCTCCTGCGGTAGGCAAAAAGCCGCTCCTTATCCCGCATCCCCAGTTCATGGAACAGCGCCAGCGCCTCATCGGTAGGGATGCTCTCCTTGCGGATGGGGATCTGCCCTTCTACCAGCCGCATCATTTCACCCTTGAGCCGCAGGAGGTATGCCTCGTCCAGCGCTACCTCCTCTCCCTTCAGCTCGCAGAAATACCCCTGGCTGATGGAATGCTCAATCCGCACCGATACCTGCTTCCCATCCTCCTTGGCCAGGTTGTAGACTGCCCGCTGCATCAGAAGGGACACGCTCCTGCGGTAAGCCTTCCTCCCAGCCTTATCCTTGGTGGTCACAAAAGATAATTCCCCATCTTCTTTCACCCTGCGGCTTAATTCCCGCAGGCGGTTATTAAACAGCACCAGCACAATGTCATCCCCGTACTGCCCCTGGTATCCCTCCACAATCTCCCGGTAATATGTACCCTTTGGGAATTGCCTCTCTTCCCCATCGATCCTAATGCGGCAAATCGTCTCGCCCATACCTCTCCTCCTTCTCCCAAATTACAACTACAAAACCCTTCCCTTTGCTGTAACCCATCCCCTAGGCCTTAGCAATAAGAAATCAAGGAATACTTCCCCTGCTATGCATCCTTCCCTTTATGCCGTAACCATCCCAAAGCCTTAGCAATAGGAAAAAGGCTGCTTCAACGGCTGCTCCAAGACCTTCAGCCCTTGGGTATGTTCCTTAAGATAGGCGCCCATATAAGGAATAAACATCTTCTCTACGCCATAATGCCCCGCGTCAATTATGGCAAGCCCTTGGGCTGCTGCGTCTATCCCTGTATGATGGTCAATATCCCCCGTAACCAGCACCTGCGCCCCCAGCTGGATTGCCTGGCCAACGGTACTTTTCCCAGAACCTGGGCATATGGCCGCTTTTCGGACGCCCTCCTTCAATGATCCGAATACCTTCACCTGGCTTACGTCAAATACATACTTTACCAACTCTGCGCATTCTGCCAAGGCCATCTCGCGGGGAAGCATGCCGGCCGCCCCGATGCCCTCCTGCATTTCCCCCTGCTGGAAGGTCACATCCAACACCTGGCATTCCTTCAGGCCCATTTTGCTGGCGGCAAGCTGCGCCATGCCCCTGACATCAAAATTGGTATGCATCGCATAATAGGAAATGCCATGCTGGATCAGGCGGATTACCCTCCTGCCTATAAAATCCTCCGTGGTCACCCGTTTGATAGGCTGGAACAGCATAGGATGATGTGTCAGCAGCATCTCCGCCCCCGCCCCTATCGCTTCGGCAATTGCCCCGTCCGTAGCATCCAGCGCAATATAAACCGTATTGACTTCTCTTTGTGTGTCCCCTACCAATAACCCTACGTTATCCCATCCGCAGGCACAGCGCTCCGGAGACTGCTGCTGTAAGATATCTATGATTTCCTGGCAAAGCATCCTTGGGACTCCTTTCTATTTTGCCTGCACTCCCTCAAGGCCTTCTCAATATCCCCCAATTCCCCTTCCAATTCTGCCGCCCTGCCTGCCACATCCCCCTTGGCATTTGCCCGCAGCTTCTCTAGTATCCCCCTCTTCTGCCCCTGCTGCCACAGCAAGTACTGCTGCAGCACCGGATGACCTGCCTGCAGCAGCATGGGCCCATACTTATTCCCAATCCGCCCCCCATGGCAGAATTCCTGGCCCGTACCTTCCCGGCCATTCCCGGCCCTAGCCAAGGAATTGGGTTCCCCTTCATACTTGGCAGCAATTACGCTATAATATTTCCCATCTTCGTACACCATGTCTTCTGCCGCAATCCGATACCCATTCTCCCACAAAAACGCCCGGAAGCCCCCTATCTCTGACTGCGGCTGCAAGATTAGCCCTTGAGCTGCCCTGGCAGCCGCCCCGCCTTCCTCCAGGATGCGCCGCATCAGCCCGCCGCCCATGCCTGCAATGACGATTTTGTCTGCTTCCCCCGGCCGGAGGGCCAAAAGGCCGTCCGAAAGCCTGGCTTCTATCACGCCCTCCAGGCCAAACCGGCTGATATGCTCCTGGGCACGCTTTAAGGGGCCTGGGTTCACGTCCATGGCGATTGCCCTTTCCGCTCTTTTGCAGCCTACCAGGTATACCGGTATGTAACCGTGGTCTGTCCCCACGTCTGCCAGTGTATCGCAAGCCCCCGCCAAGCTTGCCACTGCCTGCAGCCTATCTGATAACTGTACCATGCCTTTTGCTTACTCCTGTCACATTTTTTCCTGGCGTTAGTCCAGATAGTCCTTTAACTTGCGGCTCCTGCTGGGATGGCGCAGCTTGCGCAAAGCCTTGGCTTCTATCTGGCGGATCCTCTCTCTGGTTACGTTAAATTCCTTGCCCACTTCTTCTAATGTCCTGGCCCTGCCGTCGTCTAAGCCGAAGCGGAGGCGCAGCACCTTCTGCTCCCGTTCTGTTAAGGTCCCCAATACCTCCACCAGCTGTTCCTTCAGGAGGGTGAATGCGGCGGCGTCTGCTGGGACCGGCACGTTATCGTCCTGGATAAAATCACCCAGGTGGCTGTCCTCTTCCTCGCCGATAGGGGTTTCCAAAGATACGGGCTCCTGGGAGATTTTCAGGATTTCCCTTACCCGGTCAACAGGCATGTTCATTTCCTCCGCAATTTCCTCTGGGGAAGGCTCCCGGCCCAATTCCTGCAGGAGCTGCCTGGAGACCCGGATTAATTTATTGATGGTCTCCACCATGTGTACGGGGATGCGGATTGTCCTGGCCTGGTCTGCAATAGCCCTGGTAATGGCCTGGCGGATCCACCAGGTGGCATAGGTGGAAAACTTGTAGCCCTTACGGTAATCAAATTTCTCAACCGCTTTGATTAAGCCCAGGTTGCCTTCCTGGATTAAGTCCAAAAACAGCATGCCGCGGCCTACATAGCGCTTAGCGATGGACACCACCAGGCGCAGGTTGGCCTCTGCCAGGCGCTTCTTGGCATCCTGGTCGCCCAGTTCCATGCGCTTGGCCAGCTCAATCTCTTCCTCCGCAGAGAGCAGGGGCACCTTGCCGATTTCTTTTAAATACATACGAACGGGGTCTTCAATGGAAATTCCGTCCGGAACGGAAAGGTCGATATTCTCAACTTCTACTTCTTCCTCGTCGTCAATGAGGATATCATCGTCATCATCGGAAATCCGCAGCACGTCAATATTATTGGCTTCCAAGAAATCCAGGATTTTCTCGAACTGCTCTGCATCCAGCTCCATTTCATGGAAAAAGTCGTTAATTTCCTGGTATTCCAGGACATTTTTCTTCTTCTTGGCAATTGCCAGAAGCTCATGCAGTTTTTCGATAAATTTCATACTTTTTTCTTCCATTTCGTTTCATCCTTCCATTCGTTGTTTATATTTTGTCCCCATTTAGTGGAAATATTCACTTCTGTTTGCCAATAACAGCCCCAAAAGCCTTGGGAAACCAAAAAAATTCGTCATTTTGCCCAAAGGCAGCCTCCTATCCAAGGCCCGGGTTCCCTGGTTCCGGCAGGGAAAACTCCATCTGGTACAGCTGCTGCAGGCTCTTTTTTTCCGCAACCAGCCGCTGCAAGCCATCCAGATCCGACGGCTCCAAATGCTTGGAACGGAAGCCCACGCTGTTCTCCTTCAGGCGTATAATGGTTTCCTTCAATGCTTTTTCCCGTTCTGCCTGGGTGCCGACTTCTTTCAGCCTGGCATGGAAAAGCCCGGCTATCTCCTGCTGGTCTTGCCCGTCCGTAAACATATCCACGACTTTTGCAGGATTAATCTGCCCTTCCCTCCACTGCTGGAACACTACGTCGGCGGCCCTGCGGTACAGCTCCTCTGTAAAATCCTCCGGCCCAATCAACGGCTCAATGACAGAAAACAGCCTGGGCTCCTCTATCAGCCATGTCAGCATCAGCCGTTGGGATTGGCGCATACCATCCCCTTTCTTTTTCTTCTTTTCCTGGACGCCGGATTTTAATTTCTTCCCCTCCCTGGCCGTCCCTGCCTTCATCCCTGCGCTCTGCACAAGCTTGCGCAGGTTCTCAAACCCTGTCTGGTATTTACTGGCCACTGCCTCTATGTAATTCTCCCGCTCCAGTTCTTCCCCGAACCCCAAGATTTTCTCCGCTATGGCATAGTAAAAAGACGTTTTCTCTGTTGGGTCCCTTAAATCATATTCCCGCTCCAGCATCTCCACCTCAAACAAAAAGCTGTTCTGTGCCTGGCCAATCCGTTCCTGGTACTTTTCGGCCCCTTCTGCCTTAATAAATTCATCTGGGTCTTTATAAGGCTTCATATCCACAATCTTAACGGTAATCCCCGCCTCCTTAAGGATTGGGATTGCACGCAGCGCGGCCTTCACCCCTGCGCTGTCGCTGTCAAACGTACAGTACACCTCCTTGGTATAACGCTTAAGCACTGCAGCATGCCCCTGGGTAAAGGAGGTGCCCAGGGAAGCCACCGCATTGTCAAAGCCTGCCTGGTGCAGGGCAATCACGTCCATATAGCCTTCGCACAGGAGGATATATGGCCTGCGCGAGGACTTTGCCAGGTTCATCCCGTAGAGGTTCTTGCTTTTATCAAACACAATGGTCTCTGGGGAATTGAGGTATTTCGGTTCCCCTTCCCCGATGACGCGTCCGCCAAATCCAATGACCCGGTGGTTTACATCCATAATCGGGAACATAGCCCGGTTCCAGAATTTGTCCCGGCCTCCCCGCCTCTCATCTATGGTAACCAGGCCGGAATCCTTTAGGATATCATCCCCAAAGCCTTCTTTGCAAAGGTACAGGTATAAGTCGTTGCTGGCCCCATTGGCAAAGCCCAGCCCGAACTTCTTCATGGCCTCCCGGCTTATGCCCCGTTTGGTAAAATATTCCATGCCTGCCTGCCCCTGCGCCATACGGAGCTGGGCATAGAAATACCTGCCGGCGGCCTTGTTCGCTTCCAACACCCGCATCCGCCGGTCTGCCTCCTGCCTGGCGCGGCCGGATGCCTCCTGTTTGGGGAGGGCGATGCCTGCCCGGCCTGCAAGGGCTTCCACAGCCTCTACAAAGCTGTCATTTTCGTACTGCATCAGGAACGTAAACACATTCCCCCCTGCCCCGCAGCCAAAGCAATAGTACATCTGCTTATCCCGGGAGACGGAAAAAGAAGGGGTTTTCTCATTGTGGAACGGGCACAGCCCCATATATTGGCTGCCTTTTTTCTTCAAAGCCACATAACTGGAAACCACATCCACGATATCGTTCGCCGTGCGCACCTCCTCAATCTGATCATCCGAGTAATAAGGCATCCATAACCCCTCCCTGCATAAATTATAGTATGAATCCCAAAACAAAAGGTTTCTTCCGTTCAATTCACCTGCCATGCCTTAGGCATAAAAATTTCTTCGAACTTTGCGATGGCGTAGCGGTCTGTCATACCTGCAATGTAATCGCAGACCACGCGCTCCTTTGCTTCCCCTTCGCCAGCCATCCGCCGGTTCAGGGCAGGCAGCAGCTCTATGTGCTTGTTGTAATAACCAAACAGGCGGCTCAGCAGATCTTCTGCCCGGTCCTCCTCGCCCTTCGCTACCGTGTTCAGGTACACATGCTCAAACATAAACTTCCTCAGGCCCTTCATGGCGGCCTCCACTTCGTCAGACATCACAATGTCATTTTTCCCCAGGCTGTTGGTCACGATATTGTGGATTAAGGTATCCAGCCGCTTCCTTGTGGTATCCCCCAAAATCTCCCGGTACTCTTTGGGGATATCCTCTTCCAGCAGCACCCTTGCCCGTATGGCATCGTCAATGTCATGGTTGATATATGCAATCTTATCCGACAGGCGGACAATCTTCCCTTCCATGGTGGACGGCATCCGATGGGTCTGGTGGTTCAATATCCCGTCCCGTACCTCCCAGGTGAGGTTCAGCCCCTGCCCGTCCTTTTCCAGCTTCTCCACAATACGGACACTCTGCTCGTTGTGGCAAAACCCATCCTGGCATATCTCATTTAAAATCCGTTCCCCAGCATGTCCAAAAGGCGCGTGCCCCAAATCATGGCCCAATGCAATGGCTTCCGCCAAATCCTCATTCAGGCGCAGGGCCTTGGCAATGGTCCTGGCATTCTGGGATACCTCCAGGGTATGGGTCAGGCGGGTCCGGTAATGGTCCCCCCTGGGGGATAGGAACACCTGGGTCTTATATTTCATGCGCCGGAAAGACTTGCAGTGCAGAATCCTGTCCCTGTCACGCTGGAACACCGGCCGTATATCACACTGGGGTTCCTGGCGGTCGCGCCCCCTGGAATTTTCACTCAACGTAGCGAAAGGGCTTAGGTAAGTCCGCTCCAGGAACTCCATATTTTCTCTTATGAGCATACAAATCACCTCTATATGGTATATTCCGCGCAAACTCTCTATTTCCTTTATTTTTTTACAAAAAAATACTTTGGCCTGCCCCTAATATTTCCCGATACGCTTAGCGACGGCCTTTGCCAAATGGTAGAGAGGGCCTTCCATTCGGCGCCTAACCTGGGCAAGCTCTTGGCGGATCTGGATACGCTGGGGGCAGCGCCGTTCACATTTCCCGCATTTTATGCACTTTGAGGCATTGGAAGGGTTGCTCCGCAGCGTCGTGCACATGAAATACGCCTTCATCCCATGGAACCAATTATCCGTGTACCTGGTATTATATGCGGAAAAACAGCCTGGTATATCTACGCCTCCCGGGCAGGGCATGCAATAGCCGCAGCCTGTACAGGGCACCTTCATATAACGGTTGATTTCGGCCTTGACCCGCTCAATCACCTTCTTATCCCGCTGGGTCATGCAGCCCGCTTCCGCCTCTGAGGCAATCCTTACATTCTCCCGCACCTGCCCTGCGTCATTCATGCCAGACAGCACCACGGTTACCTCCGGCTGATCCCACAGCCAGCGCAGCCCCCATTCTGCCGGGCTCCTCTTAGACCCTTCCTTTTCCAGAAGCCGGACTGCAGGCTTGGGCAGCCCCTGTACCAGGCGGCCGCCCCGCAGGGGCTCCATGATGATGACGGGGAGCCCCTTTTCATGGGCGCGCATAAGGCCGCGCCTGCCCGCCTGGGAATGCTCATCCATATAATTGTACTGGATCTGGCAGAAATCCCAGTCATAGGCATCTAGGATTTTCAGGAAATTATCCGTATTCCCATGAAAGGAAAAGCCGATATTCTGGATCTGCCCCTTTGCCTTCTTCTTGGCAATCCACTCTTCTATCCCCAGGGACTTGATACGTTCCCATGCATCCACATCGTTGAGCATATGCATCAGGTAATATTCCACATGGCCTGTCCGGAGCCTCTTAAGCTGCTCCTGGAAATAACGCTCCATGTCTCCCTTCTGTTTGAGGTAATAGTGGGGCAGCTTCGTGGCGATATTGACCTTGTCCCGGAAGCCCTTGGCCAAAAATCTGCCCAAGCAGGCCTCGCTCCCAGGATAGGTATAAGCCGTATCAAAATAATTGACGCCGCGCCGGATGGCGATGCGCATTTCCTTTTCTGCCTTCGCCTGGTCGATGGCCGCGCCCTTCTTAGAAAAACGCAGGCATCCGTAACCTAAGGCGGAAAGCTGCTGCTGGTTCTTGGGATTCGTTCTGTATAACATTCGTAAACCTCCTATCTGCCATAGGGCACCGCCCTAGGATACGCCCCTTAAAGCGCGGCCTCTAATTCCACCGGGCAATGGTCGGAGCCCAACACTTCCGTATGGATTTTCGCATCTAAAAGCTTCCCTTCCAACTCCTTTGATACCAGGAAATAATCAATCCGCCACCCGGCATTTTTCTCCCTGGCCTTAAAACGGTATGACCACCAGGAATACACCTGCTCCACATCCGGATAAAAATAGCGGAAGGTGTCCACATACCCATGGGACAAAAGCTGGGAGAGCTTCCCCCGCTCTTCGTCCGTAAACCCTGCATTCTTCCGGTTCGCCTTGGGGTTTTTCAGGTCGATTTCCTGATGGGCCACATTCAGGTCCCCGCAGAATACCACCGGCTTCCTGGCCTTTAAGCTATCCAGATACCCCAGGAGGGCATCCTCCCACTCCATGCGGTAGGGAAGGCGGGCCAGTTCATTTTGGGAATTGGGGGTATAGCAATCCACCAGGAAAAAACCCCCATACTCCAGCGTAATGACACGCCCTTCCTTATCATGCTGTTCCATGCCGATGCCATAGGCAACAGACAAAGGTTCATGCTTCGTAAAAACAGCCGTGCCCGAATACCCCTTCTTCTGGGCATAATTCCAATAGGAGCGGTAGCCCTCCGGCAGTTCTAAGGAAATCTGCCCCTCCTGGAGCTTCGTCTCCTGGATACAGAAAAAATCTGCGTCCGTTTCCCTGAAAAAATCCAAGAACCCTTTCTGTACACAGGCGCGCAGGCCATTTACATTCCATGAGATAAACTTCATAGTCCCTCCCTGATTTTATATTTTTTATCCTAGCTGCCCGCTGCCGCTATCCTTCACGCCATGCACGGGCAACTGCCTTAGGAAAATAAAAAAACTGAATATGAAAAAAAGAATCACAAGGCAATTCCTGTGACCATCTCTTATCTTCTCATATTCAGCTACTGTGCTATACAAACAGGGTATCCATCCAACTCCCTCCCGGAACCCTGGCCTCCCATCTGCTTGGCATGTCCAAAACAAAACCAAGTAAAATGCGGAAGATGGGACTTGAACCCACACGAGCATACACCCACAAGATCCTTAGTTTTGTTCTATCCGCTCAAATAGTCTTGTTCGTTTATTTATTTAATAGTTTCTTGATTTTCTGCCATTTTTCAAGGTTTTTGGTCTTGTTCTTTAAGCAGAAAACACTTCATCTAACGAATAAGATTATAGCACATATGGGCTATAATTGCAAGCAGTTTTTGCACAAAAATAAGCCGTTTACATAACGGCTTATTCTCGTATTTTGACTGTTGCAAAATTGCAATATACTCTATACTTTTGTAAAGGGATGATTCCTTAATCATAAAACTTTATACAAGAGGTTCTTTTCCTCTTGTATATTGTATATCAAAAAGAATGTCTGGTCAATAGACGGGAATACAGTTTCTATTTTTGTTCCATGTAGCACACCCAATCAAAGCGATTTAAAATCGCTCTTGCCGAATCTATACTCTTTTATACTCATACAAAAGAGGTACAATATACAAAAAATGTGTATTACATACCCTTATAATAGTAAGCACTTCTCAAATAATTCCCTATATAAACTGGAATTAGTATCTCAAAATAAAGTATATCACATATGCCCAACTTAACAGCCCATGAAAAATAGCCCACCCAACAGAGTGCCAGGTAGAATAACTAATCACCATTGCCAGTGCGCTGCCAAATGTGATGCCTGTCTTTACTGTTTTTTCAACAGTTTCTTTCTTTTGCTCATCCATGTATGTGTGTGTCCTCCTCCAAATCCCGATTTATTTAAAAGATTATACCATACAACCATTTAAAAGTATATAATCAAGAGGAAAAAGCCCCTTTGTGGTTTTTCCTCTTTTCCCAGTCTATTCATACAGCCAATGTCAAGACAGAAAAGAGTATTTTCAAAGAAAAACCTTTTGAAAATCTTCCTTTTCAATCTTGACATTGATTTACGTTATCGCTTTGGCATTTCTCTTTCGTGTTCGTGAGTATGTTCTTGTTGTTCCTTATACTTGTCTATAAGTTCTTGACGCTCTTGTTTTGGCAATGTGGGATTCATCATTTCTGGATAAGGTTTTAATGTGTTCGTTAGCTTTGCTTGATAGCATTCTCTTTCATACTGGATTTCTGTTATTCCTCTTTCAGAGCAATAATGCTCACGATATGTAACATACTTATCAAAGTTTTTCTCCCTTTCATATATCTCCGTCTCTTTGGCTTCCAACCCCTTTTCTTTTTGTGTCAATTCTTTCTTTTGCCTATCTAATTCTTTTGTCCTTTCAAGGTTCTCTTTTTTCTTACTTTTTAATTTTTCCTCTTTCTTTGAGAGCCTTGTTTCTCTTTCGGCAATCTCTTTTTCTTTCTCTTGTAATTTTTCAGCCTTTGCCTGTAACTTTATCTCTTTAACGGACATATTGCGCCCTTGCTCTTGTGTAATACCAGTTATGACATTTATCTCTCTGTTGGGCATTTTCTCTCTAAGGTGCTTTTGTAAATCGTCGTGAAAAGTCTTTAAATCATTCCTGTTCAAAACCTCTTTAGCACATACCTTTTCGTGCTGTTCATGTTCGGGATTCTTATCAGGCGAAACAGGAATGAAAGAGTAGTGCATATGCGTTTGCTTTTCGTCACAGTGAACGAAAGCACCGACACAATTATTTGCACCATACCTTTCATTTAAAAAATCTACAGCATGAATGAAAAACTCTTTTTCATTTCCGTCATAGTCCTTCGGCAAAGTAATAACCCAGTCGCACATTGTTTTTACATCAGCCCTGCCAAGCTTGTATAATTCATCCAATCGGCTTTTGTAATATGCTTGCGGAGTTACTTCTCTTTTCATCAAATTGTAATTATCTTTTGTCTTTGCCTTGTCTATATCCTCATTTGAACGGTTGCAATCCTTTTCTTCAGCCCTGTTATAGTGATTAAGCAAATGACCGCTTTGAATGTTCGTATATTTTGCAACATGCGCCATATTATAGCACCGCCTTTCTTAATATTGTCAGTGCCATAATCTCCCCTTGCTAAATTTTACATCACATCAAAAGCTAAAATCAAGAGAGCGCCAGAGTTGGTATAGCAAGTTATACCAACTCTGTTGGTAACTTGCTCTCCCGAGGGGCAAGGGTTGCACCCTTGACTTGCTTAAGGATTTTCAAGCCATAAGTTAAAGAAGCAAATATACCGTTACCGGTATATTTGCTTCTTATCTATTAAATACAAAAATGCTTGTAAGTATTTTCGTCAGTTGCTAATTTTACAAGATCAATCTCTTTCTTTTCTTCCTTGTTCTCGACAACAATAATTTCTTCGCCGTAATGCTCTAATGCTTTTAATATTTCTTCTTCTGTTAATTGCACTTCATTTTCTAAAAGTTCTTTTGATTTTTCGGGTAAACCACTTAACATTTTACCCTCTACCATTCTTGCTAATTCTTCATTGTTTTTACAAAGCACTCTTACCTTTCTAAAACTTCCGCATATTCTTTTCCACTGTTCATATTCGCTCGGATTGTTGCTTTCGCCAGTAAAATATTTAGAAAAAAGAATATCAATATCCATAGTATGCAAAGGCATTATTATAGGAAATCTTCTATAGCTTTGTCCTTTATCCTCTGCCTTATGTAAAACTCCTTCTTTATCTACATATTCACCCGCTAGTCCATCCAAAAATTCTTTATAGTCTTGAACGCTATTTACTATATTTACCGTATTTACTAATTTCACAGAGCCATATTTAATATTGACTTTTGCATTGTGAGGGTGAGAATCAAACACCTTGAACAAATTTTCTCGACCTTTGAAGTCATCAAGTAGTTTTGACGCCCTTCTTTCCGACCAGATAATAACAGGTTGTCCGTCATACCCCTCAAATGTAACATTATCACCACCTACTTCAAAAAAGATTTCATCATCAGAGGATAATTGAGGGAAAAGGCTTCTTGCTAATGCCCTTGAAGCTACGTCTTTTCCATATCCGCCCTTGCCAGTGATATAATAATTCAATCTTGTGTTCGGCATTTCCATATCAGCAATATAGAGCAATCTTTTCTTTTGTAGCTTTTCTTCAATCTTCAAATACAGAAGTTCATCATCAATTCTACATTGCTTTAGTGTTTTTCCGTTATAACGGACATCATAAATCATTTCTTCTTCTTTTGTCAAATCACCGCCATATTTCAATCGTCTTTCTTCTCTATTATCAATCTCTTTTCTAAAATCAAAATTGCTTTTTACCTTATCATCAGCATAGTGGAATTTACCCTCTTCTTGTGCTTTTTGAGTTTCATGTGTCAGATACATGACACAATCTAAAAATGCCCCTCGACCTTTGGGAACATCTATAAAATTTTCGGGAACACCAAACCAATTTGCTATCGAATGCAATTCAAGAGGACTATCACAACGACAAACAATGTGCCAGTGTTTTCCTTTTAATTCTCCGACCTGTTCTTTAGTGCATATATCATTATCAAAATCTTTATCAGTAAATCTATCCTCATCATGGCATATATAAGCCCATTGCTTTATTGATTTATGTGATAAGGCACTTATAATATTCCTTTCATTAAAATTCAAATTTTCCCCTGTCTTTGGATTAACTTCATATTGCATAACACTAAATATTCTTACTTTCATATCAAAATCTCCTTTCTTGTATTTGTTTTTTGCATTAAAAAAGTAGAGCATAAGAATAAGCGATTTACTAAAACCGCTAAAATCCTTTTCTCTACTAATAACTATTTTATCCTACTTTATACAATTTGTCAATACCTTACGGATAAATAATTGTATAAAAATGTACAGTTTATACAATACAGGTAGTACCCAAGCCCAGGGTACTACCTGTGTGAAAATGGCGCAAATATTGGGATTGACGCTCTAATAGCTGTATTTTATACAGTTTATACAATATATCAGAAAAACTCTTTTTTTGAAGATTTTATACATTTGTATGAATAAATAGCACATATGTGCCGGTTGGCACATATGTACTATTTATAAGCTATTCAGAAGAAATCAAAAAGCACTCAAAAAAGAGTGCTTTTGACTGGATAGAATTAACGCATTCGACCACGACGTTTGGGGGCTGTGTCCTTTTTGGCATATTGCTGTTGTGGGTTATAAACAGTATCCGCAAATAGGGAAACCCCTAAATCTTTCAAATACACTTCTGTCACAGAAATATTACTATGCCCCAAAACTTGACACAAGGTATATACATCTTTTGTTTGTGCATAGTAGTTTTTCGCAAATGTATGTCTAAACAGATGTATGGAAGTTTTTTCTATATTATGTGCCCTGTTATAGTTTGCAACATTACATTGCATTGTATGGTTAGCCATTCTTGTATTATCACCTTTACAAAAAAGATAATCATTATCGGTCAAACCGAATAGAGTGATATATTTTTTTAATATCTTCAATACATCAGCATTAAGCTTCAGTGCCAGACCTTGATTATTTTTTGTTATGTCAATGTATATCGTACCGTCTGATTGAATATCTTCAACTTTTACATCCAAACTGGAAGATAACCTCAAACCTGTGGCAATTAAAAAATTTTCATATACCCATGTCTGATAGAAGACTTCACTACAACCACGTTCAGGCTTTTCTAGCAGTGTTTGCAGTTCTTCATCTGTATAGCACCGTTTAACAGTCTTTTGGTACTTAGGAATTTTGACAGGAAAAACGTCAACATATTCATTTTCTTGAAGCCAGTATATAAAGGCTCTAACGCTTCTGCAGTATGTAGCGACTGTAACATCCTTTTTGTTTTGGTCTTCCTTTAAATCTTCAATCCACCATTGATATTGGTCTTTGTTTATTAAGCAGGTTGAAAATTCCCACATATCATTACTGTCAATAAAATTTCTAATGTGCATATCATAAGTTTTCAATGTGCTTTCAGCAATGTTTTCAGACCGTTTGTCTTGATAAAATTCCTCTAATGCGTCTTTTGTCTTGATGTTCTCATTAACCATTATAGCCCTTCTTCTTAACATATTTGTGCGTCCTTTCTTGTGGAATCTAACGCACAAGACTATTGTAAAACGAAGTGCCAAAACCGACAACCCCTAAAAACAAAAAAATAACGATAAACCTTGATTTTACAAGACTTATCGTTATTCTAATGCGGAAGATGGGACTTGAACCCACACAGCTCGAAAGCTACAAGATCCTTAG
>CAJUSO010000021.1 GCA_910588965.1 uncultured Lachnospiraceae bacterium | reverse complement strand
GCCTTTAGGCTTTGCCAGTAACAAGCCCTTATAGGGCGTGAGCAAGCCACCGGCTTAGCCGGTGGTTTTGACTTGGATAGGAATTAAGGGAACATACTAACCTGTTATTTACCGCCTTCTAATTTCATGCTATAATAGCTTTAATATGGTAAAAAAGAAAAAGAGAGGAGGATTTCAATTGAACAGGTTAAAAAAAGGATTGGCGCTGTTGCTGTCGCTTGCTATGATAGGGGCGCTGCTGCCAGAAACAGCATTTGCAGTACAGCAAACGGGCGTAGGGTATGTTGGGGCAGAGGGAGCAGATCCCAAGGGTGAAGAAGCGGCAGGGCTGGAAGCAGCACGTGAAGGGATGGAACCCGGACAGGGAGAAGCCGCCGTTAGGATGGAACCCAAGCAAGGAGGGGAAAGCAGCAGTGTGGCTTCCAAGCAAGGAGGAGGTGTGGGAACGGATTCCAGACAGGGAGAAGAAGCTGTGGGAACGGCTCCCAAGCAGGGAGAAGAAGCTGGAAGTGTGGCTCCCAAGCAGGGAGAAGAAACTGTGGGAACGGCTCCCAAGCAAGGAGAAGAAGTTGGCGGTGCGGATGCTGTCCAAGGAGGGGAAAACGGCGGAATGGCTTCCATCCAGGGAGGGCAATCTGGTGCAGAAGCCCCCGCACAGGAAGCAGATGGGCAGAAGCCTGTCCAGGATGGGGAGGCGGATGCGCAGGATCCTGCCTTAGGGGAGGGATTCTCTGCCCAAGGCGCCTTTCACCAGGAGGAAGGACGGTCTCAGGCGATATCCTTCCGTGTCCTGACAGAAGGGCAGGAACTGCACCATACAAAGGCAGACAAGGAATTTTACCGTTTCCAGCCAGGGCAAAGCGGCTGGTACCGCCTTATTATGCAAAGCAGGACAGACTGTAAGTTTTCTGCCGGTGTGCAGCAAGTAATTTACTATGAAAATTCCGTAGAAAAGAAACAGGATTATTCCAAAAACACAAGATATATGCTGTTCCATAACAGCCAGATGGAGCAGCTGATGTGGCTGGACCAGGAAGAAATTTATGAATTTTACTGTGCGGTATCTTCTTACGAAGACCCGGATAACCTGGACGTGGCTTTGCATATAAAACGTGCAGGGATTTCCGGTATGGAAACGGCAGCGCAGCCGACAGGGATATCCAATGATGCGTGGATAGGGACCGGCATGAAGGTAAAGGTCCGGTACGAGGATGGGGATTCCGTTACCAGTGAAGTGGACTGCTCTTATACTTCCTATGGTGGGAACAATGGTTCTTCCATCAATACCCTGCGTGTCTTAAACTGGAGTGATATCGCGCATAAAAAAACGTCTTCCATATCCAGGCAAATCCAGGTGCGCTCCTTGGATGGGAATACAGAAAATCTGGATATTTACCAATTGGCAGAAGGGGAACATGATATCGGCCTTGGCATCCGCTATAACCAATCAGGCGCCCAGGCTTATTATGAATTCCAGGCCAGGTTCCAGGTTGCGCATAACCCGGTGGAAGCCATTACCGTGACACAGAAAACCGACAGTTATACCCATAAATTCGGGCAGTCCCTTGAGCCGGTTACCATAGAGGCTGTCCGCAAGGACGGGACGAAAGAGACGTTTTCTTCAAATAGCGCGGCTGTGTTCCAATACCTGCCTGGGAGAGAGGAAGAGGGGCCGGGCGGTACGCTGTTCCCGATGCGTTATATGGATATTGACAGCTATATGGCAGCATTGGAAGAGGATGGGGAGCTTGGGAAGGACGGCGTGACAAAGGCAGATGTCGTCGTAGAGTACCAGGGAATCCAGGCAACCTATCCCATTACAATTGCAGAAAACCCTTACAATGGGATTTCCGTAACGCCAGGCCGGGAGATCTACTACCTGGACGCCAGCGACAGTATTTCCGAATCTGACCTTGGGGGGGTTATGCTTTCCCGCAAGGATGGCGCAGAGGCAGATGGGTACAGGTATCTTTCCCAGATCCCGGGCAACCGCAGTTTTACATATGGCAATTATGGCCTCCGGCTGGAAGGCAAAGACTTTTTCTATAAAAATATCAAAGGATACCAGGATGCCGGGGGCACGGCTGGGAAGAAGCAAGTGACGGTAACTTATCTGGATTACCAGGCGTCCTTTGCCGTCGAACTGCGGGAAAACCCTTATGAGCGGATTGAGATTGCAGAAAATCCCGAGAAAACGGAATATGTGTATACCAATTACCCCCAGTCCCTGAAGGCAGAGGGGATGGTGTTCCGCGCTTACAAGCCGGACGGGACATATGATACCTATACTTATGGCAGCAAAGAAGGCGCTGTGGAAGGATGGGATAGGTATTTCCGCATTACGGCGGATTCATCCACCTGGTATTACCAGGAGGGGGAACATACCGTCACGGCCAGCTTTATGGACCATAAGGCTGAGTACAAAATCCGGCTGGACAAGGAGCCAGAGCCGGAAGAGCCGGTTTATACAGGGCTTAAAATCCTAAAAGCGCCCAAAAGGACGGTTTATTACACAGGAGAGCCGGACACGATAGAGTATGGGAGCGTGATGGAAGAAGATGGCTTAGAGCTTGAGCTGACAGATTCCAAGGGTACGGTAAAGAAATACCGTTATGGCATGTATGAAGAAAAAGACGGCTACAGTTCCTGGAATGAAATCTGGTGGGAGGTTGAAATCGGAGAGGAAGGGATTGACTGGGCAAAGCCTGGGACATACCAGGTACAGGTAACCTGCCAGGATTTGGAGGAAGGGTTTGATATCGTGGTGACGGACAGCCCCGTTGTTTCCTTCGATATCGTAAGCATGCCAACGAAGGACGTTTATTTCCGCTATGAAGGCAGGGGCATGGATTTGAAGGGGCTTTCTTACCAGATTACGTTTGACGATGGGAGCATCCATGCGGAAACCTTAGGGAGCCCAGATCCCTATATGGAATTCCAGTACCAGGGGCGGAATTACCGGGCGAAAAAGGACTGGGTAAAGAAAAATTCATCCGGGAGCCCAACCTTTGGGGAAAACGGGATTAAGTTTACCTTATTTGGCAAGGAGTATAGGACCGGCCCAATTTCGGTTCGCCAGGATCCGGTTGCGTCCATAGAGTTTATAAAGGCGCCCGAAAAGCAGTTCTATGGAAATAATGATATTGACCTGTATGGGGCAAAATTCCGTATCAACTATACAGATGGCACGAAACATGAAGTAGAAGCCAAAAAGCACAATTCCTATGTCATTGTGGAGGATGCATATGGAAAGATCCTGGATGGGCGGATTACCTATTCTATGGACGTGGAGGATGGGTACAGCCAGAAGGTCCTGCGGGTTGCTTATATGAATGCATCTGCAGAGCTTCCGGTTGGCTTTAAGCCTACGGAAGTAGGCGGGAAGCAGATTTCGGATGGAGGCCAGACAGGGCTGATGGCCCTGGATAAGGAACATCCCTACCATGTCTTGTCCTTTACGCCAGAAAAGGCTGGGAATTATTATTTCTATTGCATAGGCGCAGAAGAATACGGCTATTACCCCTTCCATATTGAATTGTATGAGGGGAACCGTTCTATTTACAGCGTCCAGGGAAGCGGGTGGTACAGCCCGTTTACTTTCTGGGGGCTGGAAGAAGGGGTGACGTATTATATCGCAATCGGCGGCGGCTCCAGTGAGTATGGAAAGAACAGCAGGTTCCAGTGCTATCTGAGCTCTTCCATTGCCAGCCAGGCGGATTTGGGGGAGGTAGAGGCGCTTACCGTCGGTACGGAAGGCGTCAAAGATACCTGGTATGCCTTTGATTTCCAGAATGCTTTTATGGGATATTTGAGCCGCCTGGGGATTTCCTATCAGGTAACTTACGGCAACCAGCACGGTTGGAGCGAGGTGAAATACCCGTCGGCGACCCCGGTCCCTGTCGGGGGCAAAATGCTGTCGGCTGAGTGGAAATATAAGCGTTCTGAGACGGATTGGGAAGATATGGAGAAGCCGGAAATCCGTGAGGATAATGCGATCCAGTTCAAGTGGGGGGAAGAGGTGGTGAAAGAGCTGCCAGTCCGCCTGGACGCGCCTTCCCCAGTGGAATCCATTACCATTGACAACAATCCCTTTGAAGGCTGTTACCAGTACCAGGCCTCCAAGGGCTTCCAAGGCTTGTCTGTTACCATACATTATACCAAGGCAGATGGGAGGCCGGATAAGACAGTGGTATGGGAGGACAGCTTCAGCCAGCCGTCGGTGGATGGGTATGATATGCAAGTTTCCTGGAAGGCAGTGGGGCAGCCAGGAGGAGAAGGCGCCATATATCAGCTGCAGGTAAGCTATATGGATGCTTCTGACCAAAAGGACATTGCCTTCCTGCCCAACCCAATCACTGGCTTCACATTAAAGGAAAAGCCAGTGAAGGACAGCTATTACAGCTTTGAGGACATGGGAAGCGCCGATCTGTACGGGATGGAAATTACGGTAAATTACCGGGATGGCAAGAAGGAGGCCTTGCGGGCGGATGGCCATGGATCTGTAATCTCCCTTTCTGATGGCAGCGGGGAGCAGGTAAAAGGGAGCATCCGCAAGAAAGGGGAATCCTATGTATTATATCTGGAAAGCAGGGGCTTCCAGCAGGAAGCCATGGAGTATACAAAGCTTCCCCTGCCAGCTTCTGGCGCGGAGGAAATCAAGGAAGGCCAGGCCAAGTATACCGTAATCGGGAAAGGCTATCCGTTCCAGGTTTATAAGATGCAGGCAGCAGCCGACAGTAAATACACCTTCCATGTAAAGGCAAGGATCCAAAGCACAGTCTATCTGTATAGCGGGGATGGTGAGCAGCTGGATGCCTTAGACCTGTCTGCTGGGCGTGAAATGGATCTGGACAGGAGTTTTGGGAAAGGGGAAACGGCTTATTACGTCCTCTATGCCAAGAACCAGGCAGGGATAGGGAGCATGGCCTGTACGCTTCGGGGAGAGGAAATCCAGAAGGAAGGGATCCCAAGCGTAAGGCTTAACGTGGATGAGCCGGTGGCTGGCCAGGAACTGCCCCAGGTGCTGCCGCAGGTTACATATGAAGGGTATGGCATTGATTCCTACCAATGGTACGGCGGGGAGGACGGTCATGCCAGCTTTGCGGCCGCACACCGGCTGAAAGTGATTTTATCCCCGGATCTTGAGCATTACTTTACAGCGGAAGCAAAAGTCACGGTAAATGGGGATGAGGCCAGCTACACCCTGGAATCCAACGGGACGATAAGCATGTATTATACCTTCCCGCATACAGAATGTAAGATGGATTTTCAGCCGCTAGAAGGCTACACCTTGCATATCAGGAATGATAAAAAGGACAGGGTAAGCTATGGAGAGGATTTCTCTTTCCAATACCTGGACGGGGCAGGTGCGCCAGACCCGGATCTGACGGTAAAGGCCAACGGCAACATTGTGCCCCTGGGAGAGGACGGCCTTTATACCATAGAGCATGTAACAGAAAATACCACAGTCATTGCCAGGCCGAAATACCTTGAAGTAGGGGACGGGGAGTCCCTGTTGGCCCTGCACAATAAGGGCAAAGAGATTTACGGCACCATGGTAGGGAAGCGGAACCAGTCTATCCAGGATAATGTACAGGAAAACACGCTGCCCATACTCCCAAGCTACCAGGGAGGGAGCAGCCAGTTCTTCTATGGATGGTATCTTGGGAAAGATGAGGCCTGGAATGGGAGAGGAACCCGGTTTACCAGCGTTACGAAGCTTCTGGAAGAATACTATGATTTATATGCCAAATGGGGAAGCGGGTATTTTACGGGCATTGCAGATGGGAAGCAAGTCCAGTACCAGGTGCTGTCTTTTGATGAACAGAACAGGATGAAGGTCCAGGTAAAGAAGCTGGCCAGGAAACAGGCAAAACTTGCGGCAAGGGCGGCTGCGCAAGCGGCGGAAGCTGCGGGCAGGTTAGAAATCCCGGCAGTTTTAGGGCAGGGTCAGATATCCATGGAAGAAGGCCTGGATCTTGAGATTGCAAGCTGCCAGGTGGCAGCAGTGGCAGAAGGCGCATTTTCTGGCGATACGTCCCTGACGGAAATTATCCTGCCAGACACGGTAGAAGAAATCGGGGCGGATGCATTTTCCGGCTGTGCGCACCTGGAGAAGGTTACCTTGCCAGCAAGGATTTCCGGAATCGAAGCGGGGACATTTTCCGGCTGTACGGCCCTTAAGGACATTACCCTGCCAGGAAGCGTGGAAGAGATTGGGCAGGGGGCATTTTCCGGCTGTACGGCCCTTAAGGACATTACCCTGCCAGGGAGCGTGGGGGAAATCGGGGCGGATGCATTTTCCGGCTGTACGGCCCTTAAGGGAATCACCCTGCCGGGAAGCGTGGAGGAAATCGGTGAAAATGCATTCTTGGGCTGTACCGCACTGGAGGAAATTATAGTGCCAGAGGGGGTTACCGGAATCGGGCAGGGGGCATTTTCCGGCTGCACCTCCCTTAGGCGGGCCGAAATCCCGGATTCCGTGACGGAACTGCCAGCAGGCCTGTTCCAGGGATGCGAAAACCTGGCAGTTATCCTGCCAGATACCATAGAGAAGATTGATGCTTCTGCCTTCGCAGGGGCGAAGGGGGTTTCACTGATATGCAGCAGCCAGCTTGCAGGAAGCCCTGTGATTAAGGATCTCCAAACGGCAGGAGGGGCTGTCCAGGCGGTCTCCTTTGCGTTGGAAGGGGATAGCGTGTTATATTATGGGGAGCCAGGGCACATTAAGGCAAACTTCCAGATAAATGGCGAAACCGTAGAAGGCCGTAATCTGGTATGGGAGTACCCCGAGACAGACGCCTTTGCCTACCAATTGGAAGGCAATACCTTAAGAGCCGTGCCAAAGCGCAAGACGGCGGCAGATGAAAAGATACTTGTAACTGTTAAGGATACAGAACTGGGGTTGGAAGCCTCCATGCGCCTGCGTGCCATATCGGCAGATTTAAGCAGGCAGGATGGAGAGGGGGCGCCCCTCTATGAGGTAGGGCTTGACAAGGAGGAATATGTATATTCCGGTGTCCAGTACCGCCCAGGCGTTGCCGTAAAAAGGGCGTCAGACGCTGCCGCCTTAGGCGCGTCGGATTATACGGTTGCTTACGTCAATAACCAGAAGGCAGGAACCGCCCAGGTGGTTATCACGGGAAAAGGCAATTATGCGGGGACAATCCGCAAAGCGTTTGTGATAGCGAAAGCGGGGCAGCATGTCATAGCTTCTGACCTCGTATGGAATGTGAAGGAGCCCATTGTCGCCATAGGCGCAAGCAGCAGCGGGGACGGGCCGTTAAGCTATCGCAGCAGCAATGAAAAGGTAGCGTCCATAGATGCCTCTGGCATCGCGGTTATACATGGGGTTGGGACGGCATCCATCAGCATCCAGGCGGCAGAAACCGAAAATTTCAAAAAATCTGCCGTAAAAACCATTACATTAACAGTAAGGCCTTCCCAATCGGCAGGGTCTAAGCCCAAGTCCCAGCTTAAGGTCCCAAATACCTCTTATACAAAAGCGCTGGGAAGCAAGCCCTTTGCATTGAAGGCTACAGCCAAAACGGCTATCAGCTATAAGAGCAGCAATCCCAAGGTGGCTGCCGTAAGCAAGTCTGGGAAGGTAACGCTGAAGAAATGCGGGAAAGCAGTGATTACCATAAAGACCCATGACGCCAGCAAGAAAGCTACCGTCCGCGTCGTGCCCAAGAAGGCTTCTGTCAAGAAAGCCGCCAGCCCGAAAGCCGGCTGGCTGAAGGTGTCCTGGAGCCGCCAGAAAGAGGCTTCCGGCTATGTCATTGAGTGCTCTTTGGATAAGAAATTTAAGAAAAAAGTCACCAGGAAGGCGGTAGGGAAGAACAGCATTACAAGTACGGTCGTGAAAAAATTGCCGAAGGGCAAGAAGTTTTATATCCGTGTGAAGGCCTATACCCTGATTGGCAAGCAGAAAGCCTACGGGGCTTCCAGCAAGACTATAACGGCAAGGTGCAAGAAATAGGGACCGGCTTAGAAGAAATTTCTAAAATTTTTATGAATCTGCCCGCCTTTCGTTGACAAACCTGCATGGAAAACCTATAATGTTACCTATCAAAAGAAAATGAGGTGCATTATGGGTTTTCTGAATAAAATGGAACGTAAATTTGGCAAATATGCAATTTCAAACCTGACCTTCTGGCTGCTGGGGGCGTGGCTGACAGGGTTTATCATCCAGCTTACCATGCCGGAAGTGCAGCTGCTGCTTACCTTAGAGCCTGCCTATATCCTAAAGGGGCAGGTCTGGAGGATTGTATCCTGGCTTCTGCTCCCGCCCAGCGTCAACATGGTTTTTTTGATATTCTTTTTCGCATGTTACTATTTTATCGGGATATCCATTGAACGTGCTATGGGGGCATTCCGCTATAATGTGTATCTTTTCAGCGGTATTTTATGTTCTATTTTGGGCGCCTTCCTCCTGTATGGGGGATATTATGCGGCCACAGGAGGGGTTTCCATCACGGTGATAGGGTATTTTTTCCGCACGGAATATATCACCATGTCCCTTTTCATGGTGTTTGCGGTCATTTACCCCAATGTGGAGTTCCGCCTGTACTTCCTGATCCCCGTCAAGGCGAAGTGGATGGGGATTTTGGATGCCGTTTGGATGGGATATATGTTCCTGCAGTCTAACCTGCCAGGCAGGGTGGCAATTTTTTCCTCCTTACTGAATTTCCTCATTTTCTTTTTCAGCACCAGGGATTATAACCGGGTATCGCCCAAGGAGGTACGCAGGAGGCAGGTTTACCGGCAGCAGGTACGCCGGCCTAGCCAGGTGGCAAAGCATAAGTGCGCCATCTGCGGGAGGACGGAAGAGGACGGGGCAGAATTGGAGTTCCGGTTCTGTTCAAAATGCGAGGGCAATTATGAATATTGCCAAGACCATTTATTTACCCACCAACATAAAAAGCGGGGCTGATGCCTGGAGGCGCGCCAGCGCCGGCATGGGGGCCTAGGATTGTAATGTAGCATATCAGAATTTGCGCTTTGTTTTCTGATATGCTGCTATTGTTATTGGAAGTGATTACGTTACTGCTGCAACCGGCGCTTTAAGCCAGCTTTTCAAGATACAAGGACATCATTAAATTTTCAGGAGGAACAGAAAGAAATGGAAGAAGCAGTTTCAAGGAATTTTATTGAACAGATCATAGAGGAAGATATCAAGGAGGGGCATTGCAAGGCGGTGCGGACCCGTTTCCCGCCAGAGCCGAACGGCTACCTCCATATTGGCCATGCCAAGTCTATCCTGTTGAATTACGGCCTTGCAGAGAAGTACAATGGGAAATTCAATATGCGCTTTGATGACACCAACCCCACCAAGGAGAGGGTGGAATTCGTGGAATCCATCAAAGAAGACATCCGGTGGCTAGGGGCAGATTGGGAAGACCGCCTCTTTTTTGCCTCCGATTATTTTGGGCAGATGTATGAGGCGGCAGTGAAGCTTATCCGCAAAGGGAAAGCGTATGTGTCTGATTTGGATGCGGAGCAGATCCGGGAATACCGGGGCACTTTGACAGAGCCGGGGAAGGAAGACCCGAATTGCAAGCGCAGCGTGGAGGAGAACCTGCAGCTGTTTGAGGATATGAAAAATGGGAAGTATGAAGATGGGGCTCTTGTGCTGCGCGCCAGGATTGACATGGCTTCCCCCAATATCAATATGAGGGATCCCATCCTCTACCGTGTGGCCCATATGGAGCACCATAATACAGGGGACGCCTGGTGCATCTACCCGATGTATGATTTTGCCCACCCCATTGAGGACGCCATCGAGGGCATTACCCATTCCATCTGTACCCTGGAATTTGAAGACCACAGGCCGCTGTATGATTGGGTGGTGCGGGAAGTGGGGTATGAGCGCCCGCCCAAGCAGATTGAGTTTGCAAAACTGTACCTGACCAATGTGGTGACCGGAAAACGCTACATCAAGAAGCTGGTGGAGGATGGGATTGTGGATGGCTGGGACGATCCTAGGCTGGTGTCTATTGCCGCACTGCGCAGGAGAGGCTTTACACCAGAGTCCATCCAGAGGTTTGTGGAGCTTTGCGGTGTGTCCAAGGCCAACAGTTCCGTGGATTATGCCATGCTGGAATACTGCATCCGGGAAGACCTGAAGCTGAAGCGCCCGCGGATGATGGCAGTCCTAGACCCCATCAAGCTTGTGATAGACAATTACCCTGAAGGGGAAGTAGAATACCTGGAGGCTGCCAATAACTTGGAGAATGAGGGGCTTGGGACCCGCAAAATCCCATTCTGCAGGGAGCTGTATATTGAGCGGGAAGATTTTATGGAGGAGCCGCCTAAGAAATACTTCCGCCTGTTCCCAGGGAATGAAGTACGCCTGATGCATGCTTATTTTGTAAAATGCGAGAGTTTTGTGAAGGATGGGAATGGGAAGGTAGTGGAAGTGCATGTCACCTATGACCCTGAGACGAAGGCAGGGAGCGGGTTTACCGGCCGCAAGGTGAAAGGGACCATCCATTGGGTGCCTGCGCCATTTGCCGAGGAGTGCGAGGTGCGCCTATATGAGAACTTAGTAGACGAGGAAAAGGGCGTATATAACAAAGAGGACGGAAGCCTGAACCTGAACCCCAATTCCCTTACGGTCCTGAAAGGATGCGTGGCAGAGCCTGCCCTGGCAGAAGCCAAGGCCTATGACAGCTATCAGTTTGTAAGGCAGGGGTTCTTCTGTGCGGATGCAAAGGATTCCGGGCCTGGCAGGCTGGTCTTTAACCGGATAGTGTCTCTGAAGAGTTCTTATAAGCTGCCAACATAAGCAGCGGCGTATAAGGAGGAGGATATTATGAATTTGTTTTCTGGGCTGGAAAAATTCGGGTTAAAGTCTGTTTCATCCATGCAGGTGTTTGAAGAAGAGCAGAAAGATAAGAAAGAAGAAGAGAAAGCCAAACAGGAAATTGTCCATACGGAGGAGGAATTCCTGTTTGACAAAAAAATGGTCTGTGGTGTCTGTGACAGTGAGTTTAAGACCAAGAGGGTAAAAAACGGAAGGGTGAGGATGCTGAAGTCAGACCCGGATTTGAGGCCCAGGTTCCAATTCATAGATACCTTGAAGTATGGCGTCACGTCGTGCCCTGTTTGCGGCTATACGGCTTTAAACCGCAATTTTGAGCATTTGGCGCCTGTGCAGGAGAAGCTAATCCGGGAACAGATTTCCTCCCAGTTCCGGCCTACCATGCAGTATGACAGCGCCACGATACCCTATGATATGGCAATTGACCGTTATAAACTGTCTTTGTTAAATGCCATTGTAAAAAAAGGCAAGGCCAGCGAGAAATCCTATATCTGCCTGAACCTGGCATGGCTGCTGCGGGAAAAAGCCTCTACCATGCCAGAAGGCACGCCTGGGGAGAAGGCGGCAAAGGCAGAGTGCCTGAAAGAAGGGGAGACCTTTTATGAACAGGCCTATGAAGGGTTTATGAAGGCCATTAGCCAGGAGATGTACCCCATGTGCGGCATGGAGCAGAGCACGGTGGATTATCTGCTGGCCTATATGGCATTCCATTTTAAGAAATATGATGTTTCTGCTAAATTCCTTACGAGCGTGGCGACGTCGCCATCTGCAAGCCGCCGTGCCAAGGACATGGCGTTAGACCTAAGGAATGAAATCCGGGTAATCCTCGCAAAGCAGAAGAAATAAGGCTGTGATGGTAAGCTAGGTTTGTATAATATAATAAGATTTGGAGGCGGGACATGAAGAAGCAAGCAAAATTTGTGGTAATCGGAATCATAGCCATAGCCATTGTGGCTGTTGGCCTCGTGGTTTACAATACGGAGAAGAGGAAGGAGGCAGAGCGGGCCGCCGAAGCCAAACGGATAGAAGAGGAACAGAAAGCACAGGAGGCTGCCAGGCAGGCAGCAGGAGAATACCAGGCGCAGGCCAATGCCTATATGGAGGAAGGCAAGTACGATGAGGCGCAGGAAGCGATAGGCAAAGCCCTAGAGCAGACCCCGGAGGATGAATCCCTGGCCCAGGAGGCGGAGGAACTGAACCAGAAGGCAGAGGAAATGAAAGGCTATAATGCCACCATGGTGGCTGCCATGCAAGCCATTGAAGCAGACGATGCCGAGGCGCTGGATAAGCTCCAGGACAGCGCAGAGGGTAAGGCGTTGGCGGAAATGGCAGAAAAAGAGGGCAGCTATATCTATTACCCCGAAGGTGAAGGCAGCGGGAAAGGGATAGGCTTCTATACCTTTGATGACTGTGAGTGCGACCAGTGGTATTTCGGCGACTATGTGCAAGGGAAACGGGAAGGCACAGGGATCTGGTATTACACCAGCAGCCATACGGAGGATGGGAAGCTCTATAAAGAAGTCTATGACGGCCAATGGAAGGATGACGCGCCTAATGGCAAAGGCCATCAGTATATCGCCCTTGGGGATACGGTGGATACGGACAAGAAATTTAAAGTAAAGAACGGACTGTTCTGGGGCACCTATAAGATCAAAGATACCCTGGAGGATGGGACCAAAGTAAGCGGGAAGTATAAGCTCAAGAAAGGGAAGTATGTGACCATTTCTGACGAGGAACTGGAGAAGAATAATTTTGTGGTGCCAAAAGAGCCCCACCTTGCGATTGCGTTTTTATACGATGAGAAGGGGGAAGTTAAGAGCTGCACCATGATATATGCAGAGGATGCCACAAAGGGCGTGAAGCATTTCTACTAAATGCCCCAGCCCATAAAAGCTAAAACCGGCAGGAAATCCCAGGTTGCGGGATTTCCTGCCGGTTTTTTGGAAGCCCCAGGATAGGGGATTGCCCCAAGCATCCTGGGATGGAGGGGGCGTCCTATTCCCCTTCTTTTTCCAGTTCAGCCATTTTCATGGCGCGCACCTTTAAGGGAAGGCCAAATAAGGTAATGAAGCCTTCTGCATCGTGGTGGTCATACAGATCGCCTGTAGTGAAGCTTGCCAAGGATTCGCTGTACAAAGAATAAGGGGAGGTAGTGCCTGCCTTTATAATATTGCCTTTGTAAAGCTTGAATTTCACTTCCCCGGTCACGTAGCTTTGGGTAGAGGCAACGAAAGCCCGGACGGCATCGCACAGAGGGGTGAACCATTTCCCTTCATAGACAATCTGTGCCAGCTTATTGCCCATGTCCTTCTTTACTTCCATGGTAGCCCGGTCAAGGACCAGCTCTTCCAGCTGCTGCTGTGCCTCCATTAGGATTGTGCCGCCAGGCGTCTCATAAACGCCCCGGGACTTCATTCCTACCACACGGTTTTCCACGATATCGACAATGCCAATGCCGTGCTTCCCGCCCAGCCGGTTCAGTTCACGGATGATGTCAGCCACTTTCATTTTCTGGCCGTTGATGCTCTTGGGCACGCCGGCTTCAAAAGACATGGTGACATATTCCCCTTCGTTGGGAGCCATTTCCGGTGATACGCCAAGCACCAGGAGATGCCCATAATCAGGCTCGCAGGAAGGATCTTCCAGTTCCAGGCCTTCATGGCTGATATGCCACAGGTTGCGGTCCCGGCTATAGCTGCTGTCAGCGGAGAACGGAAGGTCAATGCCATGGGATTTGCAGTAAGCAATCTCGTCTTCCCTCGACTGCATGGTCCATTTGCCATCCCGCCAAGCTGCAATAATTTTGAGGTCAGGCGCAAGCGCCTTGATGGTCAGCTCAAAGCGGATCTGGTCATTTCCTTTGCCTGTAGCGCCATGGCAGATAGCGGTGGCGCCTTCCTTGCGGGCAATCTCCACCAGCCGCTTGGCAATGCCTGGGCGTGCCATAGAAGTCCCCAGGAGGTACTTATTCTCATATACAGCCCCAGCCTGTACGCAGGGGATAATATATTCTTCTGCAAATTCATCGGTAATATCTTCGATATAGAGTTTGGAAGCCCCGGAGAGCTTCGCACGCTCCTCTAAACCGTCCAGCTCGTCCTCCTGCCCGCAGTCAATGCAGCAGCAAATAACATCATAGTCAAAGTTTTCCTTTAACCATGGGATGATGGCGGTCGTATCCAGGCCGCCGGAATACGCTAAGATCACTTTTTCTTTCATGGGATTATCCTCCGTTTTTTTCTAAAAGTCAGTAGTTTTTTGCGTTACCCATAATATACAATATTTGGTTTGGAAAGGCAAGTGAAAAAATATACATAATAAAATTATAAAAATGCATATTAACATACAATATGGACAAAATGCGGAAGATATAGGGAAGAATAGCATAAAATAAGGGTTTTTATCTCTTTTTCCATGGCGGGATGAAATTTGAACTTGCATAAAAATAAATAATAATGTATAATTATTCAAAAATAGAAGGGTAAAAAATGATGCCATGGAGGAAGGGAGGCGCGTGCCTTCCATGGGGCGGAAGAAAAAAAGGTCTTTACGAAAGTAAAAAGATATATTAATATGTTAAAAGTACATCCCGCTCCTATCGCTTTACGCCGTTAGGGAAAGGGTAATAGGCAGGGATACCATTGGTAATGAAATCTGGCAGGGGAAGCACATTTGGCATGCGGAATGCGCAGAAGGCAGGAATGCGTTCCATAACGGGTGCAGGCCCGCCAGGAAACATAGAAGGAAGCGAGGGACACAATCATGATAAAAGCAGGGATAATAGGCGCAACCGGCTATGCAGGCGCGGAGTTAGTGCGTATCCTTTTGAACCATAAGGAGGCCGAGGTGAAATGGTATGGCTCCAAAAGCTACATAGGGGAAAGCTATGCAAAGGTCTATCGGAATATGTTCCGGTTCGTGGAAGCGGATTGCCTGGATGACAACTTAGAAGAACTTTCCCGGCAGGTGGACGTGGTATTCACCGCAACCCCCCAGGGATTCCTTGCAGGGGTGATGACGGAAGAAATCCTCCAGAACGCCAAGGTCATAGACCTGAGCGCAGATTACCGCCTAAAGGATGTAAGCGTCTATGAGAAGTGGTATAAAATCCCCCATAAGACGCCCCAATTCCTTGGTGAGGCAGTATACGGCCTATGTGAGGCCAACCGTGAAAAAATAAAGAAGGCCAGGCTGGTGGCAAACCCTGGATGCTATACCACATGTTCTATCTTGACGGCGTATCCTTTGGTGAAAGAAGGCCTGGTGGATCCCAATACCTTAATTGTGGACGCCAAATCCGGGACTTCCGGCGCGGGCAGGGGCGCTAAGCTGCCTAACCTTTTCTGTGAAGTCAATGAAAATATGAAAGCATATGGCGTGGCGTCCCACCGCCATACCCCAGAGATAGAGGAACAGCTGGGCGATGCGGCCGGACAGCCGGTGGCCATTAGTTTTACGCCCCATTTAGTGCCGATGAACCGCGGCATCCTGGCTACGGAATACGCCTCCCTCCGCCAAGCGGTGCAGCCAGACGGAAGCCTGGGTTACCCAAGCGAAGCGCAGATCCAGTCAGCGTATGAGAAATATTATGGGGGGGAATATTTTATCCGGCTGCTGGGACCTGGCGGGTGCCCGGAGACAAAATGGGTGGAAGGCAGTAATTTTGTGGATATCGGGTTCCAGATTGACCGCCGGACAGGCCGGATTATTATGATGGGCGCCATTGACAACCTGGTGAAGGGTGCGGCGGGGCAGGCAGTCCAGAACATGAACCTGCTGTTTGGGCTTCCGGAAGAGGAAGGCCTGCAGATGGTCCCAATGTTCCCATAAAGGCAGGGGAAGCCTATGGTACGCAGGAAAAGAGACTCCAGGAAAGACGGGATGGGTAAATGGAAAAAGAGAAAGAGCATATAACAATCAGGACAATGGTAGCGCAGGACTACCCGGACGTCTACCGTCTGTGGAAAACCATCAAAGGCTTTGGCATCCGCAGCGTAGACGATTCCCAGGAAGGCGTGGAACGCTTTATCCGCAGGAACCCTTCTACCAGCGTCGTGGCAGAAGCGGGAGGGGAAGTGGTCGGGGCAATCCTGTGCGGGCACGATGGCCGCAGGGGCTGTTTCTACCATGTATGTGTGCGGGAGGATTACCGGCAGCAGGGCATTGGGAAATGCATGGCAGTCCATGCCATGCGCGCGCTGCAGGAAGAGCATATCAACAAGGTCTGCCTGATTGCTTTTTGTAAGAACGAGGTGGGGAATTCTTTCTGGAAGAGCGTGGGATGGAACTTCCGGGAAGATTTGAATTACTATGATTTTGCATTGAATGATGAGAATATTACAGTATTCCAATAGTAAGTAATGTATTTATGGAAAGGAAGGGTTTCGGATGGAGATTATTAAAGGCGGCGTAACTTCCGCAAAAGGGTTCCGGGCGGCAGCCACGGCAGCTGGGATTAAGTATCAGGGCAGGGCGGATATGGCGATGATTGTCAGCAAGGCCCCTGCAGTTTCCGCAGGCACATTTACCAGGAATGTAGTGAAGGCAGCCCCGGTAAAATGGGACAGGCAGGTGGTGGAGAAAGAGCAGTGCGCCCAGGCTGTTGTTATCAATGCAGGGATTGCCAATGCAGGCACCGGGGCGGAAGGGATGGAGTATTGCAAAAAGACGGCAGAGACAGTAGAAAGCGTCCTTGGCATCCCATCTGGCCAGGTGCTGGTGGCGTCTACAGGCGTGATTGGCATGCAGCTCCCCATGGAGAAGCTGGCAGGCGGAATCCATGCGATGGCCCCAACCCTAAGCAGTTCCTTAGAAAGCGGGCACCGGGCAGCCTGTGCGATTATGACCACAGACACAAAGCCGAAGGAAGCGGCAGCTATTTTTGAAGTGGGCGGGAAGATGGTAACGGTAGGGGGGATGTGCAAGGGATCTGGCATGATCCATCCCAATATGTGCACCATGTTAAGCTTTGTGACCACGGACATTTCCATTTCCAAGGAACTGCTCCAGGAAGCCTTGCGGGAGGATGTGGAGGATACCTACAACATGGTTTCCGTCGATGGGGATACCTCTACGAACGATACCGTGCTGCTGCTGGCAAATGGCATGGCTGGGAATGCAGAAATTTGCACAAAGGATGGGGATTACCGGAAGTTCGTGGAGGCTCTGCATTACGTGAATACCACCCTGGCCAGGAAAATGGCGGCAGACGGGGAAGGGGCGACAGCCCTTTTTGAGACAAAGGTCATCCACGCAGACACAAAGGAGCATGCCAAAATCCTGGCAAAATCTGTCATTTGCTCCTCCTTGTCCAAGGCCGCAATCTATGGGCATGATGCTAACTGGGGCAGGTTCTTGTGTGCGTTGGGCTATTCCGGGGTAGTGTTTGACCCAGAAGCCATTGAGCTGTTTTTCCAGAGCAAAGCAGGGCAGATCCAGATTTACAAGGATGGGGTATCCGTGGGCTACAGTGAGGAGGAGGCCACAAAGATCCTGTCAGAGAAGGAAGTGACCTTCCTGGTGGATATGAAAATGGGGGACGAGGAGGCTGTGGCCTGGGGCTGTGACTTAACATATGATTATGTGAAAATTAATGCAGATTACCGTTCCTAAGGGACAGGGAGCAGGCAAAAGGATATTTGCATAGTAACTGCAGGGGTATAAGGCGTCTGCAGCATTTACAGAAAGGGCTTGTAATCATGGGAGATAAAAACATGCAGGAGGTCTTGCAGAAAGCAGAAGTATTAATTGAGGCACTGCCGTATATCCAGCGGTTTAACCGTAAGATTATCGTGGTAAAATACGGCGGCAGCGCCATGGTGGACGAGGAACTGAAAAAAAGCGTCATCCAGGATGTGACGCTGCTGAAATTGGTAGGGTTTAAGCCAATCATTGTCCATGGCGGCGGGAAGGAAATCAGCAAGTGGGTGGAGAAATCCGGCATGGAGCCGGAGTTTGTCAACGGCCTTAGGAAGACGGACGCTGCCACCATGGAAATTGCTGAGATGGTCCTCAACAAGGTCAATAAATCACTGGTGCGGATGGTACAGGAGCTGGGCGTGAACGCCATAGGGATTAGCGGCAAGGACGGCGGTTTGCTGAAAGTAGACAAGAAGTATTCGGATGGACAGGATATTGGGTTTGTAGGGGACGTGAAGGATGTGAACCCTAAGGTGCTGTTTGATTTGCTGGAGAAGGATTTCCTGCCGATTGTGTGCCCCATTGGGCTGGATGATACATTCCAAACCTATAATATCAATGCGGATGATGCGGCCTGTGCGATTGCCAGGGCGGTGCATGCAGAAAAGCTGGCGTTCCTGACGGATATCGAGGGCGTGTATAAAGACCCTGGGGATAAGTCCACGCTGATTTCGGAACTGTCCGTCTCGGAAGCGCATGGGCTGATTGGGGAGGGGTATATTGGGGGCGGTATGCTGCCGAAATTGAATAACTGTATTGAAGCCATTGAGAACGGCGTATCCAGGGTCCATATTTTAGATGGGCGGATCCCCCATTGCCTGTTGCTGGAAATCTTTACGAACCGTGGGATTGGCACGGCAATTTTAGGGGATGGGGAGGAAAGGTTCTACCTTTCTTGAGCCATAAAGGGATATAAGGGGATGGCATAGAAATGGAAATGCCACAGCAGGAATAGCCGCGGGTTATCAGAGATTAGGGAGAAGAGGCTAGTCAGTAGCCATGGAAGCTATGGAAATGCCGCAGCAGGAACACACACGGGTTGCAGAGATTCGGAAGGAGAGGCTAGTCAGTAGCCATGGAAGCTATGGAAATGCCGCAGCAGGAACAGCCGTGGGATTTCAGGGATTCGGAAGGGGAGGCTAGTCAGTAGCCATGGAAGCTATGGAAATGCCGCAGCAGGAACAAATGCGGGTTTGCAGAGATTAGGAAGGAGAGGCTGGATGGAAGCAAGCAGTTGGATTGGGCGGGCGGAAAGCCATATTTTGCATACATACAACCGTCATCAGATTGTATGGGATCATGGGGAGGGTGTCTACCTCTATGATACAGAAGGAAAGAAATACCTGGATTTTGCGGCAGGCATTGCCGTGATGGCGCTGGGGTATGGGGACCAGGAATATGAGGATGCCTTAAAAGGGCAGATAAGCAAGATCATCCATACTTCCAACCTGTACTACAACCAGCCCATGATAGATGCGGCGGAGAAAATCTGCGCTGTTTCCGGGCTGGACCGGGTATTTTTTACGAATAGCGGGACAGAGGCAATCGAAGGGGCTGTTAAGGCTGCAAAGAAGTATGCCTACACAAAAGACGGGACAACGGATCATGAGATAATTGCGATGGGGAATTCTTTCCATGGAAGGAGCCTGGGGGCTTTGGCTGTGACAGGGAACGCCCATTACCGGGAGCCTTTTGAGCCCTTGCCCGGGATTGTCAGGTTTGCAGAATACAATAACCTAGAGAGCGTGAAGAGGCTTATCAACGGAAAGACATGTGCAATCATCCTGGAGACTGTCCAGGGGGAAGGCGGGATTTACCCTGCCACGGAGGAATTCCTGGAAGGGGTCTATGGAATCTGCAAGGAGCGGGATATCCTTCTGATACTGGATGAAATCCAATGCGGCATGGGCAGGACCGGGCATATGTTTGCGTGGCAGGCATATGGCGTGAAGCCAGATATTATGGCTTGCGCAAAGGCATTGGGCTGCGGTGTCCCGGTAGGGGCCTTTGTGATGGCAGGGAAAGTGGCAGAGGCGTCTTTGAAGCCAGGGGACCATGGGACTACCTATGGCGGGAACCCCCTTGCAGGGGCGGCGGTCAGCAAGGTATTGGATATTTTTAAGGAAAGAAGGATCCTGTCGCATGTACGGGAGGTTTCAGGGTATCTTGCAGAGCAGCTGGAAGGGATAAAGGATGCCTATGGATTTGTAAAGGAACGGCGCGGGATTGGCCTGATGCAGGGGCTGGAACTGGACGCGGCGGTGCCTGTAGGGGAAGTAAGCGCAAAAGCATTAGAGCAGGGCCTGGTATTAATTACGGCAGGGAAGAATGTGCTCCGTTTTGTTCCGCCGCTCATCATAGGGAAAGAGCATGTGGATGAGATGGCGGGGAAACTGAAGGGGGTGCTGGGGCAGTATTAAGCCATGCCGCCTGAAATGGCACAGCCTGTACCGCCTTTGTACGATGAGGGGGAACTGCCCGGGAAATGGTATAAAATAACCCATTCTGGTTATCCTATAGAAAAAGAAAGCAAGGAGGATGGGAAGCCATGGTTGGGATTTTGATTGCCCTTATATCTGGGGCTTTGATGAGCGTGCAGGGCGTGTTTAATACAGAGGTGACGAAACATACCAGCATGTGGGTAAGTAATAGCTGGGTGCAGTTTTCCGCATTGGCAATCTGCCTGGTTACCTGGTTTTTTACGGACCGGACCAGCTTTGCCGGGATATTGGAGATACAGCCGAAGTATATGCTTTTAGGGGGCGTGATAGGGGCTTTTATCACTTATACGGTCATTAAGAGCATGGCGGCGCTGGGGCCGGCGCAGGCCGTAATGCTGATTGTGGTCGCCCAGCTTCTGGTCGCCTATGTGATAGAGGTGTTTGGGATGTTCGGGACAGAGAAGCAGCCTTTTGAATGGCGGAAGGTGATAGGGATGGCAGTGTGCATTGGGGGGATTATCCTGTTTAAATGGGAATCTTAGGAAAGGCGCTAAAAAACGTTTCTATGGCAAGGCAAGCTCCTGGCCCAGGCGCCAAGCATGATAAAAAATATATGGCAGAGGCTATCCCTTAAAATGCAAATAGGGGATAGCTTTTTCTGTCTGGGGATTTTCACAAAATTTCCAAACCCCTCTTGCCATAAGGCCGAATTTTCGTTACAATAAAATAGGATTCGTGAAAAAGGCTTTTCCCATCGCAGCGGGTGCAGGCGCAGACGCGCTTGGGCACAGGGAGTCCGGCTCTGCCGGGTTCTTTTCAGAAAGGTGGGAAAAGGATGGAGAAGATAACAAGGAATAGGATAGGATTAGGTAAAGTAAGGGAGAAAATACGGCATTATGCATGTTTGCTTATGCTGTTGTGCATGTTGCCTGGATGCGGGCAAGAGGAGGAAGGCGTCCTCCTCCTGCAAGACGCCCAAGGCACGGGCCAGGAAGGCAGCCCTGCGGGCCTGCCGGCAGAAGGGGAGGAGCCAGAAGACGCCGCCCCTATCTATGTCCAGGTAAGCGGCGCCGTGGCAAGCCCAGGCGTCTATACCCTGCCCCAGGGGGCGCGTATGTTCCAGGCAATTGAACTGGCAGGCGGGCTGACGGAGGAAGCGGACGCCAAGTCCCTGAACCAGGCCGGCCTCCTGGCCGATGGGCAGATGGTTTATGTCATGAGCCAGGAAGAGGCTGCCGCCCAGGCGTCATTGGCGCCTGCCCGGGAAGGGCCAGAAGAAGGCGCCAATGACGGCAGGGTAAACCTGAACACTGCCACAGAGCCTGAATTAATGGCGCTCCCAGGCATTGGCGCGGCAAAGGCAAAAAGCATCCTTGCATGGCGGGAAGAGAACGGAGGCTTTTCCCAAATCGAGGATCTGATGAAGGTACAAGGCATCAAGGAAGGCGTGTTTTCAAAAATCAAAGACAGTATTAAGGTAGAATAGCTTAAGGGTAGGATAGCAGTTAGGAAGCGGCTGCAAAGGTAGGATGCGGCAGCGTTATGGAAATGGCAGGAGGAGACAATGGCAAAAAAAGTTCTGGTAGTGGACGATGAGAAATTGATTGTGAAAGGCATCCGCTTTAGCTTGGAGCAGGATGGCATGGAGGTGGACTGCGCCTATGACGGCGAGGAAGCCCTGCGGCTGGTAGGGGAGCGCAAGTATGACCTGGTCCTTTTGGATGTGATGCTGCCCAAGGTGGATGGTTTTGAGGTGTGCCAGCAGATCCGGGAGTTTTCCACCGTCCCAGTTGTGATGCTTACGGCCAAAGGGGACGATATGGACAAAATCCTGGGGCTGGAATACGGCGCGGATGATTATATTACGAAGCCCTTCAACATCCTGGAGGTAAAGGCCAGGATTAAGGCCATCATGCGCAGGACCGCGCCCAATCCCCCCAAGGAGGAAAACCCCAAGATTGTGGAGCATGGGGACCTGCGGCTGGACTGTGAGAGCAGGCGCCTGTTCATCCTGGGGAAGGAAATCAATGTGACTGCAAAGGAATTTGACCTGCTGGAACTCCTCGTGCTGAACCCTAATAAGGTCTACAGCAGGGAGAACTTGCTGAACCTGGTCTGGGGCTATGAGTACCCGGGGGACGTGCGCACGGTGGATGTGCATGTCAGGCGGCTGAGGGAGAAGATAGAGAGCAATCCAAGCGAGCCGAAGTATGTGCATACCAAATGGGGCGTGGGCTATTATTATCAGGGATAAGGGGCCAAGATGAAGAAGCTGAAATTTGTGCACAGCCTGAGGTTTAGGCTGTTTCTGTTAGTGGCGCTGGTGGGGATTGCGCCTAATATTGCGCTGCGCATAGGGGTCCTTGCCAGCTATGAGAGCCGGGCAGTCTCCAACCGCAGCATAGATGTGCTGAGCCAGGCCAAGGTATTGGGCAGCCAGGTGGTTACATACAACTATATCGCGGATACCTCGTCGGAGGTGATTAACGCGCAGTTAAAGCAGCTTTCCAATATTTATGATGGGAGGGTGCTGCTTGTAAACCCAGGCTTCCAGATTGTGAAGGACACTTATGGGCTGGATACGGGTAAGACAATTATTTCAGAGGAAGTGGTTCGGAGCTTCCAGGGGGAGGAGATTACGAAATATGATTCCAAGAACCGCTACATTGAGCTGTCCATCCCCCTTAAAAGCGCTGACGCGGAAGGGACCCAGGGGGTGATGCTGGTCAGCGTGTCTACGGACAGCATTATGATGAATTATGATTTCCTGCGGGATAATGCCCATGTGATTGAAATTGCCAGCGGCATCCTTATCTTGCTGGCTGCTTTTTTCTGTGCGAAGCTTTTGGTGCTCCCTTTTGGGAAGATGACAAAGTCCTTAGAGGAAATCCAGGCGGAGGATGTGGAAGAAAGGCTGATGATATCAGATTATACAGAGACAGAGGCGATTTCCAACGCCTTTAATGAGATGCTGGGCAGGATGCGCGCCATTGACGATTCCCGGCAGGAATTTGTAGCCAATGTGTCCCATGAGTTAAAGACGCCCCTGACTTCCATGAAGGTCCTGGCGGATTCCTTATTGAGCCAGGAAGATGTGCCCGCAGAGCTATACAAGGAATTTATGGGGGACATCACGGAAGAAATTGAGCGGGAGAACACGATTATCAACGACCTGCTGTCTTTGGTGAAGATGGACAGGTCTGCAGGGACCTTAAATATCTCTGTGGCAAATATCAATGAGCTGCTGGAAATGATAATGAAACGGCTCCGCCCCATTGCAGAGAAGCAGAGCATTGAACTGGTGCTGGAAAGCTTCCGCCCGGTGAGCGCGGAGGTGGATGAGGTGAAATTATCCCTTGCCCTGAATAACCTGGTGGAGAATGCCATTAAATATAACAAGAAGGATGGCTGGGTCCATGTGACCTTGAATGCGGACCACAAGTATTTTTTTGTGCGGGTAGAGGATTCCGGGATTGGGATACCGGAGGAATCCTTAGAGCATATCTATGAGAGGTTCTTCCGGGTGGATAAGTCCCATTCCAGGGAAATCAAAGGCACAGGCCTTGGGCTAGCCATTACCAGGAATGCAATTTTAATGCACCGGGGGGCAATCAAAGCCCACAGCAAGGAAGGGGAAGGTACTATTTTCACCGTGCGTATCCCGCTGGCTTATGTGGGATAAGGTGTTTGGGAGGGTGGAATGGAAAAAAGAAGGGTGGAACGGAAGGTCCAGGTTCCGGCTCTCCTTATGCTTCTGGCTGCGGCATTCCTGTTTTTTTTGGCAGGCTGCGGGGAAGGGCAGGAGGAAGAGCCAGAATATTATGTATATTATGTGAATAAAGAGAAGACAAAGACGGTAGCGGTAGGCTATGAGCCCCAGGCGGAGGATGCCAAGGGCATGGTGGAGGAATTAATCGGGCAGCTGTTCCAAGGCACGGACAGCCCGGATATCCGCAAAGCAGCGCCCAAGGAAGTGGAGCTGATGTCCTGGAAGCTGGAGAATGCCCAGCTGTACCTGTATTTTAATGCTGCATATGGGGAAATGGATAATGTAAGCGAAGTGCTCTGCCGGGCTGCCTTTGTCCGTACCCTGACGCAGGTGGAAGGGGTAGGGTGCATTTCCTTTTATGTGGGCGATACGCCCCTTGTGGATGCGAACGGGACGCTGATTGGCCTGATGACGGCAGAGAGTTTTATTGAAAATCCCGGGGAGCAGATTAATACCATCCAGACAGCCAGCATTACCCTGTATTTTGCCAACAAGAAGGGGACAAAGCTGGTACAGGAAGTGCAGGAGGTGCATTACAGCAGTAATATTTCCCTGGAAAAGCTGGTGCTGGAGCAGCTGCTGAAAGGGCCGAGCGGGGAAGGGATGCGGGCTGCCGTCCCAGAGGACACGAAGCTTTTGGGCGTGTCTGTTTCGGATGGCGTCTGTTTTGTCAATCTGAACGAGGGGTTCCTGAGCCAGAATTTTGATGTCTCAGAGCCGGTTGTCATTTACTCTATCGTCAATTCCCTGGCGGAACTGCCAAATGTCAATAAAGTGCAGATTTCTGTCAATGGGGACAATAATGTGGTCTACCGGGAGAAATTTAAGCTGTCCGATATGTATGAGCGGAACCTGGACTATCTGGACGGCAGCGCGAAGACCCAGGAGGAACAGATCAAAGAGGGTTCCGAAGAAATCGTGAATGAAGCAGAGGAGGATATGGGTGGCTAATAGGATGCTTTGCTGCCTGACGCTGTCCCTGCTGTGCGGGGTTTGGTACGGCAGGGAGGGTAGCCCCTTGGCTGCGGCGGGGATGCTGCTTTTTACGGCATATCTTGTGGCTGCCATAAAGCGCCGCTGCCAGGCCAGGGCATGGCTTGCCGTTTTTTTGCGGTGCGCTGCCTGCCTGCTTTGTTTTTGTGCAGGGGCAGGACGCATCGGGGCCGTGCGGGGATGCTTTGAAAGGCCGGATGATGCTTTTTCTGAGGGGGACAGGGTTACGGTCCAGGGGCAGGTCTGCAAAATAGAAGAAAGAGAAGAGCAGTTTATTTATTATCTGAAAGACACCCAGTACCTTCTGGGTGGCATAGCTTATCCCAGTGTTGGGATTCTAGTTTACAGTTCCAATGTGTATCAGCCAGGGAATATACTGAAAGTGGCAGGGGCTTATGCACCATTCCAAATTTCCCGCAATGAAGGGAATTTCAATGAGAAACAATTTTACCGCAGCAAACAGATAGGGTTCCGGGTTTATGCCCAGGAGGAATATGTTATTTCCAAGAAAGAAGACAGGTATGCCATATTTTTGCGCAGCCTCCAGGGGCGGCTGAGGGAATCCTTCCAGCGGGCCATGCCCCAAAAGCATGCGGGGGTTATGGCGGACATGGCCTTAGGGGATAAATCCCTTCTGGACAGCGGGCTGAAGGGGCTTTACCAAAGCGCCGGCATCTCCCATATCCTGGCGATTTCCGGCCTGCATGTCTCCCTGATGGGCATGGGGGTTTTCCGGCTATGCCGGAAGCTGCGCGTGCCCCAGGTACTGGCCTCCCTGCTTGCCATGGGGATGGCCTATAGCTTTGGCCTTTTGTCGGGTATGGAAATTTCCACGGCAAGAGCCGTCTGCATGTTCCTGCTGTCCATGGCAGCCCAGGCATCCGGCTACAGCTATGATTCCCTGACAGCCTTGGGGCTTTGCGCAGGGATCCAAGCCTGGGAAAACCCCTTTGTCCTGGAGTACGCCGGGTTCCTGTTCTCCTATGGGGCAGCGCTGGGCGTAGTGGTGGTGGCAAAAGCCGTCAAGGGTGCACCAGTTCCCCAAGGAACCAAAACGGTGGGAAGGAAGGGTATCACCATCAAGGGGGCATCGGTTCCCCAAGGCACTAAAACAGGGGAAAGGAGGGGTACTGCCGTCAAGGGTGCACCAGTTCCCCAAGGCATTAAAACGGGAGAAAGGAAGGGAGGCGGGAAGGGTACTGCCGTCAAGGGTGCACCAGTTCCCCAAGACACCAAAATGGTGGGAAGGAAGGGAGGCGGGAAAGGCATCCGGAAGGCAGGGGGAATCCTCTGGGAATCCTTTCAGGCCAGCGCCTGCATCCAATTAGCCACTTTGCCGATTTCTTTATATTTCTATTATGAATGCCCTTCTTATAGTGCAGCTGCCAATGCCTGTGTCCTTCCGTTTATGGGTCCCCTCCTGTTCCTGGGGCTTTGCGGGGCGTCTGTTGGATGCTTTTCTGCCTTGGCGGGAAAGATACTCCTGGCGCCTGCCGGGATCCTTCTTTCCTTCCAGGAATGGGTGTGCCAAAAGACATTATCCCTGCCAGGCGCCGCTATTGTTACAGGGAAGCCAAGCTTGGCCTTGGCCGTTGCGTATTACCTGGTCCTTGCAGCTGCTTTATGCGCCTTGTATTACCGCAGAGAACAAAGGTGGCTGCTCGTAATAGCCGCTGCCGTATGCGTCCTCTTGTTTGCCCGTACCCCAAAGCAGTTTGAGGTGGATATACTGGATGTAGGCCAAGGGGATGGGATATTCGTCCAGACAGGGGAAGGGAGCCATTTTTTCATTGACGGCGGCAGCAGCGATGTCAAGCAGGTGGGGAAATACCGCATCCTGCCATTCCTAAAGGCAAAGGGAATCTCGTCGGTTGCAGGGTGGGTGGTATCCCATGCAGACCAAGACCATATCAGCGGACTTTTGGAACTTTTGGAAGAGGGGTATCCTATAGAGTGCCTGATTATGGCAAAGGGGATGGTGCAGGACGAAGCGGCTAAGAATCTGCAGGCCCGTGCCCGGGAAGCGGGATGTAAGATTCTCTATGTTAAGCCAGGAACCCGGTTTGGGACCCGGGAAGCCGTGTTTACCGTATTACATCCAGGCGCTGGCACGGGCGCAGGAGGGGAAGGCAGCGCTGGCCGCAATGAGGCTTCCCTGGTGGTTTCCCTGGCTTATCGGTCTTTTACAGGGATATTTACCGGGGATATCGGGATTGGCCAGGAAGAGGAAATCCGAAGGGGAGGTTACCTGTCCCAATACGGCATCCATCATATAAGTTTATACAAAGCCGCCCACCACGGCTCGGACGGCTCCAACAGCCAAGAGTTCCTGGATTGCCTTTCCCCTGGCCTCACCGTTATTTCCTGCGGCGCAGGGAATTCCTACGGGCATCCCGGCAAAGAGGCGCTGGGACGGATCCAAAAATCTGGCAGCCGGATTCTCTGCACCATGGAACATGGCCAGGTTTCTGTCATCCCAAGGGAAGGTTCCCTTGGCATATCTGTTTACCTTTCCCCCTTGGTTCCTTACCCGTTGCCCTAATCCCCGTTACATCCTCGGCGTATGCGTCCAGGATTCCGTATCTTGTTTTCGTTGGCATTTTTATGCACCTTGCGGCAGCTGGGGATGGAAGCGCTGGGAAGAAAGAGGCGCAGGAGGGAAGGGGAAAGAATATGGCAGCGGCGGAATATTTTATTTACAGATATTTTAAGATATGCTATGATAAGTAGGTAACCAGGACTTGCAGTACCTGCAAGAATAAGAATCTAAAGAAATGGGATGAGGAAAATGTTATTTTTTTTAATCGGCGGTGTTGTCATCGTAGCAGTCATCGTAGCAGTTGTTGCATCTGTCGCAGGGGCAGTGGCTGCAGTTGCAGACGAGGACGCAGAGGATTAAACCAGGGGGGTTGCCACAGGGATGGGCCGTAACGGCTTATCCCCGTTTGGCATCTGCCCTTGGCGGGATGCCGGGAAGGTTTCCCCCTAAATTTGCATTAGAAATGGAGAATGGTATTGAAGGAGCATGAAATAAAGAGGGTCCAGCCGGACAGTATCGCAGAGGAACTGGGGGTAGGGCCTGGCGACGTCCTTCTGTCGGTAAACGGCCATGAAATAGAAGATGTGTTCGACTACCGTTATTTTATCAATGAGGAATACCTGACAGTAGCCATCCGGAAGCCTGATGGGGAGGAATGGGAGCTGGAGATTGAGAAGGAGTATGAGGAAGGCCTGGGCATTGAATTTGCAGATGCCCTGATGGACAGTTACAAGTCCTGCCGCAACAAATGCATATTCTGTTTTATTGACCAGATGCCAAAGGGCATGCGGGACACCTTGTATTTTAAGGATGATGATTCCAGGCTTTCCTTCCTGCAGGGGAATTATGTGACGCTGACCAACATGAAGGAACATGACCTGGAGCGGATCATTGCATACCGGATGGGGCCTATCAACATTTCCGTGCAGTCCACGGACCCGGTGCTGCGCTGTAAGATGCTGAATAACCGTTTCGCAGGGGAGGCGCTGCAGAAAATAGACAGGCTCTATGAGGCCGGGATCCCCATGAATGGCCAGATTGTGCTCTGTAAGGGCGTGAACGATGGGGAGGCGCTTAAGAAGAGCATCCAGGATTTAATGGCCTATATGCCTGTGATGGAAAGCGTTTCCGTAGTTCCGGTGGGCTTGAGTAAATACCGGGAGGGGCTGTATCCTTTGGAGCCATTTACCCAGGAGGACGCCAGGGAAGTCCTGGCTGTCATCCACCGCTGCCAGCAGGCCTGCATGGAAAGGTGCGGCCTGCATTTTATCCATGCCAGTGATGAATGGTATCTGCTGGCAGGGCAGGAGCTGCCGCAGGAGGATAGTTATGACGGCTACCTCCAGCTGGAAAACGGCGTAGGGATGCTCCGCCTGCTGCGGGAAGAATTTGCACAGGCCCTTGCGGCGGCAGCCGCTGTAGCGCGGCCTGATACGGGCCATAAGCATGCCCAGACGGTTTCCATTGCTACGGGGGTGCTTGCAGCCCCTACCTTGCAGGAGCTTGCGGCAGACTTCATGGAGGTATTCCCGCAGGCCAAGGTGCAGGTAATCCCGGTCGTCAACCATTTTTTCGGGGAGATGATTACCGTTTCCGGCCTTCTGACAGGCCAGGATATCATTTCCCAGCTAAAAGGCAGGGATTTGGGGGACAGGCTGCTGCTGCCCTGTAACCTTTTGCGCAGCGGGGAGAAGGTCTTATTGGATGATGTCACAGTAGATGAAATAGAAAATGCTTTACAAATCAAAATAAATATTGTAGAATCAAGCGGACAGGATTTGGTGTCCTGCCTGCTGCAGGGAACGGGCATGCAGGGCATGGTATGCATGCAGGATGATTGATGTAGGGGCTGTTGCGGGATGTATTTTATATGCGGCAGCCTTTTAAGGTTAGGAGAATAGGATGAGCAGACCAGTAGTAGCCGTCGTAGGGCGGCCGAATGTGGGGAAATCCACGTTGTTTAATGTTTTGGCGGGTGAACGCATTTCCATTGTGCAGGATACGCCAGGAGTGACCAGGGACAGGATTTATGCAGATGTGAATTGGCTGAATATGTCTTTTACCTTGATAGATACCGGCGGGATTGAGCCGGACAGCAGCGACATGATGCTGTCACGGATGCGGGAGCAGGCTCAGATTGCCATTGATACGGCAGATGTGATTCTTTTCCTTACGGACGTGCGCCAGGGGCTTGTGGATGCAGATTCCAAGGTAGCGGACTTGCTGCGGCGCGCCAGGAAGCCGGTACTTTTAATAGTCAATAAGGTAGACAGCTTTGAGAAATTCATGCCGGATGTGTATGAGTTTTACAATCTTGGGATAGGGGACCCGATTCCGATTTCAGCCGCTTCCCGCCTTGGGATTGGGGATATGCTGGAAGAGGTGGCCAAGCATTTCCCGCCAGATGTGGAGGAAGGGGAAGAGGACAGCAGGCCCAAGATTGCGATTGTAGGGAAGCCGAATGTGGGCAAATCTTCCTTGATTAACCACCTGGTGGGGGAAGAACGGGTCATTGTGTCCGACATTGCAGGCACGACCCGGGACGCCATTGACACAGAGATTGTAAAAGACGGCAGGGAATATGTTTTCATAGATACGGCGGGGCTGCGGCGGAAGAGCAAGATTAAGGAAGAACTGGAGCGGTTCAGCATTATCCGCGCGGTGACGGCTGTGGAGCGGGCGGACGTCGTGGTGGTAGTGATTGACGCTACGGAAGGGGTGACGGAGCAGGACGCCAAAATTGCGGGCATTGCCCATGAGCGTGGGAAAGGCGTGATTGTGGCAGTGAATAAATGGGATGCCATTGAGAAGGACGACAAGACCATTTATAAGCATACCGAGAAGATCCGTGAGGTGCTAAGCTTCATGCCCTATGCCCAGCTGATGTTCATTTCCGCCAAGACTGGGCAGCGTACCCAGAAGCTGTTTGAAGTGATTGACGCTGTGTTGGAGAACCATTCCATGCGGGTGGCTACTGGCGTTCTGAATGAGATTGTGTCAGAAGCCGTTGCATTGCAGCAGCCCCCTTCGGATAGGGGCAGGCGCCTGAAGATTTTCTATGCGACCCAGGTGGCAGTGAAGCCGCCCACGTTTGTAATATTCGTGAACGATAAAAAACTGATGCATTTTTCCTATGTCCGGTATTTGGAGAACCGGATCCGGGATGCGTTTGGCTTCCAGGGCACTTCGCTGAAGTTTATTATACGGGAAAGGAAGGAGCGGTAGGGATGATTGCAAGCCGGATTATTTGCCTGGTGTTAGGGTATGCTTTCGGGCTGTTCCAGACAGGCTATCTTTATGGGAAAACGCAGCATATTGATATACGGGAGCATGGGAGCGGGAATGCCGGGGCTACAAATACCCTGCGTACTTTGGGGGCGAAGGCAGGCCTGATTGTCTTTTTGGGGGATGCAGGCAAGACCATGCTGTCCATGCTGGCTGCCTGGCTTCTGTTCCGTCAGGAATACGGGGATGGGGTCCGGCTGCTGGCTATGTATGCAGGGCTTGGGAGCGTGCTGGGGCATAATTTCCCCTTCTATATGGGGTTTAAAGGCGGGAAGGGCGTTGCCTGTACCGCAGGGTTTCTCCTGGCCTTCTACCCGCCGATGGCGCCTGTGTGCCTGCTGGTGTTCCTTTTGGTGGTAGCGCTGACGAAGTATGTATCCTTGGGATCTATTTTGGTGGGCGCCTGCTTTTTTGTCCAGCTGATTTTATATGGCCAGCTGGGGTATTTGGGGGTGCGCACAGGGCTGCTGCCAGAGGTTTATGTGCTGGGCGCCGCCTTTACGCTCTTAATCCTGGGGCGGCACCATGCAAATATTATGCGGCTGCTTAAGGGGACGGAGAATAAGTTTTCTTTGCACAAATCAGGGGACCCGGCAAAGAAGCAATAGCTGCTGCAATTCCATAGGGAGAAGGGAGCAGCAGGATGGCTTCTAGGGAAACCTGGCCAATTATTTTTTGGAGGGAATTATGGCAAAAGTTAGCGTAATCGGAACAGGAAGCTGGGGGATTGCCCTGGCCACGGTATTAGAAAAAAATGGGCATGAGGTGACAGCCTGGTCAGCTATCGAAGAGGAAATCAGGATGCTGCAAAGGGACAGGGAGCACAAAGAGAAGCTCCCAGGCGTCCGCTTGGAAGATGGGATCCAGCTGACGGCAAACCTTGGGCAGGCAGCTTGTGGGAGGGATCTGCTGGTTCTGGCAGTACCTTCTGTATTTGTCAGGAGCACAGCCAAGAAGCTCAAGCCCTATGTAGACGGGCAGACGCTGATTGTGAATGTGGCAAAGGGGATCGAGGAAAATACGTTAATGACGCTTACGGATATTATTTCGGAGGAAATCCCTAAGGCACGGGTAGCCGTATTATCCGGGCCCAGCCATGCAGAGGAGGTGGGGCGCGGGCTCCCGACGACTTGTGTGGCAGGGGCGAAGAGGAAGGAAGATGCGGAATATGTGCAGAATATCTTTATGAATGATGTGTTCCGTGTCTATACCAGCCCGGATATGCTGGGGGTTGAGCTGGGCGGGGCGCTGAAAAATGTGATTGCCCTGGCGGCTGGAATGGCAGACGGGGTTGGGTATGGCGACAACACAAAGGCTGCGCTGATTACCCGCGGGATTACGGAGATTGGGCGTCTGGCGCTGGCAATGGGGGCCAAATATGAGACGCTCAGCGGCCTGACAGGCATAGGCGACTTGATTGTGACCTGCGCCAGCATGCACAGCCGGAACCGGAGGGCTGGGATGCTGATTGGGCAGGGCAAGACCATGGAGGAAGCCATGGAAGAAGTGCATATGGTGGTGGAAGGCGTGTATTCCGCCAAGGCTGCCATGGGGCTTGCAGAAAAATACCAGGTTCCCATGCCGATTATTGAAGAGGTAAACAGGGTACTGTTTGCAGGGGAGCCGGTAAAAGAGGCAGTCCAGGGGCTGATGCTCAGGGACAAGAAGGCAGAACATGAGAAAATGTGGGAAGATGCGTAGAAGATAAAGTGATATGGCAGTAAATTCCGGCGGTATCAGAGGGATGGGTGAAGGCTTTTTTGGAGCGTTCGCCCTTTTCTCTGTTTTTTTGCGGCATTCTCTAAATGCACAGGGGAAAGGCGCCCTTGGCGGGAAGCAGCAGGCGCAGGGAGAAGGGTTTCTGCGCGTTTGGAAGGGGGGCGCTGATATTTGGAAATAGGCAGTGTTTTGGGGAACCGGTATGAGATAGAAGCAGTATTAGGGGAAGGTGGGTTTTCAAAGGTTTATTTGGCAGTGGACAGGGAAAGGGGCAGGAAATGGGCGGTCAAGGAACTAGATAAGGGGCGGCTCATGGATGGACGGCTTTACCAGATGCTGAAAAATGAGGCAGAATTGGTGCAGAAGCTGGACTATCCTTATTTCCCGCACATCGAGGAACGGATGGAAGGGCAGGGGCGCTGCTATATCGTGATGGAATACCTGCAGGGGGAGACCCTGGAGGATATGTTAAAGCGCCGGGGGCCTATCCCTCCGGGAGAAGTGGCCAAATGGGGAAGGGATATGTGCCTGGTATTAGGCTACCTGCACCAGCTAAGCCCGCCCCTGGTGTACCGGGATATGAAGCCGGGCAACATTGTGCGGCAGCCAGGGGGGAACTTGCGCCTGATTGATTTTGGGGCTGTCTGGGGATGGGCAGGCAAGGAAGAGGAGATAAGGCTTGGGACCAAAGGGTATGCCGCGCCTGAGCAGATGGAGCGGGATGGGGCTATTGATGCAAGGACGGATATTTATGGGCTGGGGGCAACCATGTACCGCCTCCTGACCGGGGCAGACGTCCGGAGGTTCCCGGCAGGGGAGTACCATGCCCGCCATTGGAACAGGCTAGTGCCCCGCCGGCTGGATAAGGTCATCTGGAAATGCACCAGGGCAAACCCCAAAGAGCGTTACCAGTCCTGCGGTGAATTAGAAAAGGAATTGTGGAAGGAAATAAAAAATCGAACATATGTATGAAAATAGCTTTACAAATGAGGCAATGCGTGTTACAATAGGATAAATAGAACATATGTACCGATAATACATAGAAAGGAATCAGGATAGGATGGCAGTGAGACAGGAATATGGCGCTGGGAATATCACCGTGCTGGAAGGGCTTGAGGCAGTCAGGAAGCGCCCGGGGATGTATATTGGGAGCGTGTCCAGGAAAGGGCTGAACCATTTAATATATGAGATTGTGGATAATTCCGTGGATGAGCATCTGGCAGGGTTCTGTGATACCATTTGGGTGACGCTGGAGGCGGACGGTTCCTGTACGGTGGAGGACAACGGCCGTGGGATCCCGGTGGGGATGCATGAGAAGGGCGTGTCTGCGGCGCGCCTGGTATTTACGACCCTCCATGCCGGCGGGAAGTTTGACAATGATGCTTATAAGACCAGCGGAGGCTTGCATGGCGTGGGCTCTTCCGTGGTGAATGCCCTGTCCGCATATTTGGACCTGGAGGTGCACTTAGGGGGGAAGGTGTACCATGACCGGTACGAGCAGGGGAAGCCGGCCTTGGAATTGGAAAGAGGCCTCCTCCCGGTGATTGGCAGGACGAAGAAGACAGGCACACGGATTAATTTCCTGCCGGATCCGGAGATTTTTGAGAAGACACGGTTTAAGGAGGAGGATGTAAAGAGCAGGCTCCACGAGACGGCTTACCTAAACCCCAGGCTGACCATTTACTATGAGGACCGGCGCGGGGAAGGGACGGAGCGCCAGGCCTTCCATGAGGAAGAGGGGATTGTGGGCTTTGTGAAGGATCTGAATAAGAAGGCGGAGACTGTCCATGACGTGGTGTATTTCAAGGGGGAGAGCGAGAAGGTGTCCGTAGAGGCGGCTTTCCAGTATACCAATGAATTCCATGAGAATATCCTGGGATTCTGCAATAATATTTACAATGCGGAAGGGGGGACGCACCTTACCGGCTTTAAGACGGTGTTTACCACAATCATCAATAATTATGCCAGGGAGCTTGGCATCTTGAAGGAGAAGGATTCTAATTTCACCGGGGCGGACGTGCGCAACGGGATGACGGCTGTGATATCCATCAAGCATCCGGAGCCCCGTTTTGAAGGGCAGACGAAGACGAAATTGGACAACCAGGATGCGGCCCGCGCTACCTCCAAGGTGGCAGGGGAAGAAATCCAGCTTTATTTTGACAGGAACTTAGAGAACCTGAAGAAGGTAATCTCCTGTGCGGAGAAGGCGGCGAAGATCCGCAAGACCGAGGAGAAGGCCAAGACGAACCTCTTGAGCAAGCAGAAGTTTTCCTTTGATTCCAACGGGAAGCTGGCGAACTGTGAGAGCAGGGATGCTTCGGCCTGTGAGATTTTCATTGTGGAGGGGGATTCCGCAGGGGGGTCGGCAAAGACCGCCAGGGACAGGAATTTCCAGGCCATCCTGCCAATCCGGGGGAAGATTTTGAATGTGGAGAAGGCCAGCATTGACAAGGTATTAGGGAATGCAGAGATAAAGACCATGATTAATGCCTTTGGCTGCGGGTTTTCCGAAGGCTATGGGAATGACTTTGACATTGCCAAGCTTAGGTATGGCAAGATTATCATTATGGCGGATGCAGATGTGGATGGGGCGCATATTTCCACGCTGCTGCTGACCCTGTTTTACCGGTTCATGCCGGAACTGATTTACGAAGGGCATGTGTATGTTGCCATGCCGCCTTTGTACAAGGCAATCCCTGCCAGGGGGAAGGAGGAATACCTTTACGACGATGTGGCCTTGGAGAAGTACCGGAGGCGGCACAAAGGGCCGTTTACCCTGCAGCGGTATAAGGGGCTTGGGGAAATGGATGCAGAGCAGCTTTGGGAGACTACCTTAGACCCCAAGACACGGATCTTAAAGCAGGTGGAGATTGAGGATGCCAGGATGGCTTCTGATGTGACGGAGATGCTGATGGGGACTGAGGTGCTGCCCCGGCGGGAATTTATCCATAAGCATGCCCGGGATGCGGAACTGGATGTATAGATAAGAAAGGAAACGGTATGCAGGAAAAGGAACAGATTATCCGGACGGAATATTCGGAGTTAATGCAGAAATCATATATTGACTATGCCATGAGCGTCATTGTGGCAAGGGCATTGCCAGACGTGCGCGATGGGTTAAAGCCGGTGCAGAGGAGGACGCTTTATGATATGCATGAATTGGGCATCCGCCATGACAGGCCTTACCGGAAGTGTGCCCGTATCGTAGGGGATACGATGGGAAAATACCATCCCCATGGGGACAGCTCTATTTATGAAGCGCTGGTGGTAATGGCGCAGGAATTCAAGAAGGGGCTCCCTTTGGTGGATGGGCATGGCAATTTCGGCTCTATGGAAGGGGACGGGGCAGCCGCCATGCGTTATACGGAGGCACGGCTCGCGAAGGTTACCCAGGAGGCTTACCTGGCGGATTTGGATAAGGATGTAGTGGATTTTGTGCCGAACTTTGATGAGACCGAAAAAGAGCCCTCTGTGCTGCCGGTAAAAGTGCCGAACCTGCTTATCAATGGGGCGGAAGGGATAGCGGTAGGCATGGCCACCAGCATCCCGCCCCATAACCTGTCAGAGGTGATTGAAGGCGTCAAAGCCTATATGAAAGACCCGGATATTACCACGGAGGGAATGATGGCCTATATTAAGGGGCCGGACTTCCCCACGGGGGGGATTGTAGTGAATAAGGATGATTTGCTCCAGATTTATGAGACTGGGGCTGGGAAGGTTAAGGTACGGGGAAGGGTAGAGGTCGAACAGGCCAAGGGAGGCAGGCAGCGCCTGGTGATTACAGAGATCCCCTATACGATGCTGGGGGCAAATATTGGGAAGTTCCTGCTGGATGTGTACAATCTGGCAGAGTCACGGAAGACAAATGATATTGTGGATATATCCAACCAATCTTCCAAAGAAGGGATCCGTATCGTGCTGGACCTAAAAAAAGGCGCAGATGTGGAGAACCTCTGCAATATGCTCTATAAAAAGACACGGCTGGAGGACACGTTTGGGGTCAATATGCTGGCGGTAGCAGATGGCAGGCCGGAAACGATGGGGCTTGTGCCGGTTATCCGCCATCATGTGGATTTCCAATATGAGTTGGCCACCCGCAAGTATAAGACCCTGCTGGCCAAGGAGCTGGAGAAGAAGGAAGTGCAGGAAGGCTTGATAAAGGCCTGTGACGTCATCGACCTTATCATAGAGATCCTGCGGGGGGCCAAGAACATCCGGGACGCCAAGGAATGCCTGATGTATGGCAAGACGGAGAAAATTAAGTTCCGTTTCAAAGGCTCTGAAGCGGATGCCCGCAGCCTCTGTTTTACGGAGCGGCAGGCCACGGCGATTTTGGAAATGCGCCTGTATAAGCTGATTGGGCTGGAAATTGAGGCCTTGAGGAAGGAGCACGGCGCGACCCTTGCCAATATCGCAAGGTATGAGGAGGTATTAGGCAGCCGCACGGCCATGGCGAAGGCCATAATGAAGGAACTGGATTATTTCCAGAAAGAGTATGGGCAAGAGCGCAAGACCGGCATTGAGAATGCCAAGGAAGCAGTATATGAGGAAAAGAAAGCGGAGGAAATGCCGGTTGTCCTCTTAATGGACCGGTTTGGGTATGTAAAGGCCGTGGATGTGCCCACGTATGAGCGGAATAAGGAAGCGGCAGATGGGGAGAACCGGTATGTAATCCCTTGCATGAATACGGACAGGCTCTGCGTCTTCACGGATAAGGGACAGCTCCATATGGTTAAAATTCTGGACATCCCCCATGGAAAGTTCCGGGATAAGGGCACGCCGCTGGATAATATCAGCAATTATGACAGCAGCGGCGAATCTATCCTGTATATGGGCTGCCTGGCAGGCCTGGCAGGGAAGCGCCTCCTGTTTGCCAACAGCAGCGGGATGCTGAAACAGGTCCGGGGGGAAGAATTTGACGTGTCTAAGCGGACGACTGCCGCCACGAAGCTGAACGGGGGGGAACGGCTCCTCCTGGTACATAAGATGGAAGGGGAAGAATGGGAAAGCATTGTGCTGCAGACAGAAAAAGGGATGTTCTTGCGTTTTCCTGCAGCGGAGGTGCCGGAGAAGAAGAAAGGGGCTGTGGGCGTCCGGGGGATGAAGGTTGACCCCAAGGACAGCCTGAAAGCGGCTTATGTGCTGGGCCAGGAGGAATCCTATGTTACAGTGAGGGAGAAAGAAGTGGCGCTCCACCGTCTTAGGATGGCGGGCCGGGATGGGAAAGGGGTAAAGAAAGCTTAGCGCCACTTTCAGCCATACAAATCCCCAGCCGGAAGTCCCGTCTTTTTTTGGCCAATCATAGAAAAAGTGTAAAAAAGTACAAAAAAATAAAAAAATTTCTATTTTCGGAAGTTTTTGTTTATGTTATACTGAAACAAGCAGTTTTTTTGTACATATTTATGCTTTTTGCCAATAGGAAGCGCGGAGCGCCAGGATGCTTTTGGGCAAACCTTGGCGGGAGCCTTTCAGAAAGGGAGCCTGGGAAACCCATTGGCATAGCCGTTGCCGTATGGGCACAGGCTTTGCGGCATTTAGCCTATGTACAAAGAAGGGAGCAATTTAAGGAAGAAGGAGAGGATGGTATGAAAGGTAGGAAATTTTTGGCAGGCGTCCTTGCTGCGGCAGTGGCATTTACAGGCTTGCCTTCCCAACCGCTGTATGCTGCAGGATTGGCAGAGGAAGCGGCTGTAGGAGAGGCCATGCAGGCAGAGAGGGCAGATGAGGAAACGGCGCAGTTAAAGCTGTCTTTTGAGGATAACTTGGCAGACGCGTCCGGCAAATCGGTAGAAGTAAAGGAAAATAATGGGAAAGTGTCCTATACGGAGGGCATAAAGGGGAAGGCTGCCTTGTTTGATGGGAAAACTTCCTTGGATCTTGGGACGGGGGAGGGCCTTTCACCGGCAAACCTGACCCTTTCTTTCTGGATTAAGCCGCCAGAAGGGGGGATGGGAGATGGCGAACAGATTATTACCTGGAGCAAGAACGAGTGGTACACGGACGGCTGGTATTTAGGGACCCAAAAAGAACGGCCGCTGCAATTATCCGTAGGGCCGGCCCAAAGGGAGGGGCAGCCTTATATGCTGCAGGTTAACGGTGACAGGGATACATTTTTCCCGCCAAACCAGTGGACCCATATTGCAGTGACCTACGACAGCGGCAGCAAATCAGCCGTTGTGTACCGCAATGGCGTCAAACAGGCGTTAAGCGTTGCGTTCCCTATGGGCGGGGCGTCCACGGGGGTAGTGGGTCCGGCCCCGGCTACCCAAAAGACGATTGGGTATAATGGGACTGTCTATAAAGGCGCTTACCTTAGGGATGTGGCGCTGGATGAATATGAGCTTTACAGCACGGTTTATAATCAGGAGGCCGTGATTGGGCTGTATGATGAGGTTTCTCCTGTGAAGTTTGATAAAAAAGCAGCTGCCCAGAGTGATATCGACGCGCTGAATATACCTGAATCTGCGGACAGGAGGGTGACGCTGCCTACGGAAGGGGCTTCTGGATCCGTGATTACATGGGTATCTTCCCATCCGGAGATAATCGCAGCAGATGGGGCTGTGACGCCTCCAGAATCGGGAACCGTAGATGTGTCCCTGACGGCAACAGCCTCCTTTGCCAATGGGGAGCCTGTGACAAAGGTATTCCATGTTTCTGTGACGGCCAAGTCGGAGCAGGAGTCCAATAAGATGGCGGACAGCGGCATTGAGGCGGTTGTATTGGCAGACAGCTTTTTAACCCATGCTTCCCAGAAAGAGAGCGAGTACCTGCTCAGCTTAAGCGCCAAGAAATTCTTATATGAGTTTTATAGGGTATCAGGCCTGACCCCGCCTACGACAGACCGTTACCAGGGATGGGAGCGGAGCGACGCGGTCAACTTCCGCGGCCATACCTTTGGGCACTATATGTCAGCCCTTTCCCAATCCTATGCAGGCACCCAGGATGCGGAGACGAAAGCCAGGCTCCTGGCTGAAATCAGGGATGCGGTAAATGGGCTGAAGGAATGCCAGGACGCTTATGCAGAGAAGCATCCTGCCAGCGCAGGCTACGTCTCTGCCTTCCGCGAGAGTATCCTAAACCAGATTGATGGGACGGGCAGCAGTGATGAGAACGTAATCGTGCCCTGGTACAACCTGCACAAAGTGCTGGCTGGGCTGATTGACATTTATACCTTTGTGAAAGATGCGGACAATGGCCAGCTTGCCGAAAAGGCGCTTGCTATCGCAGAGGGCTTTACGGAGTATGTATACAACCGGTGCAGCAAGCTGGCAGACAACAGCGTTATGCTGCGGACAGAGTACGGCGGCATGAATGAAGCCTTGTATGAAATTTATGATATTACCGGGAATAGCCACTTTAAGGCAGCAGCACAGTATTTTGACGAGATTTCCCTGTTTAACGAGCTTGCAGCCGGCAGGGATGTGCTGAGCGGCAAGCATGCCAATACCACGATACCCAAGCTGACCGGTGCACTGAAGCGTTATACCGTATTGATGGATAATGAAGGGTATTATGACGGGCTGACAGACGCAGAGAAGAACGACCTGGAGAAATATAAGAATGCAGCGATTAATTTCTGGGATATCACCGTTGCTCACCATACCTATGTGACAGGCGGCAACAGCCAGTCAGAGCATTTCCATAATGCAGATAAACTGTACGAAGACGCCGCTAAGGGCGATTATGACAGTGCGCTTACCTGCGAGACCTGCAATACTTATAATATGCTCAAGCTGACAAGGGAGCTTTACAAGCTCACGAAGGATAAGAAATACATGGATTACTATGAGAATACCTATATCAATGCAATCCTGTCTTCCCAGAACCCGGAGACAGGCACTACCATGTATTTCCAGCCCATGGCGCCAGGGTACAACAAAGTATTTAACCGCCCCTTTGACGAGTTCTGGTGCTGTACCGGGACCGGGATGGAGAATTTCTCCAAGCTGGGCGATACGATTTACTTTACAGAAGGGGCAAACGTCTATGTGAATATGTATTTTGGCAGCACCTTCCGCTATGCAAAGCAGAACCTAAAGCTGTCCCAGGAAGCGAACATGCCCAATGAGGATGAAGTGACAGTGAAGGTTGCAGCGGCTGAAGGTACGGATGTGGCTGCAAATACCAACCTCCGGTTCCGTATCCCGGATTGGACGGCTGGGGAGCCAGAACTCTACCTAAACGGCGCCAAACAGGAAATCCGGCAGGAAAAAGGATATGCAGTAGTATCCAATGTAAAGGCAGGCGACACAATTAAACTGAAATTCCCCATGGAAGTAAAGGCATATTCTACCCAGGATAACCGGAACTTCGTGGCATTTAAGTATGGGCCGATGGTATTAAGCACAGCCCTTGGGACCAATAACATCGAAGCCTCGAATGGGAATGGCATCCTGGTGCGGGTAGGCACGAAGGACAATACCTGCCAGACGGCTATCACAGTACAGACGGATACCGTGGCAGAGTGGATGGCCAATGTAAAAGAAAACTTTGTGCGTATTGAGGACAGCGCGGACGGCAAGGTGCAGTTCCAGCTGAAGAATACGGATTCGCCAAGGCTGGTGTATACGCCGCATTACATGCGTTACAAAGAGCGGTATGGCCTGTATATGACCTTTGAGGTAAGGGATTCCAAGGAAGCCCAGGCAAACATCAAGCGTGAGAAGGAACGGCTCAGGACCTCTGAAGTGACAGCGGATTCCTTGGAAAGCTTTGATGATAACAATTCAGAAGCGGCCAAAAATAAGAAGGCTTCTGACACATCAGAAGTAGGAAGCCATAACGGGCGCACGTTCCGCCATGTGCCAAGCGGCAAGGAAGGCTGGTTCAGTTATGATTTGGAGGTAGATACCTCTGCAGAGAAGAATTATCTGGAGTGCACGTACCTTACTTCAGATAAAGGCAGGGTGTTTGACATTTATATTAATGACGAGTTTTACAAGACAGCTACCATAACAGACAAGGCAGGCAGCGATGTATTTTATGGGGAAATCGCTGAAATCCCAGAGAAATACTGGAAGGAGCCAACGAGGTTTAAGGTAGACACCGCAGGGAATGAGGTTACGGATGACGAGGGCAACCGGATTCCGGTGGTAACAGTGAAATTCCAGACAGCCAAAGACTCCAAGAGCCCTGTCGGCGGGTTATATGGCATTGCAATTAAGACAAGGGATGGATACCGTACGGACGCAGAGCTGTCCAAGCTGAACTTTAATACAGGCAAACTGACGCCAGGCTTTGCGCCTTCCAAAAAGGCTTATACTTTGGTAGTCCCGGAAGCCACAGGGAAGATTACCCTGAACGCTTCCCCGAATGTGCCAAGCGGGCTGGTCTATGTAGGCGACATCCTGGTGGATGATACGCAGGCAAGGGAAGTTGCCCTTTCTGGCAAAGAGACCATGCTTACGTTAATGGCTTATGCCCAGGACCATACGGCAGCCGCAGAGTACAGGATTAATATTATAAAATCCGATACGCCAATATCGGAGGATGTAATCAATAAAGCGAATGCTGTCAACGAAGTAGTGGCAGGGATTAATTCCCTTGGGACTCCCCGTTATACGGAGGAGTACAAAGCGAAGCTGGATGCCATGCAGGAAGCATATGATGCTTTGGCAGAGGAACAGAAACAGCTGGTATCCAATTATAGCAAGCTGGAGAAGGCGATAGCGTTCTTTGACAAGCTAAAGCCCCAGAAGGTGGTTGGTTTTACGTTCGATGATGAAGAGAACGGCTTAAAGAGCGGGAATGCCAAAGCCCAGATGGGAGGAGGCACGCTGGCCCTGGTGGATGACGCCAAAAAGGGCAAAGCGCTGAACCTTAGCAATAAAGCATATCTGTCTGTTACAGATTTGGAAGGGAAACCTTTGCTGACAGGTTTCCAGGCGCTTACAGTTTCCTATTGGGGGAAGGTAAATAATGGGAATGCAAACTGGGTGTTCTATGCGGCGCCGAGCGCAGCTGCACCTACCTACCAAAGGGAGGTTTATTTAGGGATACTGGATAATGGAGGAGGCGTGACGGCAGAGCGTTACAATAATACCGGCAGCCGCCCAACTTCTGCACGGGCAGAAGGCCTAAAGCAGAATGAATGGAGGTATATCACGGTCGTACATAGCAGCGACAGTACTTCTATTTATGTAAATGGCGAGTTTAAGTCCAAAGCGGACAGCAGCTATGCATTGGAAGACATTTTTGGGGATAACGGCATATTCTATGTAGGGAAGGCTCCTTGGGAGAACGGGGAGTTCTACAATGGCATGATTGATGAATTGTCTGTTTATAACTATGCGCTGACGCCAGAGGAAGTAAAGGGGTTATATGAAGGGAAAGAACCAGAAATCCCAGATGACCCGAAGAAGCAGGAAGGCAGCCTAACCATCAGCTGCGCAGGCTTTACCTATGACGGAAGCAAGAAGGCAGAGCCCAAAGTAGTAAGCACGACCAACACAGGCGCGGCTGTGACTTATAAGTATTATACAGATGCAGCCTGCACCAAGGAAGTGGCACAGCCATCCGATGCAGGAACCTATTATGTGAAAGGGTCTGTTGCTGCAACGGATACGCATAATGCAGCGGTATCAGAGCCTGTAAGCTTTACGGTTAGCAAGGCGAGGCCCCAGTACACATTGCCGTCTGGCCTGACAGCGGTAGAAGGGGACACCCTTGCAAAAGTAACCTTACCAAAGGGATTTGCATTTGAAGACGCCCAGTCGACCTCTGTGGGGGCAGCAGGAGCCAATAAATTTAAGGTGACCTATACGCCGGAGGATACCAAGAATTACGAAACGGTGACAGGCCTTGAAGTAACCATCCAGGTCCAGCCAAGGGGTGGGGAGCAGGAAGGCAGCCTAAGCATCAGCTGCGCAGGCTTCACCTATGACGGAAGCAAGAAGGCATCCCCTAAGGTCGTAAGCACGACCAATACAGGCGCGGCTGTTACTTATAAGTATTATAAGGATGCAGCCTGCACCAAGGAAATTGCATCCCCGGTAAATGCAGGGACCTATTATGTGAAGGGGACCGCAGCAGCAGTAGGGAATTATAAGGCTGCAGTATCCAAAGCTGTAAAATTCGTTATCAGCCCGAAGAAAGTTACAAAAGCAACCATAACCGGCGTTAAGACAAAGTATTACACCGGGAAAGCGGTTACACAGCCTACGTTGCAGGTAAAGGGCTATAAAGCCGGTACAGATTATACCGTTTCCTATGCAGGCAATAAGAAGGTGGGCAAGGCTACGGTAACCATTACCTTCAAAGGGAACTTTACAGGGGCCATTAAAACGTATTTCCAGATTAAGAAGCAGATTCCGGTTAAGGGCAAGATTTATAAGAGCGGGAACATGAAGTATAAGGTAACGAAGTCTGCAGCTTCAGGCGGGACGGTAGAATTGAGCACGCCGGCAAAGAAAACATATACATCCATTACGGTGCCGTCTTCTGTAAAGCTCAATGGCTATACCTTTAAGGTGACGGGTATCGCTTCCAATGCCTTTAAGGGCAATAAGAAGCTTACGAAGGTAACCGTTGGCGCAAATGTGGCTAAGATTGGGAAAGGCGCCTTCCAGTCCTGCCCGAAACTGAAGAAAATTACCGTTAAGTCGAAAAAGCTTAAGAGCGTAGGGGCGAACGCCTTAAAAGGTATTTCCTCCAAAGCAGTTATCACTGTCCCGAAGGCGCAAAAGAAAGCCTATACCAAGTTATTTAAGGGGAAAGGGCAGAAAAAGACGGTGAAGGTTAAGTAAAAGTCAAGTGAAAGTCAAGTGAAAGGAAAGGTGCCTGCCAATAGCTGCAGGATACCAGTAAACGGAACGTAAGGGCCCAAAGCAGTGCATCACTGTGTTTTCACAGCGGATGCGCTGCTTTTTCTTTGAAGCTTTCGGGGAATGATTCCCTTGCCAGCAAATCCCTGCTGTGGTATACTATAGCAGATATTATGTTGGAATGTAGCGATAGGAACATTAGGTAGTTACGTTGTGGTTTTCAACAGAAGCAGGTGGAGAGATGGAGAGAGAGACAGATGTAGTGATTGTAGGGACTGGAGCGGCCGGGCTTTTCTGTGCGCTGCAGCTGCCAGAGGACCAGAGGGTTATGGTGATTACGAAAGACCAGGCAGAAAACAGTGATTCCTTCCTGGCGCAGGGAGGGATTTGTGTCCTGAGGTCTGAGGATGATTACCAGGATTATTTTGAGGATACGATGAAGGCTGGGCATTATAAGAACAACAAGGCTTCCGTGGGCAGGATGATTCAGGATTCCCCGCAGATTGCAGGGCTTTTGATGGGATATGGCGTGGAATTTGAGCGCAGGGGCGGCCAGCTGGCATATACCAGGGAAGGCGGCCATTCGAAGCCCAGGATATTGTTCCATGAAGATGTTACAGGGAAGGAAATCACCGGAAAACTCTTGGCTCAAGTAAGGCAGCGCAAGAACATCACCATTTATGAGCATACGGAAATGCTGGATATCCTCTGCATGGGGAATACATGCTATGGCATTGTGGCTTTGGGCAGGCAGGGGCAGATAGCCCCAATCAAAGCGGCCCATACCGTGCTTGCCTGCGGCGGCATTGGCGGGCTGTACCGCCATTCTACGAATTTTGCCCATCTGACAGGGGATGGGGTGGCCGTTGCGCTGCGCCATGGGATACGGCTCCAGGACGTGAATTTTGTGCAGATACACCCTACAACCCTGTATTCCCAGAAGCCAGGCAGGCGGTTCTTAATCTCAGAGTCTGTCCGCGGGGAAGGGGCCGTCCTGCTCAATGCGGAAAAGAAACGGTTTGTGGACGAGCTGCAGCCGCGGGATGTGGTGGCGGCGGCGATTGAGAAGCAGATGGCGCTGGACGGGAAGCCGTATGTCTGGCTGTCCATGGAACAGATACCCAAGGAGAACCTTTTTAGCCATTTCCCCAATATTTGCCAGAAATGCTTGGAGGAAGGCTATGACGTAACGAAGGAATGCATCCCTGTGGTGCCTGGGCAGCATTATTTTATGGGAGGCGTCCAGTCAGATTTGGATGGGAGGACTTCCATGGAACGCCTTTATGCCATCGGGGAGACCAGCTGTAATGGCGTGCATGGGGCGAACCGCCTTGCCAGCAATTCCCTTTTGGAAAGCCTGGTATTCGCCCGCCGGGCGGCTTGGGATATTGCATCTTTACAGGAACGGGCGCCACAGGCTCCCCAGAGGTTCCAAGAGGGGAAGATAGGCTTTACGGCAGGAAAGGCTGCGGCAGACGCGGAGGGCTTCTTCCAGCCGGAAACATATACAGATTTAAAAAAATTGCGCCAGGAGAACCATGCGCTGGTACGCCGGGAAATAGAAAGGAGACAGAAAGAGTATGAACAACAAAATAACCATGGGATTAAATGCGGATAAATTGATCCTGCAGGCTTTGCAGGAGGATATTTCCAGTGAGGACGTGACTACAAACTCTGTGATGCCCCATGCCCAGAAGGGGGAAGCGCAGCTGCTCTGCAAGCAGGATGGCATCTTGGCAGGGCTTTTTGTATTCCGCCGGGTATTTGAGCTGCTGGACGGGGAGGTGTCTGTGGTGTTCCATTTTACGGATGGGGATCCGGTAAAGAAAGGGGATTTGATTGGCACGGTAACCGGGGATATCCGGGCTATCCTCTCTGGGGAGCGGACGGCGCTGAATTACCTGCAGCGCATGAGCGGGATTGCAACGTATACCCATTCCATTGCCGCATTGCTGGAGGGAAGCGGCGTGAAACTGCTGGATACCAGGAAGACAACGCCGAATATGCGGATTTTTGAGAAATATTCTGTAAAGGTAGGGGGAGGCTATAACCACCGCTATAACCTATCGGACGGCGTCCTTTTAAAGGATAACCATATCGGGGCAGCCGGGGGCGTGAAGGAGGCGGTACAGATGGCCAAAGAATACGCCCCCTTTGTACGCAAGATTGAAGTGGAGTGCGAGACCTTGGAAATGGTGCAGGAGGCCGTAGAAGCCGGGGCAGACATCATTATGCTGGATAATATGGGCGTGGAAGAGATGCAGAAGGCGGTTGCAGCCATTGGCGGGAAGGCAGAGATTGAGATTTCTGGGAACGTCACAAAGGAGAACATTGCCCATTATATTTCCTTGGGCGTGGATTACATCTCCAGCGGCGCTTTGACCCATTCTGCGCCGATTTTGGACATCTCGCTGAAAAACCTCCATGCGGTATAGCATGAGGGTAAGACGGCATGGGGAGGCAGTATCAGGGGCAGTTTGGGTTAGGAGGCAGGGATGGATTACGGAAACAGCAAATACGGGCAAAAAGCAGAAGAAAATTTTTTAAATGGGTATAATTGCACCCAGGCAGTATTCCTGGCTTTTTCAGATCTCCATGGGATGGATGGGAAAACGGCCGCCAGGCTTAGCTCATCCTTCGGCGGGGGGATGGGCAGGCTGCGGGAAGTCTGCGGGGCGGCCAGCGGGATGTTTTTGGTGGCAGGGATGCTGTACGGATATGAAAAGCCGGGGGACGCCCAGGGCAAAAAGGAGCATTACGCCAGGATACAGCAGCTGGCCAAGGCATATGAGGCAGAAAATGGATCCATCGTCTGCCGGGAGTTATTAGGGCTTACCCGGAAGCGGGATGAGCCTGTGCCAGAGAGCCGGACTGAAGAATACTACAAAAAGCGCCCCTGCAAGAAATTAGTCCGTATGGCAGCGGCCATTATGGAGCAATATATCAAAGAGCATCCTCTCGAAGGTACGGAGGATAAATCCCCCCAATAGGACCAGCGCCATAGGATGGCAATCATAACCTTCAGATAAAAAATATAAACTTTTTATTAAATGTAAAATTGGATATTGACAAAGAAAATAGAGAGTGCTAAATTATGTACATAGGCAATCAGCACTCGACACTAACGAGTGCTAATAACCCAATAAGAGAATGATAGGACAGAGAATGCCCAATAAGGAGGAATTGCGATGAAATTAGTACCATTAGGAGACAGAGTTGTATTGAAGCAATGCGAGGCAGAGGAGACGACGAAGTCAGGCATTATCTTAACAGGAAGCGCACAGGAGAAGCCGCAGGAGGCAGAAGTAGTTGCCGTAGGGCCTGGCGGGACTGTGGATGGCAAGGAAGTGACGATGCAGGTAAAGGAAGGGGATAAGGTAATCTACTCCAAATATGCAGGGAACGAAGTAAAGCTTGATGGGAATGAATATATCATTGTAAAGCAGAATGACATCCTGGCAGTCGTAGAGGCTTAAGGAAGCGAGTTTTTCCGGCGGGCTTCTGCTTTAGGGAAAGCAAGAAGGATTAGGAGTTTTGCTTGGTAAAGGCAGGGATTGTCCGGCATGCCAGGCAGTAGGACCCAAAATTTCAGAGAATAGAAGGAGACAGATAATCATGGCAAAGGAATTAAAATATGGCACAGAAGCCAGAAAAGCATTGGAAGCTGGTGTAGATAAATTAGCAGATACCGTAAGGGTTACCTTGGGCCCCAAGGGGAGGAACGTAGTATTGGATAAGTCCTTTGGCGCACCGTTGATTACGAATGACGGCGTAACCATCGCAAAGGAAATTGAACTGGAAGACGCTTTTGAGAACATGGGCGCCCAGCTGGTGAAGGAAGTGGCTACCAAGACCAATGACGTGGCTGGGGACGGGACCACCACAGCAACTGTCCTGGCACAGGCAATGATCAAAGAGGGCATGAAGAACTTAGAGGCAGGCGCCAACCCAATCGTATTAAGGCGCGGCATGAAGAAAGCCACGGATAAGGCGGTAGAAGCTATTGCAGCCATGAGCCGCAAGGTAGACAGCAAAGACCAGATTGCCAAGGTGGCAGCTATTTCCGCAGGGGATGACGAGGTTGGGACACTTGTATCCGATGCGATGGAGAAGGTTTCCAACGATGGCGTCATCACCATTGAGGAATCCAAGACCATGCAGACAGAGCTGGATTTGGTAGAGGGCATGCAGTTTGACCGTGGGTATATTTCCGCTTATATGGCAACAGATATGGATAAGATGGAAGCTGTGCTGGATGACCCATATATCCTGATTACAGATAAGAAGATCAGCAATATCCAGGAACTCCTTCCATTACTGGAGCAGGTAGTACAGTCCGGGTCCAGGCTGCTGATTATTGCTGAGGATGTAGAGGGCGAAGCCCTGACGACCTTAATTGTAAATAAGCTGCGCGGCACCTTTAACGTAGTGGCAGTGAAGGCCCCAGGCTATGGCGACAGGAGGAAGGCTATGTTAGAGGATATTGCCATCCTCACAGGCGGCCAGGTGGTTTCTGAGGAATTGGGCCTGGATCTGAAAGAGACGACAATGGATCAGTTAGGCCGTGCAAAATCTGTAAAGGTACAGAAGGAAAATACCATTATCGTAGACGGCGTAGGCGACAAGGACGCTATTGCAGCAAGGGTTGCACAGATCCGCGCACAGATTGAAGAGACTACCTCTGAATTTGACAAAGAGAAATTACAGGAAAGGCTTGCAAAGCTGGCTGGCGGCGTGGCAGTCATCCGCGTAGGCGCAGCAACGGAGACGGAGATGAAAGAGAGCAAGCTGCGCATGGAGGATGCCCTGAACTCCACCAGGGCTGCCGTAGAAGAAGGCATTATTGCAGGCGGCGGTTCCGCATATATCCATGCAGCCAAGGAAGTTGCTGCATTGGCTGAGACCCTGGAGGGCGATGAGAAGACAGGCGCAAAGGTAATCCTGAAAGCCCTGGAATCCCCGCTGTACTATATTGTAGCAAACGCAGGCTTAGAAGGCGCCGTTATCATCAACAAGGTTAAGGAATCCGAAGCAGGCGTTGGGTTTGATGCAACAAAGGAAGAATATGTGAATATGGTAGACGCAGGTATCCTGGATCCGGTAAAGGTAACCAGGAGCGCATTGCAGAACGCAACCTCTGTGGCGTCCACCTTACTGACAACCGAGTCTGTTGTTGCCAACATTAAGGAAGAGGCTCCTGCAATGCCGGCAGGCGGCGCAGGCGGGATGGGGATGATGTAATCCCATACGGCTAAGAACCGCAGGGCGCTATTTCCAGGCACAGGCTGCCTGGCAGGAAGCAGAACAGAATACAAAGCAACAGGGAGGATAGCAAGAAAAAGCTATTTTCCCTGTTTTTTTATCTTATAGGAAAGACTGTGTTTTGAGGGGATAGGGGAGTTGAAGCGTGCTTGCCCGTTTTGTCCTTTTACAGGAAAGACCGTGTTATGTAAAGCAGCAACGGAAATCACTCCGTGATTTTTTGAAAAATGGATGCGGGAAAAATGCAGGCAGATGATGGCGTTTATTTATTGATTTGAAATGTAAAATAACTTAAAATAGCATTATAGCCCGATGGGTTTGGAAGGAGGTTTTAAAGTGGATGGGAAGATAACATTCAGCCCAGGTTCGTTTTTCCATGGGACCAAGGCGGATTTGGGAACAGGTGATTTTTTGGAAAAAGGTTTTGTGTCCAACTATGCCGACAGGGTGGCAAGATATGTTTATTTTGCAGGGACGCTGGATGCGGCTGTCTGGGGTGCGGAATTAGCGGCTGGGGACGGGGAACAGAGGATTTATGTCGTGGAGCCGACGGGGGAATTCGAAGATGACCCGAACGTGACAGATAAGAAATTTCCTGGCAATCCGACAAAGTCTTACCGTACACAGTCCCCTTTGAAGATTGTGGGGGAGGTAGTCGGCTGGACGGGGCATTCCCCGGAGGTATTGCAGAACATGAGGGAAAATCTGGAAAGGCTGGAACGTATGGGGATTGGGGCAATCGAATAGGGGGATTTGGGCTGTCCCTATCAGGGCAGGCCATTACCAGGGAAGGAGGAAAATTATGTCTTTGCAGTTGGTTTTCGGGGCGTCAGGCAGCGGGAAATCAGATTATGTATATAAAAAGGTGTTAAAGGAATCGAAAGCACACCAAGAGAAGGCTTTTTTTGTCCTGGTGCCGGAGCAGTTTACCATGCAGACGCAGAGGGAACTGGTGATGCGCCAGGAAAGCCACAGCATTATGAACGTGGATGTAGTAAGCTTTCCCCGCCTTGCCTATCGGATTTTCGATGAATTGGGGATAGGGGACATCCGCATTTTGGAGGAAACAGGGAAGAACCTTCTGCTGCGGCGCGTGGCACAAGAGCAGCAGGGGAAGCTTAGGCTCCTGAAGGCAAATATGAAACGGACGGGATATATCAGTGAAGTGAAGTCCGTGATTTCGGAACTGGCCCAGTACCGGATTACGCCAGGGCAGCTGGACGCTTTTATCCAGGACGAGGGGCAGGCTCCGTTGTTCCGTTATAAAATCCAAGATATCCAGGCCATGTACCAAGGGTTTGTGGACTGTATAGAGGGGAAATTCATTATGGCTGAGGAATTGCTGGAAGTACTGGCGCAGGTGGCCGGGCAGTCAAAAATCCTCAGGGACGCGGTGATTGTGCTGGATGGGTTTACGGGATTTACCCCTGTGCAGTACCATTTATTGGAAACGCTGCTAAGGGTGACAGACGAGATTTTGGTGACTGTGACACTGGATAACCGGGAGGATCCATACCATACCATAGGCGTCCAGGAATTGTTTTATATGAGCAAAAAGACCATCAGCTCCCTGCTGCGGATAGCTAGGGAGAACCGGATTGAGGCCAAGGAGCCCCATTGGGTGTCCCATAGCAGTAGCAGCCGGTTTTGCCATGCGCCGTCCCTGCTGTGGCTGGAGCAGAACCTGTTCCGCCCCAAGCAGAAGGCCTACCCAGGGCAGCAAGCAGGGAAGGCGGCTTCGGCAGAGGTTATGCAAGGGAAAGCGGCTTCGGCAGAGGCCGTGCAGGCAGGGGAGGCCAACCCAGCAGAGGCCAGGCAGGCAGGGAAAGCGGCTTCGGCAGAGGCCGTACAGGCAGGGGAGGCCAACCCAGCAGAGGCCAGGCAGGCAGGGAAAGCGGCTTCGGCAGAGGCTGTGCAGGCAGGGAAAGCGGAGGCAGAGGGAGGGATTTCCCTTTATTCCCTGCCAACCCCCAGGCAGGAACTGCATTTTATTGCCAGGGAAATCAGGGAGTTGGTGCGTGGAGGGGCATACCGCTACAAAGACATTGCCGTTGTATGCGGCGATGTGGAAATGTATGGGAATTATGCCAAGGAGATTTTTGGCGCTTACCAGATCCCCTTATTTTTAGATACCAAGAAAAACATTGTATTCCATCCAATGGCGGAATTCCTGCGGCAGGCCCTGTATCTGGTGGAGCAGGATTTTTCTTATGAGGCGGTGCTGGGCTACCTGCGCTGCGGGCTGTCTGGGTTTGCCATAGAGGAAGTGGATTTGCTGGAAAATTACCTGCTGTCAGAAGGCGTCCGGGGATTTCAGAGATGGCAGGAGCCATGGGTGCGCAGGGGCTGTGCGCAGGATGCGGGGGAATTAGGGGAAATCAACCGCATGCGGGAGCAGCTAGCCACGCAGTTTGCGCCGCTTAGGGAGGCTTTCCGGAAGGAAGGGGGGCAGTTCCATACGGTGCTGGAGCAATCTAGGGCCCTCTATGGGCTGATGTATGGGCTGGATATTGAGGGGCAGCTAGCTGGGTATGAGGAACGGTTTGCACAGGAAGGGGAGCAGGCCCTGGCAAAGGAATATGCCCAGATTTACCGGATTGTCATGGATCTTCTGGATAAGGTGGTGGAGCTGCTGGGGGAGGAGCAGATGGGGGTCCGGGAATACCGGGAGATGATGGAGGCAGGGCTGGAAGCTGCGGCGGTGGGCATCATCCCGCCAGGTTACGACAGGGTTGTGTTCGGTGATATTGAAAGGACACGCCTGTCGGATATCAAAGCCTTGTTTTTTGCAGGGGTAAATGATGGGCTGATTCCCAAGGCGCCAGAGCATGGGGGCATTATCTCCCAGTCTGACCGGGAATGCTTTGCCGCCCATGGCATAGAGCTGGCGCCTACAGACCGGGAGCGGAGCTTTATCCAGCGGTTTTATCTGTACCTGAACCTGACGAAGCCATCTGAACGTCTCTATGTTACTTGGTTCCGGGCCAGCCAGGATGGGAAGGAAGCCAGGAAATCCTATCTTGTGGGGATCTTACAGAAAATGTTCCCCCATATAAGGCCTGTCCGTGTGGAGGAGGGGAACGGAAGGGACGGGTTTGGCCTGCAGCAGATAATTACCCCCAAGAGCAGCCTAAGGTACTTCGTGGAAGGCTTGAAAGTGGCGAAGGAGGGGAAGGTACGCCCTGTATGGCGGGGGCTGTACCAATGGTATATGGCACAGGAGGGCTGGCGGGAGAAAATCCCCCTTTTCCTGGAGGCTGCCTTTTACCAATACCATGCAAAGCCTATGGGCGCGGAGGTTACCAGGGCTTTATACGGAAAAGTGTTAGAAAACAGCGTCACCAGGCTGGAGCAGTTCAGCGCCTGTGCCTTCGGCCATTTCCTCCAGTATGGCCTAAAGCTGGAAGAGCGCAGCCTGGGGGAATTTGCCCCAGTGGATATGGGGAATATGTTCCATGAGGCCTTGGAGTATTATTCCAAAGCCCTAGAGCAGGCTGGCTACCAGTGGTTTGACGTGCCAGGGGATGTGGAAGAAGAATTGATAGCGCAGGCTGTGGAGAAAGCCTTGGGCACAGGGGTGGGCAGCCTTCTGCTGAAAGAAGCCCGGACGGCATACCTGGTGGAGCGGATGAAACGGATTCTGAAACGGACGGTGGAAACGGTTGCAGAACAGATGAGGGCCAGCCATTTTGCCCCGGAAGGCTATGAGGTTTCTTTTTCCTTTGCAGAAAATTTGGATGCCGTGAACTTTATTTTGAGCGAGGAAGAGAAGATGCGCCTGCGGGGGAGGATTGACCGGATTGACACGAAGAAGGAAGGGGATCAGGTCTATGTCAAGGTCGTGGATTATAAGTCCGGCAACCGGGATTTCCAGCTGCTGTCCCTGTACCATGGGCTGCAGCTGCAGCTTGTGGTCTACATGAATTCTGCCGTGGAACTGTTAAAACGCAAATACCCGGGGAAAGAAGTGCTGCCTGGTGGCATGTACTATTACCATTTGGACGACCCAGTGGTAGAAGGGAAGCCAGAACTTAGCGACAGGGAAATCCAGGAGAAAATTTTAGAGGAACTGAAGCTGAAGGGGGTTGCCGGGGAAGAAGAAGACGCCAGCGTCAGCAAAAAATCAAAGCGCGCCGCAAAGGAGGAATTCCAAATCCTCTCAAAATATGTAGACCATAAGATACGGGATATCGGCAGGAGGATTTTTGCCGGGGAAATTGGGGCAGAGCCTTACCGGTTAGGGGATAGCACAGGGTGCGATTACTGCCCCTACCATGGCATCTGCGGGTTTGACCCTGCCTCCCCTGGCTGGGAGTACCGGAAGCTGGAGGATATTAAGGATGAGGAGGAAATCCTGGAGCGGATGGAAGAGAGCATGGGGCGCGGCTGGTAGCATGCCGGCTGCTTAGCGCAGGAGGAAGCAAAACCCCCCGCGGCAGTGCATATGGCCGCAGGGGGTGGGTTAGGGCATGAAAAATGGAAGCAATGGGGCTCGAACCCATGACCTCTCGCGTGTGAGGCGAACG